>JAFAWY010000058.1 GCA_019241525.1 Pseudonocardiales bacterium
ACACGAACTATTGCGTTGGTGTCTGGAACGCCCTGAGCTGGCTGCTCCAACCAGAAGGTTACGGGGTACGGGTACCCATTCCCGTGCCCCGCCGCCACCCAGACGGCCGGCTCTACACCGCCGACGACCTGTACGCCGAGATCATCCGCGACGGGCGCCTGTCGCCTGAACAGCGGGCTGCGAAACGGATTAAGGCTGAGGCCGCCGCCGCCAAGTACCAGCACTACGACGAGCAGATCAGACGGATACAGCGCGACCTCGGTTGGGACGCCGCAGCTGTTAGCTGACCAGAGCAGTACCTGCACGTGAGCGGTGTGATCGTCGAGATTCAGCATTCGCCTGACACCTGCCCCGCTTAGCCGGCGTACGGCGCAGCGTCGACCCGTTCGCCTGGCCGGGGCTGCTCGATCACTGGGTCCGCTGGGCCGTCATATGTCACTACGGGCTCGTCATCGCTCACCAGGTCATCCGCCTGGGTGTCTTCGGTGCCGTCGCCCCACCTGGCGACGTCGGCCACATCGGGCTCTTGATCGGCCAGCTCATCTAGGGCTTCCCGGGCTTGCATTTCCGCGACCGCTTCCGAGGCGCGCACCACCGCCTTATGTGTTTCTGACGGCGTAGGCACTCGACCCCGGTCAGCTTCGTCGGATCGCTCGAACGGATCCGGTGCTGTGGTCTCCCGGATGTCGGCTATTGCGGTCTCCGCTAGCCCGGTCTCCTCGATTGGCCCGGACACCGGCGCCATCGCATCTGCCTCGGCCATCTCCGCGTCATGGCCTTCGTCGGCGATGTCTGCCTCGGCAACGTCGACCATCGCAGCTTCCGCTTCGGCCTGCTCGGCCCGATGCGCCTCGACCCACTCTGTCGCGGTCGTCTTATCCGGCGGGTTGGCCACATCGATCCCTCGCGCGGCCAACGTCACCTTCGCCGCTTCGGCGCGATCCTTCGTCACCGCCGTGGATGCCGACCACAACGCCCGATTCAGATCACCGCGCTCCAACCCGGCCCGCTGTTCCTCGAGGATCGCGGCCTGGGCCTGGGCTTGTTGCGCCTCATTGCGCAACATCTCCGCGCGCTGCGCATCGGGCTCCGCCGCGGCCTTCGCCGCCAGCACCGTCGCTGCCGACCCGGCATCATCGGCTGCCTTCGCGACCGCCTCCAGCTCGTCGGCGACATACGCCGGAGCCCAGTTCAGCTCCCGCTCATAGGCCGCGATCCGCGCGAACAGTTGCCCATCTGACGCCGCCCGATCATCCGGCCCGGCATCGGGCAAGCCCAGTGCTGCGTGTCCCGCGTACCACATGGCGTGCTTATCCGGCAGGTTCGCCGGTGGCGCGGCACCCAGCGCATCCGTCGGGTCGTCGTGGCCCAGCAGCTCTCGCGCCACCCCGGCAGCGCCGGCCTTGTCTTCCCACTCCAGGCGCTCCACTGGGTCCTCTGGGACCGGGCCCAGGGCCTCGATCGCCCACTGCGGACGCTCCCGCGCGATCTCCTCACCCAGCATCGTCCGCCGGTCATCCGCCGCGTCAGCATGGCGACCCAGCCACGAGTTCCACGTCTCCGGGACCTGCGCCGGGATCAAATCGCTAAACCGCTCCACCTGCGGCGTCAGCTTGCCGTCTAGCATCTTGTCCAGCCGGCCGTGCAACACCTGTGCCGCGGAGTCCGCCCCATCGAAATCACGCTGGGACACCGCGTCGCGCAGCACCTCCAGCGGGTCGTGCCCGGCCAGCTCCGCGCGCCGCAGCATCGTGTCCACCGACCACATGGCGTCGTCGTTGCAAAACCGCGCCCGGTCGTGTTCAGCCAGCACACCCTCGGCGACCAGCGCATCCAGCGCCTGACTGGTGCGGTGGGCCAACAGCATCCCGACACTGTCGATCAGGCGGCCACCGTTGGTCAGTGCCGACTGCGCATCCCGGGCTGCCTGCTCCGCCTCCGCCAGCGCGGTCTGCTCGATCTCGCGCCAGTCCAGGATGTCGCACAGCATCCCCTGCGTGCTGTGCTCGATCACCTGCGCGACCTCACCGGTAGCGGAGTCCTTCGCTGGGGCCGCCCGGGTCACCCCCCACAGCGTGTTGTGCTCTGTGCCCCGGGTCGCCGCCACATACGCCGCTGCCGCATCCATTCCCGGAGTCAGCAACCCATGGCAGGTTTTCACGGTGCGGCCCTCCGCGGCATACACCGTCGACGCATATCCCAGCGTCAGATGCTTATCCACATAAGTTGCCGGCAGCTGCAATTCCGGGCCTAGTTCCCGGCCCGTTTGTCCGTGCGCCAGAATCGGCGCCACCGTCAGTCCACCGTCGTCGCGAAGAGCGGTTACCTCATAGGTGGCGCGATTCACCGGGGCGATCGTGTTGCCTTCCCAGCCCTTCAGAGACCACGCATTGCGCCGCGCCTGCACCATATCCCCGACCCCGGCGACGGTGCCCTGCATCCCCAGCGCAACGCCTGCTGTCCCCACCTTTCCCAGAGCGACTAATTCCTCGCGCAACGCCGCCGACAATCGCGCCGCTGCCTCATTGGACTGGGCGACCAGCAGCGATTCCTTGCCCTCCAGGGTGTCGGCCAGCCACGCCTGCCGGGCTTTCGCCTCGGTCTGCTCGACCGCCCCGCCGTCGCGTAGCCGGCCGTACTCGGCCACCGCCGCTTTGTCTCCCGCCCGTAACCCCAGCGACGCTGTTTTTTCCCAGTCCGCCTCGAACCGCCGCACCTGGGTCAGCTCATAAGCCAGGCCGTGTTCGGCCACATCGGCCAATACCCCACCCGGCCCCACCGGCGTCAGCTGCGCCGCGTCGCCCACCAGCAATGTTTTCGCACCGGCCGCGGCGCACTTCTGCTGGATCGCCAGGATGTCGCTCCGCGGCGCCATCGATGCCTCGTCGATCGCCACGATCACATCCGGCCCCAGCTGGTACTGCTCATCACCCGGCAGCGCCCGCCCCGCTTCGAGGCGCCCCTGCGCCGCCAGCCACCGGGTGATGTTCGACGACGTCAGCCCCTCGTCAGCCAGGATGTCGGCCGCCCGCTGGGTCGCCGCCAGCCCCTGCATCCGCTTCCCGGCCTCGGTCCACGCATCATTGATCGCCCCGACCACGAACGACTTACCGGTGCCCGCCGGGGCGCACAACGTCTCCAGCATCGCCCCCGACGTCAGCACCCCCACCAAAGCCGCCTGCTGATCCGCGCCCAGCTCCCGGTGCGACTCCGCGTACCGGTCCACGACGGCCTGGGCTTGTTCCATGGTCAGCGTCGCCCCACCGCGGGTCACCGCCGCCTGACGCAGCAGCCGCTCCCCGACGACCGCGTCCTCCGTGGAGTACGTGCGCGCTCCCGGCGCCTCATACACCGACCGGCCGTCGGCCAGCTTCAGCTCCGCCGGGGCATCGCTGGCGTCCACCCCAGTGCGGGCCGGCAGCGCCCGTCCGAGGGATTGCTGCGTCAACCCGTCCAACAGCTCGGGCACCATCTCGGGCTTACAACCCAGGTTCGCCGGCAACATCTGCCCGATCGCCCGTGTCAGATCGGCCTCTTGCCACGACGAGCGCCGGTCCCCGATCTCCGCTAGGGCCTGCGCCGACACCTGACACGGTGACCACTGCGCCGTTTCCCGCTTCACCGCGCCCGCGGCTACTACTGACTCTGCGGTCGCCGCCAGGTCCTGCCCCACCCGCGCCTGGGTCTCGGCAACCCACCGGTCCATCCGCTCTTCAGCAGTGAGCCCGTCGTGGGACTTCGGCGCCCGCGTCTCCAACGTCGCCTGCTGGCGCATCTGGGTCCATTCATGCAGCGACGGCTCCCGCCCATACCGGGCCCGGAACTCGTCGGCGATCGCCTCGGCCCGTGGATCGATCGCCTCCGTCCGCTTGGAAAACAGCTCGATCAGCTCCGCCGGCACCCCGGCGACCTCCAGGCCGTTGCCGTCGGCCCGGGCCTGGAACCGCAACCCGGCGTGCTGGGCGGCGTACTCCGCCGCCACCCGCTCACCCACCGCCGCCGCGCCCGCCCGCCACTGTTTGATCGCCGTGGAGTCCAGCGCCCGCCACTGCCCATCCGCACACAGCTGCCGATTCAGGATCGCTTGGTGAACGTGCAGCTGGGGGTCGTGCTCCCGGGAGTCGTGCTGAAGGAACTGGGCGACCACCCACCCATGGGCGTCAATCCACCGCCCAGTCGCCCCAGGCCCGTGCTTGCCCACCCGCCCATAGCCGGCGTGGTCCTGGAGATAGTCGATCGACGCCCGGGCGCCCACCAGGACCGCCTGTTCGATCGCCCGGTGCTTGTCCTCCCAGTAGGCGGCCGAGTGGGCGTCGCCCGCCTGGTAGGCGAGATTGCTCGCCCGTTCGAACGCCACGCTGGCGATCGACCACGACTTAGGCGGGCTGAACGTGGCGTCGATAAACGCCGTCGCCTGGCGGGCGTTCTGCTCCGCCGCCCGCCACATCTCCGCCCGCTGCTCTGGGCTGGCGCCCGGGTTGGCCGCCAGGGCGGCGTCGTATCGCTCCTGGGCGGACCGGTAGTGCTTATGCCCAGCACCCACCGTCTCCGCCTGCCCCCACGTCGACCGGTCGTGGGCGTTCGGGTCTCGCGGGTCCAGCAACCTCGAATAGATCGCTTCCATCAGGTCGGCGTCCACCTGGCCGATCAGGCCTAATGCGTCGGCTCCGGCGCCGTACCACATGCCAGGCGGCTCGCCCGCCGTCACCGCCGCGCTGTAGTAGCCTTCCCGACCACCGCCCACGGCGTCGGTGAGATATGAGGTGTCGTGACCAGGGGAAAGACTCAACATGCCGCTACCCCCAGCGACGTCGCCTGCGAGAACGGGCGTCGCCGGCAACCGCGACACCGCGGTACATACCGCGCCGGGTCCACGCTGTAGTGCCGGCCCTGCGCCGCCTCCACCAGCTCCGCCGGATCGGTGCGGTCGTAGCACCACGACACCGCCGGGTCCCCACACACCGAACACGGCCACGCCGCCGCCGGTCCCCGCACCGCGCGCACCGCTGCGTGCGCTGCCCGATACCCCGGGACGCCGAGCCGCGCGCCGCGCCGAATAGGGACGTCCGGGAAGTCATTCCCGAAGCGGATCCAGCGTTCGTAGTGCCCCCGACAACGATCAAGCGCATAGAGTTCCCGACCGCACTTGCTGATCTTGCACATCCGTCGCGCCGTCGGCGCGACATAGGCCTCGGGATCGGGATGCCTTGGTGTGTCCCTCTTGGTGATCTTGTGGGGTTGACCGTGCGTTTGATCTTCGGGGTTCATGGTGTTGTCCTTGCTGTTGATCTCTAGGGCTTCGTTGCTGACTGGATCGCTAGCTCGGTGAGTGCTGCTGCTGAGTGGATCTGGTGTGTGCTTTGGCGTCGTTGAGTTCTGCTGGTGCGGGGTCGGGGATCTGCTGGGTGGCCCACTCTGTGGCGATGCGATGCCGGTAGTCGGCGAGTGGTGCGGTGATCGGATGGGGCCGGTGCAGCTTGTGTCCGGGCTGGTGCAGGGTCAGGTCGCAGCCGTCCAGGGACTTGCCCAGTCGTTTGATCACACCCGGTAGGAACCGTTCGTGGAACTCGGCGGCCTTCGCCGCGGAGCGGCCCAGCGGGTGGTAGGCCTCGCGGTGGTACTGGCGCAGCCACAACAGCTCCTCGACCGCGCCCGGGTGCCACAGCCAGCACGGCGCCAACCGGGCGTCGGGGTAGAACAGGTAGACGTCGCCCACCCAGGTCACCAGGTCGTCCAGGATCGCCGCCAGCCCCGCCATGTCGCCGCCCGCCTGGGCGCCGGCCAGCAGCCACGACAGCGGCGGATCCGGGCGGGCGGTCCGCGCCAGGCGGGCGACATCCGCCGCTAGGTTCCGCAGCATCTCTTCCTGCGCCGCTTGGGCGCGCTGCACCCGCTCCACCTGGCGGGCCAGACCCATCAGCGCCTGGGCCATATCGCCCTCGCCCAGCGGCAACTCCTGCGGGGCGTCGCCCGCCCGCCTGCGTCGCCCAGTCACTTGCTGCCGCCCACGACTGGGAGATCCGACAGGCCGACCGCCTGGGTGGCCAGCTCGTTTTCCATCCCCTCGACGACCGCCGCCAGCGCCAGCCCCCGGCGCTTGGCCGCCGCCTGCACATCCGGCCGCTTCCACCCCGGCGACATTCGGCCCATGGTTACTGCGGTTTCACCCGGCCACACCGCCATCGACCCTCGTGGGATGGTCATCAGCTGCGGCAGCGTCAACACCTGCTGCGGGCGCCCGTCGCGCATCACTTGACCCGACAGTGCCGACCACGCCGCTAGGTCCTGCTCATCGGATCCGTAGGCGTGCAGGATCGTCGTGCCCGTGTTGTTTCGGATGGCCTTAGCCCCATCCCAGCCCCACCGCTGGCGTACCTGGGCCAGCGATTGGAACGTGGCAATCAGCGTCAACCCCTGGGATCCGAAGTCTTGGAACCACTCATCCAGCGGCACCGGGCAGATCGCCGCCGCCTCATCCAGCACCAGCCGGCCCGGGGGATCTAGCCGGCCAGCCGGGAACGTGGCCGCATACCGTCGGGCTTCCCGGGCGAAATACCCGGTCAGCGCCGACAACAGCGGCGCGATTCGGGTCTCTGAGCGGCCCAGCAGATAGATCGTCGCTCGCTCCCGCAGCAATTCCCGCACCTCAAACGGCGTCGCCGCCCGGGTCGCCGCGAGGGCGTGCGGGTTGGTCAGCCACGCCAGTGCGGGCATGATCGTGAACGTCACGCTGGATCGGGTCCGGGAGTTCGTGGCGAAAAACTGTTCCGCCGAGGGCAGGTAGGCCACTGCGGCCGGGGACTCCCGCAACAGCCCCATCACCAGCGGCTTGTGCTCGTCCGGGCTGGCCACCCAGCGCAGCACATCCAGGGCCGCCAGCTCGCCGATCGCCGCGGCGTGCAGCAGCGCCGCCAGCACCCGCTGGGCCTGCTCGTCCCACCGGCGGCCCTCGCCTTCCGAGCGGCCCCCCACGCCCCCGGAGATCAGGTCCACCGCCCGTTCCTCGGCGTGCTGCGGGAACTGGCACCACAGCAGCGGATCAAACCCCAGCGTGGTCGGTAGATCCCCCAGCGCCGTCGGGTTGAACAGCAGCGTCGGGCCCATCTCGGCGCGCACTGGTTCGGTGATGTCGTACAGGTCCCGCTTCGTCGATGTCGTCAGCGTGAACCCCGGCGAATCGCACACCCAGTGGATCAGCTGCGCCGTTTTACCGCGGCGGGGGCGCCCGTACTGGCAGATCGTCTCCTCGATCGGTACCCACACCGTCGTGGTCAGCCCCACCCGGGCGATCGGCAGCGCGTACTGCGTCACCGGCGTGGACCACCGCTCCCACCGCGACATGGTCGCGAAGCTGGGCCGCAATACCGTCGCTTTGCGGCGCATCACCAACGGCGAGTGATGCCGCCACAGCTCCCACCGCGACGCCATTCCCGCGTGCTTGTCGTTGCGGGCATGCCAGCGCGCCACTATTGACTGCGCCGAGCGGTGCTGGCCCCGCCACCACGCCACCCACCCCAGCCCACCGGCCAACGGCACCACCAGCCACCAGCCGCCCACCAGATACCCGACCAGCCCGGCGACCGCGACCCAAAACGCCACCAGCCCGGGTGTGCGTCGGCGTCGCGCCAGCTCCGCCAGCCCGAGCGACAATGCCAGCCCGATCAGTGCTACTTCAGTTGCGAGACTCATTTCCCGTTCATTCCTTCGGTGTCTAATTCATAACTTTTTGACATAGAGGTACTTCATGCGCCAGTCGGGAAAACCGACTCGCGCCGTGGGGAGCTTGATTAATGGACTACTGTGTTAACGCTTGTGCCGGTAGCTTTGACGGCCATCCCAGATACGTTTCATGTCGTGCGTGGCGCGAGTATCCTCAGCCCACATGCGGCCCAGATAGAAACCGCCGACCGCGCCGATGAGGATCCAAACCAGTATTATTTCCATTGCCATCACCCCCCTTTTTTAGGCTTCCTTTGTGGAGTTCTGGTGGTGGATCCCGGTGGCGCGGGCGCTGGGGAGGCAGACCCGCGCCACCGGGGAGCTAGGAATCAAAACGGCGGCTCGTCGTACGCCCCGCCCTGGTCGCCGCCGGACTGTCTGGCCGCGTCGGCGCCTTGGCGCTCGGCCTTGGTGACCTTGACCGTGGCGAACTTGACGCTGGCGCCGATCTCGTCGACCTCCAGCTCCAGGCGATACCGGGTTTCGCCGCTGTTGCGGTCGTCCCAGGTGCGCTGCACCAACCGGCCAGTGACCATGACCCTGGTACCGCGGGTCAAAGACTCGGCCACGTTCTCCGCTTGGCCGCGCCAGACGTTGCACCGCATGCTGATCGGCGTCCCGTCGGTCCATTCCCCGGTCTGCCGGTTGAACCGGCGCGGAGTCTGGATGACGGTGAAGTTCGCCACCGCGGCGCCGCTAGGCGTGAAACGCAGTTCGGGGTCAGCTGCCAGGTTGCCCATCAGGGAGATCGTCGGCTCGTTCATCGGGAGTTCCTTTCTGCTCCGACCGGGGGGTGGTGCTTTGACGGGGCTTGCCTCAGCGGGCGTAGTTGGGGATCCGTAGGACGTCGGGGGTTCTGACTGGTCGCATCCGGTGACACGGGGTTTCGCCACTGGATGGGATCGGGAAGGTTCATCGACGCTTGTCCCCGACGGGGTCTGCTGACCTCTGGACGGCAAAGCAACGCACCCAGTAGGGGCAGGGCCCCCTACCCGAATGACCCGACGTCACGCGGCATCGGCATCACCCACCGACCCCGCACTGCCGGACTTCACCCCGGCACCGTTAAGCGCCGGCACCCCGTCGGCTCGCATCCGCTCCAACACCGTGCGCACCTGGTAGGACGTCGGTTTCGGATCCGGCAGTAGCGCGATGATCCGGCCGCGACCCAGCGGACCGTGCTTGTCGAGGATCGCCCGCACCTGGTCCTCCAGGCTGGTCACCGGTTCGTCGCTGGCAGCGCCGCTGGACGCCGCACCAGCCGGCACCCCCGCATCTACCGTGGGTTCCGGGGCGACCTCGACCGGTTCGTCACCTGTCGCGAGCACATCAGGTGAAGCGGTATCGGTCACCGGCACCGGATCCGCCACGGGCTCCGCGTCGAGGACCCGCACCGGCTCTGGCGCGGGTAGCACCGGTGGACTGGTCGGCACCGACGCGTGCTCGTTACCGACCACCGGGTCATCCCGCACCGGTGCAGCCGGCACCCCTGCGGGCCTAGACGGAGGAACCCACGCCACCGGCGCAGCCACCCGCGGATACGTCGGCGCCGAAAGATCCTCAGCAACGGGGCCGACCGGTGAAACCTGCGCCGTAACGGCGTCGGACAGCTCTTCCAGGATCTCTGCTATGTGACGCCGCACCCGCGGCGCCGCTTGCGCCAAGCCGAGCGCGATCCCCGGCGCGATCGAGTGCAGCCACACCCCATGCCAGGACGACACAGCAGCGGAGGACCAGATGTTCATCCCCCACGTGCCGATCCCGGCGTACCACTTAGTGATCTCCAGCCACACCACCCGAAGCTTGCCGTAGTCCGACAGCAGCCCCTCATAGACGATCGCCGCGACCATGGTCAGCGACGCCATCGGATCCAGCAGCCACGCAATCCACCACTGCACCCCGAACTCCGGGTGTCCCTGCGCAGCGAACTGCTGAACGTTGACCATGGTGAACACCAGCGCCAGCGTCATCACAATTGCCAGCACCCGTACACCCCAGTGGGCCATCCGGACCACCCACGCGCGGTCGTGTTCCCGGGTCTTCACCGCCTGGCGCTGCGCCCGCCGCAGCCACCTCGGTGGGCCGGTCATGGGCCGACCTCCAGCACTGGCGGCAGCTGAGCTGCTAGCGCCTGCGCCGCCACACCAGTCAGGTCGTGATAACCCAGCACCGGCAACGGCTGGACGTGTACGTGAATCTGCGGGGCAGGCGCGGCCACCCATGACTGATCCAGCCGCTGGGCCTTAACCCGCTCCAGCTCGGCGGCCGCGTCCCGAGCCTGGCTCTCCGCGTAGTCAACTCGCCGCCGGAAGGACTCCGCCCACCGCCGGCTCTCATCACCCCGCGCCACCCAGCCGACGAACCAACCGACCAAGGCGCCGATCACCCACACCAGCACCACCGCGGCCAACATCTCCCGGCTCATCACGCCACCCCCTCGGCGCGGTGCGCGGCCAGCCACCGCTGCACCCGCCGCTCCCCGACGTGCAGGCGGCCCGCGATCTCCCGAGGACCATGGCCGGCCTGGTGCAGCCGCACCGCCGCCTGCATCAGCCACCGCCGGTTTCTCGCTGTATCCGTCGCGGACGAGCGGGACGGTTGACGCCGGGACGTGCGCAGCAGCATCTGCCGCTGTCCGGCCGTCATCCCCCCGATCACGCCGTACTGCTCGTCGCGCGGGAACTTCAGCGCCTCGGCCAGGCACGCCGCCTGGAGCGGGCAGCTCGCGCAGACCCGCAGCGCCTGCCGCTCCCAGGAGAACAGCGGCTGGCCTTCAGCGCTGTCTGCGGGTCCGAAGAAAAGCTCAGGATCAACACCCCAGCACGCCGGTACCTGCGCCGGCAGGTTGTGTACGGCGGTCATGACCGATCACCACCCTCGTGCGGCCGGGCGGGGTCCTCGTTACCGAGGTGCACCGAACACTGGGCGGCCGTATTCAGTTGGATGCCGAGGACTCTCGCGTCGGTACAGGCGAACCGGAGATTCTCGGCCAGCTCAGCAGCGGTGTTCGCCGCTACCCGATCCTCCCGGTCGTCGTACAACGTTGGGTTGAAGACGAGCCGCTCCGCGGCGCTCTGGAGCTGGCTTAGCAACTGCGGCAATCGGAACACTGCGGTCTCGACCTCGGCGAGGACCCGGTGGACCGAGGGGGCGTCCGGCACCGCGCTCTGCCGGGTGGCGTTGTTGAGGTACCGCACCAGGCCCGACACCGCCCGCGCGGCAGCTGCCACCGTCTCCGGGGTGTGCGGACCGTCATACGGCCACAACCGGTCGACTACCTCATCAAGAGCAATATCTGGTTTCTTCTCGCAGCGGCTCATCACAGCACTGGCTCCCCACTCTCGCGGGGCGCGGTGATCAGTTGCGCGGTCCACGTCCACCCACCGCGCCGAGGGCAACCCGTGTTCCCCCGGTCGAAAACCGCCGGATCCGGGGTGTACACCAGCTGACACGAGGTGCACGCCAAGGTGACCGCCGGTTCCAGCCGGGACCCGGCTGAGTCCTCCTGTGGCGCAGCCGTCTCATCGTCATAATCCGGCTCAACCTCGGCCCGCGCATATAAGTCGATCCAATACTTCGCGTTCATCGGGCATCACCGTCAGAGAGCGTCGTCCTCGACCGCGCCCTAGAACTGCGCAGCGAAAGAGCCGTGAAATACGCCCGCATCGCCGCCGTCGCCCGCCGCGAGCGTTCCTCCGCAGGCAAGAGACCGTCAGGATCGACCTGACGCTCGAACCGGGCCATCGCCGCCCGCCGTGCTGGCGCTGTGCGGACCGCCGGGTCGCTGGTGCGCTCCCACGACCGATACGCCGCTAGTCGAGCACGCAAGCTGCGCTGCGCTGCGGTTAACTCCGCCCTATCAGCGCGGCCCATCACCCCACCACCACCGGGCGTGAGCCGACAGCGCCGGACCGGTCGCAAGCCGCCCGGGCGCACGCTTTCTCATAAGCCAGCACTGCGGCGCCAAGCACCCGGTACGTGCCCGTCCCCGTGCCCAACTTCAACGCCGCCAACCGGCCCGATTCAATCGCCCGGTAGATCGTCGCGGCCGAGACGTCGAAGTGCCCCGCCACATCCCGGACCCGGTACAACCGGGTACCCTCAACCTGCATCGATGCTCCCAACATCCGATGTATCGCCCCGGCCGGTGCGCCAACACCGACCGGGGCTTGCTGGTTTCTAGGGCGCCTCCACGTGGTCAACTTCCAACCTCGCGTCGCACTCGGCGGTGATCGCCGTAGTTGCGCCCGTAGCCCAAAGCCTCCACCTTGCATACAAGGTTGTCAAGTAAGCTTGCATACAAGGTTGGCCGCGCGTCCGGGGCACCTCATACGCAAGGTCTATGCCAGGATGTGCCGAACCTGTACGCAATCGAGGAGCAAGCAGTTCGTGTCCAGACCACGCGCCTACCGGCTGATAGCTAATGAGCTGCGCAAACGGGTGCAAGCAGGTACTTACACGCCAGGCTCGCGGATGCCGTCATTACGCGAGTTAGAAGGCGAGTTCGGGGTCAGCCAGATCACCGCTCGTTCGGCCTACCAGGTTCTCATCGGTGAGGGGTTAGTAGAAGGCCGGTTTGGCGGTGGTTACTACGTCCGCACCTACCGTCCGATCATCCGGCACGGTATCCAGCGGCTCGCTCAGGATCCACGCACTGCGGGCTTAGCGATTTGGGACGCTGACCCTGGTACTGCGGGTCGCGACCTAGTAGTAGCTGATATTCGTGTCGTTAGAGAAACCGCACCGGATGATGTCGCTCATGACCTCGGCTTGGAAGCGGATGACCAAGTCGTAGTACGTCGACGTCGCTATATCCTCGACGGCAAACCAGTTCTGCTCTCAGCCTCCTACTTCCCGGCTGATATCGCTGGTGGAACCCAAATCGAGCATGAAGATACCGGTCCTGGGGGGGCTTATGCTCGGCTCACGGATGTCGGTCATCCCCCTGCCTGGTTCCAAGAAGACCTCACGTCACGCATGCCTGACGAGGACGAACGGGAACGACTAGAGCTATCAGCCGGTAGTCCGGTGCTGGTGATCCGGAGAACCGTGTGGGGGCCTACCGGCCGCGCTCTGGAGGTCAACGCTATGACCGCTGACGCGGGGTCGTATGTATTGCGATACCGGTGGGTGGCCGCTCAACCGGAGATCGAGCAGCAGGCTGAGGGGTGAGCGGCTTCCTTTCGATCGCACGCTGGCCTGACGAGGTCTCGCCCGTTCAAACTAGGTCGCCGAGTCCAAGGCGTTTGTGCGCGGCGCGGGCGCGTTGGTCGGCGGCGGAGGCACCGTATCGACGGAGCATCTGTGGGGAGCGCCAACCCATGATGCGCATGAGATCGGTTTCAGAGGCGCCTTCGGCCATCCACCGGTGGGCGGCGGTGTGGCGAAACATGTGGGCGTGCAGGCCGGGGATCGGTGGGGTCATCGCCTTGCCGCGGCGCTTGAGCATCTGTTTGATCCCGCCGGCCAGCAGGGGGCCCTTGTTCTTCTCGGCTAGCCACAGCTCCGGACGGCCGGCGTGGCGCTCGCGGGCCCGGGCACGTAGGTAGCGAGCGATCGCAGCTCCGGTCTTGTCTCCAAAAGGTAGTGCTCGTGGTCGACGTCCCTTGCCAACCGCGTGGGCGACGTCCATGTCGAAGTCAATGTCCTCGATGGTCAGCGCACTGATCTCACCAAGGCGGCCACCGGAATCGAGCAATAGGCGGATGATCGCTGTATCGCGCACCTGGACGAACTCGCGGCCTTGGCAGCTATCGAGCAGTGCTCGCATCTGGTCGATAGTCAGCACCGGCACTATTTTTTCGGGCACAAACGGAGGTGTGGTGCGTTCCATCGGGGAACGCTCGATCTCGTCTTCGGAGACCATCCACTTAAACCACTGCTGAAGTGCCCGGTAGGCCACGTTGGCGGTGGCAGCAGATCGAGTGGCAGTCATATAACCCATGAAGTCCTCGATCTCGCGCTTGCCGATCTTACGTGGGTCGGTGGAACGCTGATGCTCGGTGAGCCACGCGCAGAATTGCTGGGCGACGGTGTCATAGATCCGCTGGGTATTGGCAGCGCGGTTGAGGTTGCGCAGGTGCCGCTGCCAGTCACGGCGCAGCAGCCTCAGTACCTCAACGCTCAGCCCATCACTTCGCGTGGACACGGTCTCGTCGGGCATGCGCGGAACGTACCAGCGCGGGCTGACAGATTAATTAGCGGCTCGCTGAGCGATGTGCTCGCCTAACGCGCCGATCTGAGTGTATGAAACCCGCAGGTCAGGCGGTTTCTGTGGGCGCAGCAGGGGTCGAACCTGCGACCTCTCGCTTGTAAGGCGAGCGCTCTACCGCTGAGCTATGCGCCCCATGTCACCCAGACGGGCTGGGCGACATGATGTTCACCGTGGCAGTGCAGCCAAGGCCTGCTTCCAGACGGTCTGGTCACGTGCTTCTCCGGGACCGTTCATTTCGGCGAAACGGATCACTCCGTCCCTGCCCACCAGGAACGTGCCTCGGTTGGCAAAGCCAGTCTTGTCGTTGAAGACTCCGTAGTCCTGCGCGACCGTGCCGTGTGGCCAGAAGTCGGACAGCAGGGGGAAATCATAACCCCGCTGATCTGACCAGGCCCTGAGGGTGAACACCGAATCCACCGACACCGTCAGCAACTGCACCTCAGTGAACTCTGCGAGATGGTCCCGCAGGTGATCTAGCTCACCGGTACAGATCCCGCTAAAGGCCAGCGGGAAGAACACCAAAAGCACGTCGCGGTCATCGTTGAACTCAGACAGCGTCCACTCCTGGTTGTTCTGGTCTTTCAATGTGAAGTCCGGCGCCGGGTCCCCGACATCCAGCGGCATGGTGCTTGAGCCCTTCTCCCCGTCCTGCGCTCGCGCTGGCAACGCGAGGTGGCACTACCCAATCCCTTCAGCGTTTGGACTTGGCCGCCTTCGGCGTGGCCAACCTGGTAGCTGTCCAGTCCTCACTAATGCTGATATTTGAAGTCTGCGCCAGACCGACAGTCGGCGCCGCCTCAGCGATATCCGAGGGCTCGACATGACCGTCGCGACCTGTCTTGGGAGTGAGTACCCAGATCACCCCGGTATCAGCTAAGGGTGCCCGGGCATCAACGAGCGTGTCGACCAGATCTCCGTCCTCGTCGCGCCACCACAGCAGCACCACATCAATGATCTCGTCGGAGTCCTCATCGAGCAGTTCAGCACCAATCACCTCCTCGACCGCCGCCCGCACGTCGTCATCGACGTCCTCGTCCCAGCCGAGTTCCTGCACGACCATGTCCGATTCGATCCCGAGCCTCTCGGCAATGTTGAGTTTGCCGGTGTCTCCCGCCGCGGCGGCGACCACGGTGTTCACCCCTCCACACATGTCAAGCCTGGCGGCGCCCGCCCGGCGTGGTATTACTCGATGGCGTCCAAGCGAACACTGCGGTCCGGCCATAGCGCAACTGCCAGCAGCAGGACACGCCGATCGGGGATTGCTGAGATGCTCCCGCCAGCCAGACCCACGGTAATGCCAAGCACCATCGCCAGCCCGATAAACATGCGGCACGATGGCATGCAAGCGACCGGTCTCAGGCCAGCTCAAGGCCGGTGGCTACCCGATAACACAGTGCGCCACAACACAGTGCCGTAGTGCGCAGTGACCCGTAGAACAAGGTGTATCAGCACAGATAGAGATTGAGGCAGGGAGATCCCTTGGCCACCCAGAACGATCGCAGGCCCGCGAGAGTGCGCGTCATCCGGGACGGTGTGGCGGCTCATCTACCGGACATCGACCCTGAAGAAACCGCGGAGTGGTTGGAAGCCTTCGACTCCGCGGTGCTGTCCGGAGGCAAGCAGCGCGCCCGGTACCTCATGCTGCGGCTGCTCGAACGGGCCCGCGAGACCGGCGTCGGGGTGCCCGCGCTGACAAGCACGGATTACGTGAACACCATTCCCACCGAGAACGAGCCGTGGTTTCCCGGTGATGAGGAAACCGAGCGACGCTACCGCGCCTGGATCCGGTGGAACGCGGCGATGATGGTGCACCGGGCGCAGCGTCCTGGGGTGGGCGTCGGTGGTCACATCTCCACCTACGCCTCCTCTGCCGCGCTTTACGAGGTGGGTTTCAACCATTTCTTCCGCGGTAAGGATCATCCCGGTGGTGGCGACCAGGTATTCATCCAGGGACATGCGTCTCCGGGTATCTACGCGCGAGCGTTCCTGGAAGGCCGGCTGTCCGCCGACCAACTCGACGGGTTCCGTCAGGAGTTGTCCCACGCCGGACCCGGCGGCGGCCTTCCGTCCTACCCGCATCCACGGTTGATGCCCGACTTCTGGGAATTCCCCACGGTCTCGATGGGGCTGGGCTCGATCAATGCGATCTTTCAGGCTCGGCTCAACCGGTACTTGCATGCCCGCGGCTTCAAGGACACCTCTGACCAGCACGTGTGGGCCTTCCTTGGCGACGGCGAGATGGACGAGCCGGAATCGCGCGGACAGATTCAGGTCGCGGCCATCGAGGGCTTGGACAACCTCACTTTCGTGGTGAACTGCAACCTGCAGCGCCTCGACGGTCCTGTCCGGGGCAATGGCAAGATCATCCAGGAGCTGGAGTCGTTCTTCCGCGGCGCGGGGTGGAATGTCATCAAGGTGATCTGGGGCCGTGAGTGGGATGCCCTGCTGCACGCCGACCGTCAAGGCGCGCTAGTCAACCTGATGAACGTCACAGCTGACGGTGACTACCAGACCTACAAGGCCAAAGACGGCGCTTACGTTCGCGAACACTTCTTCGGTCGTGATCCCCGGACCAAAGAACTGGTCAAGAACCTGTCCGATGCTGACTTGTGGAATCTCAAACGAGGTGGACACGACTACCGCAAGGTATACGCGGCTTACCAGGCTGCTATCCAGCACCACGGTCAACCGACGGTGATCCTGGCCAAGACCATCAAAGGCTACGGCCTGGGTCCGCACTTCGCGGCCCGCAACGCCACCCACCAGATGAAAAAGCTCACTCTGGAGGACCTCAAGGTTTTCCGGGACATCCAGCGCATTCCGATCACCGATGACCAGCTTGAGCAGGATCCCACGTTGCCGCCCTACTACCACCCCGGTCCAGACGCCCCAGAAATCCGGTACATGTGTGAACGTCGCCGGGCTCTCGGTGGATTCGTGCCCGAGCGCCGAACCAAGTCCAGGACCCTGGTACTACCTGGCGACAAGGTCTACGACGTGCTGCGCCGCGGGTCGGGCAAGCAGGAGGTGGCCACCACAATGGCCTTCGTCCGGCTGCTCCGAGAGCTGATCAAGGATCTCGAAATCGGTCCCCGGTTCGTGCCCATCATCCCGGATGAGGCGCGCACCTTCGGCATGGACTCGATGTTCCCCACGCAGAAGATCTACAACCCGCACGGTCAGCTCTACACCTCGGTCGACGCCGAGCTGATGCTGGCCTACCGGGAAAACGAGACCGGCCAGATCTTGCATGAGGGCATCAACGAGGCCGGGTCCACGGCGTCGTTCACCGCGGCGGGCACCTCATACGCCACGCATAACGAGCCGCTGATCCCGATCTACATCTTCTATTCCATGTTCGGTTTCCAGCGCACCGGCGATGGCCTGTGGGCAGCAGGCGACCAGATGGCCCGCGGGTTCCTGCTCGGCGCGACGGCGGGACGCACCACGCTCGTCGGAGAGGGTTTGCAGCACAACGACGGGCACTCCGTACTGCTGGCTGCGTCCAACCCCGCGGTGGTGGCTTACGACCCGGCGTGGAGCTACGAGATCGCGCACATTGTCCGTGACGGGTTGCGGCGGATGTACGGCGATGACGGGCGCGATCCGAACGTGTTTTACTACCTCACCATCTATAACGAGCCCTACCAGCAGCCGGCAGAACCCCACGACCTCGACGTCGAAGCCCTGTTGCGTGGCCTGTACCGGTACGCCCCAGCACCAGCCACATCCGGACCCCGTGTTCAGCTGGCCGCGTCCGGGGTGGCACTTCCCTGGGCACTGCGAGCCCAGGAGTTGCTGGCTCAGGAGTGGGGCGTGCAGGCCGATGTGTGGTCTGCGACGTCGTGGACGGAGCTGCGCCGCGAGGCTGTCGAGGTCGACCGACATAATCTGCGGCATCCAACAGCCGAACCGCGGCTGCCACACGTGACGCGGGTATTGCAAGGCGCGCCGGGGCCGCTGGTCGCCGTATCGGACTGGATGCGGGCAGTGCCTGATCTTATCCGTGCCTGGGTGCCCACCGAGCTCGTCACACTCGGCACGGATGGCTTTGGCTTCTCCGACACCCGGCCCGCGGCCCGGCGACATTTCCTGGTGGACGCCGAGTCCATCACGGTAGCCGCGCTTGCGGCACTGGCCAGACGTGGCGAGGTCGACCAGTCCGTGGTCACCGAGGCAGCGCGCCACTACCGCATCGACGATCCCCAGGCCGCCGGTCCGCAAACCTCCGACCCGGGCGTCGCCTAGCGATCACCCGGTTACCGGGTCGATCAACGCCGACATGGAGCCATGGCGGGGAGGAGAAGGTGGGGCTAGCCGTTCATCAGGCGAGCAGCCATCTCCCAGACGAGGATCTCAGCGCCGGTGGTTCCAGCAGTGACCCGCTGGCCACCGGCGGCAGTCATGCGTGCCGCGTCACCGGTGTTCAGCGAGCCGGAGTCTTCCAGATCCACCGTGCCTCGGGCGACGAACACGTGCACGAACGCCGCAGCTGGTAGGCCGACATTGGCTCCGGGTTGCAGCCGTGCGGCGTAGAGGGCCGCATGCTGCTGACGGATGGAAATCGCTCGGCGGTCGCGGTGAGCGTCCATTCCGGAGGCCACCACCACCAGTTCACCCGACCCCGCTTCGACCGGACCTAACTGATCATTGATGTCCAGCTGCTGGTAACTAGGTTCGATGGAACGGGTATCCGGCGGAACCCACATCTGCACGAAGTGCACATTCTCGTCGTGTGGCTCGCCGTCCAATCGCCAGGAGTCATTTTTTTCCGAGTGCCTGATCCCGGTGCCCGCGCTCATGCGCTGAGCTAACCCTGGGTAGATCACCCCGCAGTTGCCGTTGGAATCCTCGTGCACCAGCGACCCGTCCAGCACCCATGTGACGATCTCCATATCGCGATGCGGATGGGTCTCAAATCCCAAGCCAGGCTCCACGACGTCATCGTTGTTGACCAGCAGCAAGCCGAAGTGAGTATTCGCCGGATCAAAGTGCCGGCCGAATGAAAAGCTGTGCCGTGAGTCCAGCCAGCCGAGCTCGGTGTGCCTACGGTCCGCCGCTCGGCGCACATCGATCTGGGGCGTGAGCTTCGGTGGCGAGCTGACCATGCGCCTCTCCTTGACCGCGTTCCAACAATCTCTGGGTCCTACCAGTCTCTTGGCTTAACCAAACACTATCGCGCGAAGCCATTTCCCGTTGGCTTTGCGTTGTCGCACTGTTGTCCGGCGGTTCTTCTTAACGTTGCCGTGCGATGCTGGGCGCTATGACCGTCCAGACGGGTACGCACTCGCTGTCTGCCAGCACGCTGCGCAAGCTGGCCCTGGCCACCGGTGGGTTGGCTACTGCCAGCGTGGCTGAGATGGAGCTGCGCTATCCCTGGTTTCGCCGGCTGCCCGCCGACCAGCGAGCCGAAATCCTGCTGGTCACCCAAACCAGCCTGGCGAACTTTGTCGAGTGGCTCAATGACCCTCAGCACTCCATCAAGCTGTCTTCTGGGGCTTTTCGCACCGCTCCGCGTGATCTGAGCCGCTGGGTGAGCCTGCGCCAGACCGTCGATCTGGTCCGCATCGCTACCTCGGTGTTCGAGCAACAACTACCCGAACTCGCCGCTGACGATGCCGAGCGCGCATTCCTTACCGAGGCTTCCCTGCGCTATAGCCGTGAAGTCGCCTTCGCCGCAGCCAGCGCCTACGCCGGTGCCGCCGAGGCACGCGGCGCCTGGGACGCCCGGCTGGAAGCCCTGGTCGTGGACGGGATCATGCGCGGCGACGGTGAGGAGGCGCTGCTGTCCCATGCGGCGGCACTAGGCTTGGAACCCACAGCACCGGCGACGGTATTGGTGGGTAACCCACCCCCGGAAGGTGCACCGGAGCTGCTTTCTGACATGAGGGGTACCGCCGCCCGCACTGGGCGGGGGGTACTCGTCGGGGTGCAAGGTTCTCGGCTGGTGCTGATCGTCAGCGGCTGCCCAGCACTGCCAGAGGACTCGCAGTGGATGATCGACGCCTTCGGGCCAGGTCCGGTAGTGATCGGACCGACGGTGCCTTCGCTCGCCGAAGCACACCGCAGTGCCGCCGATGCCCTGTCCGCACTGCGTGCCGCCGCGGCCTGGCCCGCGGCGCCACGACCGGTCCCGGCAGCGGAGCTGCTACCGGAACGTGCGCTGGCCGGAGACCCGGAGGCGGAGCGGCTGTTGGTGGACCAAGTGATGCGACCCCTCACCGCAGCAAGCGGCGGTCTCGTGGAAACGCTGGACGCGTATTTCGACGCCAGCGGCGTACTCGAAGCCTGCGCCCGGCGCTTGTTCGTGCATCCCAACACGGTTCGCTACCGGCTACGTCGCATCGCCGAAATCACCGGACGAGTGCCCAGTGACCCGCGAGACGGGCTCGTGCTGCGAGTAGGCCTGGCAGTCGGCCGGCTGGCCCGCTCGCGCGGCCTGTGGTAGTCCGTGGCCGGTCCACCCACGCACCCTGATGGCAAGCTCAGAGCGCAGGCCGCCACCGAGGTGCTTGTAGACACTCCACAAGAATGGCGCGGTGGACTTCGTGACCGGCGGCATCACCACCGTGGCGAACCAGGGTGTTCAGTGGACACCGATGATCGCACTGCTCGCTCCCGGACAAGGCGCCCAGGCCCCCGGCATGCTCGCGCCCTGGCTGGAGATGGGCGGCGCGGAGGACCGTATCGCGGCCTGGTCGTGCAGCGCCGAGCTCGATCTACGCCGGCTCGGCACCACAGCGGATGCCGAAGAGATCAAGGACACGGCGGTGGCCCAGCCACTGATCGTGGCACTGTCGCTGCTCGCCGCCGAGCAACTACTCCGGCGGCTAGACCTGCCGACTGACGCACCGGTCGCCGGGCATTCGGTCGGCGAGCTGGCCGCGTCGGCGATCGCCGACGTCTTCACCCCCGAGGAAGCCATCGCGCTCGCTGCCCTTCGGGGTCGGGAAATGGCTGCAGCGTGCAGGCTTGCGGCGACCGGGATGTCAGCAGTACTCGGGGGTGATCCCAATGAGGTCGCAGCGGCGTTGGCGCAATGTGAGCTGGACGTCGCCAACCACAATGGCGCTGGGCAGATCGTGGTCGCTGGCCGGATCGAGGCGCTGGCGGCGCTGGCCACGCACAAGCCGGCCCGAACGCGGGTCAAACCACTGCCGGTAGCCGGCGCATTTCATACGCGGTTCATGGCCCCGGCCGAGCGGGCCTTGGCGGACTACGCAGTGAAGCTCGGCGCCAAAAATCCGGCGCGAACGCTGCTGTCCAATGCCGACGGGCAAGCGGTCTCCGAGGGAGCAGAGTTGTTGGACCGGCTGGTCGCGCAGGTGACGAAGCCCGTGCGCTGGGACTGCTGTATGGCCACGCTGCGCGCACTGGGCGTCAGCGCAACGATTGAACTGCCGCCCGCGGGCACGCTGTCCGGCCTGGTCAAAAGGGAATTGACCGGCACCGTCACGCTGGCGCTGAAGGCACCCGGGGATTTCGACAAGGTTGCTGGTCTGATCAGCGATCACGCCAGCGGGGCGAAGAGGGACGAGTGTTCAGGAATTCACCCGTGAGTCCCGTCCTCCGGCAACTCACCCTGACCCCTGGTGCGCGCATCCTGGGTTTGGGCAGCAGGCAACCCGAGCGGATCGTGACCAATGCCGACATTTCCGCTCGCGGGGTGGACACCACTGACGAGTGGATTCGCGCCCGGGTGGGAATTGAGCAACGCCGCTTTGCCCGCGCTGACGAGTCGGTTGTCGACATGGCCGTTGATGCCGGCTCCAAAGCGCTTGCCGACGCCGGGCTGGCACCCTCAGAAATCGACGCCGTACTCGTTGCCACCTGCACAATGCCGTCGTTCATCCCTAACGCCGCCGGGCAGACCGCGGACCGCATCGGAGTGCACGCCGCCGCTGCCTTTGACATCAACGCCGCATGCGCCGGTTTCTGCTACGGGTTGGGCACCGCATCCGACATGATCCGCGCCGGCTCCGCGCGCCACGTGCTGGTGATCGGCGCAGAAAAGCTGTCTGACTGGGTCGATCCGATGGACCGATCTACCTGCATCATCTTCGCCGACGGCGCGGGCGCCGCGGTGGTCGGCCCGGTCGAGGAGGGTGATCGTCCCGGCATCGGTCCGATCGCCGCCGGCAGCGCCGGGGATCTGGTCGACACCATCGTGATCTCCGACCGCAACTCGTTCATCCACCAGGACGGCCGGGAGGTGTACCGGTGGGCGATCACCAAGATCGCACCGGTGGCTCTACGGGCATTGGAACTGGCCGGGGTGGCCCCGGCGGATGTCGATGTGTTGGTGCCGCACCAGGCCAACCTGCGCATCGTCGAGGCCATCGCCAAGCGCATCCGGGCCGCCGGAGCCCCCGGGGATATGGTGGTCGCCGACGACATCATCCACTCGGGAAACACATCCTCGGCATCGATACCTCTCGCGCTCGACCACATGCGAGCCGAGGGCCGGGTCCGTTCCGGAGACCTAGCGCTGCTGGTCGGGTTCGGCGCCGGACTGTCCTACGCAAGCCAGGTGGTGGTCCTGCCGTGAAGCGCCGGCTACGCATCTGGACAATGCATCGCCGCAGGGGACGCTGCGCCCCGATCATCGAGATCGACGGAAGGGACGTACACCAGTGACGAACGAGGAAATCCTCAAGGGCATTGCCGAGATCGTGAACGAGGTAGCAGGGGTCGAGACCAGCGAGATCACCCCAGAGAAGTCCTTTGTGGACGAATTGGACATCGACTCGCTGTCCATGGTGGAAATTGCGGTACAGGTGGAGGATCGCTTCGGCGTCAAGGTGCCCGATGAGGTGCTGGCCAATCTGAAGACGGTCGGCGACGCGGTGGACTACGTAGCCAAGACCACCATCACATGACGCCGTGCACGCATTCCGGCGGAGAGGAACATGACCACTGAGGTTGTCATTACTGGGCTCGGAGCCACGACCCCACTCGGCGGCGACGTGACATCCACTTGGGACGCCCTGCGCTCCGGCAAGAGCGGCGTCGTGGCGCTGACCGAGGACTGGGTTGATCGCTATGACCTGCCGGTGCGGATCGCCGCGAAACTGGCAGTGGATCCCAGTGACTCACTTCCCCGCGTACAGGCTCGCCGCTGGGATCGCTGCGAGCAGGTCGCGGTGATCGCTGCTCGGGAAGCCTGGCTGCACGCAGGCGCCCCCGAGGTCGAACCGGAGCGGCTGGCTGTGGTAATCGGCACCGGGATCGGTGGCGCGATTACCCTGCTGGGCCAGGATGATCTACTTGAGAACGCCGGAGTGCGCAAGGTCTCGCCTCTGACCATCCCCATGCTCATGCCCAACGGGCCAGCCGCCCATGTCGGGCTGGACCTCGGTGCCCGCGGTGGGGTGCACGCGCCTGTTGCCGCTTGTGCATCAGGCGCCGAGGCGTTGGCCATCGCGTGGCGGATGCTGCGCGCGGGTGAGGTCGACGTGGTGGTGGCCGGTGGAGCCGAGGCGTGCATCACTCCCATCACGTTGGCCGGGTTTGCCCAGATGCGTGCCATGAGTACCCGCAACAACGAACCCGAACGGGCCTCCCGACCGTTTGACATGGCCCGGGACGGGTTCGTACTGGGGGAGGGCGCTGGAGTGATGGTGATGGAACGGGGGGATTTCGCCGCGGCCCGAGGGGCGACCCGACACGCTCGGCTTGCGGGGGTCGGCACGAGCTCAGACGGCCACCACATCACCGCCCCTGAACCAGAGGGCATTGGCGCCGCTAGGGCGATTTCCGCCGCGCTACGCACCGCCGGGCTGGCCAAAACAGATATCGACCATGTCAACGCGCACGCCACCGCCACCACGGTCGGTGACGTCGCCGAGGCGGCCGCTATCCGGACGGCGATCGGCGATCACACGGTGGTCACCGCGCCCAAAGGTGCATTGGGGCACCTCCTCGGTGCAGCCGGTGCGGTGGAGGGCCTGGCTTGCGTGCTCGCGCTACGAGACGGTGTCGTACCACCGACATTGAACTTGGAGGATGCCGATCCGGGGGTACGGCTCGACGTGGCGACCGGCTCAGCCCGCGAGATGAAGCTGACCGCCGCCGTCAACGACTCCTTCGGATTCGGCGGCCACAACGTGGCACTGGCCTTCATCTCGGCGTGACCAGTCGCGCAAGTAGGCACTGCTTCAAGGAGATCATCCGATGACAGCTCTGGTCGATCGTTCCCATGCCGCGACCCAGTCGGCCGACGGCCAGTCCAGCGAGGGACAGACCGTAGACCCGCGGGACCCGGAACGACGGCTGACGTGCCTGTTTGATCCGGCCACGCTGGTGCCACTGCATCCTCATGACTGCAGCGGAGCCTTCGCCGCCCGGGGCCGCATCGACGGGACAAAGGTGATCGCCTACTGCACGGACGCCACCACGATGGGCGGCGCGATGGGCTCCGAAGGTTGCCGGCACATCGTGGAAGCCATCGACATTGCGATCCGGGAGCGGTCACCGGTAATCGGGTTGTGGCACTCCGGTGGGGCCCGGATCGCGGAGGGGGCAGAAGCGCTCGACGCCGTCGGGCAGGTTTTCGCCGCGATGGTGCGGGCCTCCGGACGGGTGCCGCAGATTTCCGTGGTACTCGGTGCTGCTGCGGGCGGAGCGGCTTACGGTCCCGCGCTCACCGACGTCGTCATCATGGCTCCAGAGGGGCGGATCTTCGTGACCGGCCCGGACGTCGTGCGCAGCGTCACTGGCGAGCAGATCGACATGGAGGCGCTGGGCGGTCCGGACGCGCACGGCAAAAAATCGGGTGTGGCGCACGTGGTGGCCACCTCAGAGCCCGACGCGTTGCTGCGGGCGCGCCATGTCGCCGGGCTGTTCGCCCGTCCTGGAATGTTCGATTTGCACTCGTTCGATGAGGAGGTCGACCTCTCGGAGTTCCTGCCCGCAGAGCGCCAACGTGCGTATGACGTTCGGCCCTTGCTCCGCGCGGTACTGGATGGCGCCGATGCTGACCCGGCCAATGCGGCTGGCGGCCCCGCTTCGCCTGGAGGTTTCGTCGAGCTGCAGCCCAAATGGGCACCCAACATCGTCATAGGCCTGGGCAGGCTGGCGGGCCGGACCGTCGGCGTGATCGCAAACAACCCGCTGCGGCTGGGGGGTTGCCTCGACTCCGCATCAGCCGAAAAGGCATCGCGCTTCGTGCGGATGTGCGATGCGTTCGGCGTGCCCCTGCTTGTACTGGTCGATGTCCCTGGGTACCTGCCGGGTGTGGGTCAGGAGTGGGACGGCGTGGTACGTCGCGGCGCCAAGCTGCTGCACGCTTTCGCCGAGGCGATCGTTCCCCGGATCACGCTGGTCACGCGCAAGGCATTCGGCGGCGCCTATATCGCGATGAACTCCCGGTCGCTGGGTGCGACGCAGGTCTTCGCCTGGCCCGATGCCGAGGTGGCCGTCATGGGCGCCAAAGCTGCGGTGGGCATCCTGCACCGCAGGGCCTTGGCAGCAGCGGCGGAAGATGAGCGCGAGGCGCTGCACGCCAAGCTCGCCAAGCACCATGAGCAGATCGCCGGCGGGGTTGACCGTGCCGTGGCGATCGGCGTGGTGGACGAGGTGATCAAGCCGACGGAGACCCGGCGACGCCTGGCCGAAGCACTCGCCGCCGCCCCGGCAGGCCGCGGCGCGCACGGCAATATCCCGCTGTAGTCAGCCGCCGTTGACGGCTGTTGAGGTGCGATGTCAGCAGGCCACGAACAGATTCGCAGTCGGTGAGCTCGGCCCCAACCGCAGCGCCTCCCCCTGTCCCAGCAGCGGGTAGGACACCCACCAGCGCAGGCATCTCACCGGCAGCCCAGGCGGTGCGTCGGCCGGATTCTGCAGGCTGGTAAACGACATCAAGGCGACGAGCCCGCCGCCAACCCGTGGCTCCAGGCGATGCACCACCATGCTGCTATCCAGCGTGGATCGGTACTGGGCGCGCCAAGCCGTCTCTCCCATGTCGCGGGCCCACTGCGGGATGACGGCACTGCGCCATAAGTTGTAATCACCCGCATTGATGCCGTCGAAATACGTCTGGAGAACTTTCCGGATCCGGTCGGCGTCGGGATGCAGCGCCACGTCTTCGGCGAGCATCACTGTGGGCGGCCCTGGCGCCGGTGGTCGGGGTGGAGCCTTTGTCTCGATCGAGCCACCATGCGAGCTGGTGTTACCCACCCCGGTAACCGGATGCTGACCACGCAGCAGGAAGCCCACTCCGGCTGCGCTGACCAAGACCACGATTGTCACCAGGACAGGGGTCCACCAGCGGGGAGCGACCGGCCGTGCCACCCGGGCAGCCTACGCGCCCACCCCACCGCTCCCGGCATGGGAACATATCAGGGTATGGGGATCAGCCGACTCGGTGAAGCCAGGTCACGGGCGCGCCGTCGGCGGCGCGGCGGAAGGGCTCCAGCGCGTCGTCCCACGCGGCGCCGAGCAGCTGGTCGAGCTGGTGAGCGAAGGACTGAGCGTCACGCGCGGTAGCGGCCAGCGACCGGAGCTGGTCCTCACCGACCACGATGTCACCGTTGGCACTGGTACGGGATCGCCAGAGGCCTAGCCCGGGCACGAAGCAGAACCGCTCTCCATCCACCCCTGGACTGGCTTCCTCGGTCACTTCGAACCGCAGCATCGGCCATGCCCGCAATGCGATGACCAACGCTGCCGCAGTACCTGGCTTGCCAGCCCAGGCAGCTTCCGCGCGCAACTGCCCCGGCGCCGCAGCCTGCGCAGTCCACAGGAACTCCAACTTGGCCTGCAAGACGCCTGCCACCGCCCACTCGACATGCGGGCAGACCGCAGGCGGCGACGAGTGGACATAGATGATGCCACTAGTGCTCATGTGGTGCCTCCGCTGATCGACGAGGAGCGTCTTCCCCTACGTCCTCATGATCATCGGCCACGCACCGTTACCCATTGTGCCCGCCCCACCGCCGGTGCGCCAGCGAGGAAGCGTGTGTCGCGCGCGGAGGTTTAGTGGCCATGGGCCCCCAGCGCTTCTGAAGCGCGCACCGTGTCAACCAAGCCGGTGCCCTTATCGAACGACGTCGTGTACCCACCGACCTGCTGGTACGGCGCACCGTTGGAATAATGTAGGGCGGTCGACTTCAGCACTTTCTCAATCTGGGCCGGTGTCGCGGCGGGGTCGGCTTGGAACAGCAACGCCACGATACCGGTAATCTGCGGTGCAGCCATCGACGTCCCGCTGAGCGTGTTGTAACTACCCACGTCGATTATTCCGGGGCCGCTTTGCGGCTTGAGCCCGGTGGAGCAGATCGGTAGGTAAGCCCGGCAAGCACCGACGATGTTCTCACCTGGCGCGGAGATGTCTGGCCAGGTCGAGGGGTCGGTCTTCGCGCCGCGAGAAGAGAACTTCGACACCGGGCCGGTGCGCGTGCCAGTGCCTTCGTCGTTATAAGAGGCCACTGAAATGATCCCACCGGTCGGGTCCTGGGCCGGGGGGTTCGTCAGACTTTTCGAGCCGTCTCCCCCGTCGTTGCCCGCAGCCCACACCATGACCACGCCTTCTTTGATCAATTGGCGCTGAAGCTTGACGGTTGATGAATTCGGATCGAACTTGCCCCCGCCCTGGGGGCCATAGGAATTATTGACCACCCTGATCGGCGGGCATAGTGAAAGCGGTACTGCGTCGCCACACGGTTTGGCGTGGTGCTCAAGCACCCAGTTCAACGCCGAGTCGGCACTGAGGATCACCACTGCGGAACCGGTGGACAACGAGACAATACTGGCGCCGGGCGCTGCACCGGAGACCTTGGTGCCATCGTTGAGCGCGACGAGGCGACCCGCGGCAATGCTGGAGACGTGGCTGCCGTGACCGCCGAGGGACAACGTGTCGGTGTCGACGCTCCTCGGCATGTCCACGATGCAGTTCGTATCGGGGTTGGACTCGTCGAGGCACACGCTCTTCAGGCTGCGCACGACCTTGTCCCCGGCGAACGCGGGATGGGTAGGATCGATGCCGGAATCAATGATCGCAACGCTGACCCCGGTGCCATCCAACGCAGCGCCGTTTGCGCCGGTCAGGGTCTGCTGGGCCTCGAAGCCACGGGTGGCTAGCAAAGACGTGGAGCGGATGGCCTTCTGGGTGGGGACCGCGTCTGTCGCGTAAGACGCGAGAGGCTGATCGCCCTCGAGGTAGGTGACTCCAGGTTGGGTGCGGGCCGCTTCGACCTGTTGCTTGGTCCCTGACGCCACCACTACCCCGATCTTGCGGAAGGTAGCGACCTGACGCATCCCGGTGGCGGCGACCGCCCGTTGGGCGTCCGCAAGGGTGGTCCCATGCACCATTACGGGTAATTGACCGGTTACCGCGGACAGCAACTGACTCGCCAGCGACGGTGACAACGGAACCAGCGCCGGTTCCGCACTCGCCGGCATGGCAGCCAACGAACCTCCCGCGATCAGGCCGCCGACCAGGAACCCAGCCAGCAAACCCCGTCGAGGCATGAGCCCCTCCCTATTCAGCACTCCGAGACGCACAGTAATTAGTGAACACGCAGCGCGCACGGACGTCAACGCTCCGCAATCATCTGGAGCTCGCTGGCCGGCTCGTCAGCTATAGATCGAGACGCCTGTGTGCCGGATCGGTTGCGTCCGGTGCACGGGCAACCACGGTAATTACGCCGTTCAGCTCAACGACCGACCGCCGGGCGGCCTACACCCGTGTGGGCACCATCCTCACAGCCATAACTACGCACAGCAGCAGGCCGACGATGTCGAGCCTTGTTGTCAGGCCTCCGTACTGATGTCGCACAGCGGATGGCACGCCCGCAGGAGGTGCTCGATCTGCTCGGGAGCCCCAGGTGGGGCGAACAAGGAGCCCTGGCCAGTGTCGCACCCAGCCGTGCGGAATCGCCCAAACTGCTCGGGTGTCTCAATACCCTCCGCAGTAACCGTCAAGCCCAGGGCGTGGGCCAGGTCCGCCAACGCCGCCACGATCCGTTGATCCACCAGAGCAGAGGGAGACTGCAAACCTTCCGCGAACGAACCGGCCAGTTTAAGTTCGTGCAGCGGCAGCCGGCGTAGGTCGGGAATGTTCCAGTAGCCGGTGCCGAAGTCGTCAAGAGCGATACGCACACCCATGCCATGCAGTTTCGTCAGCACCGTCAGCGGCCCGTCCGCGTCGCTCAGCAGAGCCTGCTCGGTGAGCTCAAGTTGCAGGCTGGCAGGCTCGAGGTGGTTATCCGCCAGGATCTCGGTGATGTCGGCAACCAGCGCCGGCTCGTGAAGCTGCCGGGGTGCGAGGTTGACGCTGACGAACGGCGCAGCAGCGCCGAAGCTGTCCCCCCACGCCCGCGCCTGCTCGCAGGCCTGGCCCAGCACCCACCGTCCGAGCTGCACGATGGAGCCGCTTTCCTCGGCAAGGTCGATGAAGCGCTCCGGGCCGAGCACGCCGAAGGTCGGATGACGCCACCGCACCAGCGCCTCTACGCCGATCAACGAGCGATCTTGGAGCCGGAACAGCGGTTGGTACTCGACAAAGAATTCGTCGCGCTCGATTGCAGCGAGCATCGTCGCGGACAGGGTGAAGCGAAGCACTTCGCTGTCGTTGCGAATCCGGTCGAAGATCGCGTAGCGAGCCTTGCCATCCGCCTTCGCCCGGTACATGGTGATGTCTGCGGCCTGCAGCAGATCCTCAGGATTGGTGTCGACCACGGGCCGCTCCACGACACCGATGCTCGCCGTGACCCTCAGCTGGTGTTTACCGACTCGAATCGGTTCTGCCATGGCGGCCAGCACCCGATCGGCCAGCGTGACCACGTCCTGCTCTCCCGCCGTGCCCTCCACGACAATCACGAATTCGTCGCCACCCATTCGCGCCACCAGCTCTCCTGCGCAACAGCAGCGCGTCAGCCGGGCCGCGACAGTCTTCAACAATTGATCGCCGACGTGGTGTCCCAGGCTGTCATTGACCACTTTGAACCCGTCGAGGTCCAAAAAACACAATCCAACCCGGCGCCCGACGGCCGACTCAGCAAATATCTGAGCCAGCCGTTCGGTCACCAATTGGCGGTTGGCCAGCAATGTCAGCGGGTCGTGGTAGGCTTGGTGCTCCAGTTTGGCCTGCAAGAGACGCCGTTCGGACACGTCCTCCAACATTGCTACCTGGTATGCAGGTTCGTTGTTCTCATCGCGTACCAGCGACACCGTCAAATTCGTCCAAATCTCCCCACCGTCGGATCGGTAGAAACGCTTCTCCATCCGGAAGTGGTCACGCCCACCACGAATCAGTTCCGCATAGGTCTGCCACACGCTGGAAGCGTCTTCTGGGTGAACCATCGCACTGACGTTGAGCCGGGTGAATTCTTCGAGACTGTATCCGAACATCCGCTGCAACGCCGGATTGGCATCGGTGATGTTGCCTGCTAAATCGCCGATCCCGATACCGATTGCCGCTTCAGTGAACATCGCGCGGAACTTGGTCTCGCTGGCCGCGAGAGCCTGTTCAGCCTGCCTACGCGCGCGGAGCCCGGCGCGATAGACCGCATCTTGTTCATCAAGGCTGCGTTCACGCAGCGCACCGGCGTAGCCAGCGGCCATGCTGGCGGCGAGCTGAGCAACCCGGCGGGGTACGTCGGTGCAGTGCGGATTTGAGCCCAGTAGGCCGGGCAACTCTTCAGAGATGAGGGCCAGAGTGCCCCTGAGCGTCTCGGTGCCGGTGAAATGTGCCGCGACCATATCGACGCCGATCTGGCGACCGACCGAGGGATCGAACTCTTCGGCCAGCGTTGCATCGACTAGTCGCTGGGTAAGTCCGAGCAGGTGCTTGGCGAGCACGCGGCGTCCCATCGACACGTAACTGGTGCCGACGATCGCCTCGGCCCAACGCCGGGCGAACGCCTCGTGATCGGCCGCGGTCATGGTCGCCGGCCCACTACCGCGTAGCCGGTGAACCGCTCGGGATGATCGTCGACGTCGGCCGGCGAGTCCGGACGCCACAGCGGCATGAACACCACCCCGGGTGGTACCAGCTCAAAACCGTCGAGCAACGTCTCGATCTCTCGCCGAGAGCGCATAGTCAGCGGCGCACCGGCGCGTCGGTAAAGCTCGATATGCGGGCCGGCCTGGTCGGGGCGCCCCTCGTGAGTGGCGTGCGAGACGGCGAGATAACTGCCCGATGGCATCATCTTGCGGTATTGAGCAACGACATTGGCCGGATCCGCCTCATCCGGAACGAAATGCAGCATCGCGACCATGAGCACGCCGATCGGCTTGCTGAGATCGAGCAACCGCCCCGCCCGGGGGTCATCGAAGATCGCGGCCACATCCCGCAGGTCGGCCTGGACGATGTCAGCGAACGGATTTCCGGCCAGCATGGCGCGGCTATGCGCGACGGCTACCGGGTCAATATCCACGTACACGACTCGGCACTGGGACGAGACAGCCTGGGCAACCTCGTGCACGTTGCCCTCGGTGGGAATACCTGATCCGATGTCCAAGAATTGGGTGATGCCCTGTTTGACCAGGTAGCGCACCGAGCGGCGGAGAAACGCCCGGTTAGCCTGCATGATCAACGGTAGATCCGGCCACAGTTCAATGGCCTTACGGGCCATCTGCCGATCGACCGTGAAGTTATGCGACCCGCCGAGGTAGTAGTCGTAGACGCGGGCCGGGCTAGCATGCTCGATGTCGATGTCGTCCGATGCCCAGCTCGGCAGGTCCACCGGTCACCCTCCCTGCTGATGTCGACGAGTTGGATGCCGAACAGCCGCACACCGCATACACGAACTTACTCCCCGAGTTCTCAATAACAGACCGGAAACGGTCCGTGCAAGACTGCATGCCTGTCCGTTGGCCGTTTCTTGATACTGCCCGGGTGGTGAACGTCAGGTGTACACCGTGGGAAGATCGGCGAGTGGCCGCTAGAGAGTTGACGAAGCGCCGAGCTGCAGTGCTCGGTTCTCCGATTCGCCATTCACTGTCACCTACCCTGCACTGCGCTGCTTACGCTGCGCTGGGCCTGGCCAGGTGGCGTTACGAAGCGGTAAATTGCGACGAAGCAACGCTACCCGCCTTTGTTGAGGGGCTCGGTCCGGAATGGGTTGGGTTGTCGTTGACCATGCCTCTCAAACGCGTCGCATTAACCGTGGCCGACGAGGTGTCCCCGCTGGCCAGCGCGGTCGGCGCGGCAAATACCCTGCTGCTTGGCCCTCCAGAACAACCGCGCCGGGCGGAAAATACCGACGTGGCTGGCATCCTTGCCGCGCTGCGTGAAGCAGGCGTCGACAGGGTCCGCGGCGGGGCGATCCTGGGGGCCGGCGGCACGGCCCAAGCCGCGCTCGCCGCCCTGCGTGAGCTGGGTGAGTTCGCTCCCCGGGTGGTGGTTCGCAATCCGGCCAGAACAGCGGAGTTGCTGGCAACAGCTGGCCGGCTCGGTGTCCGCCCGGAAATCCTCGGCGGGCTACCGGAGGTGGACCTGCTGGACACCGACGTGGTCGTGTCCACCCTGCCCCCCGGCGCTGGGGACACCCTGCGCGGCCGGCCCTGGGATAGCCAGCCGGTGGTACTCGATGTTGTCTACACACCGTGGCCGACGCCGCTGGCCGCATCCGCACGAGAAGCCGGCTGCCGCATCGTCAGCGGGCAGGCAGTCTTGCTCCACCAGGCCGCCGCGCAAGTCGAGCTGATGACCGGCTGCTGCGCGCCGATCGTTCAGATGCGCGCTGCTCTGGACACCGCTGTCGGTTCCCACTAGAAGCAGCTTCCGGTCCCAAAACACCTGGGACAGAGATAGCGGCGAGTTACCATCGTGCGGTGACCACATTGTTCCGGCCGCCGGAACGTCGTGATGTCGACGCCCTGATCGGTGGTGTCGTCCATGATCTTGGGTCGGATCCGTTTCCGGTCATCGGTATGGACCACATTCGCTTCGACGTCGGCAACGCTCGGCAGGCCGCGCACTTCTATTCGACAGCGTTCGGGATGACTTGCGTTGCCTACCGGGGCCCAGAGCAGGGTTACCGGGACGCGGCGGAGTACGTGCTGACTTCAGGACGGGTCCGGTTCGTGCTCACCGGGCCAACCCACGCCGACACACCATTAGCCCAGCAAGTGGCTACCCACGGTGACGGGGTCAGTGATCTCGCGATCGAGGTCCCTGACGTGGATCGGGCCATCGCGTTCGCCCGCCAGCAGGGCGCCACCGTGTTGGTGGAGCCGGCCGACGCCACTGACGAGCACGGCACAGTACGGCTGGCAGCTTTGGCCACCTATGGGGACACCCGGCACACCCTGGTCGATCGATCCCGCTACCGCGGTCCTTTCCTGCCCGGATTCCTGGCCCGGTCGCCCCTGGTGCGTCCTGGGCGCCGGTTGTTCCAGGCGGTGGATCACTGTGTGGGCAATGTCGAATTGGGCCGCATGGATACCTGGGTGTCTTTCTACAACCGGGTGATGGGCTTCGAGAACATGGCGGAGTTCATCGGACAGGACATCGCGACTAAATACTCCGCGCTGATGTCCAAGGTGGTAACCAGCGGTAATCACCGGGTCAAGTTCCCGCTCAACGAACCTGCGATCAGCACCCGGCGGTCTCAGATTGACGAGTACCTGAAGTTTTACGGGGGTCCAGGAGTACAGCACATTGCGCTGGCGACCGGCGACATCGTCGGTGCTGTCGCGGCCATGCGGGACCGGGGTGTGGAGTTCCTGGACACGCCCGCCTCGTATTACGACACGCTTGGCGAGTGGGTAGGCGACACCCGGGTGTCTGTCCAGACGTTACGTGAACTGGGCATTCTCGCCGATCGCGACGAGGATGGTTACTTACTGCAAGTATTCACCAAGCCGGTACAGGACCGGCCGACGGTGTTTTTCGAACTGATCGAGCGGCACGGTTCGATGGGCTTCGGCAAGGGAAACTTCAAGGCACTGTTCGAGGCCATCGAGCGGGAGCAGGCCCGCCGGGGAAACCTGTAGGCGCCATGGCCTTTTACCGGCAGGCGGGCGACATTCCCCGCAAGCGACACACCCAGCACCGCCGCCCCGACGGCAGCCTCTACTACGAGGAATTGATGGGTACTGAAGGCTTCTCCTCGGACTCCTCACTGCTGTACCACGAGCAGATTCCCTCGGCCATCATCGATGCCCGGTCCTGGAAGCTGCCTGAGCACGCCACCGTGCCCAATGAACCACTGGTACCCCGCCACCTGCGGCTGCATGAGCTCTTCACCGAGCAAGAAGGGAGACGCTGCGACGCGGTGACCAGCCGGCGGCTGGTGCTCGGCAATGTTGATGTACGGATCTTCTACGTGGTCGCCGGCGTCGCCTCACCGCTGTACCGCAACGCTCTGGGTGACGAGTGCGTCTTCGTCGAGTCAGGCTCGGCAGCGGTGCACACGGTATTCGGAGCGCTGGAGGTGGCCACAGGCGACTACGTCATGCTGCCTCGCGGCACCACTCACCAATGGGTACCCGGCCCGGATGAGCTGCTACGCGCGTACTGCATCGAAGCGAGCAGCCACATCACTCCGCCACCCCGTTACCTGTCCAGATTCGGGCAGTTCCTGGAACACTCCCCGTACTGCGAGCGAGACCTGCGAGGTCCTGGCCTGCCGGAGGTAGTCCAGGAAGCCGACGTGGAGGTCCTGGTCAAGCACCGCGGAGCACACGGGCCCACCGGTACCGCCTACACCTACCCGCGGCATCCGTTCGACGTGGTGGGCTGGGATGGGTGCCTGTACCCGTACGCGCTCAATATCGCCGACTTCGAGCCGATCACCGGCCGCATCCATCAGCCACCTCCGGTACATCAGGTCTTCGCCGGCAGCGGGTTTGTGATCTGCAATTTCGTGCCGCGTAAGGTCGACTATCACCCGTTGTCGGTGCCGGTGCCGTACTACCACTCCAACGTCGATTCCGATGAGGTCATGTTTTACTGCGGTGGGAACTACGAGGCCCGTAAGGGCAGCGGGATCGGTCCCGGCTCGATCTCCGTGCATCCCGGTGGCCACTCGCACGGCCCCCAGCCCGGCGCGATCGAACGGAGCCTCGGAGCCGAGTTCTTCGACGAGCTGGCCGTCATGGTGGATACGTTCCGCCCTGTGGAGCTGGGTGAGGGTGGGCTCGCGTGCGAGGACCGGACGTACCCGTGGAGCTGGTCCGGGCGAGGTCCGGACCGGTGAGCAACTCGACTGTCACCGGCAAGACTGCGACCAGCTGGACCGGGGTAGCCGCCAACCATCCCTTCGGGGTCCACACCCTGCCCTACGGTGTCTTCACCGATGCCGCGCGCGAGCAGCCGCGGGTGGGCGTAGCCGTAGGTGACGCCATCCTGGACCTCACTGCCGCCGCCGCGGCCCTGCTGCCTGAACATCTCACGCTGTTCGGCAGTGGCACTCTCGACCCCTTGCTGGCCGCCGGCCGCCGTACCTGGACTGCAGTCCGAGCCGCGCTGACCGAGTGGCTGACCGACGACAGGTACGCCGACGTACTGGCACCCCTTCTCATTCCGGCCACCGCCGCTGCAATGCGGTTACCGTTCACGGTCGCCGACTATGTCGACTTCTATTCCTGCGAGCAGCACGCAACGAATGTCGGGCAGATCTTGCGGCCCGATCAACCCGCGTTACCGGCGAACTGGCGTCACCTGCCGGCTGGCTATCACGGGCGGGCCGGCACGGTGGTGGTGTCCGGGACGCCGATCTACCGGCCACCGGGTCAACGGCGCCTCCCAGACGGCACCATCATCTTCGCGCCCTCAAGCGCGCTGGACTTCGAAGCCGAAGTCGGCTTTGTCGTCGGCGCGCCGCCGGTATCCGGCCGGCCGGCACCGGTGACCGATTTCGCGAACCACGTTTTTGGGTTATGCATGGTCAACGATTGGTCAGCTCGTGACATTCAGGCGTGGGAATACCTTCCGCTCGGGCCCTTCCTCGGCAAGTCATTCGCCACCTCGATCTCCCCGTGGGTGATCCCGCTCGATGCCCTGGCCAGTGCTCGTATCCAACCTCCGCCCCGCAATCCGTGCCCGCTGCCCTACCTCGATGACAGCCGCGCCGAGCCGTGGGGGCTGAATATCACGCTGGAGGTGCGGCTTAACGATCACCTGGTGTCTCGCCCACCGTTCGCCGGGATGTACTGGACAGCCGCGCAGCAGCTGGCCCACCTGACGAGCAACGGCGCCTGCGTGCGCACCGGCGACCTGTTTGCGTCGGGCACGGTCAGCGGGCCTGCTCCGAACCAGTGGGGTTCGCTACTCGAACTCAGCTGGAACGGCTCATCGTCCCTGGCTCTCACCGACGGCACCACCCGTAGTTTTCTGGCCGATGGCGACGAAGTATCGATCACCGGGACCGCGCCGGGACCCGCGGGCAGCACCATCGGCCTGGGTGAGGTGCGCGGACAAGTTCACGCACTCGTGCACGCATAACCATGTTCTGGCACCGAACCCCACTGACGAGTAACGGGCCGTGGCCCGGCACCGCCTACCCACTGGGGGCAACCTACGACGGCGCGGGCACCAACTTCGCGGTGTTCTCGGAGGTCGCCAATGCGGTAGAGCTTTGCCTGTTCGACGACGGTGGCGATGCGCACGCGATAGAGACCCGAATCCGGCTGGACGAGGTCGATGGGTTCGTCTGGCACGGCTACCTACCCGGCATCGGGCCCGGCCAGCACTACGGATACCGGGTACACGGTCCGTACCATCCAGCGACTGGGCACAGGTGCAACCCAGCCAAGTTGCTCATCGATCCCTATGCCAAGGCGGTATCTGTCACCACCATCGATTGGGACGAGTCGTTGTTCGGCTACCGGTTTGCTGATCCGGAACAGCGCAACGACGCCGATTCGGCAGCCCACGCCCCGAAAGCGGTGGTGATCAGCCCGTTCTTCGACTGGGCTGACGACCGTCACCCGCACACCCCCTACCACGAGACCGTGATCTACGAGGCGCACGTGCGCGGTCTGACCATCGCCCACCCCGAGATCCCACCCGGGCTCCGGGGTACCTACGCCGGCCTCGCACACCCGGTGATGATCAATTACCTCACCACACTGGGTGTCACCGCTGTCGAGCTCATGCCGGTACATCAGTTCATCACCGACCGCAGTCTCGTCGAACGGGGCCTGACCAACTACTGGGGTTACAACACCGTTGCGTTCCTGGCGCCGCATAACGGCTACGCCGCGGCGGGCACCGCCGGAACCCGGGCACACGAGGTCGTCACACAGTTCAAGTCGATGGTCCGGGAGCTGCACGCGGCAAATATCGAGGTGATCCTCGACGTGGTTTACAACCACACGGCAGAGGGCAATCACCTGGGACCGACGTTGTCGATGCGCGGCGTCGACAATCCTGCCTACTACCGCCTCGTCGAAAACGATCTTCGTTACTACATGGACTACACCGGCACCGGCAACTCGCTCAACGTGCGCCATCCGCACACCCTGCAGCTGATCATGGATTCGCTGCGGTACTGGGTTCTCGAGATGCACGTCGACGGCTTCCGCTTCGACCTCGCCTCGACGCTGGCCCGGGAGTTCTATGACGTGGACCGGCTGTCCACGTTTTTCGACCTGGTCCAGCAGGATCCGGTGATCAGCCAGGTGAAATTGATCGCAGAGCCGTGGGACGTCGGCCCGGGTGGATACCAGGTCGGCAACTTCCCGCCGCTGTGGACCGAGTGGAACGGCAAGTACCGCGACACCGTGCGGGATTTCTGGCGTGGCCGGCCCGGAACTCTCGGAGAGTTCGGCTACCGGCTTACCGGATCCTCCGACCTCTACCAGGACGACGGCAGACAGCCATACGCGTCGATCAACTTCGTCACCGCGCATGACGGGTTCACCCTGACCGACCTGGTGTCGTACAACACCAAGCACAACGAGGCCAACGGCGAGGGCAACCGGGACGGCACCGACGACAATCGGTCCTGGAACTGTGGAGTGGAGGGCCCCACCGAGGATCCAGAGGTGCTGGCTCTGCGGGTCCGGCAGCAGCGCAACATGCTGGCCACCTTGTTGCTGTCCCAGGGCGTCCCAATGGTGTTGCACGGCGATGAGCTCGGCCGCACTCAATGCGGCAACAACAACGCCTACTGCCAGGACAACGAGGTGTCCTGGGTGGACTGGAGTTCAGCCGATCAGGAGTTGTTCGCCTTCACCTCGGCACTGATCGGGATGCGCCGCGAGCACCCGGTGTTCCGGCGCCGCAGGTTCTTCGCCGGTCGCCCGATCCGCGGCGGCGACGACCTGCGCGACATCGCCTGGTTCACCGAGTCCGGTAAGGAGATGACCGAGCAGGACTGGGAAATGCCGGTCGGCCAGTACCTCACCGTGTTCCTCAACGGCGACGGCATTCCGGACCCTGACCCCCGCGGCCAGCGGGTCACCGACAATTCGTTTTTGCTGTGCTTCAACGCCCACTACACGGACATCGACGTGCAACTGCCCGGGAACGGATACGGGCGGGAATGGGCCGTCGTGCTGGATACTGCGACCGGCCAGCTACCCGGCAGCCGCGGTGCAACGACCGCGGGCGATGCAAAGATCACCATCACCGGCCGGTCGTTGGTGGTCCTGGAGCGTGTTACATGACGCCATGCTGATCCCCACCTCGACCTACCGGCTACAGCTCAACGCTGAGTTCACCTTCGCCGATGCCGCTGCTGTTGTCCCCTACCTGGCATCACTGGGTGCCGGCGCGGTGTACACCTCACCGCTGCTGGCGGCAATGCCGGGGTCCCAGCACGGGTACGACGTAGCTGATCCCAGCCGCGCATCCGGCGTCCTCGGCGGCGAGGTGGGCCGCCAGACGTTGGTGGCCGCCGTGCGTAAACACGAGCTGGCGCTGGTGGTCGATATCGTGCCCAATCATGTCGGAGTGGCCGAACCGCAGGCGAACCCGGCGTGGTGGGATGTGCTGCGGCACGGGCCGTCATCGCGCTTCGCGCGGTGGTTTGACATCACCGGCTGGCCGCTGCGCCTGCCCCTGCTGGCCGACTCCCCCGACGCCCTGTCCGACCTGCGGGTGGACGGTGATCTGCTGTGGTACTACGAGCGCGCTTTCCCGCTGGCGCCGGGCACAGCCGGCGGCACTCCGCAAGAAGTGCACGAGGCGCAGCACTACCGTCTGGTGTCCTGGCGGGCCGATGTGGGCTACCGGCGGTTCTTCGCGATCAGCGACCTGGCCGCGGTTCGCGTCGAGGACCCGGAAGTGTTCGACGCCACGCACCGTGAGGTGCTGCGCTGGGTTGCCGACGGCGACGTGGACGGCCTGCGCATCGACCACCCCGACGGCCTCACCGATCCCAAGGATTACCTGCACCGGTTGCGTGCATACGCCCCGGACACCTGGATCGTGGTGGAGAAGATCCTTGAGCCGGGCGAGGAGCTGCCCCGTTCCTGGCCGGTAGCGGGCAGCACTGGCTACGACGCCCTTGCTGAGGTGGACGGGGTCCTCATCGATCCCGCCGGAGCAGAGGTATTTACCACGCTGGACACCGAGTTGACCGGCGTACAGACCAGCTGGCCGCAGTTGGTGCACGACTGCAAGCTCGATGTGGCCACCGGCATGCTCGGCTCGGAGTTGCGTCGCCTAGCCAGGCTGGCACCGTCCATCCCGGACGGAACTGATGCGCTTGCTGAGGTCCTGGCCTGCTTCCCCGTCTACCGCTCATACCTGCCAGATGGCGTCGAATATCTCGATGAGGCGCTGGCCGCCGCCCAGCGCCGGAGGGCTGACCTCGGCGCAGCCCTGGCGGCCTTGTCATCCCGGCTGCACGAGCCACGCGACGAGCTGGCCATCCGGTTGCAGCAGACCTCCGGAGCCGTCATGGCCAAGGGGGTCGAGGACACCGCCTACTACCGCTGGACGCGGTTTCTTGCCCTCAACGAGGTGGGCGGTGACCCGGACCGCTTCGGGCTCGATCTCGATGACTTCCACGCCGCGATGGCCCACCGGGAGCAGGTCGCTCCGCACGGCATGACCACGCTGTCCACCCACGACACCAAGCGTTCCGCCGACGTGCGGGCTCGGCTTGCGGTGCTGTCTGAGCTGCCGGACTGGTGGGCTTCGACCGTCCGGGAATTTACCGGGCTGGCGGAAGCGGCCGGTGCTCCCGTGCCCGACGCAGCTTTGGGTCACCTGCTCTGGCAGACCGTGGTCGGCGCATGGCCGCTGTCTCCCGAGCGACTGCACGCTTACCTGGAAAAAGCGATGCGCGAGGCCCGGACGCAAACCACCTGGACCGACCCGGATGAGGCGTTCGAGACCGCCATGCACGCGGTGGCCGATGCAACCCTGGATGACTCCCAGCTGCGCTCTGCGGTGGCCACTGCGGCGGCCCGGATCATCCCGGCTGGATGGTCGAACTCGCTGTCTGCGGTGCTGATACAACTGGCTATGCCGGGAGTTCCGGACACCTACCAGGGTGGCGAGTTGTGGGACCTGTCCCTGGTGGACCCGGACAATCGTCGACCGGTGGACTTCACCGCGCGGGCGGATCTCCTCGCGCAGATCGACCAGGGCTGGTTGCCCGACGTCGACGCATCCGGTGCGGCAAAGCTGCTGGTGGTATCACGCACGCTGCGCACTCGCCGCGATCAGCCTGACCGGTTCACCGGCTACCTCGCGCTGCGCGCTACTGGGCCTGCTGCCTCGCACGCCGTGGCATTCGCCCGTAACGGGCTGGTCGCGGTGGCCACCCGGCTTCCCGTTGGCTTGACTGGCTGCGGTGGCTGGGGTGAAACCGTGCTGGCGCTACCCGAGGGCTCCTGGACCAGCGCGTTCACTGGTGCCGCGGTGTCGGGCGACGTGCCGTTGGCCGAGCTGCTCGCCCGCTATCCGGTCGCCTTGCTGATCGCCGACTGATCAGTGCGTCTGCTGTGGTCATGACCGTCATGACCAGACAAGACCGCACGACCCTGCCAGGATCGATGTTCATGGACTTCAAGGTGTGGGCTCCGCAACGCCAGCGAGTTCGCGTCGTGGTGGACGGCGTCGAGCACGACATGGTTCGAACAAGCGGCGGCTGGTGGGAAAGTGACATCGATGGCGCCGAACCAGGTGCCGACTACGCCTTCCGGCTCGACGAGGAAGGCGCCGCGCTACCCGACCCCCGCTCCCGGTGGCAGCCGAACGGGGTGCACGCTGCGTCCAGAGTTTATGACCACAACGCATTCCCGTGGACCGATGGCCACTGGACCGGCCGTGCGCTGGCCGGCAGCGTGCTCTACGAGCTCCACGTGGGCACATTCACCGCGGCCGGTACCTTTGACTCCGCCATCGAGCGTCTGGACCACCTCGTCGAGCTAGGCGTCGACCTGGTTGAAGTGATGCCGGTCAACACCGTCGACGGACCCCGCAACTGGGGCTACGACGGAGTGGGCTGGTATGCCGTCACCGAGAACTACGGTGGACCCGACAGCTTCAAGCGCTTCGTGGACGCCTGCCACACACTCGGGCTTGGCGTGGTGCTCGATGTCGTGCACAACCATCTCGGCCCATCCGGGGCGTATCTGGATCGCTTCGGCCCCTATTTCGCCGGAAGCAACATCTGGGGCCCCACCCTCAACCTCGACGGCCCGCATTCCGACGAGGTACGCCGGTACGTCATCGACAACACGCTGGAGTGGCTACGCCATTATCACCTGGACGGGCTGCGATTGGATGCAGTGCATGCGCTGCGGGACACCCGTGCTACCCACCTGCTGGAGGAACTGGCTGCTGAGGTGGACGCCCTGGCCGCACAGCTGCGCCGGCCGCTGTCGTTGATCGCTGAGTCCGATCTCAACAATCCCCGCCTGGTGACACCGCGTGCCGCCGGGGGATACGGGCTGACCGCGCAATGGGACGACGACATCCACCACTGCCTGCACGCAACGCTGACCGGCGAACGGCAGGGCTACTACGTCGACTTCGGCGCGCTGCCGGACCTGGCCCGCACTCTGCGCCGGGTGTTCTTCCACGACGGGCGCTGGTCAATCTTCCGGCAGCGCAGCCATGGCCGCGCGGTAGACACCGCTCACTTACCTGGCTGGAAATTTGTGAGCTACCTGCAAAATCATGACCAGGTCGGTAATCGCGCCACCGGTGACCGGATCTCGGCAACCCTGTCCCCTGGGCTGCTGGCCTGCGGCGCGGCGCTGGTGATGTGTACTCCCTACACACCGATGATCTTCATGGGTGAAGAGTGGGGGGCAGCCACGCCGTTCCAGTTCTTCTCGTTCATGCCCGATCCGCAGCTGCGCGACGCGGTCCGCCGCGGCCGCTACGCTGAGTTTGCCGAGCACGGCTGGGACGCAACGGACGTTCCCGACCCGAACGATGAGCAAACGTTTGAGCGCTCCAAGCTGGACTGGTCCGAGATTGAGAAGCAGCCACATGCCAGCGTCCTGCACATCTACCGGGAGCTGATTGCGCTGCGCAGGCGGCACCCGGAGCTGTCCGACCCCCGCCTCGACGCGTTAACCGTCGATGTGGATGACCAGGCCCGGACACTGGTCCTGCATCGCGGTGCGCTGCGGGTGGTGGTGAACCTGAGCGCCCAGCCGGCCACCGTCACGCTGGACAGGGCACCGACCCAGGTTTTGCTCAGCTCGGGACAGGTCACCACCGCGCAGCACGCCGTCGAAATCGATGGCGAGGCGTTCGCCGTGGTTGGCGTCGCGTCCTAGCGGAAGAGCTTGCGCAACAACACCAGTACGATCAGCGCACCAAGGCCCATCAGGGTGTAACGCACTCTGGGGTCGGCCATGGTGGTTTCAACCTGCTCCTTGCCGGCCTCAACCAGGCGCTGCGGATTCGCCCGGGTACCGATCTCCTGGAGCGTCGCAGCCAGCGCATCGCGGGCCTGCTCGATATCACGTTCGATGATGTCGGCGTCGCGGGCCATCAATCCTCCTCGTCAGAATGGGCGGGTACAGGACAGGTACGGGTGCGGCACACCGTAGGTCACCGGCAGCCGGGTGGCGAAGTCACCCCGTCGCAGCGGTACCGTCCGACCTTGTGACCGACAACGTCCGGCTGTCCCCCGGTGACCCCGCACCGGACTTCATCCTGCCCGATGCCGATGGCAAGCCCGTCGCCCTGTCGGACTACCGCGGCCAGTCCGTGGTCGTCTATTTCTACCCCGCGGCCGGCACCCCAGGTTGCACGAAGCAGGCTTGCGACTTCCGGGACAACCTCGCCGAACTGAACACCGCCGGCTTTGCGGTGCTGGGCATCTCGCCGGACTCACCGGCAAAGTTGGCCAAATTCCGCGATGTTGAGGACTTGCAGTTCCCGCTGCTGTCCGATGAGGATCGCTCAGTGCTAGCCGCCTACGGCGCTTACGGGAAGAAGCAGATGTACGGCAGGACGGTCACCGGGGTGATCCGATCCACCTTCGTGATCGACCCGCAGGGCCGCATCGACCAAGCGCTCTACAACGTCCGTGCCACCGGCCACGTCGCCAAACTGCGTAAGGATCTCGGAGTCTGAATCGTATCCTTCCCTCGTCACCACACGCCGGCGTAGCCCAACGGCAGAGGCACGGGCCTTAGGAGCCCGCCAGTGTGGGTTCGAATCCCACCGCCGGCACCATCCCATCTTTGGATTGTGCATTCGCGGGACCTGGCAAGGTAGGCTGTAGCACCGCTCACGACGTCGCCAACAGTGCACAAATTTTATTTAGCATATTTGCGTTATCTGCGATAAGTTTGGCCGCTTGCAACTGTAACTTACGTAGATTGTCCACGCTTGCACAATCCATTTCATCGGATGCAAGCGTCAGTTCCGCGTCGAGACGAAAGTAATGATCCTCGCCAAGGATCTGCTCCAGTTGGTAGTGAGTGGTAGCGCTGATCCCTTGGAAGGTGACATCGAGGATCGGCTTGGTCCACTGAAACTGTCCCCAGTCCTTGACCCGGTCGTACATCAAAGGTCGATTCTGAGAGCCAGTGCCTAAAGAGATCACAAGGACGCCTTCGGGACGGACCTGGCCCGGCCCAGTCGAACCATCTACGTACGCACACATGGCGGGGTTGTTGGCGAACACGCCGCCATCTATTAGGGCTTCATAGTCTTCCGGGTTGACACCTGGCAGCTTGAACGGCTCGAAGTACGTCGGTGCGGCAGAGGTCGCCCGAGCAATCATCCACAATAGATGATCTTTGGCGGGGTCTTGCCGCGCATCTCTGGAGCGAAAGAATCTCGGCTTGCGGCGCTCGATGTCGTACGCGGTTACGAAAAGCTCGGTCAATACCTCACTGAGCCGCGATTCGCCGAGGTAGTCATGAAGCACTTGCTCAATTCCGCCCGATGGGTACTTCGCCTCAAAGTGCTCGGTGATGCGCTCGAACAAATGATAGGGAAATATCCGCCGCCCCTCGTGCAGGTACAGATCAACAAGCGTGGAAGCGGTAAATTTTGGCTTGCCCTCAGCACCGGGAACGCAAAGTCCGCAGGCAAGGATCCCCCCTGTCGAGGTACCGGCAACGATATCAAAAAGCTCGACGATGGGTTTCTGTGTCGACTTTTCGATCTCCGCCAGAACCATCGCAGGGATGAGCCCCCGAATACCACCGCCGTCAATGGAAAGAATTCTGGCCATGATTTGACACCTGTCCATCGATAGTCTTTGCAGGTATACTGGTTTGCGATAGAAAAGATCTGCCAGGTCCTCACCGTCCCGGCCCGACAGCAGCGGTCGGGGCTCAAGGTGATTTATCCATGCGGTGCTGGGGTGTCGCCGGGAAAATGCTGGGCGTGGACCTCGCGCAGCGCGCGGATGGCCTCCACCGCGTACCGGCCATCGACCGCCTGGATGGCCATCATTGCGATGTACTCGTCGTCAGGCAGCTCCAGGCGCGCCCACGGGGCGCCATCGGGGAAGGAGACCCGCACTACCAGATCCCATGGCACCAGGCGTGTGGTGAGTACGTTTCGCACCTCCACCCCGTCGGCAAGCGCACGCACCCGTGGCCGGGTGAACAGCAGGACCGCGCCGGCGAGCAGCAAACCCAGCAGCACCATGGCCACCTGGTCGGACAAGCGGAAATAGACCCCGGTCGGCGTGTTCCGCAACAACGCTGCGACCACCGTAAACACCACGACCAGCACCACAGCGGCGGCTAGCGCGACGTGGCGAGCCTTGCGAGGCCGTGCCTGGAAAGACACCCCACTGGCGCTCATGCCGTCCCGCCTGTACATCCGTACCCGACACAGCGTGCACGGCGGCACGACACGCCGGGGAGGGGGGAGGTCATGCCGGGAAGGGCGGAGGTTGTGATGCGCTTTGCGGGATCTGACGTAGGTCGCGCAGCACGAGGGCGGTCTGCAGGGCTGCAACGCAAGCCTGGAAGCCCTTGTCCTCCGCGGAAGAGGGCAACCCGCACCGGTCCAGAGCTTGTTCCTCGGTGTCGCAGGTGAGCACACCGTTGCCCACCGCGGTCCCCGCGTCCAGCGCGACCCTGGTCAAGCCCGCGGTCACCGCATCGCAGACGTACTCGAAATGCGGAGTGCCACCCCGGATCACCACCCCGAGCGCGACCACAGCGTCGTGCACCCGCGCCAGTTCCTGGCACACCACCGGAAGCTCCACAGCTCCGGGCACCCGCACCACCGTCGGGTCGGCGATTCCGGCCTGCGCGGCCGCGGCACACGCCCGGTCCAGCAACGCGGTGGTGATGCGTTCGTGCCAGCGGGTCACGGCGATGCCCAGGCGCAGCTCCGCGCAGCGAGGTATCTCCAGAGCCGGCTGGCCGGTCCCGCTCACTGCTGGACTCGCTCCAGGCCATCGAGGTCATGACCCATCCGGTCTCGTTTCGTACGCAGGTAGCGCAGGTTTTCGGGGTTCGGTCGGATGGGTAGCGCGACCCTGCCGGTGATCGTCAGACCGTAGCCCTCCAGACCGGCGCGCTTGGCCGGGTTGTTGGTGAGCAACCGCATGGAACGCACCCCGAGATCCACCAGGATCTGCGCCCCAGTGCCGTAGTCACGAGCATCGGCGGGCATGCCGAGAGCCAGATTGGCGTCGACGGTGTCGGCGCCGGCGTCCTGCAGTTGGTAGGCCTGCAGCTTGTGCATCAGCCCGATGCCGCGACCTTCATGACCTCGCACGTAGAGCACCACCCCGCGGCCCTCGGCGGCGACGGCAGCCAGCGCCGCGTCCAGCTGGGGGCCGCAGTCACAGCGCAGCGAGCCGAAGACATCCCCGGTAAGGCATTCCGAGTGCACACGGACCAGCACGTCATTGCCGTCCCCGATGTCCCCGGCGACCAGGGCGATGTGTTCGACCCCGTCGAGCAGCGAGTCAAACCCGATCGCCCGGAATTCACCGTGCGCGGTGGGGATCCGCGCCTCTGCGACCCGCTCCACCTGCTTTTCGAACCGTCGCCGGTAGGCGATCAGGTCCGCAATGGTGATCAGCGTCAGTTCGTGCTCGGCGGCGAAAACTTCCAGTTCGTCACGGCGGGCCATATCACCGTCGTCTTTGGCGGAGACGATCTCGCACAGCACTCCGGCTGGTGGCAGTCCAGCCATCCGGGCCAGGTCTATCCCGGCTTCGGTATGTCCGGGGCGGCGCAGTACCCCACCGTCCTTGGCCCGCAGCGGCACGACGTGGCCGGGGCGGACGAAATCAACCGACTTGGCATCTGGATCGGCCAGCAACCGGATCGTGCGGGCGCGGTCCGTCGCCGAGATGCCGGTCGTGACCCCCTCGCGGGCGTCGACAGTCACCGTGTAGGCGGTTTCCCGCTTGTCCTGGTTGGTGTGGTACATCGGGGGTAGATCCAGCCGGTCGCAGTCCTCACCGGTGAGCGCGACGCAGATGTATCCCGACGTGTACCGAACCGTGAAGGCCAGCAGCTCGGGTGTGGCCCGGGCCGCAGCAAAGATCAAATCCCCTTCGTTTTCACGGTCCTCATCGTCCACCACGATCACCGGGCGCCCAGCCGCCACGTCGGCGATCGCGCGATCGATGCGGGCGAAGGCGCTGTCCCTCATCGTGTCCTCCTCCCCCGCATCATCCTCCTAGCCCGCCGCGAACGGCTGCAAAATGTGGCCAGGCCAACCGCTGGCGGCATTTCGGCAGTCGTACCGAGCCTAAGCCGCCCGGCCTAGACGCTGTCCGGGACCAGGGTCACTACTGGACCGGGACGGGTTCAGTAACGCCTCCATGCCCGATGATTGAGACAGCGTGCGCCACAATCAGACAAATTCAACGTCAAGAAAACCGGACAAACCAGTCGACTAACGCATACCGTCACTGGAAGATTACTAACTGTGATCATGCCTGCGCAACGCTGGTTTGTCCGATCGATGGGCGACCACGACACCCATCTGGGTTCCTATAACCCGACCAGCAGGTCAGTGCACGCCCTCTGCGGTGTCGAGTTCGTAGCGTTGGCAGTGGGGATGCCACCCAAGCCAGGCCCGTTGCCTGGCGCACCGGTCGATCCCGCGCAGATCTGTCCCAAGTGCAGGCGGGTGGCGCGATAGGACCACGCTGGCGAGGCTAATGACCGACGAGAAGTGGCCCGATGGCGACATTAACAAAGCTAACTGGATTAATTTGGCCAGCAAGACCAGGGTCGACGTTAGCCCGAAACTCCCACGCATTTATATGCACTAGCGACGTGGCGGTCTTCGATGTCATACTAATGCCGTGCGAGAATTACGGACCCTTCCCAAATCACATCTTCATCTACATTTCACCGGCTCCGCGCGGCTCGCCACAATACGAGAGTTTGCCTACCGATACGGAATCAGTCTTCCGCCTGCGTTAGCGAACCAAGACTTCGATTGGGGTGACGGCGGCCAGGACTGGTCTTACTTTCAAGGCCGGTACGAAGCGGCGCGGCAAACTATCCGATCCGCGGAAGATGTACGGCGAATAATCAGGGAAGCCGCCGAGGACGATGTTACGGAAGGTTCCGGATGGTTGGAGCTGCAAGTTGATCCCAGTTCATACGCGCGGCACTTGGGGGGTGTCAACCCGGCGGTAGAAGTCATGGTAGATGCGTGCCAAGACGCATCTCGGGCCACCGGTATAGGTATCGGTTTGGTGCTGGCGGTCAGCTGGAGCGCGTCGCCCGAACATGCGGAACGCATGGCGCGGGTCGCGGCCCGTTACGCACACCGCGGTGTCGTCGGCTTCGGCATCTCCAACGACGAGCGGCTAGGCGAACCCGACACCTTTGTCTCCGCTTCTCACATCGCGCGTGACGCGGGGCTGGTCGTGACGCCGCACACGGGTTTTTACACCGACTATCACCACGTGCGCCGATGTGTCGAACTGCTCGGAGCGCGCAGGATAGGTCACGGAATCACCGCAGCGCTAAGTTCGCGAACCCTTGATTTGCTAGCCCAAAGACAGGTCACCATGGAAATTTGCCCAACGTCATACCTGCCACTCGGAGTTCTTTCCTCAATGACACAGCTTCCCGTTGCCGCGTTCCGGCAAGCCGGGATTCCGGTCGCGTTGGCAGCCGACGACCCGCTCATTTTCGGCACCCGGCTGGTCGGGCAATACGAAATCTTGCGTGCTGTTCACGGACTTGATGACCAGGCCCTGGCGGGTCTGGCTCGCCAAGCTGTGGGTGCCTCCACCGCCCCGCTGGAGGTAGCCAAGCAACTTCTCTCTGGCATCGACGCGTGGGTCAAGTGAGTTGCGGCATATCGTGCAGGAGCTCCTCAGATGCCACACGTAAGTGGTTCACTGATCGGCAGAAGCGAACGGTAGTGGTGTGGCGCCAGCCATAGCATGTTATTGCTGGTCAGCTGCTAGGTAACCTGACATAAGCCGCTCAACATATTTGGCGATGATGTCCACTTCAAGATTTACTGGCTCGCCGGGGCGACGCAGGCCTAGTGTGGTCAGCTGCTGGGTGGTCGGGATAAGCCCGACGGAGAATTCATCACTTCCCGTCTCGACAACAGTCAGCGAGACGCCGTCAACGGCGATGGAGCCCTTTTCCACGACATAGCGGGCCAGCGCAGTCGGCATCCCGATCCGGATCAGCTCCCAGGGCGCTCCCTCTTGCGGTGCGGTGCGCGACAGTAGGGTCCCGGTGCCATCGACGTGACCCTGCACCAGGTGTCCGCCGAGCCGGTCACCGAGTTTCGCAGCTCGCTCCAGGTTCAACCGATCGCCGGGCCGCGCTGCGCTGAGGCTGGAACGGCGCAGCGTCTCGCCGATCACGTCGGCGCTGAAGACCCCATGCTGGACGTCCACCACGGTCAGGCATACGCCGTTCACTGAGATCGAGTTACCGGCGCGGGCATCGGAGCCGGTCAGCGGAGCACTGATGGTGAATCGGGCCGCGTCGGGTCGCTCGCTGCGATCGAGCAGTTCCCCGAGTTCCTCGACGATGCCGGTGAACACGGCTCAGCCCCTCCGGCTGGGTGGCCTCACCGACGGCCGCAGGCCCGAGCCTGCGCTCTGAGCGATTCCATAGCCCGCACCGGGTCGTCGCTGCCGAAGACCGCAGAACCGGCGACGAAACAGTCCACCCCGGCCTCCGCAGCAGCCTCGATCGTCTCGTCGTTGATCCCCCCGTCGATTTCGATCAGCACGGTGAGATGTCCGGTGTCTACCAACCGCCGGGCTGTCCGCACCTTGTCGAGCACCTCGGGGATGAACGCCTGGCCACCGAAACCTGGTTCGACACTCATCACCAACAGGGTGTCGTAATGCCGCAACACCTCGACCCAGGGCTCCAGCGGGGTCTTGGGCTTGATCGACAAGCCGGCCTTCGACCCAGCCGCGCGCAGGTCCTTGGCCAGCTTCACCGGATCGTGCGCGGCCTCGGCGTGCACCGTGACGTTGTAGGAGCCTGCTTCGGCGTACCCGATCGCCCACCGATCCGGATTGTCGATCATGAGGTGGCAGTCCATCGGGATGTCGGTGTACTTCATCAGGCTCTCCACCACGGGAAGGCCCAGCGTGAGATTAGGCACGAAGTGCGCGTCCATCACGTCGACGTGTAACCAGTCGGCACCCGGTACTGCGTTGGCTTCGTCGGCTAGCCGGGCGAAATCGGCAGCAAGCAGTGACGGCGCGATCATCGGTTGGTGCGACACATGTGCACGGTAGCGCGTCGTACGTGCCAGGCACCGGAAATGCCTGCGACGCCACTCACGAGCACTGGAAATCCAACCGATCGTCTATCACGCGGATCTCGATGTGTTGGCCATCTCGCAGGTCACCGGCCAGCAGCATGCGGGACAGATGCCGATCCAGTTCACGGCCGATCATCCGGCGTAGCGGCCGAGCTCCGAACTCGGGCTGGTAGCCGCGGTCGACCAGCCAGTCCAGGACGCGATCGTCAAGGTGCAAGGTGATGTTGCGGGGTGCCAGCCGCTGCCGGGTCTGCTCCACGAGCATCACCGTGATCCGGCGCAGCTGCGCCGGATCGAGGCCCCGGAACAGCACGATCTCGTCGATCCGATTGAGGAATTCCGGTCTGAAGTGCCGACGCACGCTGGCCATCAGTGGCTCTCGCACCTCCTCGACCGATCGCTGAGCGCTGGTCGCGGTCAGTAGCTGGTCCGCCCCGAGGTTGCTGGTCATGATGATCACCGCATTGGTGAAGTTGGCGGTCCGCCCCCGGGAATCGGTAATCCGACCGGCGTCGAAGACCTGCAACAGGATGTTCGAGACGTCGGCATGCGCCTTCTCGATCTCATCCAGCAGCACCACGGAGTAGGGCGTGCGGCGTACCGCGTCGGTGAGCTGGCCGCCTTCCTCATGCCCGACGTAGCCCGGTGGGGCGCCGATCAGCCGCGACACGGTGTGCCTGTCCTGGAACTCGCTCATGTCGATGCGGACGAGTTGCTCCTCTGAGCCGAACAAGGTCTCCGCCAGTGCGCGAGCCAGTTCGGTTTTGCCCACGCCGGTCGGGCCGAGGAACAGGAAAGAGCCAACGGGGCGACCGGGATGCGTCAGGCCGGCTCGACTGGCCCGGATAGCGTCGGCGACGGCTTCCACCGCCTCGTCTTGCCCGATCACCCGCCGCCGTAGCTCTTCCTCGAGATTCAGCAGCCGGTGCCGCTCCACTTCGGTGAGCTGTGCGACCGGGATGCCGGTACTGCGCGCGACGATGTCTGCGACATCATCGGCGCCGACCTGTGCTGGTCGCGTCGAGCCGGCGCGCGCTGTCTCCAGCGCGACGATCGCCAGGTCCAGCTCCTGGGTCAGCGCCTCGGCACGCTCGTAGTCTTCGGCATCAACAGCGATGTCCTTAGCCCTGGTGAGCTGCTCGACGCGCTGCTCGAGAGCCCGAGTGTCCGCGCTCGGTGCGGCACCCCGCAGCCGCACCCGTGCGCTGGCCCGGTCGATCAGATCGATTGCCTTATCGGGCAGGAAGCGGTCAGTGAGGTACCGGTGAGATAGCCGCGCAGCCGCATCGGTGGCTTCGTCGGTGATTCGCACCCGGTGATGCGATTCGTAGCGGTGGCGTATACCGCGCAGGATGGCCACGGTATCCGCGACGCTCGGCTCAGCCACCAAGATCGGATGGAAACGCCGTTCCAGCGCCGGGTCCCGTTCGATATGACGGCGGTACTCGTCGACCGTGGTTGCCCCGACGAGCTGCAGATCACCCCGGGCCAGCGCAGGCTTGAGCATGCTGCTGGCATCCATGGCCCCGCCCTCGGCCCCCGCGCCCGCACCGATCACCGTGTGCAGCTCATCAAGAAACAACACCACCGTCCGCGCCGCAGCGGTCACCTCGTCAATGACCGCCGTGAGCCGTTCCTCGAATTCACCGCGGTATTTGGTGCCGGCCAGCATCCCGGCGAGATCCAGCGCGACGACCCGCCGGTCGCGCAGCGCGTCCGGGACTGTCCCCTCGGCGATCCGCTGAGCGAGACCCTCGACGATGGCGGTCTTGCCGACACCGGGATCGCCGATCAGCACAGGATTGTTCTTCGTACGCCGCGACAGCACCTCCAGCAGCTGGTCGGTTTCGTTCTCCCGTCCGATGACCGGATCAAGGCGGCCGGTGCGGGCCGCGGCGGTCAGGTCACGGCCGTAGCGGTCCAGTTGCCGCGTCGATGTGCCAGACCGGGTCATGCCGCCCAGGGACTGCTCAAGCCCGCCGACCAGCCGGCTCACCAGATCCTCTATCGGGTTGAACCCGGAGCCGAACGGACCGTCGGGCATACCAGCCTCCTCGTCCGTTATGGGGCCCGCTATGTGCGCCTACCATCGCCCCCCCACTGTCGATAATGCCCCTGCCGCTCCCTCCGCGCCGAGCAAGGCTTATGGGAACAGCGGAGATCCCGCGTTACCAAGCTGGGAGGTTTACGATTCGTCGCTGACGATGCACCCGTCGCGCATCCGCACAACCCGTTTGGTGAACTCGGCGACCTCCTCCTCATGAGTGATGATCACCACGGTGCGGCCGGCATCGTTGAGTCCACCGAGTAGTTTCAAGATTTCCCGGGTGGAGGCGGAGTCGAGGTTACCGGTGGGCTCGTCGGCAAGCAGCAGAGCCGGATCGTTGATCAGCGCTCGGGCGATCGCCACTCGCTGCTGCTGACCCCCGGACAGCTCATTGGGCATGTGCTTTTCACGATCAGCCAGGCCAACAAGCTCCAATGCCTGCCGGGCGGCTCTGTGCCGGATTCGCCCGCCGGCATAGATCAACGGAAGTTCGACGTTACGCAGCGCGCTCGTGCGGGCTACCAAGTTGAACGACTGGAACACGAATCCGATCTTGTGACTGCGGATCTTTGCGAGCCGGTTATCGGACAGGCGGCTCACGTCGATGCCGTCTAGCAGGTAGCGCCCGCTGGTGGGGGTGTCCAGGCAGCCCAAGATGTTCATCAACGTGGTCTTGCCCGATCCGGAGGGCCCCATGATGGCGACAAGCTCACCGTCGTCGATGGTCAAGTCGATGCCGTGAAGCACCGGCACCTGGACCTTTCCCATCCGGTAGACCTTGGTGATGCCCTCCAGTTGGATCATCCCACTCCTCGATCTGGTCGCGCTCTCGCTCGATGATGTCCGAGCGGTCTGAGCACGACCTCACAGTTGCCTGGGAATCCACGACTCATCATTCTCCAAGCTACGCTCGGAGTGTTATCGATTTAGCTCATCTCTGATTCAACCCGGACTCAACGCTGCAGCAGCGCGCAGAACATTGCGTCGGTGCCGTGCCGGTGTGGCCACAACTGCACGGGGGGGCCGCCGCCGCGCCCAGGCACGCCCGGGAACGCTGGCCCGGCGTCGATCTGCTCAGCGCGGGTGCGCCGTATCACCTCGGCTAGGACGCCGACCGTCTCGTCCGGGTGCGGTGAGCAGGTGACGTAGGCCACCACACCACCAGGGCGGACCAACCGCAGCGCTGCCACCAGCAGCTCGCGCTGTAACCGGACCAGACCGGCAACCTCGTTGGCCTGCCGCCGCCACCGCACTTCAGGGCGCCGTCGCAGTGCCCCGAGGCCCGTGCACGGTGCGTCCACCAGCACGCGGTCGTAAGCCCGATCCGGCAGCCCGCTGTTCCGGCCGTCGGCCACGTGCACTGTCACGGGCAACCCCGTGCAGGCTTGCTCGACCAACCGGGCCCGGTGCTCGGCCTTTTCCACAGCGTCCACAGTTGCGCCGCAGCTGGTGGCGAGCGCCCCCAGCAGGGCCGCCTTGCCACCAGGGCCGGCGCACAGATCCAGCCAGCGGGCATCGGGGCCGTCCAGCGGCGTGCCGGCCAGCGCCAGGGCGACGAGCTGGCTGCCCTCGTCTTGCACCTGTGCCAGATGTTGCCGTACCGGGGCCAGATCTCCAGGATCACCGCCCTCGGCCAGGTGCACGCCGTAAGGCGAATAGGGGGCAGGTGTGCCGCCTACCGCCGTCGCGAGTTCGGCGGCACTGATCTGACCCGGGCGCGCCATCAGGTGCACCAGTGGGCGGGCGTCGTCAGCGGCCAGCGCCTTCGCGAGTTCCTCGAGGTCACCGTCCAGCGCGTCGGCGAAAGCCTGGGCAATCCACCGCGGATGCGGGTGCGCCATCGCCAGGTGGCCCACCGGGTCATCGTCGAATGCTGGCGCTACGACCTGCACCCAGGCCTGCTCGTCCTGCTCAGCCACGCGGCGCAGCACTGCGTTGACGAAGCCGGAAGCGGCGTTACCCCGAGCGGCTCTTACCAGATCGACGGTGGTCCCGACCGCAGCGTGGGGCGGCACCCGGGTCCGGAGCAGCTGGTAGCTGCCCAGCCGTAGGGCGTCCAGCAGCTCACCGTCCACCTCGGACAAGGACCGGTCCATGCAGCGCCCCAGCACCGCATCGAGCAAGCCTTGAGCACGGCACGTTCCGTAACACAGCTCGGTGGCCAGCGCAGCATCCCGCCCCGTGACCCCCCGTTGCCGCAGCAGGCTAGGTAGCGCGAGGTTCGCGTAGGCGTCACGCGCACGCACTGCCGCAAGCACGTCCAGCGCAGCCTGCCGGGCGGGATCTTCCACCGGCGGCCGGCTGGGCCCGGAGCGGCGGCGGGGAGGTCGAGGCCGGGGTGGCCGGGAAGGTCGGCGGGGCACTGTCACTGGAAACGTTCCGCCGATTGGGGTCGGGCGCCTCGAGCCCAGTCCGGCGCAGGCATCGCGCGCTTGCCGGGCGGGGTGATCTCGCCCAGCCGCAGTGCCGCGGTCGCCGTGCCAACCAGTACTTCACGTTTGGCCACGCGTAGCTCGCCGGGCGCCAACCCGCCAACGTCGGTCAACCGCCCCGGCCCGACACCCAGTCGTTGATCGCGGAATATCACCCAGCCGCCAGGGGCGGGCGTGACAGCACGCATCTGGCGGTGCACCGCGAAAGCCGGGGCACCGAAGTTGATGTGCGCGTCCTCCACAGTGATCTTAGGTGCGTACGACGCGCCCTCGGCAGGTTGGGGAACCGGGTGCACCGTACCGTCGGCGATGCCGTCGAGGGTCGCTACCAGTAGGCCGGCCCCAGCGCGGGCCAACCGGAACAGCAACTCCCCCGCGGTGTCATCGGGGTGGATCACTTCGGTGACCGTGCCGTATACCGGACCGGTGTCCAACCCCTCCTCCAGCGCGAAGGTGGATGCTCCCGTGATCTCGTCGCCGTGCAGGATCGCGGCCTGTACCGGCGCCGCGCCACGCCAGGCAGGCAGCAACGAGAAGTGCAAGTTCACCCAGCCGTACCGGGGAATGTCCAGCGCTGCCCGTCGTATCAGCGCGCCGTAGCCCACGATCGGGCAGCAGTCCGGGGCCAGCGCGGACAATCGAGCCAGGAAGTCCGGTTCGGAAGGGCGCCGTGGGGTGAGTACCTCAATCCCGGCCTCGTCGGCCAGCGCTCCTACCGGGGACCGCGTCAGCCGCTGCCCACGTCCAGCCGGCGCATCAGGCCGGGTCACCACCGCGACGACCTCGTGGCGGGCCGAGTCCAGCAACGCTTGTAGCGCGGGCACCGCCGCCTCCGGCGTACCTGCGAATACCAGCCGCACCGTTCAGCGCACCTTGCCCAGCATCGGGTGCGGGCTGAACTTCACCACCGGCTCCGGAGCACCAAACCACCGCGCTTGACGGATCTCCCGCATCGCCTGCTTGCGGGTTTCGGGGTCGAGCCGGTCGATGAACAGCACTCCGTCAAGGTGATCGGTCTCATGCTGGATCGCTCGCGCCAGGCGTTCGGTGCCCTGCACCTCGATCGGCTCACCGTGCTGGTCGTACCCGCGCGCAACCACACGCTGGTAACGCTGGCAGTCCCAGAACAGCCCGGGAATCGACAGGCAGCCCTCCGGACCGTCCTGCATCTGTTCGTCCAGCACCTCGAACCGGGGATTGACCAGGTGTCCGGTCACCCCCTCGGCGTGGTAGGTGAAAACCCGCAGCGAGATGCCCAACTGTGGGGCGGCAAGTCCGGCTGCACCCTCTTCGGTCATCGTCTCCAGCAGGTCACGGACCAGGTTGCGCAGTTCCTTGTCGAAGTCGACGACCTCCGCCGCACGGGTACGCAGCACAGGATCACCGAAAAGCCGGACGGGTCGGACAGCCACCTGCGCAGTATGCCTGGTGAATGGCTGCGTACTAGATCGGGTCGCCCCCGATCTCGGTCTGGATGCAGACTGCTGTTTTTGAGCCCTCGACAACCGCAGTCTGCATCCAGCCTGCGGTAAAAGAGGCTGCACGGAAATACCCAGTCACGTGACTTCCTGAGGGTCCAGTTCGACGCGCAGGAAGTCAGTCGCCTTCCGGGCACTGCGCTCGGCCTGCAAGGCAGCTAGTGCCGTGACCAATGCTGATCCATCAGCACGGGGAACTCGCAGGAGCACACGTTCCCGGGCACCCTCAGCCTGCCCAGGAACCGCCACTGGCCCTAGCACCTCGACCCTGTCGGGGAACTCCAAGCTCGCCAGGGTCTCTGGTGCGCCGTCCAGCGCGGCCATCCGGACGGCTGGGGGAAAGCCGAGCTCGGCGCGAGCCGCCAGCTCAGCGCTGGCGTGGCCGGCCGCGTCCCACCGGATCAGGGCTTGTACCGGCCTCAGTGAGGCCTCGGCGACCACGACAACACGGCCACCGTGCGTCGCCGGCTCGACCATCGCTGCCGCGGCCATCCACCGGCGCAGCGCTTCCTCCGCCGCGCGCAAGCTGGACCGGCCCAGCAGCGCCGCGGCGTCAAGCAACAACGCAGCTCCGTACTCGGCAAGCGGTTCGGCACCGGGGGTGGCAATCACCAGGCTGGGTCCCGGCGGGATATCCGCCAGCACCTTTCCCGCATTCGTCCGGTCGGCTGCACTGCCCCCGCCGGAGGTATACAGCGTCACCCCAGCGAAAGCCCGGCCCAGTTCCTCGGCCGTGCGCCGGGCGCCGGTCACGGCCGCACGCAACCGGGCGTCGCCGCAGGCAGGGCAGCTGTACCGGGCCTCAGGCGCGCCGCACCAGCGGCACGCGACCTCGCCTGCGACGGGCAACCCCAGCGGTCCTGCGCACCGCCGGCAGCGGGCCGGAGCCCGGCACTGCCCGCAGGCCAGCGCGGGTACGTAACCGCGCCGGGGAACCTGCACCAGTACCGGCCGGTCACGGCTCAGCGCGGCACGTGCCGCGTCGAACGCCACGGTGGGCAGCCGGGCCGCCCGGGCCATGGGATCCCGGGCCAGCTGCGCGTCGTCCTCGCCAATCGCGGTGATCCTTGGCGCCGCGGCGCGCACCACGTCCCGGGCGGCCACGATCTCATGCGCCCACCCCGTCTCCACCGACAGTTGTGTCTCCGCGGTGCGGGCGCGGCCGGCGACCAGCAGCGCTGCGCCTTCCAGCACCGCACGCTGGCCCAGTACCAGCCGGGTGTGCGGGTAAGGCGCTCGTGGTTCGGCGTGCAGATCGTCGCCGTCGTCCCACAGCACCATTAGCCCGAGATCGGCGACCGGGGCAAAAGCCGCGGCTCGGGTGCCCACCACGATGCGCACCGCCCCGCGCCGCACCGCCAGCCACTGCCGGTAGCGCTGCTCAGGTCCGACCCCGGCAGCCAAGGTCACCACGGCGTCGGGTCCGGCCAGCGCAGCAATGGCGGCGTGTAACCGCGCGGTGTCCCGATGATCAGGCACCACCAGCACAGCTCCCCGGCCGGTGGCAGCGACGGTGACGGCAGCCTCGGCCAGCCGGGCAGGCCAGTCTTCCCCCGGCAACGCCTGCCAGCAGGCGTGCGCAGCCCGGCCCTGGTGCAGCGCCTCCATGAAGGCCGGCCCACGGGGGTAAGACCGCCAACCATCCACTGCAGGCCGCGCCGGGGTGGCCGCCGTGGCGACGCCGGGCCCTGCTTCGGCGCGGGCGTGCCTTGGCGGTACGGCCAACCGCAACACGTCGTTCATGGTGCCCGCGCATCGGTCGGCCACCGCCCGCGCCAGCGCGGCCACCTGCGGGCTCAATACCGGTTCGGGGGAGACGACCCGCTCGATCCAGCCCAACCGCCCGGCGTGGTCAGATCGCTCAACCCGATCCAGCAACCATCCATCCACCAGGCGCCCGGCGAAACGGACCCGCAGGCGAACCCCATGTTGCGCGCTGTCGTCCAGCTGAGCGGGTACCAGGTAGTCGAAGGGCCGATCCAGGTGAGCCAGGGGGACGTCCACGTATACCCGGGCGATGGGCAAGGTGGCAGCCGGGCTGCGCTGTCCACGGCGAGACCGGCCGGCTTTCCCGTGCCGGGTTGACGTCACTCCGCTGGTCACCGGGTCAGCCGAGCGGCGACCGCGTCCCAGACGTAGGAGGCCAGCAAGCTCTTGGGACCGTCAGGAAGTGCGGTCTGCGTCCCGTCGGCACCGAGCAACCACCCCGTGTTGTCCTCTACCTCGAATGCCCGGCGCTCCCCCACCGTGTTGACCACGAGCAGGTCACAACCCTTGCGGGCGAGCTTGGCCCGGGCCTCGGTGAGGACATCGACGTCACTGTCGCCGGTCTCGGCCGCGAACCCCACCACGACCTGGTCCCGGGGGCGGGACCGGACCAGCTCCACCAGAACGTCCGGGTTGATGGCCAGCGACAGCGGCTCCGGATCCGCTCCGGTTTTCTTGATCTTGCTACGGTGATTGACCGCTGGCCGGAAGTCGGCCACTGCGGCAGCCATCACCACGGCATCAGCATGTGCTGCCGCCTTGAGCATCGCCTCCCGCAACTGGCTGGCGGTGCCCGCCCGGATGACCTCCACCCCGGCCGGATCGGCGAGATCGGCCGTATGCGCGGCGGCCAGCGTCACCTGAGCCCCACGCTGTGCCGCTACCCGGGCCAGCGCGTAACCCTGCCGGCCGGAGGACCGGTTACCCAGGTAGCGAACCGGATCCAGCGGTTCCCGGGTGCCGCCGGCGGAGACCACCACCTGACGGCCGGTCAAATCTGCCCGTAGCGCATCTCCCCGGTGCAGCAACAGCGTGGCCAACTCGACGATCTCGGCGGGCTCCGGCAGCCGACCGGCGCCTGAATCGGCGCCGGTGAGGCGACCGGACGCGGGCTGCGCGACGATGGTTCCTCGGCTGCGCAGGATTGCGACATTGTGCTGGGTCGCGGGATGCTCCCACATCTCGGTGTGCATTGCGGGCACCAACAAGACCGGGCAGCGCGCGGTGAGCAGCGTTGCGCACAGCAGATCGTCGGCCCTGCCGTGCGTGGCACGCGCCAGCAGATCCGCGGTGGCAGGCGCCACCAGCACCAGATCGGCGGTTTGCCCCAGCCGCACGTGGGGCACCTCGGAGACGCCGGCGAACATGTCGTGGCTCACCGGCGACCCGGACAGCGCCTCCCAGGTGGGTGCGCCGACGAACTTCAGCGCTGCCTCAGTAGGCACGACCCGCACAAGGTGCCCCGCCTCGGTGAGGCGGCGAAGCACCTCGCATACCTTGTAGGCGGCGATGCCGCCGCCGACGCCGAGCACGATCCGCCGGGACACATCCGGCCGGACGGGCCCGGCCTGGGTCACTGGCCCTCGGTGTGCTCGAGCAAGCCGGCGTGGATCTCCCGCAGGGCGATGGAGAGCGGCTTTTCCCGGGGTCCTGGCTCCACCAACGGTCCGACGTACTCCAGCAAGCCCTCTCCGAGCTGGGCGTAGTAATCGTTGATCTGGCGAGCTCGCTTTGCCGCGAAGATGACCAGGGCGTACTTCGAGCTGACTTTAGTCAGTAGGTCGTCGATCGGGGGGTTGGTGATGCCCTCGGGGACAGGAGCCGAGGACGCGTGGAGCGTGTCCAATTCGGTGGGGATGCTCACTCATTCTCCAGATGCCGTCAGATGATGCCGGTGGCCGCAGCGGTCGGGGTGGGGTCGTTCACCGGCGGGCGCCGCGCATCAAGGCTATCAACTCTTCTGCGGCCCGCTGCACATCGTCGTTGACCACCGTCGCATCGAATTCTGCGCTGGCGGCCAACTCTTCACGTGCCACCCGCAGTCGGCGCTGCCGTACTGCAGGATCTTCCGTGCCACGGCCGGACAGCCGGGCGGCCAGTGCCTCCCACGACGGTGGCACCAGCATCACCAGCAGCGCATCCGGCATGGCAGCCCTGACCTGGCGGGCACCCTCCAGCTCGATCTCCAGCAAGGTGGACCTACCAGCGGCTAGCGCCTGGCGCACCGGGCCGGCAGGAGTGCCGTAGAAGTTGCCGGCGTACTCGGCGTGCTCAAGGAACTCGCCACGCTCGATCATCCGCGCGAAGGTAGCGCGATCCACGTAGTGGTAGTGCTCGTCAGGCCGTTCCGCGGCGCGGCGTGGCCGGGTAGTGACCGATACGCTGACGAACAGCTCTGGCCAGCGACGCACCACTTCGGCGACCACGCTGGATTTTCCAACTCCCGAAGGGCCCGAGACAACGGTGAGCCGGGGCCCAACAGCCTCGCGGGACCCCGGCTCACACACCGCCACAGCGCATGGTGATCTCTGAAGTGCTGGTTTACGGGCCGGTTAACTCGCCGGTCTGCTTATTCTGGGCCGAACTCGCTGAGCAGGGCCTTGCGCTGGCGCTCGCCGAGCCCGCGCAACCGCCGGCTGGTGGCGATCTCCAGCCGTTCCATGATCTGCTGAGCGCGGACCTTGCCCACGCCTGGCAAAGCCTCGAGCAGTGCCGAGACCTTCATCTTGCCCAGGATGTCGTCACTGTCGGACTTGGCCAGGACCTCCTTGAGGTTGGTCCCACCGCGCTTGAGGCGCTCCTTGAGCTCGGCCCTGGCACGTCGGGCGGCGGCCGCCTTCTCCAGCGCAGCGGCCCGCTGCTCCTCGGTCAGCTCGGGAAGGGCCACGGTCTCCTCCGTCGATTGCTAGTTGCTTGAGGGATATTTCTAGGTTAGTGCGGCGACGGTATACCCCCTGGCCACGCGCCGCTGAACCCGGGGGTATCCCGACCTACCTGCCGGGACCAGGATGGCCCAAGCTCGCGGCCTCCTCGGCGAAGCGCCGGGCGGCGTGTCGCAATGCCTGCGGTTGCGGGCCATGCCGCAATAACTCCCGGGAGATCGCTGCCACGACAGGGGGTGCAGCAGTAGCGAAGACGGTACACAAATCGCGCATCCGGGCGCCTTGCGCGCCGATTCCCGGGGCCAGGATCGGTCCATTGAGCTCGCCCAGGCGCAGCTGCCCGACCGGGGCGGTCGCCCCCACCACCACCCCGAAATCACCGATCGGATGCCGGCCGGCGTTGCGCGCGGCGACGGCGTCCACCACGGACTGCGCGACCGTGTGGCCGGTAGCGGTCACCGCGGCCTGGACGCCGGCACCCTCCAGGTTGGAGGTCAGCGCCAGCACGAACACGCCTCGACCGGTGCCGCCGGCCAGCTCGAATGCCGGATCGAGGGCGCCGACCCCAAGGTAGGGCGACGCGGTGATCGCGTCGGCCGCCAGTGGCGCCCCGTCAGCGAGATACGCTGCGGCGTACCCGGCCATGGTGGAGCCGATGTCCCCGCGTTTGACGTCGAGCACCACCAGCGTGCCCGCCTCCCGGGCCACCGCCAGCACCCGCTCCAGCACGGCTATGCCCGCCGCCCCGTACCGCTCGAAAAACGCCGACTGCGGCTTGATCATCGCCACTACCGGCGAGAGGGCTTCCACAGCGTGTAGAGCAAACCTCTCCACTCCGGCCACATCGTCACGGCAACCCCACAGCTCCAGCAGCGCGGGGTGTGGATCGATTCCCGCACACAACGCTCCCTTGATTCCCACAGCGCGCAGCAATCGCGCGCCGAATCCCCCTACCGCAGGCTGCGCGGGGTCAGCGGGCACCGGATTTCTCCACCGAGCCTGCTGCCGGGGGGACAGCGCGCAGCGCCGCGTGGAGTGACTGGAGGGGGCGAACCGTGATGGTGTTGCGGATGAGGGCTTCGATGCCTTGGACCGCAGCGGCAGCACCTTGGACCGTGGTGATGCACGGAACGCCCCGAGCCACCGCAGCAGTGCGAATCTCGTATCCATCCACCCGGGGGCCGGGATTGCCGTACGGCGTGTTGATGATCATGTTCACCTGCCCCGAGTTGATCAGGTCTACGATGTTGTCCGAACCCTCGAAATGCTTGCGTACCACGGTGCAGGGGATACCGTTGCGACGCAGCGTGTTGGCGGTGCCCCGGGTGGCAAGGACCTCGAAGCCAAGGTCAGCCAGCCGTTTGGCCGGGAACACCATCGCCCGCTTGTCCCGGTTGGCCACCGACACGAACACTCGCCCCGACGTCGGCAGTGAGCCATAGGCCGCCGTCTGGGATTTCGCGAATGCCTGACCGAAGGCGGCGTCGATGCCCATCACCTCGCCAGTGGATTTCATCTCCGGTCCCAGCAGTGAATCGACGCCCTGGCCTTCTGGGGTGCGGAACCGGTGGAAGGGCAGCACCGCTTCCTTGACCGCCACCGGCGCCTCCATCGGCAGGTCGCCACCGTCGCCACGAGCCAGCAGCACACCCTCGGCCCGCAGCGTGGCGATGCTGGCACCGAGCATGATGCGAGCGGCAGCCTTGGCCAGCGGCACGGCGGTGGCCTTGGACACGAACGGCGCGGTGCGGCTGGCCCGGGGATTGGCCTCGAGCACGTAGAGCACATCGTCTTTCAGCGCGTACTGCACGTTGAGCAGGCCCCGCACACCGATCCCACGAGCGATCGCCTCGGTGGAGGCGCGGACCGCGGCGAGGTCGGATTCCCCGAGCGTGATGGGGGGCAGCGCGCAGGCGGAGTCTCCGGAATGCACCCCGGCTTCCTCGATGTGTTCCATGATCCCGCCGAGATAGACCTCATGGCCGTCGCACAGCGCATCGACGTCGATCTCGATGGCGTCGTCGAGGAACCGGTCCACCAGCACCGGATGTTCCGGGGTGATCTCGGTGGCGCGCGCGATATAGCCCGCCAGGGTTTGCTCGTCGTAGACGATCTCCATGCCGCGGCCACCGAGCACGTAGGACGGGCGAACCAGCACCGGGTAGCCGATCTCGTCAGCGATCTTGCGGGCTTCGGCGAATGAGGTGGCGGTGCCGTAAGCCGGGGCGGGCAATCCAGCCCGATCCAGCACGGCACCAAACGACCCGCGATCCTCGGCGAGATGGATCGCGGCCGGGGGTGTGCCGACCACTGGGACACCCGCATCAGCCAGCCGCTGCGCCAACCCGAGCGGGGTCTGCCCGCCCAGCTGCACGATCACCGCCGCCACGGTGCCCGACGACTGCTCGGCGTGCACCACCTCCATGACGTCTTCGAAGGTCAACGGCTCAAAGTAGAGCCGATCAGCGGTGTCGTAGTCGGTGGACACCGTCTCCGGGTTGCAGTTGACCATCACGGTCTCGTAGCCAAGACCTTCGTTGTCAGGGGCACTGCGCAGCGCCATCGCGGCATGCACGCAGGAATAGTCGAACTCGATGCCTTGGCCGATCCGGTTCGGCCCGGAACCCAAAATGATCACCTTGGGTCGCTGGCGCTGCTCGGTGACCTCGGTCTCGGCCTGCGGGTCATTTTCGTAGGCGGAATAGTGATACGGGGTACGGGCGGCAAACTCGGCCGCGCACGTGTCCACGGTCTTGTAGACCGGCCGTACGCCCAGCCGCTGCCGCAGCGCGGCGATCTCCGGCTCGGCAAGGTCACCGCGGACAGCCGCGAGCTGCCGGTCGGAGATACCCGCGCGCTTGGCCCGGCGCAGCAGCGGCTCGTCCAGTTCCGGTGCGGCGACGAGATCAGCGCGGAGTTCGACCAGGCTGGCGATCTGATCGACGAACCAGGCATCGATTCCGGAAGCCTTCGCGACTTGCGCCACCGTCGCACCGAGCCGCAACGCCCGCTCGACGGTATACAGGCGCCCGTCATGGGGTATCGCCAGCGTCGACAGCGTCGACTTCAGGGTGGCATCGGGCGGGTCAGGCTTGGTCCAGAAGCCGGCAGCGGCAGTTTCCATCGAGCGCAGCGCCTTGCCCAAGGCTTCGGGGAACGATCGGCCCAGCGCCATTGCCTCGCCGACGGACTTCATCGTGGTGGTGAGTGTGGGGTCCGCGCCGGGGAACTTCTCGAAAGTGAACCGGGGCACCTTGACCACGATGTAGTCGAGGGTGGGCTCGAAGCTGGCCGGGGTCTCGCCGGTGATGTCATTGGTGATCTCATCAAGGGTGTAGCCGATGGCGAGCTTCGCGGCGATCTTGGCGATGGGGAACCCGGTGGCCTTGGACGCCAGCGCGCTGGATCGCGATACTCGCGGATTCATCTCGATCACGACCAGCCGGCCGGTGGCCGGATGCACGGCGAACTGGATGTTGCAACCGCCGGTGTCCACCCCAACCTCCCTGAGCACCGCGATCCCCACGTCGCGCATGTGCTGGTACTCGCGGTCGGTGAGGGTCAGGGCCGGGGCAACGGTCACCGAGTCACCGGTGTGCACGCCCATCGGGTCGATGTTTTCGATGGAGCAGACCACCACCACGTTGTCCCGGTGGTCGCGCATCAACTCGAGCTCGTACTCCTTCCAACCGAGCACGCTTTCCTCGATGAGCACCTGGTGTACCGGGCTTTCGGCCAGGCCTGCGAGGGCGAGCCGCTCGAGCTCGCCCTGCGTGTGCGCGAAGCCGGAGCCAAGCCCGCCCATGGTGTACGACGGCCTGATTACCACTGGCAGGCCAAGCTCGGCGACCGCCTCGCAGACCTCGTCCAGCGAGGAGCAGACGGCGCTGCGCGGCACCTCTGCACCCACCACGCGCACTACGTCCTTGAATCTCAGCCGGTCCTCACCGCGCTGGATTGCCTCGATATCAGCGCCGATCAACTCGACGTTGTACCGCTCCAGCACCCCACGCTCGTGCAGGGCGACCGCGGTATTCAGCGCAGTCTGCCCGCCGAGGGTGGCCAGCAGCGCATCCGGGCGCTCCGCTGCGATCACTTTCTCGACGAAGTCCGGGGTAATCGGCTCGATGTAAGTGGCGTCGGCGAACTCCGGATCTGTCATGATCGTCGCCGGATTGGAGTTGACCAAGCTGACTCGCAATCCCTCCTCGCGCAGCACCCGGCACGCCTGGGTCCCGGAGTAATCGAACTCACATGCCTGACCGATCACGATCGGCCCAGAACCGATGACCAGCACATGCCGGATGTCCTCGCGCCGGGGCATTACGAAGTCCGTTCTCGAGCCATGAGTGCGCAAAACCGGTCGAACAGGTCGGCGGCATCGTGCGGGCCGGCGGCTGCCTCGGGGTGATACTGGACGCTGAACGCAGGCACGTCCAAGCAGGTCAAACCCTCGACAGTGCCGTCATTGGGGCAGGAGTGGCTCATCACCGCGGTACCGAAGTCGGAGTCGAAGCGCTCGCCCGGCTCCCCGTCAACCGCGAAACCGTGGTTTTGTGAGGTGATGGCCACCCGCCCGGTGGCGTGCTCGACAACCGGGACGTTGATCCCACGATGCCCGTAGCGCATCTTGTAGGTTCCCCGCCCTAGTGCCCGACCCAGGATCTGGTTGCCGAAGCAGATTCCGAACAGGGGTACCCGCCGCTCCAGCACCGCGCGGGTCAGCGCCACCGCGTGATCCGCAGTGGCCGGATCGCCAGGACCGTTGGACAAAAACACCCCGTCGGGCTGCTGCGCTAGCAGCTGCTCCACCGACACGGTCGCCGGCAGCACGTGCGTCTCGACGCCCCGAGCGGCCAGCATCCGGGGTGTGTTGAACTTGATGCCCAGATCCAGCGCGACCACGCGGAAGCGCAGCGCCGTGCTGGCGGGCACGACAAAAGGCTGCGCAACAGTCACCTCGCCGACCAGATCCGCCCCGGCCATCGGCGGGCTGGCCAGCACCCGCGCCAACAGCTGCGACGGCTCGGCCAGCGCGTCACCGGAAAAGATCCCCGCACGCATGGAGCCGTGCTCGCGCAGCCGGCGGGTCAACGCGCGGGTGTCCACACCGCAGATGCCCACGACACCTTGCCGGGTCAGCTCGTCGCGCAGCGATCGGGTCGACCGCCAGTTGGACGGCATCCGGGCCGGGTCCCGCACCACGTATCCGGCCACCCAGATCTGCCGTGACTCGTCATCCTCGTCATTCCAGCCGGTGTTGCCGATGTGCGGGGCGGTTTGCACCACGATCTGGCGCCGGTAGGACGGGTCGGTGAGGGTCTCCTGGTAACCGGTCATTCCCGTGGCGAACACCGCCTCACCCAGGGCTTGCCCCACCGCGCCGTAGCTTTCGCCCCGCACGGTGCTGCCGTCTTCCAGCACCAGCATCGCAAGGGCACCCATCAACCCTGCACCTTCCCGTCCTCAGTGGTGACCTGGCCGCGCAGCATGGTCAGTACCACCCGGCCAGGCAGTTCCATCCCCTCATAAGGAGTGTTGTCGGCCAGGCTGGCCAGCTGCACCCCGTGCACCGTCCAGGTGGCATCGGGATCAACCAGAACCAGATTTGCCGGCTCACCGACGGCGATGGGCCGCCCCTGATCGGCGGCGCGGCCGATCTGCGCTGGTCGCTCGCTCATCACCCGGGCTACTCCCCGCCAATCCAGCAGACCCGGTTGGACCATCGTGGCAATCACCACTGACAGCGCGGTCTGCAAACCCAGCATGCCGGGCCGCGCTGCGGACCATTCACAGTCTTTGTCCTGCGCAGCGTGAGGGGCATGGTCAGTGGCCACGCAGTCCACAATTCCCTCGGCCAGCGCGGTGCGCAGCGCCTCGGTGTCGGCTGCGGTGCGCAACGGCGGGTTGACCTTGTTGACCGGGTCGTAGCCGGACAGACGCTCATCGGTGAGCAGGAGGTGGTGCGGGGTCACCTCGGCAGATACCCGGATGCTGCGCCGCTTCGCCCAACGCAGCAACTCCACCGTGCCCGCGCTGGATACGTGGCAGATGTGCAGAGCTGCGCCGGCGTCCCGGGCCAGCAGGCAGTCCCGGGCCACGATCGATTCCTCCGCAGCAGGTGGCCAGCCAGCCAGGCCTAGCCGGGCGGCAACACGTCCCTCGTGCGCCTGTGCGCCCGCGGTGAGCCGAGGATCCTCGGCATGCTGGGCGATCACGCCGCCCAGCCCGCAGGCGTATTCCAGGGCTCGGCGCATCAGCAGTGAGTCGTGCACGCACAGCCCGTCGTCGGAGAACAACCGGACCGCGGCGGCGGAGGTGGCCATCGCACCCAACTCGGCGAGCCGCTGGCCGTGCAACCCCGCGGTGACCGCGCCGACGGGGTGCACATCCACCAGCCCGATGTCACGCCCGCGCCGGTACACGTACTCCACGACCACCGCGGTGTCGGCCACCGGATCGGTGTTGGCCATGGCGAACACCGCGGTGTAACCGCCCAGCGCCGCGGCGGCCGACCCGGTGGCGATGGTCTCGGTATCTTCCCGGCCAGGCTCGCGCAGGTGCGTATGCAGGTCGACCAAACCAGGTAGCGCCACGAGGCCGCCGCCGTTGAAAATCTCGGCGCCGGTACCGTCCACACTGGCGCCCAACTCGGCGATCAGCCCGTTCCGAACCAGGAGGTTCACCGGCTCACCGGCGCCATAACGCCGGATCCCGCGAAGCAGGAACGGCCGGGTCATACCTCCTCCCCCGGCGTCTGATCGTCTCGGCCGGCGAGTAGGTGGTAGAGCACGGCCATCCGCACGTGCACACCGTTGCGAACCTGTTCGGTGATCGCAGCCCGGGGAGAGTCGGCGACGGAGTACGCGATCTCCATGCCGCGCAGCATCGGACCGGGATGCAACACCACGGCGTGCTCGGGTAACAACCCCAGACGGGCCTCGGTAAGCCCATAGCTGATGGCGTATTCGCGGGCAGAGGGGAAGAACTCACCGTGCATCCGCTCGGTCTGCACGCGCAGCATCATCACCGCGTCAGAGCCGGGCAGCGCGGCGTCCAGATCGTGGCTCACCGTGACTGGCCAATCGCCACTTGTCGACGCCAATGCGTTTCCCCAGTGCGCTACGTCCCGGGGCAGCAGTGTCGGCGGTGCGACAAGGCGGATCCGGGCACCCAGCGTGATCAAGAGTTCAATGTTCGACCGAGCCACCCTGCTGTGGAGCACATCGCCTATGATGGTGACGGTCCGCCCATTTAGGTCCCCTAATCGCTCACGCAGGGTAGCGGCATCGAGCAATGCTTGGGTCGGATGCTGATGAGTGCCATCACCGGCGTTGATCACATGCGCGGGAACCCAGCCGGCGAGGCGATGTGCCGCGCCCGAAGCGGGATGGCGGAGCACCACGCAGTCTGCGCCCATCGCCGTCAAAGTCAGTGCGGTATCGCGGAGCGACTCTCCCTTGGCCACCGCGGAGCCACCCGCCGAGATGTTCACCACGTCAGCGCTCATCCACTTGCCCGCGATCTCGAAGGACGCCCGCGTGCGCGTCGAGCTCTCATAGAACAAGGTGACAACGGTGCGGCCGCGCAGGGTGGGGAGTTTGCGCACCTCGCGACCCAACAGGGATTGCTTGAGCGCCTCGGCGGTATCCAGCAGCGCGGTCACTGTCTTCCGTGGCAGGCCCGCGGTGGTCAGCAGATGCCTCACCGCTGATCCCGATCGTAGGCGCGGAGTACGACAGCGTCGGTGCGGTCTGTCTCCGTGAGCAACACACCGATCTCCTCGTCACGGGAGGTCGGCACATTCTTCCCGACGTAGTCGGCGCGAATCGGCAGCTCACGATGGCCGCGGTCGACCAGCACGGCGAGCTGTACCGCCCGCGGGCGGCCGTACTCGCGCACCGCATCCAGGGCGGCCGCAACGGTCCGCCCGGAATACAGCACGTCGTCTACGAGCACCACCAGCACGTCGTCTAACCCGTCATCAGGAAGCTCAGTCGCTCGCAGCGGGCGGGTGGGGCGGCGGCGCAGATCATCCCGGTAGAGCGTGACGTCAAGCGTGCCAACGACCGGTGCTGGGCCGCCAAACTCGCGGATCCGATCAGCCAGCCGGTGCGCCAGCGGCACGCCGCGTGTGGGAATGCCGAGCATCACCACCGGCTCGGGCGCGGTGCGCTCGATGATCTGATGCGCCATCCGGGCGACGATGCGGGCGACCTCAGCCGCCGACAGCAGCTCACGCTGCCGCAGTGGCCCTGCCGCTCCCACCGCGCCCATCCCGGAGGGGGACGACACGGTGACCTCCTTCCCCGCCTCACTGGACGGGCCTTAAAGGACGTCATGGATACTGCCGGCTAAGCCGGCAATCGGGCTCCGACCGGCGCCGGACCCGGATCGGACAGTATCACCGTGGACGCTCGGGCGGTGTGTTGATCATCGCAGCACTGCCCCGTCCGGGTGGTGTGCGTGACTCTGCGCGGTCTTCGGTCCCCGATGGCTTGACCTGGTGGATTACTCAGCGCAGCATTACTCTCCGTATCATCCCGATTTTTGCGGGCGCCCCAAGGCGTTGACTGGTCGGGGTCTGAAGAAGGAGAAGGGGCCAGATGGGCGACTATGCCAAGGCACTGGGGTCGAAACTGCGCGGCATCCGTCAACAGCAGGGTCTGTCGCTGCACGGCGTCGAGCAGAAGTCGGCAGGCCGCTGGAAGGCTGTAGTGGTCGGTTCCTACGAGCGTGGCGATAGAGCGGTCACCGTACAAAAGCTCGCCGAACTTGCCGACTTCTACGGGGTTCCGGTTCCCGAACTGCTGCCTGAGGGCCGAGTGTCATCCGGCAGTGAACCGGCCACCAAGATCGTCATTAATCTGGAACGTCTACAGCAGCTACCGGTCGAAAAAGTAGGCCCACTCGCTCGCTACGCGGCAACGATCCAGAGCCAGCGCGGTGACTACAACGGCAAGGTGCTGTCCATCCGTACAGAAGACCTGCGCTCGCTGGCGATCATCTACGATATGTCGCCAGGTGACCTCACCGAGCAGTTGATCGGCTGGGGCGTCCTGCCACCCGAGGCTCGTCCCGCCAAGGACAAGGAAGAGGCCTGACTCAGCCTCGGTAGTAGCGATTACGAGCCGCGCGGCAACGCAGCCAGCGCGCCCAGTACGCCGTTGACAAACCGTGGTGAGTCATCGGTGGACAGCAACTTCGCCAACTCGATGGCCTCGTCGATGGCGACTGCATCGTCCACCTCGTCGGAGAACAGCAGCTCGAACACACCCAGCCGCAGGACTGCCCGATCTACTGCGGGCATCCGGGACAACGCCCAACCATGGGCTTGGTCGGCCAGCAACTTGTCGATGTCTGCGGCGTGCTCGGCCACACCCTGCACCAACGAGACGGTGTAGTCGTTGATCGGTGGCAGCTCTGGTGCCCCGATCCGTTCAGCGAGCAGCTCCAGCGGATCCAGCCCGCGCAGGTCGGCCTCGAACAGGATGTCGACGGCACGTTTGCGCGCCTTGCTGCGGGCCCCCACGTTAAAACTCCTGTTGACTTTCCGTCTTAGCTACTGATCCGGCCGAGGTAACGCCCATCCCGGGTATCTACCTTCACCTTTTCGCCGGTGCTCACGAACAACGGCACTTGGATCTCGGCACCGGTCTCCAACGTGGCAGGCTTGGTGCCTCCCGTCGAGCGGTCCCCCTGCACGCCTGGATCGGTGTGCGAGATCACTAACTCGACGGAGGTGGGCAACTCGATGTACAGCGGAGTGCCCTCGTGGACGGCCACCAACACGGTCTGGTTGTCCAGCAGGTATTTCGCCGCGTCCCCCACGACGTCACCAGGAATGGTGATCTGATCGAAGGTGTCGGAATCCATGAACACGAAATCCGACCCATCGGCGTACAGGAAGGTCATATCACGCCGGTCGACCGTGGCGGTGTCGACTTTGGTCCCGGCGTTGAAGGTCTTATCGACCACCTTGCCGGACAACACGTTCTTGAGGGTGGTACGCACGAACGCACCGCCCTTACCGGGTTTGACATGCTGGAAATTCACGACCGACCACAGCTGGCCGTCGAGGTTGAGCACGAGTCCATTCTTGAGATCGTTGGTGGTGGCCACGTCAGCCTGTCACTCCCCGTCGTAACCGGCACAACGCCGGCTTAGGTCGGTTAAGTCAGCTCAGTCCTGTCAGCAGGGCACGACCACGAGCTCCTTCGTGGTCATGGTGAGGAGTTCCGGCTCGTCGCCGGTGACGACGAGAGTGTCCTCGATACGCACGCCGCCCCGACCGGCCAGGTAAACACCTGGCTCGACGGTGACCGTCATGCCTACTTCCAGTGTACCGGCCGCGAACTGGGACAACGCCGGGGCCTCGTGGATCTGCAGGCCTACGCCATGTCCCAAGCCATGGACGAAATCATTGCCGTGACCCGCCTCGACGATGACCTTCCGGGCGGCCGCATCCACCTCACGGACATCCACGTGCGCTCGCAGTGCTGCGCGCCCCGCGGCTTGCGCGGCAGCGACGAGGTCGTACAACTCCTGCTGCCACGCCGAGGGCGCGCCCAGAACCATGGTCCGGGTCATGTCGGAGTGGTAGCCCTCAACCAGGGCACCAAAGTCGAGCTTCACCAGGTCGCCGCAGCACAGCTCGGTGTCGGTCGGGCGGTGATGAGGAATCGCCGAGTGTGCCCCCGCTGCGACGATGGTCTCGAACGACGGGCCGGCGGCGCCCAGAGCGACCAGTCGAGCCTCGAGGTCACGCGCCACTTCCCGCTCGGTGCGACCTGGATGCAAGCCACCGTCGGCGAGCAGCCCGGCCAGCGCCGCGTCCGCGATCGCACACGCCGTGCGCAACGCGGCAACCTCGGTGTGATCTTTGATCGACCGTAATCTCTCCACCGGCCGGGAGATGGCAACCAGTACCTCTGGGCCGGTGACCTTCGCCAGGGCAGCGTACCCGTCGACGGTGACCACGTGGCTTTCAAAACCCAGCCGGCCGACCGTGTGCTCCCTGGCGTCTTGAGCCAACCGCAGCAGGCAGGATCGGTCGATCACTCGCCGCAGGTCCGGCACCTGCCGCTGCGACTGCGTCTGGTAACGACCATCGGTGCAGAAGACACTGCGCTGGTCACCCTCAGCGTGCACCAGCAGGGCGGCGTGAGAGCCGGTGAATCCGGTGAGATACCGGACGTTCAGCGAGTTGGTGACCAGTAGCGCGTCGAGCTGTAGTTCGACAAGGCGTTGGCAGAGTGCTTCGCGGCGCTGACGGTGGGACATGACCTCGACGGTAGTCCCGGTTCCTGCGCTGGCTGCAACTTAGCCGGCGCGACCGGCGATCCAGCGCAGCGCGAGCGGGTAACCCTGCACTCCCAGGCCGACGATGACGCCGGATGCGATCGCCGAGATGTAGCTGTGGTGCCGGAAAGGCTCGCGTGCGTGCACGTTGCTGATGTGCACTTCCACCAGGGGCGCCGACAGTTGCGCAGCGGCGTCGCGCAGCGCGATCGAGTAATGCGTCCATGCTGCGGCGTTGAGCACGACCGGGGTAGCGGTGTCGGCGGCCTCGTGCAGCCAGCTGATCATGACGCCCTCGTGGTCGGTCTGGCGCACGTCGACATCCAGGCCCAGTTCAGTTCCCGCCTGCTGGCACAGCGCCACCAGGTCGTCGTGGGTAGTGGTGCCGTAGACGTCAGGCTCACGGGTACCGAGCCGACCCAGGTTGGGTCCGTTGAGCACCAGCACCTTCACGCCACGTCCTCTTTCTCCCCGGCTTTTCCTCCGGAAACCGCAGCGTAGGCCCTGCCAAGCAACTCGGGATCCGGGTCTTCCAGCCGGCTGGGTTTCGCCAGAGCGTCGAGCACGACAAACCGCAACATCCCCGACCGGGTCTTCTTGTCGTTGCGCATGCCCTCCAGCAGCTCGGGGAGTGCGTCTGCGTCGTAGCTGGTGGGCAGCCCGAGCGAGCGCAGCACCGCACCATGGCGCTGCGCTGTCGCATCGTCCAAGCGCCCGGCGAGCCGAGACAGCTCAGCGGCGAAGACCATGCCGACGCTGACCGCGGCACCGTGGCGCCATCGATAGCCTTCTCGACGTTCCAGCGCGTGGCCCAGGGTGTGCCCGTAGTTGAGCACCTCGCGCAGGTGCGATTCCTTCAGGTCGGCCGCCACCACGTTCGCCTTCACCTGGATCGCACGCCCGACCAGCTCCTCGAGCACCGGGCCGGACGGATCCAGCGCGGCGGCCGGATCATTCTCGATCAAATCCAGGATCACCGGATCGGCGATGAAGCCTGCCTTGACCACCTCCGCCATCCCGGCGACGAGTTCGGCCCGCGGCAGCGTCTGCAGGGTCGCCAGGTCCACCAGGACCGCAGCGGGTTCGTGGAATGCCCCGACCAGGTTCTTGCCCGCATCGATGTTGATGCCGGTTTTACCACCTACCGCAGCGTCCACCATGCCCAGCAAGGTGGTAGGCACATGCACCACCCGGACCCCGCGTAGCCAGTTGGCCGCGACGAATCCAGCGAGGTCGGTCACCGCTCCCCCACCGAAACCGACCAAGGTCCCGGTGCGGTCAAGACCTACCTTTCCAAGCACGTCCCAGCAGAATCCCGCCACCTCCAGCTTCTTGCCGTCCTCGGCGTCGGGAACCTCGATGCGGTAGGCCTGCGAACCTAAGTGCTCCAGCACCGTGCGCAACGACTCCGCGGACTCGACCATGGTCGGTTGGTGCACGATCGCCACTGCGCCACTGCCCAGGGCATCCAGCAGCTCGGCCCGCAGATACCGTCCGACGAAGACGTCGTAAGGCTGCGCCGTGGCCACCCGGATCCGCAGTGGCTGAGTTCCACCGTCCTGGACCTCACCGTCCTGGACCCCACCATCCTGGCTCTCGGCGTCCTGGCTGTCCCCGACCTGGTCAAGCAGCTCACTGGTTTCACTCATCGCCGCTCCTCCCGCCTGGCGAACCCGTCGAAGGATTGCACGAGCCACGCATCCCTACCGTGAGATCACGGGTGCACGGTTTGCAAGACCTCTGCGGCAACTTCTTCCGCAGGACGGCCGGTTGTCGACACGATGACGTCAGACACCGACTCATAGACCGGGCGTCGCTGTGCCAGTAATTGCCGCAGATGCGCGCGGGGATTAGGCATTAACCAGGGATGCAAGGGGACGAGACCCTCCCTGCGGAGCAGTTCATCAAGTTCCACATCGAGAAATACGACGTGGAAGGGCTTCAGCTGTTCCTGAACCGATGGGTTCAACGGCGTGCCACCACCCAGAGCCAGCACTCCCGAATGATCCGCGAGAACACCACCGATGAGGCGGCACTCGACCTCGCCGAATTTCTCCCGGCCTAGCTTGACCACCAGCTCGCCGGCGGGCAGACCGCACTCATCCCGCACATCATCATCGAAGTCCCGAAAGGGGACACCGAGCTTTTCCGCCACCAGCCGCCCCACGGTGCTCTTGCCCGACCCCGGTGGACCAATCAGGATCACCACAGGACCGCTCACCACGCGTCGAACCTCCTTTGTCCCTCTGCACTGGCGCTGACCCCGCGATCGCCACCAGTGTCGGAGCTATGCGGGAGAGGTAATCCGCTATGCCCAGCCGCATCAAATGCCGCCACGATTTGGTGGTGAGCAGCGCCAGCGGCGACCAGCACATGCAGCAGGATCCGGGCTTTGTACGGACCAAGGAAGCCGGAATTGATTAACCCGCGGTCCTGGAGGTCACGCTCGGATCCGGGGAAGCCGTAGGTGGCACGGAGCACCGGACCCGCGCCGGCGCGCGAGGCGAGTACTACTGGCAGGCGCGAGGCGAGCTCAGCCAGCGGCGCGACGAACGTCGCCGGCACGTGTCCCGCGCCAAAGGCAGCGATGACCACCCCATCGAAACCGGTCTTGAGGCGATGCAGCAATTCGCCGTCATCACCGAAGCACGCGGTCACCAGCCCGATCCGAACGGCGTGAGCGGGTACCGGATAGGTCGGCACAGCCACCGGACGCGTGAGTAGGTGGGGGCTGCCCTCCACTACCCGCCCGATCGGACCGGTGTCCGGTGAGCCGAATGCGCCCGGACTAGTGCTGTGCATCTTGTGCACGTGCCGGGCGGCATGAATCTCGTCGCCCATCACGACCAGGCAGCCGACGCCGCTGAACTGCTTGCTCGCGGCGACCTGGATAGCGGCCAGCAGGTTGGCCGGCCCATCGGCGCCGGCCAACGTCGGATTACGCAGGGCACCGGTCACCACCACGGGTGCGGTCCGGTCCACGGTCAGATCGAGGAAGTACGCCGTCTCTTCGATGGTGTCGGTTCCTTGAGTGATCACTACCCCGTCAGCACCGGAGTCCAGCTCGTGGCGTACTACGCTCACCAGCTCACAAAGATCATCAAAACTCAGCGATGCGCCCGGCAAGGTTCGGATACTTTTCGAGGTGATCTTACAATCCAGCCCGGTGAGCCCCGGTAGCGTGGCCAGTAGGGCAGCTGCATCCAGGGTTGGCACCACTCCGGCGGCATCAGCTCCTGCATTCGTCATCGCGATCGTGCCACCGAGAGATAAGACTGACACCGTCCGGTGCGTCGAAGCCTGCATTTCACCCCCTGGTTACTGATGTCTCTGCACTGAACCGGCCGCGTATCACCTGCTCGCCAGTCACTGGACCGTGCCGACTCGACGCGCTGGAACGCAAGACCTGGCCTCGTAGTAACTATGCGGCTGCATGGTGCCCCACGCGATGAGATCCGGCTGGGACTGCAGTCCAATCGTTGGGGGCCTTTTCTCCAGCGGAGAGGAGCAGCATGCACATGACCGTCAACCACGTTCTTGCCGTTGCCCCGGTCAGAGACATCGACACAGCCCGCGCATGGTACGAACGCCTGTTCGGCCGGGCGCCGGACAATCGACCGATGGACAGTCTCGCGGAGTGGCGCGTCACGGAAACCGGATGGCTGCAGGTGTGGCAAGACGCCGACCGCGCAGGTCACGCTCTGGTCAATTTCGCCGTTGACGACCTGGAACACCAGTGTGCCGAGCTTGCGACGAGAGGCCTGAATCCGGGGTCGATCGAGACGGTGAACAAGGGCGTCCGGCTGTCGACCATCATCGATCCCGACGGCAACACGATCACCTTTATCGGCAACTTCCGTGTCGAGTACTGAGATGCCGTGTGCTTGATGTCGAGACGTTCACCACAGTCACGGTTCCGGGGTCAGCCACAGACGGGTTCCGTTGATCTCTCGGGAGGACTTGTCCCAGACGCCGACGATGGCCTCGGCCAGATCTCTGACGTCTGTAAATCCCGCGAAGGCAGCGTGCGGTCGCTCTTCCCGCATCGCGTCGTGAACCAGTGCCTTGACGATGAGGATGACCGCGGCGGCCGATGGTTCACCGTCGTGTCCCGACGCGTGGAAGGAGTCGGCGAGTGCCAGGGTCCATGCCTCGGCCGCAGACTTCGCGGCTGTGTATGCGGCATTGCCTGCGGTGGGCTTGGCGGCAGCCGCAGCACTGATCAGGACGTAGCGACCCCTTCCACTACGGGACAACGGGGCCTGAAAGGCCAGGGAAGTGTGCTGCACAGTGCGAATGAGCAGCTTCTCAAGCAGCCCCCAGTGCGCCAGCTCGGTCTCGGCAAACGTCTCGGAGCCTCGCCAGCCCCCGACCAGGTGGATCAGGCCATCGATGCGACCGAATTCTTTCTCGATGCGCTGCGCCCAGGAGCGCGCCTGATCTAGGTCGAGTAGGTCCACGGTGTCACCGGTGACGATGGCATTGCTGCGTACCTGGCGGGCGGCGTCCACGGCATCGGCCAAACGCGTCGCGTCGGCATCGGCGGCTGCCACCGTCGCCCCGGTCTCAGCCAAGCGCACTAGGGCTGCCCGACCCGCCGGTCCAGCAGCTCCCGCCACCGCCACGACAGCACCCTGTAACCGGCCGTTGTCCTGGCTGCCTGGCGGAGTGGTCATCACCCATCACCCTCCTTCATCCGCTTGTGCTCGGAGATGATGTAACCAAAGCCGGCCGTCCCCGCATTGGCGGGACCTCGTGTCGGCACTGGGATAATCCGATCGTGGCTGATCCTGACGCGCCCTCCCCGCCGGCCCGCCCGCCGCGCGAGCGAATGGTCCGCGCCGCAATGCGGTTGATTCGCGCCCAAGGGGTCAGCGCTAGCGGGATGCGAGAGATTGTCGAACTGGCCGAAGCGCCACGCGGTTCGCTGCAGCATTATTTTCCCGGCGGGAAGCAGCAGTTGGTAACCGAGGCGCTGTTGTATTCCGGCGACATCGCCGCGCGCCGGGTCAGGCGCTTTGCCGAACAATTGCCGGAACCGACGCCGGGTTCCGTTTTCGCCGCCCTGGTCGGGGAATGGCGCGAGCTGTACCGGACGAAAGGGTTCGCCGAAGGATGTCCGCTGGCCGCCGCAGCGGTGGACACGGCGGCCACCAGCCCAGCGCTGCGGGAAGCCGTGCATCGCGCGCTGCTGGCCTGGCAGGACCCGCTGCGGGTGGTACTCGCCGAACTTGGGGTGCCCGAGGCACGGGCAGGCTCGCTGGCCATGGTGATGATCAGCGCATTAGAGGGGGCGCTGATCCTGGCACGCGCGCATCAGGACCTCGAACCGTTGGATGCAGTCATCGCGGAGTTGTGCCCGCTGTTGGATTCCGCGGCACCGCGTGCCGATTCGGTTGGGTGAGCGCTACCGCGTGAGGCTGCGTCAGGCCCACCGCGTTGGCTATCGGCAGGGTTGCGCTGTCTATGACCGCGGCGGCCAGCGGGGTGAGCAGATCGGCGAGCCGACCGGTGTCGAGTTCCCCGAGCGCCTCCCACGGGCGCATCGCCGCGGCGTCGGTGCCATCCTCAATCCGCTCGCGCAGCGCAGCGCCGGACTCGGTGAGTCCGCCGCGCTCGTCCAGCAGGCCAGCAGCACACAGCTCGTCCACCGCCTGTTGCCATTGCTCCTCGACCCACCCGCGGCTCTCGCGGAGCACGTCCGCCTCGGCCTCGCCCGCGGCGGCCTTGAGTAGGTGCGCCTGGGCGGGAGTCATCTGGTTGGCTACCAGCACGGCGTTGTGCCCGTCCCCGCGGTGCTCACGCAGAGTGGAAGTGGCCTGCCACAGCGCCAGATGGGGCGCTGCCGGCCGGGGCAGCGCCTGGTTTGCCGCCGCCACCACCCGACCGGCGCAGTCCGCGGCGGCCGCGGCCTGCCAGGCCAGCTCAGCTGCTTCGGCCATGGCCGCCGACTCCACCGTGTCTTGGTTCCAGAGCCGGCGCAGCGCAGCGTCTGCACCCTCCAGCCGCGCAGCCAGCGCCTCTTCGGCCGTACTGTAGCTCCAGGCATCGGGCAATGCCCGGCACACCCGGCGGGGGTGGAAGCCGAAAAAGCTTGCGATGACCGGAGCCGGACCGACCTTGCCGAGCGGAGCGGCGCGGAAGGCGAAGTAACCCATCCAGAAGCCGCGCATTCCCAACCGATCAGCGGCGGCGCGCGCCTCAGGAGCGAAATAGATCACGTCATGGATCGGTTCGTATAGCCGCCACATCCTCCGCGCGACCGTGCCGGTCATCGTCTCCCTTTCTCGATTCCCGTCATGACGGGCGTCATAATGACGGAGGGCCAGGCAGACGGATAGAGTCCGGCGGTATGACAAGTGTCATACCCCTGTCCGTCCTGGCGGATACCGCCGCAGAGCGCGCGGTCGTTCACGTCCTGGTAGGTGCTCCGCTGGCCGCGGCGAGCTTTCCGGGACGGTGCTGGTGACCGCGGCCGCACCCGAGGCGGCTTCGCGCGTCGGGTTCATCGGACTGGGTCTCATGGGTCAGCCCATGGCGCTCAATCTTGCCCGTGCCGGGATCCCGCTGGTGGTGTGGAACCGCACGACCGGCCGATCCGATCCGCTGCGCGCGCTTGGTGCCCGCGTCGTCTCCACTGCGTTCGAGGTACTCCAGCGGGCTCGGATTGTCATCCTGATGCTGGCCGATGGGACCGCGATCGACGAGGTACTCGGTCGGGGTACCCCAGTCCTCGCCGCGACGGTGACCGACCGCACCGTCGTGCACATGGGGACAACCTCGCCGGAGTACTCCCGTGACCTGGCCACCGACATCGAGGCGGCGGGCGGGCGCTACGTCGAGGCTCCTGTCTCCGGATCACGCGTGCCGGCAGAGACTGGTGACCTCGTGGCGATGCTTGCCGGTGACGATGACGTCATCCAGCAAGTCTGTCCGGTGCTGCGTCCCATGTGCCGGGAGACGCTGTTCTGCGGGCCGGTGCCCAACGCACTGCTGATGAAGCTGGCCGTCAACATCTTCCTGATCACGACCGTGACCGGCCTTGCGGAGTCCTATCACTTCGCCCAGCAGCACGGCCTGGACCTGCGAATATTCCGGCACGTCATCGACGGCGGGCAAATGGCAAGCAGCATCTCTCGGGTCAAAACCGCCAAGCTGCTCTCGCACGACTTCACCGCCCAGGCCGCCGCCGCTGATGCCCTGAAAAACAACGAACTGGTCGCCCAAGCTGCACGCCAAGCCGGCATCGCCTCGCCGGTGCTGGACGTCTGCCACACCCTGTTCGATGAGACCGTGACTCTCGGCCGCGGTGCGTTCGACATGATCGCCGTGCTGGCTGCGCTGGAGGCGCGCACCGCGGCGGCGCGCACGGATCCCGAGCAGCTTGCCGTGGTCAGCGCTGGCGGTAGCTGTTGACGTAAGCGCGGGCGTTGCGGACGGTCTCGGGCAGGGCGTCGCCGCCGAACTTCTCCAAGACGGCATCGGCGAGCACAAGCGCGACCATCGCCTCGGCGACCACGCCCGCGGCGGGGACCGCGCAGACGTCGGAGCGCTGGTTGATCGCGACAGCCGGTTGGCCGGTGGCGACATCGACGGTGGCCAACGCGCGCGGCACAGTGGAGATCGGCTTCATCGCCACCCGAACCCGCAGCGTCTCTCCGTTGGTCATGCCCCCTTCAAGGCCACCGGCCCGGTTGGTGCGGCGCACCACACCGTCCGCCGCGGGAGCCATCTCATCGTGCGCGGCGCTGCCGCGGCGCCGTGCGGTGGCGAACCCATCGCCCACCTCGACGCCCTTCATGGCCTGGATTCCCATCAGCGCGCCGGCCAGCCGGGCGTCCAACCGCCGGTCGGCGTGGACGTATGAGCCCAATCCGACCGGGAGCCCGTATGCCAGCACCTCAATCACGCCGCCGAGCGTGTCGCCGTCTTTCTTGGCGGCGTCCACCTCGGCGATCATCGCAGCTGAGGCCTCCTCCGAGTACGCCCGGACTGGGCTGGCGTCAACCCGCTCCAGGTCATCCGGTCTGGGCAGTACACCTGCGGGAGCCTCAGCCTGCCCTAGCGACACCACATGGGACAGGATTTCGACATCGAGAGCCTGGCGCAGGAAGGCCTTGGCCACGGTGCCCAGGGCAACCCGGGAAGCGGTTTCACGGGCGCTGGCGCGTTCCAGCACCGGTCGGGCGTCGTCGAAACCGAACTTGGTCATCCCGGCCAGGTCTGCGTGCCCCGGCCGGGGTCGGGTCAGCGGCGCATTGCGGGCCTGCTCAGCCAGCATCACCGGGTCCACCGGATCGGCCGCCATGACGGTTTCCCACTTCGGCCACTCGGTGTTGCCGATCCGGATGGCAACTGGACCGCCCAGAGTTCGACCGTGCCGGATGCCGCCAAGCAGTTCTACTTCGTCGGCTTCGAACTTCATCCGTGCCCCGCGGCCGTATCCCAGGCGGCGGCGGGCCAGCTCAGCCTGGATGTCTTTGGACGTCACCTCGACACCGGCGACCATTCCTTCCAGCACCGCGACCAGAGCGGGACCGTGCGATTCTCCAGCGGTGAGCCAACGCAGCATGCCGCCATCGTGCCACGCTCTAGGAGCCTTCAGGCTGGGGTCACCTGGCCGGCCCGGCTGCACATCTTGGCGGCGCGACACGCGGGGCACGAGGGCACGACACGCGGGGCATGAGGGCAGGTCAGGCTTCGGCAACGGCGGGGACCGCGTTGACGGCTGCCGGGGCGGCCCTGTTCCGGAGCCTGCGGTGCACCACCAGGCCGACCACCACCAACCCGGCGACGAACAGCAGCGCTGAGTACTGGAGCACCCAGCTGGTACCTGCCGGGTCGTACACCGCCTGCCGCGGCCAGGCAATGTTGATCATCATTGCCACGCCGTACACCACGGCAAACAGGTTCACCGGTAGCCCCCACCGTCCCAGCGAAAAGCCTCCGGGACCCGTCATCGGCAGCCGACCGCGCAGCCGAGCTTTCAGAGCGGGACCGGTGACCAGAAGGTACGCCAGGTAGACGATCACCACCGACGTGCTGGTGACCGCCGCGAATGCCGCTGGGTTACCGAGGTTGATCAGCAGCACGGCAATCGCCAGCACGCCTACCGCGATGCCGGTGACGATCGGCGTCCCAGTCTGTGGGTGGACCCGGGCGAGCAACCGAGCTCCGGGCAGCCGGCCGTCGCGGGCCATGCTGAACATCACCCGCGACGCCGAGTTCTGGATGGCCAGGCAGGCGGACACGATCGAGACAGCGACGACCGTCAACAGTGCCCGGCCAAGCGTGGAGTCCAGCCGGCTGGTGATCACGTAGGCGATCCCTCCTGCGGACAGCTGGCCGTCGGTCAACGAGGGCGCCGCCATCAGCGCAGCCACGATCATGAACCCGCCGCCGACGAACGACACCAGGAGAGCGCGCAGGATCGCCGACGGGACCACGCGCCGGGGCTCGGTCGTCTCCTCAGAAAGCTCAGCGGCGCTGTCGAAGCCGTACATGACGTAGGCCGCCATCAACGTAGAGGCCAGGAAGGCGTAGATGTACGGGCTGTTGCCGGAGACATTGAGCGTTTGGGTGACGACGCCGGGGCCGCGTTCGGCGTGGCTGAACAGCAGCATCAGCAGCAGCACCACGCCGATGATTTCACAGCTGACCCCGATTCCGTTGATCACCGCCATGAACCGCACGCCGACAGCGCTGATCACGGTGGCGACCGCGATGAGCACCGCGCCGAGCAGGATCCCGTTGGCGGCACCCGATGCCGAGGTGACCGAGGAGTCGCTGCCGATGATCTGGAAGCCCGACCACACCGCGGGCAGCACTGCTTGGAGCGCGATGCCGATCGCCGCCACACTGACGATGTAGCCGATCAGCATCGCCCACCCGGCGAACCATCCGACAATCTCCCCGGCAAGCCTGCGTGACCACTGGTAGATGCACCCGGCCAGCGGCCAACTCGCGGCGAGTTCGGCGAACACCAGCGCCACGCATAGCTGGCCGGCGAACACCAGTGGCCAGGTCCAGAAAAACGCCGGCCCGCCGAACGAGTAGCCCAGCGCGAACAGCTGGAATACCGTGGTGAGGATCGACACGAAGGAGAACCCGGCGGCGAAGGACGAAAACCAACCGAGCCGGCGGTGCAGCTCCTGGCGGTAGCCGATGCGGCGCAGATCCTCGGCGTCGGGGCCGCCGGTCGGGCTGGTGATCAGGACAGGGGCGCTCATTTTAACTGGCCTTTCGCGGTAGATGACCGGCACGCACGAGGCAGCCGAGGGTGTCGCAGATCACCCGGGTCGCGATGAGTGAGGTGATCTCGACGTTGTCGTAGGGCGGGGAGCACTCCACGACCTCGATGCCCGCCAGCGGGCGGGCGGCGACGAGCTGGATGAACTTCAGGACCTCGCGAGGCAAGAACCCGCCAGGTTCGGGCCACCCTGTGCCGGGGACGAACGCTGCGTCGAGGCAGTCGACGTCGAAGGACAACCAGACGGCGTCGGTTCCGTCCCACGCGACATCCAGGGCACGTTGCGCGGCGGCCTCGATGCCCATCTCCACGCAGTCGGTGACGGTCAGAATCGTGGTGCCGCGCTCCCGGCCGACCTTCACTCCGGGTCGGGGCGCCTGCCAGCCGCCGATGCCGATCTGCACCAGGTTGCGGGGCGGCACGTTGGGCAGGTCCGTGGCGTGAAACCACGGGGTGGTGTGCATCCGCTCGTCGAGGTCGGTTTCCTGGGTGTCGACGTGGCGGTCGAAGTGGATGATGCCGAGCTTGCTGCCGTTGAGGTGCTCCGCGACCGCGCGTGTGGTCGGGAACCCGATGGAGTGGTCACCGCCCAGCACGACCGGGAAGGCGCCGGAGGCATAGACGTGTCCGACCGCCTTGGAGATCTGGTCGAAGGTCTTTTCGATATTGCCGGGGATGGTGAATACGTCACCGAGGTCACCAATAGTAATTGACTCTCGCAGGTCGACGCCGAGCTCGAAGCTGTACGGGCCGTACAGCGCGGAGATTTTGCGGATGCCCTGCGGACCGAAGCGGGTTCCGGACCGGTAGGTGGTGCCGCCATCGAAGGGTGCGCCGAGCACCGCCACGTCATATTCGCCGCAGCGGCGGACGTCTTCGACGTAGGGTGCTTTGAGGAAGGTGTTGATGCCGGCGAAATGCGGCAGCTCTCCACGGGAGAAGGTAGGGATGCGCCGGTCGACGATCGAGTCGGCTCCGGGTAGCCCTAACTCGAGACCTCGCGCGACCTCCCTTTCCCATTGGGTGGTGGGTAGCGCGGCTTCGGCCTCGACGGCGTACCGCGCCTCCGGGCCGTAGTGTTGATGCAGATTGTGCACGTCGGGCCTCCGCGTCCACGGCGCCCGGCCGCGAGGGCAGCCGGGCATGGCTGGCCTCCCGGGCTTTTGTCCCGCCGTGGAGCGGGCAGCGCGCTGCCCGCCTGCATCTCTCGGTCCAGACTCCCTGCGTACAGCGACGGAACCCTAGATGCGCCTCACTCACTCGAGTGAGTCACCATTCATCACACGGCACTGATATGACCGACTTGTAACCTTGGCGTTGCAGTCGAATCACCTGGTCAAGCGAGCAGCGCTGGTGTGCAGCGCGATCGTACGGTCTGGTTGTGCGCATCCGGGTCATCGACGCGTTCACTGATCGCCCCTTCACCGGCAACCCCGCAGCCGTCTGCCTCATGGACCGGGCCACCTGGCCTGATACGCGTTGGATGCAGCAGGTCGCCGCTGAGATGAATCTGGCCGAAACCGCCTTCGCCTATCCCCTGACGGGCAGCGCCGGCGCCGAGTGGGCGCTGCGCTGGTTCACCCCCACCGTCGAGGTCGACCTGTGCGGGCATGCCACCCTGGCCACCGCCCACGTTTTGCGTAGTGACGGGCGGTCTCCCAGGACCGTGCGATTCAGCAGCCGCAGCGGAGTGCTGGTTGCCCGTACCAATGACGACGGCACCATCATGCTCGACTTCCCCGCCGCGTCGGTTACCGAGTCACCCGCCCCCAGCGGTCTGAGTGACGCACTGGACGCCACTCCTGACACCGTTCACGGCACGGGGGCGCTCGGTGACCTGCTGACCGTGTTTGGGGATGAGAAAGCGATTCACGGCCTGGTTCCGGATTTGACCGCGCTGGCCGGCATTTCCCGCCGTGAAGGTATTCGCGCGATCATTGCGACCGCACCGGCAGCAGATCCACGCGGTGAGTACGACTTCGTGTCGCGCGTGTTCGCACCCGCTGTCGGCGTCCCGGAGGATCCGGTCACCGGCAGCGCCCATACCGCGCTCGCCCCCTACTGGTCGGACCGGCTGGGCCGGGACAGCCTGACCGGGCTGCAGGCCTCCGCGCGCACCGGCATAGTCCACACCACCGTCCACGGCGATCGAGTGCACCTGACCGGGCGTGCCGTCACCGTCCTCGACGGCACCTTCTCCCCCCGCGTTCTGGAGGCAGAGTGCTGTTTCTGAGGACCCCGAAACAGCACTCTGCCTCCGCAAACGCGTGTTGAGTTACAGAACGCGAAGGAGATCGGTGACCCGGTCACCGAGCGCGAGCACCATGCGACCTGGACCTTCCAGGGCGGAGCATGCCCAGCGCAGCCCCGGCTGCTCACCGGCCTCCGGTACGGGGCTCTCGGTTTCTTGCCCAAGGTCGAGCAGCATTCCGACGGCGCGCCCGCCACCCGTGCCGGCAGGACCGGTAAGCACGGGATCTGCACCGTCAAGCAGCAGCGTGTGCGCCAGCAGGGGTGCACCATCCAGGTCCACGGCTAGCTCGCCGATGAACCGCCCGCCGCGTTGACCGGCACGCCCGAGCACCACCAGTTCACGGAGCACCGCGCGGGCTCCTGGCTGCAGCGCGACAGTGATCCGGCTGTGCAGCTGCGCTCCGTCACAGACGACGGTCGGTTCCGGTCGCCAGTCCAGCACAGCGCCATCGGCCACCGAGGCCGTCACCGCCCACCGCGCAGCAGTTCCCGGGCAGGGACCTGCTTGCACCACGGTGGCGGCCACTGAGCGCAACTGGACAGCGCAACCCGGACCGATGTGGATATCCAAGGCCAGGTCATCGCCGCCCAGCGGGCCGCCGGCACCCTGCACCAGGTGTATCCGGTGTCCACCGGTGGAACGCAGCACGATTGGTGCAGCGCTGCGCCAGCGGATACCGGATGCGTCGACGGTGAGCTCAGCCTGGGCTTTCACCGGCGAGTGGCCGACCGTAGCTGGGTGCCCACCCACTCCACCACCGGGCCGGCGTCAGGTTGTTCCCGGAGCGAGAGCAGCACGGTGGGCCGGTCGCCCCGCACCGCCACAGCGTCACGGCGCATCACCTCCAGATCGGCGCCGACGAGCGGAGCAAGGTCGATCTTGTTGATGACCAGCAGGTCGGAACGGGTAACGCCGGGCCCGCCCTTGCGGGGAACTTTGTCACCGCCGGCCACGTCGATAACGAAGATCTGCGTGTCGATCAGTCCGTAGCTGAAGGTGGCGGTGAGGTTGTCCCCGCCGCTTTCCACCAGCACCAGGTCGGGATCGTGACACGCGGTGAGCTCGTCCACGGCGTCCAGGTTTGCGGTGATGTCGTCACGGATCGCGGTGTGCGGGCAGCAGCCGGTCCGCACTGCACGGATCCGCGCGTCGGGCAGCACCGCATTGGTGCGCAGGAAATCGGCATCTTCGGTGGTGTAGATATCGTTGGTGATCACCGCCAGGGATAGTTGGTCACGCAGTGCCCGGCACAGCGCGGCGACCAGCGCGGTCTTGCCGCTGCCGACTGGCCCGCCGACGCCGATCCGCAGTGCCCGCCATTCGTCACGAGGCAAACAGCGTCACCTCCGCCCGGGCATGCAGTTCAGCCAGGACCTCAGGCAGCGGAGTGCTCGTGCTGGGCAGCAGGCGGGGTTCCAGCCGCGCAACGGCCTCGCGGGCCACGTCGGTTGCTTCCCGCACGATGTGCTCAGCGAAGCGGCTCGCGCGTGCCTGGACGGCGGCGACCGTGATCGGATCCAAACCCAGCAGCCGCACCGCGGCCGCGCACGCCCCACTCAGCAGGTGGTGCAGTGCCAGCGACGCCGCCACGCCGGCATCGTCCCCGGCGGCGGCTACCACGGCGCCGAGCACCAGAGGGTGATGCGGGCGGCCGATCTCAGCCAGCTCGTCCAGGGCCGGGGACGGCCAGACCCGGCGGACGGTGCGAAGCAACGTCATCCCTTGCGCACGAGACGCTTCCCGGGTCGCGGACGACGGGGTACGGGCGCTGACCGCCGCATCCCAGACATCCCAGTGCACCGGCGCAGTTTCAGCGAGGAGGCAGCCGGCTGCGGCGACCGCGGCGACCACCGGTCCGGTACCGCCCAGCCGACCGGCGAGGAACAGTGCCAGGTCCTGCGCATCGCGTACCAGATTGCGCGCGACGGCAGCCTCGACGGTGCCGGAGTGCACGTGCCCGCCGGTGGGCAACCGGGAATCGGCCAGCAACAGCGACGCCAGTACGGTCATCAGAACAGGAAATAACGCTGGGCCATCGGAATTTCCGCCGCCGGGTGCGGTTCCACCACCTCACCGTTGATCCGTACTGTGAACGTTTCAGGGTCCACGTCGATGCGGGGCAGCGCGTCGTTGTGCGGCATATCGGACTTACGTAGCGCCCGGGTGTCCCGCACCGCCACCAGCTTGCGGCGCACCGCGAGCCGCTCTGCCAAACGCCCCTGCAACGCGGCGGGAGCCACAAAGTGCAGTGACGTGGCGGCGGCACTCGCCGCGGAGGCCCCGAACATCGGACGGGGCAGCACCGGTTGCGGGGTCGGGATGGAAGCGTTGGAATCGCCCATCGCGGCCCACGCGATCATGCCGCCCTTGAGTACGACGCTCGGACGTACCCCGAAAAACGCGGGCTGCCACAGCACCAGGTCGGCGAGCTTGCCCACCTCCACCGAGCCGACCTCACCATCTAGCCCGTGCGCCACCGCGGGGCAGATCGTGTACTTGGCGACGTAACGGCGCGCTCGCAAGTTGTCCGAGGTGTCCGGATCTCCGGGCAACGCGCCGACCCGGCGCTTCATCACGTGCGCGGTTTGCCAGGTCCGCAAGATGACCTCGCCCACCCGGCCCATTGCCTGGGAGTCCGAGCCGATCATGGAGATGGCCCCGAGATCGTGCAGCGCATCCTCGGCTGCGATGGTGGATGGACGGATGCGGCTCTCCGCGAAGGCGAGATCCTCCGGCACGGTGGGATTGAGATGGTGGCACACCATGAGCATGTCGAGGTGCTCATCGACAGTGTTGCCGGTGTGCGGCCGCGTCGGGTTGGTGGAGCTGGGCAGTACATGTGGGGCGCCGGCAACAGTGATGATGTCCGGCGCGTGGCCGCCGCCGGCTCCCTCGGTGTGGTAGGCGTGAATGGTTCGCCCGCCAATCGCGGCCAGCGTGTCGGCGACGTAGCCGGCCTCGTTGAGGGTGTCGGTGTGGATCGCCACCTGCACCCCGGTCTCGTCGGCAACCCGCAGGCAGGCGTTGATTGCTGCCGGGGTCGATCCCCAGTCCTCGTGCAGCTTGAAGCCGCTGGCACCGGCCGCGACCTGCTCGTACAGCGACTGCTCACTGACTGTGTTGCCCTTGCCGAGCAAGGCGACGTTCACCGGCAGATCATCGAGGGATTCCAGCATTCGCGCCAGGTACCAGGCACCCGGCGTCACTGTCGTGGCCTTGGTGCCCTCGGCGGGACCGGTGCCGCCGCCGATCAGCGTGGTGACGCCGGACCCTAACGCTTCGGGTACCTGCTGGGGGCTGATCAGGTGCACGTGGCAATCGACCGCGCCCGCCGTCAGGATCAGTCCGTTGCCGGCGATCACTTCGGTTCCCGGGCCGATGACGAGGGCCGGATGCACCCCATCCATGATGTCCGGGTTGCCCGCCTTGCCCAGGCCGACGATCCGGCCGTCGCGCACCCCGACGTCGGCCTTGATCACCCCCCAGTGGTCCAGCACCACCGCTCCGGTGACCACCAGATCTGGCGCACCATCCGCCCGGGTGGCCCGGGCCTGGCCCATCGACTCGCGGATCACCTTGCCACCACCGAAGACCACCTCGTCGCCGCCACGGGGGCCACGGCACCGATCTTCGGTGATCTCTACCAGCAGGTCGGTGTCGGCCAGCCGCACCCGGTCGCCTTCAGTGGGACCGAAAAGCTTGGCATACCGGCTGCGCTCCACTGTCCAGCTTCCACCAGTCGGGGCCGGTATGGTCGCGCCCGCAGGAGGAGGTGCATCGAGGCGCAAGCCCGGCACGACGCGGGCACCGCCCAGCGGCACCACCCGCACAACCCGCTCGATGCCAGGTTCGAAGCGCACAGAAGTCCCTGCCGGAATCGCCAACCGCATGCCCGTGGCGGCGCCGCGGTCCATGTCCAGCGCCGGGTTTGCGGCGGCGAGGTGGTAGTGAGATCCCACCTGGACCGGCCGGTCACCGGTATTGCGGATGACCAGCTCGGCACCGGCATCCGGTCCAAGCACGACAGGTTCCCCGCACAGCAGTAGCTCTCCGGGCACCACAGGTTCGGGAGTCACTGGATTGGCCGGTGGACGGTGACCAGCTTGGTGCCGTCGGGAAAGGTCGCCTCCACCTGCACAGATATGATCATTTCGGGCACCCCATCTAGCACGTCCTCCCGGCTGAGCACCCGCTGACCTGCGGACATCAGATCAGCGACGCTACGCCCGTCGCGGGCTCGTTCCAGCACCCATGAGGTGATCACTGCCACGGCCTCGGGATAGTTGAGCCGCAGACCCCTCGCACGGCGCTGCCTGGCAAGCTGGCCAGCCAGGTGGATGAGAAGCTTTTCCTGCTCATGCGGGGACAGCAGCATGGGCGCTTCCTCCCTGAGGTCACTCGCCCCATATCGTCAGCCCGTGGCTTCGGGCTGCGCCGGCGAGACGGTCATCGAAGGTGGCCACCGCATCAGCGACCTGATCCGCTGCCAGCAAAACGCAGCAGTCCGGCAATTTCAGGGTGGTGGCGGCACACAGGCTGGCTAGCCGCACGGCTGCGTCGTGCGGCAGGTCCACGGCGCATACACCGAGCTGGCCCAGCACGGCCGCGGCCTGGTCTACCTGGCCGACACGGGCCGGGCCGACAAGCACTTCCGCCAGCGTGATCGGGCTGGCACCCAGGGGCTTGGCCTGGTCTGCGGCGAGAAGGAGCAGCTCGCCAGCACGGTCATGGCGGCCATCGGTCGCGTCGAGGTGCGCGATCAGCACACCGGCATCCAGCACGATCACGCCGGCCGGTCCTCCCGAAACGCGGTGACGTAGCCGCCGCCGAACACGCCGGTGAGTGCACCACTGGTCCGGCACACCGCTTCGCGCTGGGTAACCACATCCCGGGCTCGCTGGTCAAGTACTGCTCGATGACCCTCTTCGACCAAGCGCAGCAATAGCTTGGAGCGGTTGCCACGGTCAGTCGGCCAGCGTTGCGCGGCATCATCGAGTGCGCGAGCCACCCGCTCGGACTCGGTGATCATATGACGGCGCCGGGCGGTAGGCATAGCGAAGTGTAGCACTCAGTTTACAGTGCTACACTTCTTTGACTGCTACACGCTTTCGAGTGTCATACCGCCTCAGCCGGATGCAGCGCCGCAGAGGCACCCACCCGGGGCTGGGGAACGGCTTGTCTGGCTGGTTCGCCATCTCGCCTGGTCGGTGGAGTTGCGGGGTGCTCGACTAGAGCCAGCACCCGAGAGGCCATGAACCGCGCCGTGCGCACCGGCGTGCCACCACGGGTTACTTCGGTGACCTCCACGATGCCTCGCCCGTGGGTGATCTCCACCCGTCGACCATTGCGGGTGGCCTCGATCTCGTAGGTGAGCGTGGAGCCGCCGGCGTCGATGACGATCTCGGTGCGATCGCCCTTCATGGCTTGCGATCCTTTACATGTACCGGTATGACGAGGGTCCGGACCAGGCATGCTGGTCGCCTCTCGGCGAAAGGCGCACCGCAGCTTCAGCCGAACGATCGTCCGCGGCGGCGGATTGAAGTGGACCCGGGGACACATGGCACCCTGATCCGGACGACCACTACAACTATCCATAGGGCCGGATCATTCCCCCGGGCGCTGGCAGATCAGGTCAGATTGCCATGGCCGCGCGGACGTGATCGAGCGCATCGGCACCTCCGTCGCCACTGGAGGTGATGCGCCCGGCTTCCATCACGTAATAACGGCTGGCTGCAGCGAGTGCGAAGCCAACGTGTTGTTCCACCAGCAGGATTGATAGCCCCTCACGGTCGATTAACGACAGGATGGTCTGCTCGATCTCGGCGACCACGGAGGGCTGGATGCCCTCCGTGGGCTCATCGAGGATGAGAATGCGCGGCTGGGTGATCAACGCTCGGGCAATGGCCAACTGCTGGCGCTGGCCACCCGACAGTAGCCCGGCGCGACGCGACAGCAACCCGGTAAGGGCCGGGAACAGGTCGAGCATTTCGGCGATCAGCTTCTTGCCGTTGCGCCGGGTGTCCGCCACCAGTTGCAGGTTCTCCTCGGTGGTGAGTTGCGGGAAGCATTGCTGTCCTTGCGGCACGTACCCGATGCCGCGCCTGACCCGCTCGTGCGGCCGCAGGCGGGTGATGTCCTCGCCGTCAAATAAGATGCGACCGGCGCTGGGATGCAGCAGCCCGACAGCGGCGCGCAGCAGCGTCGTCTTCCCAGCACCGTTGTGCCCCATCACGGCAGCAACCCCACCCGCGGGTACCTCGACACTCGCCCCATGCACAACCGTGGTTCGCCCATAGCCGATGTGGACATCTATCAGCGTCAACATCAGGACGTGACCTCCGCATGGCCGAGGTATACCTCCTGGACTCTGGGATCAGCCTGCACCTGGGCCACCTTTCCTTCACTGAGCACCTTGCCGGCGTGCAGGACGGTGACGGAGCTAGCGAACGAGCGCATGAAATCCATGTCGTGCTCGACCACGACAACAGTGCGTTCGGCACCGATCCGGCGCAATAGCTCGCCGGTCTGGGTCCGCTCGTCGGCGCTCATCCCGGCCACCGGCTCATCGAGTAACAGCACGCGCGCGTCCTGCACCAGTAGCATGCCGATTTCCAGCCACTGTTTTTGGCCGTGTGCCAATACTCCTGCTTGTTGGTCACGCAACCCGGCCAGTCCGATGGTTTCCATGGTTTGCTCAACCTCTGGCGGAACCGCTCGGCGGCTGCGCAGCAATGACACCGGCCTTCGCCCTGCCCCAGCCGCAATATCGAGGTTCTGCAGGACGGTCAGTTCCTCGAAGACAGTGGCAGTCTGGAAGGTGCGACCGACTCCTAGCCGAGCGATCTGGTGCACCTTCTTGCCGATCAGCTCGGTCCGGCCAAAACGGACCGAGCCGGTGGCCGGAGCCAGGCCGGTGATCGCGTCCACCAGTGTGGTCTTACCCGCACCATTTGGACCAATCAAAAACCGCAGTTCGCCTTGCAACACCGTCATAGAGACACCGTCGACGGCGACGAATCCGTCGAACACTACCCGCACGTCGGACAGTTCTAAATAATCGGCGTTCATGGTCATTGGCCAGTTTCCGATCCAGCGCTGATTCCCGACAGACCGGATTCGGATGGCAGTGAAGGCGCCGCATCAGCCTGCGGCGCCGCCATCCTGCCGGCGCGGGTACCAAATCGCTGTCTTCGCTGCCAGGATCCTCGTAACAAGCTCACCGACGACAGTCCAGCTGGCAGGAACGCAATTACCAGAACGAACAACGCACCTTGGAAATAGCTCCAAAATGAGGGGAAGCTTTCCGACAGTGCAGTCTGCGCCCATGCTACGGCGATCGCGCCAAGCACCGGGCCGAACAGCGTGGCCCGCCCGCCGATCGCTACCCCGATGAGAAAGGCGATCGAAGGTACCACCCCGACATTGGCTGGGGAGATGATCCCTACGATGGGCACGAATAATGCACCAGCGATGCCGGCCATTGCCGCCGCTAGTACATACGCCACCAGCTTGATGTTTGCCGGATCGTAGCCGAGAAATCGCACTCGCTCTTCTTGATCCCGGACCGCTATGAGCAGTTCACCGTACCGAGACCGATAAAGCTGCCACACTACCGCTAGCGTGATCAGCAGGATTACCGCCGCGATGTAGAACAGCATGCGCTTGTTCACCGGGTCGTAAAGGTTGAACCCGAAGAACGAGCGGAACCCATTAAGCCCGTTGAATCCTCCCAGGGTGACCTGCTGACCGATCAGCAAGATTGTAAATGCTGCTGCCAACGCTTGGGACAAGATGGCGAAGTACGCGCCACGGACCCGCCTGCGGAAGATTGCGATGCCGAGCCCGAATGCCACCAGGGACGGGATCAGGATTACCCCCAAGAGGGTCACCACCGGAGATCGAAACGGTTCCCACCAGAAGGGCAGGTGCCCGGATCCGTAGAGCAGCATGAAATCGGGCACCCCGGAGGGTCCGGCATCGGCGAGTTTGAGATGGAATGCCATCACGTAGCCGCCCAAACCGAAGAACACGCCTTGTCCCAGCGTCAGCATGCCGCCGCGCCCCCAGGCCAGACCGATCCCGACCGCCACGATGGCGTAGCAGACGAACCGCCCTAGCAGGGACAACCGGAAGTCCGAGAGCACCGCCGGTGCCACCACAAGCAACGCAAGAGCGCCAAGTAGCAAGCCGCACAAGGCACCATAGTTGCTTCTGGACTGGCCCGCGCTGGTATGCCTCATGCCAGGCTCCTGGTCCGGACACTGAAGATGCCCTGTGGCCGGATCTGCAAGAACACCACGATGACGACGAAGACCATGACCTTCGCGATACTGGCCGTGGTCGAGTATTCAAAGGTTGCCTGCAGCAAGCCGAGCCCGAATGCCGCGATCACGGCCCCTTTGATCTGCCCGATGCCTCCGACTACCACGACGAGGAAGGCGTCGACGATGTAACTGGTGCCCAAAGTAGGACCCGTGGAGCCGAGCAAGGTCAGCGCCACACCGGCGATTCCGGCTAGGCCAGAACCGATGAAGAAGGTGAGCCGGTCGGTATTACGGGTGGAGATGCCAACGGTCTCAGCCAGATCTCGGTTCTGCACGACGCCGCGGATCCGGCGGCCCAGCGGCATCGTCTTCAATACCAGGGACAGTCCGGCAACGGCGGCCGCAGCTAGCATCAGGATAAACAGCCGTGCCGCGGGCACATGGGTAATACCGACGTCGATGCCGCCCGACAGCCAACTGGGGGCCCGGACGTCGACGTTCGGGGCGCCGAAAATGTCCCGGGCGGCTTGCTGCAAGATCAGCGATACGCCCCACGTCACCAGCAGGGTGTCCAGCGGCCGGTGGTACATCCGGCGGATCAGGGTGGCTTCGAGCAGTACGCCCATCAATCCACCCACCAGGAAACCGAGTGGTATGGCCAGCAGCAGCGAGATCCCGGCATCGGCTATGACCTTTTGGATCACGAACGCGGTGTAGGACCCCGCCATGATGAACTCGCCGTGGGCCATGTTGATCACGCCCATTTGCCCGAAAGTAAGGGCCAATCCGAGCGCCGCGAGTAGCAATATCGAACCTAGCGAGATCCCGGCCACCAGCTGGCTGTACAGGGCTTGCATGCTGAGGCCCGCTATCCGGTTAGGCCTCTGGCCCAGTTATAGGTCCTCAGGAAGGGATCCGGCTGGATCGGCGCACCTGAACTCCACTCGGCATGAATCAGCGCATCGGGGCCGACTTTGCCTATCAGAGCAGTCTTGGCAATGTGATGGTTTTCCCCATTGACCGTGACCGTACCCTCAGGAGCATCATAGCTCACCCCGTCGGCAGCTTTACGGATGTCGTCGGTTTTGAACGATTTTGCCTTTTCCGCCATTGCCTTCCACAAGAATAATGATGCGTAAGCGGCCTCCATCGGATCAGAGGTGACTCGCCTTTGCCCGTATTTGGCCTTAAACGCCTGGACGAATGCTGCGTTTTTCGGAGAATCGATGGTCTGATAGTAATTCCACGCAGTCAGCTGCCCCACCACATTGTCCAGCCCGATGCCACCAATCTCCTCCTCGGCAATCGACACCGATACAACCGGCATGGTCGCCGGCGACAGGCCAGCATTGCGGTATTCTTTGAAGAAGGCGACATTCGAGTCGCCGTTAAGAGTGTTGAACACCGCACCCGCACCGGCGGCTTTTACCTTGTTGACGATCGTCGAGAAATCCGTGTAACCCAGCGGAGCGTATTCTTCGCCCTTTATCTCGATGCCGTTGGCATTGGCGTACGCCTTGATCTCTTTATTTGCGGTTCGCGGGAAGACGTAGTCGGAGCCTACCAGGAACAAGGACTTGACGCCCTTTTGCTTCAAGTAGTCCAGCGCCGGAATGATCTGCTGGTTTGTGGTAGCCCCGGTATAGAAAATATTAGGAGACGCTTCCAACCCTTCGTACTGCACCGGGTAGAACAGCAGTGAATTGGCGCCCTCGAAGACGGGAAGCATTGCTTTGCGAGAGGCCGACGTCCAGCCCCCGAAAACCGCCGCGACGCAGTCGGAGCTAATCAGTTTGCCGGCCTTCTCAGCAAAGGTCGTCGGTTCAGAAGCACCGTCTTCACTGACAACCTGTAGCTGTTTCCCCAGCACGCCACCACTCGAGTTGATCTGTTCTGCCGCCAGCATCAGCGAGTCGTGCACCGTCTTCTCGCTGATTGCCATCGTGCCGGACAGCGAGTTCAAAAACCCGATCTTTATTGAATTACCGGAGGTGTCGACACAGGAGCTACCCGATGAACTGCCCGGCCCCGACGCGCCGACCCGGCTCCCGCAACCAGCCGAGACGAGCCCTGCGACCATCACCACGGCGACTGCGCTCAGTAAACGTTTCCTCGTTCGTCGCATGCTCATCGCGACTCCTTTCCGCGCCAGAATCAGCCCGTTCGAGGTCACCGGCCGAATCCACATAGCTGCATGCCGGTACGCGTACTGCGGCGGGTAAACGACGGGCGTCTGCGGAGACCGTAAAAACGAGATGTGACAGAAACATTTCTGGCAGGGGTCGAGCCCGTTACGTGTCACTTATTTGGGTGATGAACCATTCACCGAATGTCACCAAAAAGGGTATCGCCTGCCGCCAGGCCCATTTCGTTCACACTGGAGTGTGGACAACCACGAGCCAGGCGGCAGCCAGCATCGCCGGGCCGTGGGGCACTTCGGGATAACCGAGCAGCCGTGCCGGCAGCGCTACCGTAGCGGTCAACACGCTGGCCGCAAGCACTGCCAGCAGCAGACCCGACCATGATGTGGCAGCGGTGAGCGCACCCAGGCTGCCCGCAAGTTTGACGTCCCCACCGCCCAAAGCGCGCGGAGATACTAACCGGACCGCGGCATAACCGCCAGCCCACAGCAACGCACCCAGTGCCGCACGGCCTAGTGGATCAGTATTCCCCGCGCCGAACGTCGCGATCCCGAGTAGGCCGGCGACCAGCGGATACGCCGGCAGCGTCAGTGCATCCGGCAGTCGTCGGGCGACGAGATCGGCACCACCGAGCAACACACCACCCCAGGCCAGCACCAGGGGTACCGGGCACCACCACAGCGGTACGTGCGCACCGAGCCCTGCGCCGGCCACTGCCCACAGCGCGGCCACCAGCCCCGCGCATGCCGGTACCGGTAACCGCACACCACGGGGAACCCAGCGCAACATCATCGCTCCGCCGGCACCGGCTACGGCTCCCATCACAGCTGCCCACACGGTCACGCACGTCACTGTGTCGCATGCGCGCTCCCGACCGGGCTGACCCGATCGCAGCCTGTGGACAACAGCAGTGATGTGGACAATCGCGTGCCGTCAGGCAACGGCTAGAACACTCCACGGGCGGCGGCGTCGCGAACCGCCGCGTAGTGCTCCTCTTTCGTTACCGAGAAGCACGACGCACCGTCCTTTTGGCATTTCACGAAATACAGCCAGGGGCCAGGTTCTGGATTCAGCGCGGCAGCGATGGCCGCCACACTTGGTGCCCCGATCGGGGACGCCGGCAAACCGACATTGAGGTAAGTGTTGTATGGGCCAGGGCGGGCTCGGTCGGCGTCCGAAGTACTGGCCTCCTGCCGGTCGAGCGGGTAATTGATGGTCGAGTCCATCTGCAACGGCATGCCCGCGGCAAGCCGGTTGTAGATAACCCGGGACACCCGGCGAAAGTCGGGGGTGATCGCCTCCCGCTCGATCACTGAGGCAATCACCAGCACGTCGTACGGGCTGTGACCAGTACCTGCGGCCGATGCTGGGAAACCATCCGCCAGCAGCCGTGCCATGGACGTCGCGGTCACCTGCCCCAACAGCTCAACCGGGGAACTGCCGGGCCGCACATCGTAGTTTCCAGGAACCAGCAGTCCCTCCAACCGCCGGCGGGATTCCACGCGCGATATCGGGTCGAGGGCCCAGTTGGGTACCGCCAACGCGCGGGGATCGGTCTGGTCCATCGCCGCGCGAAGTGCCTCCGGACTTACGCAGGTATTTTTCTCCCCGCTCATCGCGCAGCTGGCTCGAGAAATCTCGGCGAGCAGTCCTGGCACGGTCTTCCCGTCTGGCAGCTGCACATTGTCGAGCTGCTCACCACCGCGAATCTCCAAGTGCCCGACTCGAGCATCCGATTGCTGCAGCCTGGCTACCGCCGCCGAACCGGACATCCGCTCCCGCAGCTGGTAAAACCCGGGCTGCACGGCGCGCACCCGGGGATCGGCGTCGGCCGCTCGAGTGAATGCCCGGATGCTGGCCACCACGTTCTGCCGCGCCAAGGTGGCGCCAATCTCGGTGAGGCTCTGGCCGTCCTCGACTTCAACGATGGCCTGCGGACCGCCGTCTCCGGCGTAATCTGGCACGTCTCGCCATGCCTGTATCTTGCGTACGCCAAGCAAGGACCCGGCGATCGCCAACCCAAGTACGGCCAGGGCACAAAGGAGCACTACGCGGCGACGGCGACGTTGCCGGGCCTGGCGTCGGCGCCGCCGCCCGCTACTGTCCCGGTGCGTGGCACCGCGCCGCTGTGTGCCGTGCCGCTCTGCAGCGGCTCGAGTGTCCCTGAACAACCCGAGATCGTCGGTCATCTGCCCGCCCGGGTTTTGCACCAGCGGCAGACATACCGGCCATGGACGCACGACACACCGAGCACGGGGGCACGACACGCGGGGCGGGGGGAGGCGACACGCCAGGATGTCGCGGTCACGTGGGGTTCTCCGGGGTGCGGTTGGCGCGGCGCGCGTCGAGCCAGCCCTGCAGGATCTCCACCGCAGCTGCCTGATCGACCACCGCCCGCTGCTTGCGGCCGCGAACTCCGCGCTCGGCGAGCATTCGGGTGGCCGAGACGGTGGTGAGCCGCTCGTCGGTCAGCCGGACCGCGACGCTGCCGCCGAGCCGGCCGGCAAGGGCACGGGCATAGTCCGTCGCTGCACGCGCCGCCGGACCCTCCCGTCCGGCCAGTGTGCGCGGAAGCCCCACCACCACCTCAACCACCTCGTGCTCAGCCACCATCGCCGCCAGCTCATCGAGGTCCTTGCCCCCCGAGCGGTCGCGGCTCAGCGTAACCAGCGGTGTCGCAAGGATCCCAGCGGGATCAGATAGCGCCACGCCGACACGCACGTCGCCGACGTCCACGCCGAGGCTGCGGCCCCGGGCGCCAGACTCAGATCCACTCACCCGCCGGTGCGCCCCACCAGCTCGGTACGCAGAGCTGTGATCGCAGCTGGAACCCCAGCGGGCTGGGTTCCACCGCCCTGAGCCAGGTCCGGCTTGCCTCCACCGCGGCCACCTACCGCAGGACCGAAGACCGGTACCAGCGCGCTGGCGGCCAACCCCAGCTCCCGCGCGGCCGCGGTGGTGGCGACCACGAAGGAAACCCTGCCGGTCTCCTGATCAACGCTGAACAGCGCGACCACCCCGGGCCGCTGGCCCAGCCGGCCACGGACCTCAGTGGCCAGTGCCCGCAGGTCAGCACCGCTTAGCTCGCCAGGTACTTCAGCCGCCACCAGCGCGATCCCGCCGACCTGCTCGGCGGCGTCAGCTAGGGACCCCGCCGAGGACAGCACCGCGCTGGCGCGCAGTTTGTCCAGCTCACGCTCGGCCGCACGGAGCCGTTCGACGACCGTCCCGATGCGGTCGGGTAACTCCTCGGGCCGGCCCTTGAACTGCTCGGCCAGTTGGGACAGCAGCACATGCTCGCGGGCCAGAAAACGGAACGCATCCAATCCCACCAGAGCCTCTACCCGGCGCACGCCGGCTCCGATGGATGCCTCGGACAGCAGCTTGACCAGGCCGATGTCGGCCGAGTTGGGCACGTGCGTGCCCCCGCACAGCTCCTTGGAGTAGTCGCCGATGGTGACCACCCGCACCGCGTCGCCGTACTTCTCACCGAACATCGCCAGCGCACCCTCGCGGCGGGCGTCGGCCATCGACATCACGTCGGCGGTGACCGGCAGCGAGCGCAGCAACACCTCGTTGACCTCGTCCTCAACGTCGGTCAGCACGCTGGGCGGCACTGCGCCGCCTGGCGAGGTGAAGTCGAACCGCAGCCGGCCCGGCGCGTTGAGCGAACCGGCCTGGGCGGCGCTGGGTCCCAGTGCGCGGCGGATACCGGCATGCACCAGGTGCGTGCCGGAGTGCGCCCGAGCCACCGCGCGCCGGCGAGTGACGTCCACCTGCGCCAGGACCGGGTCATCCAGATGTACCTCGCCGGAGACGACCGTGCCCCGATGGACCGACAAACCTTCGATGGGCGACTGAACGTCGGCGATCTCGATGAGAAACCCATCGCCGGTCAGGGTGCCCGCGTCAGCCTGCTGGCCGCCGCCTTCGGCGTAGAACGGGGTGCGATCCAGCACCACCTCGACGGCGTCACCCACACCGGCCGCGGGAACCCCGACGCCATCGACCAGCAGACCGATCACCCGAGCCTCAGCGGACAGCTCGCGGTAACCAAGGAAGTCGGTGCGCCCACGCGTGTCGAGCACGCTGCGGTACCCGCTGAGGTCCCCGTGACCGGACCGGCGAGCGGCTGCGTCGGCCTTGGCTCGCTGCCGCTGCTGCTCCATCAGCATGCGGAAACCAGCCTCGTCGACGGACAGGCCGGCTTCGGCAGCCATTTCCAGGGTGAGGTCGATGGGGAATCCGTAGGTGTCGTGCAGCTGGAAGACCTGGTCGCCGGATAGCTGCGCACCACCGGCCTGCCGCGTCTGGTCCACCGCAAGATCGAAGATCCGTGACCCGGCGGACAGCGTCGCCAGGAATGCCTCTTCTTCGACCCGGGCCACCGCCTCGATCCGCTGGTAGTCGGTGACAATCTCCGGGTATGAGGGGCCCATGGTGTCGCGCACCACGGCGGTGATGTCACTCAGGACCGGTTGGGTCACACCGAGCAGCCGCAGGGAGCGTACAGTCCGGCGCAGCAGCCGCCGCAGCACGTATCCGCGTGCCTCATTGCTCGGGGTCACCCCGTCACCGATGAGCATGACGCTGGTGCGGGCGTGATCAGCAATGACCCGAAAGCGCACGTCGGCCGCGGGATCGGCGCCGTAGCGCCGGCCGGACAATTCCTCGGCGCGCGTGATCACCGGGCGTAGCAGGTCGGTCTCGTACACGTTCGGCACGTCCTGGAGCAGCACAGCAACTCGCTCGACGCCCATCCCGGTGTCGATGTTCTTGGCCGGCAACGGACCGAGAACCGAGAAGTCGCTTTTACCGGGGCCGGTGGATGGGCCCCGCTCGTCCTGCATGAAAACCAGGTTCCAGATTTCCAGGAAGCGATCCTCGTCGACGACCGGACCGCCGGGACGGCCGAATTCTGATCCGCGGTCGAAGTAGATCTCCGAGCTGGGACCGCACGGGCCTGGCACGCCCATGGACCAGAAGTTGTCGTCCATGCCGCGGCGCTGGATGTGCTCGGCAGGTATTCCCGCCACCGTGCGCCACAAGTGCACGGCCTCGTCATCGTCGATGTACACGGTGACCCAGATGCGGTCTGGATCAAACCCGTAACCCCCAGCGCTAATCGGGCCGGTGACCAATTGCCAGGCGTACTCGATGGCCCCCTGCTTGAAGTAGTCTCCGAAGGAGAAGTTGCCGGCCATCTGAAAGAAAGTGTTGTGTCTGGTGGTCTTGCCCACCTCGTCGATGTCCGGAGTGCGCACACATTTCTGCACCGACGCCGCCCGGCTATAGGGAGGCGTCGCCTGGCCAAGAAAATAGGGTTTGAAAGGCACCATGCCGGCGTTGACGAACAGCAGATTCGGGTCGTCTACCAGCAGCGACGCGCTGGGCACCACTGTGTGTCCGGAGCTTTGGAAATGATTCAGGAATCGTTGACGGATCTCGTGGGTCTGCACGGGTCTTCCTCAAAAGCTGTTGGCCTGGAGGGCCGATGGATAGGCAGCCACGCAACGACTGTGCCAACTAGCAGGCCGGCCAATATCGGGTCGGCGCGGTGACGACTCACGCTTGATGAACTCCACGCCCCGGTGCGACCTCGATACCGGTCCGCGCTGCGACGGTCGCGTGTAGTTCGGCTTCGCGTTCCACCATGCCGGCGCGGACATCGGCGCCGAATGAGCCCATTGCAGTCGCCAGTTCTCGCATTGCGTCACTGATGTTTTCCGCTGCGCCTGCCGGTGTCATGCGCCGGGCTTTGGCACTGGCCTTGCGGCTCGCCACTACTCCAGCGGCAATGCCCAGGCTGAACCAGAGTATTCGCTTCAACGCATATCCCCATCCCGGCGGCGCCCACTTGGCCGGCGGCCGGACGCCTTGTCCTTGCGCTTGCGGCGCCGCATTGCCTTGCTCACGCCATAGGATAGCGCCGCCACTCGGACCAGCGGCCCGCCGAGCGTGGCGGTAAACAGCGAGGTCAGCGCTGAGACGTTGCCGCTGACAATCTGGGCGTTCGCCGTGATGCCGTCGAGCCGCTCCAGCTGGGTGTTGACGTGCGTGACCGTGGTGTTCGCCCCGGTGAACAGCGGATCGGCTTCCGCGCTGGCCTTGCGGATCGCCTGAGTCGCCTCATCCAAGGTACGGCCCAGCTTGATCAGGGGCACGGCGAGCAGCGCGACCAGGACAACGAACGCGCCAGCAGCGATCAGCGCGGCGATTTGACCTGCCGACACGGGTCCTCCTTGGCCGATGGCAGATGGGCGATCAGGCTACCGGGCTCGCTCACGCGCCGTCATGGTGGGCTGGCAGTGCTGGCGGGTGGGCAGACCAGTTGAGCGGGATGGGGATGGCTCAGAAAGTCATGATGAGAGATCTCCCAGCCATACGCACCTGCCAGCGGAAACACCGCGAGATCACCGACACGCAGCCGATCGACCCAGATCTGCCGGGCGAGCACGTCACGCGGTGTACACAGCTCACCGGCGACGTCGATGCACAATCCGTGTACCTCGGGCCGGTCAAAGGGATAGCGCCACCGTTCGACCGGCAGCACGGCGAAGGGGTGGCTGTAACCCCAGGCAGCGGGCAGCCGGAAATGATGCGTTCCGCCGCGGAGTATCGCGAAGTGGCGGCCGTGGGTGCGTTTGAGGTCGATGATCTCAGCGGCGTACCAGCCGGCCTGGGCCACCAGGAACCGGCCCAGCTCGAAGATCAACCGCACCCTGTCCGGAAGCCGGTTGATCGCCGCCTTCAGCGCCTGGGAAAACGTCGCCAGATCGAAACCGTCACCGCCTGTGTAGGGCACCCCGATACCGCCCCCGACATCGATGACGTCCAGGTCGATCCGGTGCCTGGCCGCCTGCTGGGCGCACCAGGCCACGCTGTCGGTCACGAAGCGCGCATGCGCCTGGGCGTCGAGGTTGTTCGACACCGCATGCAGGTGAAAGCCGCGCAGCGTGACGGCAGGCAGCGCATGGCACAAGCCGATCGCCTCCGGGAGCAGTCCCTCGTCGAGACCGAACTGGGTCGCGGCCCCGGCCATGCGCAGCTGCCCGGGCAAAGCGCTATGGCGCCGGTTCACCCGCAGCGCCACCGGTACGCGGACACCAAGCTGGGCGCCGATCAACCCTGCTCTGCGCAATTCATGCAGGCTTTCCACATTGATCAGGTCCACACCGGCTTGCAGCGCTCTGGCCAGCTGCGCATCGGTCTTGGCCGGGCCACCCAACGCCAGCCGCACCATGCCGGTGGCGACCGCCTTGTCGATCTCACCCAGCGACGCCACCTCGAACCCGTCGACCTGACCCGCCAGCGCGCCCAGCACCGCGGGATGACCGTTGGCCTTGACCGCGTAGTACAGCTCGCATCGCCTGGTCAACGCGCTGCGCACCGCTTGGACCTGCACCAGCAACGTCTCCAGGTCGTAGACGTACGCGCACACTGGCTCACCGTTGTCCACCTGCCGTTGCAGAATGTCGCTCACCCGCTCCCACGCAGCCCCTCGGGGCTGCTGTGCCCGGACGGTCAACGGCATGCCTCGTGGAGCGGGTTGCCCACCGGTACGTACTGGTCACCGCTTGCCGGGTCCAGCCGCATGCGGGCGAATGCCTTGACCGGCAGGGTGGGTCCGAACAGGGCGGCGCGGTCGGCGGCGACGTCCGCGCGCAACGCCGGGTCCGCCTCCAGATCGGTGAGCAGCTGCGCCAACTTCGCGCGAACGCATCGCCATACCGGCCGTGGATCGACACCACAGCGCGTCACCAGGTGGGCGATGATCTCGCCGAGGTGGTTCGACAGCACGGTGTAGAGCACCTTGGCGCGCATCACCTCGACATCGTCGGTCACCGTCACCGCGCCGGGACGGGGATCCAGCGGTAGCCCGTGCCGGCGCAACCGCGGCGGGTAAATCCGCATGCCACCCCAGTCCCGTAACACCAAGCGCGTCGGCACAGCGTCGACGAAAGTGAAGATGCAGTTCTGCAGGTGGGCTTCCACCGCGATGCCATACTTCGTCATCAAGATCACAGCTACCGGAAGTAGCAGCGCGGCGTATTCCTGCGCGAAGCGCAGACCCGCCGTCTGGAGATTCCCTTCGCCGCGCGTCTGGCCGTACCGGGTGACCAGCTCGACCAGCACGGTGGAGTCAGTCACCGGTGCGCGGGCCGGCAGCGCGCAGCCGGGCACGGGAAGTTCCGCGGGCTGGAGGTATGCGGACAGATCGCGGCGAACTAGCGCGGACAGCGCGCGCGAACGGCGGTCGGGGTCTCCGTCCTGCGCCGCCGGCCGGTAACTGGCGCCGGCCAACTCGTCGAGCAGCACGATCCGATCGACCAGCGTGGGCTCGCGATCGATCACCTGCCGCAGCAGCCGGCTGTATACCGGACCGTTGTTCGTGGTGTGTGCCGAGATGGACCGACGGGTGGAACCGATCAGGGTGTCCAAAGCCGTCTTGACCAGCAGCCGCCGACCAGCGGGGGAACGTTCGGTGAGCAACGTCCGTAGGCTCGACGTCGGCACGCCTGCCAACCGGGCGGCGAGCACAGGGACCACCGTGCCGGTGGCGATCTCTTCCGCCAGCAGGGGGTAGACGACCTTGACAAGCTGCCAGGGATGTACGGGCATGAACAGGTAGTCGGCAGGCTCGAGCTGATCCTTCTGGAAGTGGGCCCGCACCGCGGAGTCGAGTTTGGGATATTCGGCCCATAACAGCTGCCCCACATCGCGGCCTTGCTCGTCGGGAGCGGACTCGACGCGGTCCCTCCTGATCCCCACCAAGATCAGATCGGTCGACGTCTGGGATTCCAGGTCGTGGCGCAGTAAATCGGCAGGCAGCATCCCCAGCCGGCCTCGCCCGCACGGGTGCAGATTGTGACCCTCGGTATTGAGCCTTTCGAAGAACACCATCACGTCCTCGGGCGCTTCCCGGACAGCCAGGCGCTGGGCAAGGCTGACCGTGTCGGGTGCGTCCAACTCGGTGGCAGCCTGCCGCAGGGTCAGACGCTGTTCTTCAGAGCGGCTGTAGGCCAGCGCGAGGTTGGCCACGGTGTCGGCAAGCTCGGCGGTGAACGATCCCCATCCGCGTGCCGGCGCGTACTCGGCCAGGAATTCGACGAGGTCATCAGGCGACTGGATGTGGATGGTGTCGTCGGCCCGCACACCCAGTACTGGGTCGCCTGGTTTGATGTTGTGGAAGGCGTGTTGAGCGCGGATCGGGAAAGCCAGCGTCGCCGTGGCTCCGATCTCGCCGCCGAACTGGCGAACTAACCACGTTCCTGGATGGAAATCCCTGAGCAACGTCGCCAGTCCCGATTGCTCACCAGTGTCGAGACGGCGGCTGGCTGTGCGGATCTCACCGATATCCTCGCGCCACAGCGCCGCAAGCAGCCGGTGTAATACCACGGTCCGGGCTCTTGGTAACTGTTCGACAAATACGCTGGCGTAGCGCGGCGCGTTGGCTTGCAGGGCCCGGTGCATACGCAGCTCTTCCGGCGTGCGTAGCTGCACCCCGCCTGGGATGGCGTCCGGCAGGTGCTTCATCCGGTGGCCGCCAACGGGTTGGGCACGTCCACCCACTGGGGAACATGAGGATCGGCCGACAGCTGGACCCGCAGCATGGACTTCGCCGGCAGCAGGGGGGCGAACAGCGCGGCTTCGTCCCGGTTGGCTTGCGCTGCGATAGCCGCATCGGAGCTGAGGTGCGCATAGACGGACCGGCAGCATCGGGCAACCAGCTGCCATGCCCGGCCGTGCTCGATCTGGGCCACCGTGGCGAGGGTGCCGACGAGTTGACCGAAATTCGTTTCAAGCAGCGGAAAGAACAGCGCGGCGCGCAGCTCGTTTTCGTCATCGGTGCGCACCGCGCCGATCAATGCCGGAGGATGCTCGCCAGTGCGGGCCAGCCGAGCGGGGCTTACCCGGATGCTGCCGAAATCGCGGTAAAGCAGCCGGACCGGTAGGCCATGCCGTAAGACCACGACGGCGTTTTGCCCATGAGGTTCCAGTGCAATGCCCCACCGGGACAGCAACGTAAACAGCGGCGGCAGCGTGCAATCGCAGTAGCGGGCAAGGAACTGCATCGCCGGGTTGGCAACGGGCCTGCGACCGGCGCCGTGATGCGCAACGGCCAGTTCGTCCAGCGCGTCGGCAAGCACCGGCCGGCCGGTGAGCGGGGAGCGGGCGGCGAGCGCGGCGACCGGAAGCGCAACCTCGCCGTCGCGGGCATGTCGCTCCGGTGACTCCCGGATGATCGCCGCGAGGCTGGCCGCGGCCTCGGTCGGTTCTCCCGTGCCTGGCTGGTAGCCGCCGGTGGCGAGTTCGGCAAGGCTGACAAGCCGCCCATTGAAGCCACGCTCACGTTGGCAGATCCGCGCAAGCAGGGCTGACATGATCGGGCCGTTGTGCACCGTTGGCGCTGACACCACGCGGGTCGCCGTGGTCAACCGGATATCGACTGAGGTCTTGATATGGGCACTTCGCCGGTCTGTCGCGGGCGCAAGCGTCCGTAGGGACAGTAGCGGCCGAGCCGGGATCCCTGCATGCGGGACAGCGATCACCTGCCCACGGGCCAGCGCGCTGGCGTAGCGGTCTGGTAGTGCCCGGCACAGCTGCCAGGGGTGTACCGGAAGAAATTCGTACTGGGCTGGATCCCGCCGCAGATCGCGGAGGTGGGCAGCGGCAGCGTCGAGGGCGTCGCGATGCCAGCGGCGTAGCTCGGCGGTCATCGTTCGGTGGGCGGATGGCGACCGGGTGAACGACGATCGGGCAATCGCAACGATCCTTACGGTGACGTCGTCTGCCCACTCCGGGCCGTAGGTGAACAGCTCCTGCATAGTCATCCCGCCGCGGAGCCGGGCGCATGGATGGAGCGGATGGCCGTCGACAACGGCCTGCTCAAACAGAGCAAGCGGGCTGAACGCCGGGCTCGCGGCGGCCTTGTCGGCCGCCCAGCGAAGTACGTTGTCCTCAAGGGTTGCAACCGGCGCCAGGCGTGCCTGACGCCGTGACTCACCCACGAGTGCAAGGGCGTGGTTGGCGACGCTTGCCTCCAACTCGGTAGCCAAGTGGCGCCATCGGTCGGTGGCCTTCTGGCTGTGCTGGGCCGCCAGTACCGATGTCAGCAGGGTGACCGGGTGATCGATCTGGTGCGGGGCTGGCGCATGCATGGTGACCGCCAGGCCAGCACAGTGCGCGGCGAAGGGGTCGGTGATGATCACCGGCGCGGTCAGCCGGGTACCGTCGCGCAGCAGGATCTGCGCGCGGCCGTTGCCGGCCAACGGGACGAGACCGTCGATGCGTTCCCGCGATAGCGCCACCCACAGCTTGCCCAACGCCACCGCCCGGGCTTGCCTCAGCGCCTCCGGGAAATCGGTCGCAAGTTGCGGGTAGGCGCTGCGCAGCGCCGCGAACGCGGCCTGTTCCGCCCCCGCGCCAGCGCCCACGTCCCCATCCTGGCGTCTGCGGTGCGTGCTGGTCCACTGGTGCAGTAACAGCGCGTCAGTGCCCGCGGACGATGCGGCGCAGCTTGGGCAGTCGGCCGGCAATCGGCGCTTCCGCGCCGCGGTCACTGGGCTGGTAATAGTCGCGCCCTACCAGCTCATCGGGCGGATACTGCTGGGCCAGCACGCCCTCCGGGGTCTCATGCGGGTAGCGGTAACCCTGCGCGTGCCCAAGCCGGGCGGAACCGGCGTAGTGCCCGTCACGAAGATGCGCCGGAACCGGACCGGTCGCGCCAGCCCGGACATCGGCCAGCGCCGCGTCGATTGCTGTGATCACTGCATTGGACTTGGGGGCGGTGGCCAGGTGCACGGTGGCTTGAGCCAGCACCAGGCGGCCTTCGGGCATCCCGATGAACTGCACCGCGTGGGCAGCGGCTACCGCGGTCTGCAACGCCGTCGGATCGGCCATCCCGATGTCCTCGCTGGCGTGCACCACCAACCGGCGAGCGATGAACCGGGGATCCTCACCGGCCTCCACCATCCGCGCCAGGTAGTGCAGCGCCGCGTCGACATCAGATCCACGGATCGCCTTGATGAATGCGCTGATCACGTCATAGTGCTGGTCCCCCGCCCGGTCGTAGCGCACCGCTGCTCGGTCGACGACAGACTCGACGCATGCCAGGTTCACCACCGAGCCGCCTGCGGAGGTAACCGCCTCGGCGGCAGCCTCCAGCGCGGTCAGTGCCCGCCGGGCATCCCCAGCCGCAAGCCGGACCAGGTGGTCCTCAGCGGTAGGTTCCAACGTGACGCACCCGCCAAGGCCGCGGCCATCGGCCAGCGCTCGCTTGATCAATGTGCGCACGTCATCGTCAGACAGCGGGTGTAGCTGCAGCACCAGTGATCGAGACAGCAGCGGCGACACCACGGAAAAGAACGGGTTCTCCGTGGTGGCGGCGACGAGCAGGATGATCCGGTCTTCCACCGCACCGAGTAGCGCGTCCTGCTGCGTGCGGGAGAAGCGATGCACCTCGTCGATAAACAGCACGGTGGCGTTGCCGCCCTCACGACCTAGTCGGCGCCGGGCTGCGTCGATCACGGTGCGGACCTCTTTGACGCCAGCCGACAAAGCTGACAACGCCTCGAAGCGCCGGCCGGTCGCCTGCGAGACCAGCCGGGCCAGCGTGGTCTTTCCGGTGCCTGGTGGGCCGTACAGGATTACCGAGGCAGCTGCACCTCCCTCGACCAGCCGGCGCAGCGGGCTGCCCGATGCCAGCAGATGGTCCTGGCCGACGACTTCGTCGAGAGTGGCCGGCCGCATCCGGACCGCCAGCGGTGCCGAGGCGGCCAACCGCTGCTCGGCGACGTGTTCTGCCTGAGCAGCGAACAGCCCGTCGCTGAAGAGCGCTTGATCCTCGTCCACATTGCGACGGTACCGCCACGTACCGCCACAGCCGGCAGCTCAGCCGTCAACCAGCGGGCGGCGCAGATTGCCATTATCCCGCCTGGTGCGCAGCATCAAGACCAGGATTCCGGCGACTGTGATGCCGGCCAGATTGACCAGCAGCTGCAGGGTCGACTCCAGCGCCGTTCGCCAGGCACCAGTACTCAAGGCAACTACCGCAAACGCCGCCGCGGGCACCGTGGTCACCGAAATGAACACGCCGATGAGCACGGCCGAACGCGCGGAGGTGAGGCTGAGCATCCCGGCTGCGCCCGCAAGTAGCGCGAGGATCAGGGAGAACGGCCCCACCTGATAGATGAAGTCAACCTGCTGGAGGGAGCTGATGACCGCCGTGTCGATCAACCCGACCCACTCACCCAGCAGTGTGCCGGCCGCCGCGATGAGCATCGCGAGCGGGAATCCCACGCCCAGTGCCAGTGCCGCCCTGCGGATGAGATCGCCACGGCGCAGCACGAGCCCCACCGCGAGCGCAGCCAGCGGCGCGAATTCCGGGCCGACAACCATGGCACCTACCACGGTGATCGGGGAGTCGGTGACCACGCCCACCACCGCGATGAGGCAGGCCAGGGTGAGGAAGGCCAGAAAGGTGAGAGTCAGCCGGGAATCGTCTCCGGTGCGTGCGATGAGTTCATCCCACACCACAGCGTCGGCGGGATCGCCAGGAGCGGCCAGCGCGGCAGCGTCGGCAGCGTCAGACAGCACCGTGTCCAACGACTCCAGCGTGATAGCGCCGACGTGGTCGATGCCGAGTTCACAGAGTTCGGCGAGTATCCCGTCGGCGGCCTCCCGGACCACGTCGGCCTGTACTACGTCACCAGGTGGATCGACCGCAGCACCGCGCAAGACGGTCAGGTGAACCACGCCAGGATCTTTTCGTAGCGTGTCGAGCACCGCGTCGGTCACCTCCACGGGGCAGGTGATACGCAGGTGCAGCACGTGTTACGCCTTCGAGGTAGGTTTCGCGTCCACCCCAGCCTCGGCACGCTGCTCGGGAGTGATCGGTGCCGGTGCGCCGGTGAGCGGATCCAGACCCCCACCTGACTTGGGGAAGGCGATGACGTCGCGCAGCGAGTCGGCATGGGCGAGCAGCATGCATATCCGGTCCCACCCGAAGGCAATTCCACCGTGCGGTGGCGGCCCGTAACGGAACGCCTCTAGCAGGAACCCGAACTTCTCCCGGGCTTCCTCGTCGGAGATCCCCAGTACCCGGAATACTCGCTGCTGTACCTCGGGCTGGTGGATACGGATCGACCCGCCGCCGATCTCATTGCCGTTGCATACCAGATCGTAGGCGTAGGCCAACGCGGATCCGGGATCGGTTTCGAACCGGTCGATCCACTCTGGTGTGGGTGCGGTGAACGGGTGGTGCACGGCGGTCCAGCCGCTGTGGCCCATCGCGACATCGCCGCTACCCTCGACTGGCTCGAACAGCGGCGCGTCGACCACCCAGACAAACGACCAGGCCGACTCGTCGATCAGGTCGCACCGCCGGCCGATCTCCACCCGAGCTGCGGCGAGCAGAGCACGGGCCTGACGAGGATCGCCGGCGGCGAAGAACACACAGTCGCCGGGATTGGCCCCGACTGCCTTGGCCAGGCCTTCCCGCTCGTGTTCGGCGAGGTTGCGGGCCACCGGGCCGGTCAACTCACCTTCCGAGCCAATCAGTACGTATGCCAGGCCCTTGTGACCCCGCTGCTTGGCCCATTCCTGCCAGGCGTCGAGTTGCCGGCGCGACTGAGCTACGCCACCAGGCATCACAACCGCACCCACATAGGGCGCTTGGAAGACTCGGAACGGGGTGTCGATGAAATAGTCGGCGAGCTCGGTCAATTCGAGCCCGAAACGCAGGTCGGGCTTGTCAGTCCCGTAGCGCGCCATCGCGTCGGCGTAGGTCAACCGGTTGATCGGCAACTCGATCCGATGCCCAGCCAGCTCTAACCACAATGCGGCGATCACTTTCTCGCCGAGCGCGATCACGTCGTCTTGATCGATGAAGCTCATTTCAATGTCGAGTTGGGTGAACTCGGGCTGCCGATCAGCGCGAAAATCCTCGTCCCGATAGCACCGAGCGATTTGGTAGTAACGTTCCGTGCCAGCGACCATGAGCAGTTGCTTGAACAGCTGGGGTGATTGCGGTAGCGCGTACCAGCAGCCGGGCTGCAGCCGCGCCGGGACCAAAAAGTCACGCGCACCTTCAGGGGTGGACCGGGTCAGGGTCGGGGTCTCCACCTCGACGAAATGCTGTTGATGCAGCACGTCTCGAGCGATCCGGTTCGCCTCGCTGCGTAACCGCAACGCGGCGGCCTGGCGCGAGCGGCGTAGATCGAGATAGCGGTACCGCAGCCGCACCTCCTCCCCGACATCGAGATGCTCGTCGAGCGGGAACGGCAACGGCGCCGATTCACTGAGCACCGTCAGTTCCTCGGCAGTGACCTCGATAGCCCCGGTGGGGATGTCCGGGTTCTCATTTCCTTCCGGACGCAGCGCTACCGTGCCGGTGACTCGGACACAGAACTCAGCGCGTAACCGGTGGGCACGCTGCGCCATGTCACCTTCGCGGAAGACCACCTGCGTCACTCCAGAGGAGTCCCGCAGGTCGATGAAAATCACGCCGCCGTGGTCGCGGCGCCGGGCGACCCAACCGGCGAGAGTGACGGTCTGCCCTGCATGCTCGGCACGCAGCGTGCCGGCAGGGTGCGTGCGCATCACGGGATGGCTCCTCGATCATCGGCAACGGACTCCAACCTTGCTGAGGCTAGCCGCGCGGCCACCCTGCCGCCCGCGACGCCCCCTTCACATCAAGGTCAGTTGAGCCGCTTCGGCACCGGCCTGAGTCCCGGCACCACCCGGCGTGGGCGTTGCCTGCACCACGGTTGGCTCGACCGATCGCCGGCGCGCCTGTCGCGATGCCACCTTCCCGACACCGTAACGCTGAGCGAGTTCGGCTACTTGGGCGCAAATACTGCGCTGGTACTCCTTAGGCGCGTATGCGCCGCGTCCGTACAACTCGTGATAGCGCGGCACCAGCTGTGGATGCTCGCGTGCCAGCCAGGCGAGATACCACTCGCGCGCCCCCGGGCGCAGGTGCAGCACGATGGGGGTGACCCGGCGAGCACCTGCGTCGGCGATGGCACGCACCGTCGCCTCCAGCTGGCCGGGTGAATCGCTGAGGTACGGCAGGAGCGGCGCCATCAACACTCCGCACCCGATGCCTGCATCGGTGAGCGCGCGGCACACGCCGAGCCGGGCGTGCGGCGCTGGCGTGCCCGGCTCGACCTTGCGCCAGAGCGCCTTGTCGACGCACCCCACCGACACATTGACCGTGACATCGGTCATGGCCGCAGCCTCGCGAAGCAGGTCGAGATCGCGCAGCACCAGGGTGCCCTTGGTGAGGATGGAAAACGGGTTCCGCACATCGCGAAGCGCCTCAAGAATTCCGGGCATCAGCCGGTAGCGTCCCTCGACCCGCTGATAGGGGTCGACGTTGGTGCCCATGGCGATGTGTTTTCCCACCCATCGCGGCGAGGAGAGCTGCTTGCGTAGCAGCTCCGGGGCGTTGACCTTCACCACGATCTTGGTGTCGAAATCAAGGCCACTGTCGAGATCCAGGTACTCATGTGTCCGCCGCGCGAAACAGTAAACACACGCATGGCTGCAGCCCCGGTATGGGTTGACGGTCCACTCGAAAGGCACCCGGGAGCCGACCGGTACCTTGTTGAGGACCGAACGGGCCCGCACCTCGTAGAAGGTCATTCCCTGGAACTCCGGGGTATCGAAGGTGCGCGTGATGACGTCGCCCGCCCCGAACAACGCCTCTTGGGCGGAGGCGGCGGGGTCGTCGGACAGCGTTAGGTTGTCCCATCGCATCGGCCCACCATATCGAACTCATGTTCGATCCGCGAGGAAGCGTGCCCCGCCGATGAGTGCACTGGACAACAGGACTGGACGGCACCGTCACCGCGCCGAGCCAGCCGCCGTCCCGTCCCGCCTCCCTGGACAGGGACAACAGCAGGGGCAGGGCCACGAACACGGACACGGACACGGACACGGACACGGACACGGACACGGACCGGCGTATCCGGCTTCGCGTAGGGTCCGCATGCTGCTGGTTGTCGCGCTGGTGCCGGTCGCACTGGCCACCCTGATCGGCTTGTTTCTGACCTGGCCGGGTGACGCGCCGCGGAGCAAGGTCGATGTCGGGTTCGGGCTGCGTCCGGTGCAGGGACGGGTAGTCGCCGCCATCCCGGCACCGTGCACTGCTGGGAATACGGAGGGCGGCCAGGCCAAGCAGTGCATCTCGCTCAATGTCTTACTCACCAGCGGTGACTCACCCGGTGTGACGATCCAGCAGGTGCTCCCCGATGAACCCAGCACGCCGCATTTCACTGCCGGCGACGACATCGTGCTGGCCTACACCGGCGGCAACCCCTCTGAGGCGGAGTCGTACCAGGTCCAGGATTTCCAGCGTGGCAGCTCGATGCTCTGGTTGGTGGTGCTGTTCGCCGCCGCGGTACTGCTGATCGGACGGTGGCGGGGGCTCGCCTCGCTGCTGGCGCTCGGCTTCAGTTTCCTGGTCCTGGCGGTCTATCTGTTCCCGGCCATCCTCACGGGCGCGAGCCCGGTGATCGTGGGCGTGCTGGCCGCCAGCGTGATCATGTTCGGGGTGCTGTATCTCACCCATGGAGTGTCTGCTCAAACCTCCAGCGCGGTGCTCGGCACAGTCTTGAGCCTTGCGCTGATCGGACTGCTGGGTACCGCCTTCTCCGCGGCCACCCGCCTGACCGGACTGGACGACGACACGGCGAAGCTGATCGGGATCCTCGGCCACGGGATCGATGCCCGGGGCCTGCTGCTTGCCGGGATGGTGATCGGTGCCCTCGGTGTGCTCGACGATGTCACAGTCACCCAGACCAGCGCGGTGTGGGAGCTACGCCGGGCCAATCCTGAACTCGGGTTCCGGGCGCTTTACACCTCCGCACTACGAATCGGACGGGACCACATCTCCTCTGCGGTGAATACCTTGGCGCTGGCCTACACCGGCGCCGCTTTGCCCGTGCTGCTGATCTTCGCGCTGTCCGGCCAGGGTTTTGGCACCATGGTGACCACCCAGGACATTGCGCAGGAGGTGGTGCGCACGTTGGTCGGCAGCATCGGGCTGGTCGCCGCCGTCCCGGTCACCACAGCCATCGCTGCGCTGGTCGCCCGTCACGACGACATCGAGCCAGTCGGGTAGCGGGTTGGTAGTACGTGAAGGGTCACAAACCTCGGGGGCGGCCGGGTGCAGCCAAGCCTCGGAGGAACGGGTTGGTGGCTCGTTCCTGGCCGATGGTGGTTGCCAGGCCGTGGCCAGGCAACACGGTGGTCGCGTCGGCTAGCACGAGGATCTTTTCCCGCAGCGAGGTCAGCATCTGCTGGTGGTCACCGCCGGGCAGGTCGGTGCGCCCGATCGAGCCGGCGAACAGGGTGTCTCCGGCTACCAGCAGGCCCTCGCCGCTATCAGTCACCGAATGGAAGGTCACCGACCCTCGGGTATGACCTGGAGTGTGGTCCACGGTGAAGCTCAGCCCAGCCAGATCCAGAACTGTGCCGTCGGCGAGGGAGCGCACCGTGCGAGGCTCGCGTAGCTCAACCCGGCCGCCGAAGAGCTGACGAGCCTCGGTCGGGAAAGCGCGCATCGGGTCAGACAGCAAAACCCGGTCATCGGGGTGAATCCAGGCCGGGATGTCATTGCCGTCGCAGACCGGGGTGACCGCGAAGACGTGATCGAAATGCCCGTGTGTGAGCAGCACCGCCACCGGATCGAGGCGGTGCTCCCGCAACAGCTGGTCCAGCGGCTCCTCGGCGCCCTGCCCCGGATCGACCACCACGCATGGTCCACCAGCTTCGGCAGCGAGCACAAAGCAGTTCGCTTGAAAAGAACCAGAAGCAAAACCGGCCACGAGCACAGATCCACCCTACGGCTGAGGCTGACGTCTAGCTCACTGCCGGGCCACTTAGACTGCGCGGCGATTGTCACTCAAGCCACAGGAGTCCGGGTGCCCACAAACGAGCAGCGTCGCGAGGCCGCGAAGCGTAAACTGGACCGCCAGCTCGCCCGCCGCGCGCAGCGGACCAAGGCGCGCCGCCGCAACGCCGTGGTCGCCGGCATGATCACAGTGGTGCTGGTAATCGGGATCGTCGCGCTGATCAAGTTGCTGCCTAGCCATGACCACAACGTCAACACTGCCGCAAAACCGCACCCATCGGCTCCCCCGGCGAAAACAGACCCGCTGCACCCGGACGCTACGCCAGCCGCTGCACCGGTTCGGCCTAAGCCGTTGCCTGCCTTCGTCAACTGCCAGTATCAGGGAACACCACAGCAGCCTGCGGCCAAGCCGGTGACGCCACCAGCGGCCGGCAACACTGCTGCCACCGGCACCGTGGCGGCGACCATGCAGACTACGGCCGGCCCGATCGCCCTGACCCTTGATCGGGCGCTGGCGCCTTGCACGGTCAACAGCTTCCTGACCCTGGCCAGGCAGGGCTACTACAACAACAGCCCGTGCCACCGGTTGGTCACCAACGCAACGTTGCACGTTCTGCAATGCGGCGATCCGACCGGATCGGGGACCGGCGGCCCGGGATACACCATCCCCGACGAGTTCTTCCCAGAACTGACCTACGCGCGCGGTTACGTCGCGATGGCCAACACCGGCCAACCCAACAGTGGTGGCAGCCAGTTCTTCCTGATCTACGGCCAGACTGAGCTGCCACCCCAGTACACCGTGTTCGCCACGATCGCTCCAGCCGGTCTCACCGTCCTCGACCAGGTTGCCAAGGCGGGCGACGACGGGTCACTGGAACCCTCTCCGGGCGGCGGCAAGCCCAATCAACCGGTCACCATCACCGCCGTTGAGGTTCCGGCTACCTGATCCTTCAGTTGGATGACGTGACGCGGTAGACGTCGTAGACACCCTCGATGTTGCGCACCGCTCGCAGAACATGCCCTAGATGCTTCGGATCACCCATCTCGAAGGAGAACCGGCTCACCGCTACCCGATCGCGCGTGGTCGTGACCGAGGCAGACAGGATGTTGACCCGCCCATCCGCCAGCACCTTGGTGACATCGGACAACAGCCGGTGGCGGTCCAGCGCCTCAACCTGGATGCCGACCAGGAATACCGAGGACGATGAGGGTGCCCATTCCACCTCGACCAATCGATCAGGCTGTGCCCGGAGCGACTCGGCGTTGGTGCAGTCGGTGCGGTGCACGCTGACCCCGCTACCCCGGGTGACAAAACCAAGGATCTCGTCGCCCGGCACGGGGGTGCAACACCGCGCAAGTTTCGCGTAGACGTCAGTGACGCCGCGGACCCGCACGCCAGAGTCACCGGAGGGTCTGCGGCGCTGGACGGTGGACGGGGTGGCCCGCTCGGCCAGCACATCATCCGCGCCCTCCTCACCACCGAGGAGCGCGACCAGGCGTTGCACCACGTGGCGCGGGGAAGCGTGGTGCTCCCCCACCGCCGCGTAGAGGGCGCTGACATCGGGATAGCGCAGCTCGCGGGACACCGCGACCATCGACTCGACGGACACCAACCGTTGGACCGGTAGGCCAACCCGGCGCAGTTCCTTGGCGATGGCGTTCTTGCCCGCCTCGATGGCCTCCTCGCGGCGCTCCTTGGCGAACCATTGCCGGATCTTGGCTCGAGCCCGGGGTGACGCGACGAAAGACATCCAGTCCTGGCTCGGGCCGGCACCTTCTGCCTTCGAGGTGAAGATCTCGACGACTTCGCCATTTTGCAGCTTCCGTTCCAGCGCCACGAGTTGGCCGTTAACCCGCGCGCCGATGCACCGGTTACCCACCTCGGTGTGTACTGCATAGGCAAAATCGACTGGAGTGGAGCCGGTGGGCAGCGTGATGACCTCACCTTTGGGGGTGAAGACGAAGATTTCACGAGTGGCCAGGTCATAGCGCAGCGCTTCAAGGAATTCGCTGGGATCGGCCGCTTCCCGCTGCCAATCGAGCAACTGGCGCATCCACGCCATTTCGTCGACGTCAATCGTTCCGTTGGTTGGGTGGTGGGTACCGCGGGTTTCCTTGTACCGCCAATGTGCAGCGATGCCATATTCTGCGGTGCGGTGCATGGTGCGGGTGCGAATCTGCACCTCTAGCGGGTTGCCATCCGGCCCGATCACCGTGGTGTGCAGAGACTGGTAAACGCCGAATCGGGGTTGCGCGATGTAGTCTTTGAACCGGCCCGGCATGGGCTGCCACACCGAATGCACGACGCCGATGGCGGCATAACAATCGCGGACTTCGTCGACCATGATCCGCACTCCGACCAGGTCATGGATGTCATCGAAATCACGGCCGCGGACGATCATCTTCTGATAAATCGAGTAATAATGTTTGGGCCGCCCCTCAACGGTCCCGGTGATCCGTGCCCCAGCCAAGTGCGCGGAGACCTCATCGATAACCGTCTGCAGGTAGGTGTCCCGCGACGGGGCTCGATTGGCCACCAGGCGCACGATCTCGTCGTATTTTTTGGGATGCAGGATCGCGAAAGCCAGGTCTTCAAGCTCTCGTTTGATGGTCGCCATGCCCAGCCGGTGGGCCAGCGGGGCGAAAACCTCGAGAGTCTCCCGGGCCTTGCGGGCCTGCTGTTCGGGCGGCAGGAAGCGCATGGTGCGCATGTTGTGCAACCGGTCGGCCAGCTTGATCACTAGCACGCGCGGGTCTCGGGCCATCGCGATGACCATTTTGCGGATGGTCTCCGCTTCGGCCGCGGCGCCCAGTTTGACCTTGTCCAGCTTCGTGACACCGTCAACCAGGTGCGCGACCACCGCGCCGAAGTCCTCGGACAATCGACCGAGCGAGTAGTCGGTGTCCTCCACGGTGTCGTGCAGTAGCGCGGCCACCAGCGTCGTGGTGTCCATGCCGAGTTCGGCCAGGATCGTCGAAACCGCTAAGGGATGGGTGATGTAGGGATCACCGGACTTGCGTTTCTGGTTGGCGTGTTTCTCCTCAGCGACGTCGTAGGCACGCTGCAGTAATGTGAGATCGGCTTTGGGGTGAAGCGCCCGGTGCACCCCCGCGAGCGGTTCGAGAACCGGCCTGACAGACCCGGGGCGAGCCGTGATCCGCCTTGCCAACCGGGCCCGAACCCGCCTGGTTGCCGACGGCGGCCGCTGGGGAACGGTGGTTGCATCCGAGCCGGCCGGCGGCGCTTGGGCGCGCTGCAGGTCCTGGCTCACATCGCACTCTCCCGCCGGATCGTGACAATCATCAGATCTTTGCCGCAGATCTTTAGCGTACCGTCCAGACTGTCGCACCAGTTCCCCCAGCATCACCTAGCCCTCCGCGACACCGACCGGAAACACCCCCGGCCCCAGCGGTCAGACCGTGATCAACGCATACACCTGCCGACCAGGCAACCGATCCCTGCCACCTAGCGAAGCGATCTCCAGCAGGACCGAGATGGCGCTGACCATGGCCCCGGCCCGCTCGACCAGTGCACACGTTGCAGCTACCGTACCGCCGGTCGCCAGCACGTCATCGACCACCAGAGCTCGTTGATGGGGCCGGAGCACGCCGCCAGCCAATTCCAGCGATGCCACACCGTACTCCAAAGCGTAGGTCTCTCGATCGGCGACAATCGGCAATTTGCCAGGTTTGCGGACACCAACCACACCTGCGCCGAGCGCGTAGGCTACCGCGGCGCCAAGCAGGAAACCACGCGCTTCGACACCGATCACGACATCAACCTGCTGGCCGGGAATGATCAATCCGTCGACGACGGCGTGAAACGCCGCTGCATCAGCGAATACCGGTGCGAGATCGCGGAAGAGGACTCCCGACTGCGGAAAGTCCGCGATCTCACGAATCAGCGGCCGGAGTAAGGTTGCCAGGTCGTCCACAGTTGATGTGAGCTACCTGGTTTTTCCCATCTTGCCAGCGCCTCTGGAGCTACCGCTGAAACCTCTGTCAGAAAGTGTCCTCGGCGATCCGAACGACTTTCGGCCGGTGTCTGATCGACCGGCCCGCACGTTTATTTTTTTCGGTACTTGATAATCCATCTGCGAGCGTAGGCTCCGCGCGGTGTGGAAGTTTTTTTCAGAGCTGGCCTTATCCGGAATAGCAGGAGGATTAAGGTCGTGTACCGGCGCGGGCACCCGGATCGGGATGGGCAGCTGAACCGGCACATCGACTGGCGGTAGCGGGGCCGGCAGGGCTACGGGGATCGACACCTCGGATGGGTCAGATGGTGATCCGGCCAAGCCTGGCGGCTGTTCAGGACTCACTGCCGTGCACGGATTGTTACCACCCAGTTGCCCGCTGCACCCCTGGCTGAAGCGATATCGGGTCGTAGCACTTTCCGTCTGGTTGGCACGGTGGCGCAGCAGGTCAGATTGAGCGTGGTCGGAGGGCGCGGCCTCGACCTTCGCGCGAGGAATCTCCGAGACCAGCGGTCGCGCCGCCTCCGCCGGGCCCATCGCGCGCAGCTTCCCAGCCGACGTAGGGACACGGTCTGCAGGGCGACCGTTGGTTACCACCCGCATAGCCAGGGACCCATGATCCGGTTCAGGGAAAGCCTGCACCGGCGGCCGTCCGCCCGAACCGAAAAAGTCAACACCGGGGATGACAGCTAGTGGCGGGCTGGACAGGCCGGCGGCCAATGCCAATGCCCCACCCATCACCGCGGCCAGCCGAACCGGCCGGTGGTACGCCGCCCGGCTGGCACCGCCGATTCTCCGGCCCAGCGCCGAGACGTCTGCCAGCATCGAGGGGCGAGTCAAATATGCCGCCAATTCCCGACGCCCCTGCCGTTCCCAGTCAGGTCCGGCTGCCCGGGCGGCCACATCACCGACCGCGGCAAGCAAGCCCTGCGTGTCAGGCCGAGTGTGCGGATCCTTGGCGAGACCCTGCAACACCAGTTCCCGCAGTGCGTCGGGGATCACCTCAGCCGGGACCAGGCTGGCTTGATGCTTGGCCGCAAGCTCGGCAGGATCGTCCGCGTAGAACGGCGGTGCGCCGGCAAGGCACTCGAAGAACGTGACGGTTGCGGCATACACATCACTGCTCGGGTGGCTGACCGCAGGACCACCCCACTGCTCGGGCGCAAGGTAGAACGGGGTGGACTGGTCGAGCCGTCGCCGACCGTCAGCCGTCCACAGCCCCAAGTCCCTCAGTCGCACCCGGCCGCCCGAGGTCCCAGCAGAGGTCAGGATCACGTGCTCGGGCTTGACATCGCCGTGCGCCAGATCCGCGTGGTGACAGGCCGCCAGGCCCCGCAGCAGATCCTTGAGAATGACCAGCGCGGCCTCAGCGCCAATAGCACCTTGGGCAATCAACAGTGACCGCAGCGTGGGTCCGTTGACGTGCTCGCCGATGACGGCAACACCGTCGTCACAGGCCAGGTAGCGGTAGACACGCGCGATTCCGGACTGGCGGACTCGGGTCAACCGGGCGCACTCGGCCTCGAACCGAGCGCGGAACTCGGCATCGGCAAGTACTTCCGGCGAGAGGTAGGTAATCGCGAGAGATTTCCGGGTAAGGCGATGACGGGCGACGACCCGCCGGCCCACGGCGTCTTCACGTACCTGTCGGAGATGCACCACGCCCGGAACGGACCACCCCGCCATACCAGATCCTCCCTGGTCGCCCCCGCACAGTGCCGCCCCCATTCGTCACTCCTCGGAGCGACGCCCGGCACCTGACTACTGAGCGTTCTACTAAACGGGGCTGGAAGCAAGGACTCGGTGGGACAACGCACCACATAGGTGATGGAGTGTGAGAAATGCCGTAGCGACCGGTCAACAGATTGTTACGCTCCGCAGTAACTGCATACGCTACGTAGTCATGTGACTTTTCGCCGTTATCGGCCCGCAGATTTGCCGGCCTTGCCCGACGGTCTCTTGGTCTTACCGGCAGGCTGTCCGCGGCGGCCAGCGGGCGCGCCTTTCCCCCGCGTAGGCGGCAGGACTGACGCGGTCGGCTGGTCACCGGCCGTGACGGCGGAGTCGTCGGGGGACGGTTCGCCGACGGTCTCGGGCTCAGCGCTAGTCACCTTGCGGGCCAGCTTGTCCCGGCGCTGAGCGACCCGCTCGGCCTGCTGCCGGTACTCCGGTCGCCGCATCGTGAGGTCAACGACCAACGGGGTCGCGAGCAGGATCGACGACATGGTTCCGGCCAGGATGCCCACCATCTGCACCAGAGCGAGATCCTTGAGTGTTCCCACACCCAGCAGGCCTACGCCGACCAGAAGCAAGCTGAGCACCGGCAACACCGCGATCAAGGAAGTGTTGATGGAACGCATCAGGGTCTGGTTGATCGCCAGGTTGGCCGCCTCGGCATAGGTTCGTCGAGTCAGGCCTAGCAGTCCCCGGGTGTTCTCCTGCACCTTGTCGAACACCACGACGGTGTCGTAGAGCGAGAAACCGAGAATGGTGAGCAAGCCGATGACTGATGCGGGGGTGACCTCAAACCCGATCAGTGAATAGATTCCCGCGGTCACCAACACGTCGTGCCCTAGGGCGATGAGCGCCGCGATCGCCATCCGGAGCTCGAAATAGACTGCCAGGAACACGCTGACCAGGGCGAGAAACACCACCAGAGCGATCAGGGCCTGCTTGCTGATCTCACCGCCCCAGGTTGCGCTCACCGCACTGTCGCTGATCGCTTGCTCGCTGGGCCGGCCGTTCTTACCCAGCGGCTGTAGCTGATCAAAGAGGGCTTTTTTCACCACGAAGGTCTTGTGAGTGTCCAGGGCTCCAGAGCGGATCAAGATACTTGCCGCCGACCCCGTACCGACTGTCTGGACCGACTCCGGAGGCTGGCCCGCGGCCTCGGTGAACACCCGCTCAGCCTGCTGGGTGGTGATGACGCCATGTGCTCCGTCAGCCGGAAGCTGTAACCGGGTGCCGCCTTCGAAGTCGATCCCGAGATTGAACCCACGAAGCAGGATCGACAGCAGGCACACCAGGACGAGGAGGCCGGATATGGAGTACCAGATCCGCCGCCGCCCGACGACATCGAATGCACCGGTTCCGGTGTACAGGCGCCCGAGCGTGCCCGCCATCAGGATCCCTTCCCAGCTGCCGCCAGCCCGGAGCGGCTGGCAGCCCCGGCCCGCTGCGCAGCCCCGAGCCCGGACAGCGCCGGCTGCGACAGCACCGGGGATTGTGATGCCAGCGCCACCAGCGGGTGCGTGGCAAGGAAGACCACCACCAAGTCGAGCACCGTGGACATACCCAGCGTGAACGCAAAGCCCTTCACCTGGCCCACAGCCAGCACGTAGAGGACCGCGGCGGCCAGGAAGCTCACCGCGTCCGCAGACAGGATGGTGCGGCGGGCCCGAATCCAGGCACGAGGGACCGCAGAACGGAACGTCCGGCCGTCCCGGACCTCATCCTTGAGGCGCTCGAAGAAGATCACAAAGGAGTCCGCGGTGATGCCGATCGCGACGATGAACCCAGCGACACCGGCCAAGTCGAGGGTGAACCCGATCCATCGCCCGAGCAACACCAGTACGGCGTAAACGATGATTCCGGACAACGCCAGCGACAAGATCGTCAGTACGCCGAGCGCTCGGTAATAGAACAGGCAGTAGACGAACACCACCACCAGCCCGAGCGCGCCGGCGAGCAGACCCGCCCGCAGCGAGGACAGCCCCAGGGTGGCCGAGACCGTCTCGGATTCAGAGGACTGGAACGACAGCGGCAGCGAACCGTACTTGAGCACGTCGGCAAGGTTCTTGGCCTCGGTTTGGGTGAAGCTGCCGGTGACCCGGGTTTGCTCTCCGGGCGGGATGACCGAGGTGATCTGCGGTGCCGACACCACCTCGGTGTCCAGCACAAATGCCGCCTGCTTACCGACGTTGGCCGCGGTGTATTGGCCCCAGACATCCTCGCCCTGGTGCTTGAGGTCGAGCCGGACCTCATAGCCAGGACCGTCCGATCTGGGGCCCCACGACGCGTTGGCGATCTGCTCGCCGGACAGGAATGCGGGACCCAGCAGGTATTTCGCGGTGTGGTGCTGATCGCAGGTCGCCAGCGGAAGGTTCGGGTCATCGTTGCCCAGCAGCGGACTGGGAGCAGCGCAGTTCAACGTAGCCAGCGCTTGTTGCTGCACCGCCGGATCCGTGCTCTGTAGCCGGGCCCGGGCCTGCCGGATCTGCTCGGCTAACTCGGGGTTGGCCGAATCTGCTGGAACACTGCCCACTGGCGGGGTTGGCGCGCTGCTGGGAGGCGCCCCGGGCTTGGGTGTCGGAGCCGGTGTCGGGCTCGGAGTCGGCTCGCCCGGGGGCGGTTGCTGCGCCTGCTGAGGTACCACGGGTGCCGGTGCGCCCGGTGCGGTAGTCGGTGACGGCGAACCGGACGGGGTGGCCGGACCGCTACCAGGCGGCGGAGTGCCGCCGGGAGTCGGCGCGGGCGCCGCGGCTGGCTCCTCGGACAGTACGGGGCGGAAATACAGCTTGGCGGTCTGCCCGAGGGTCCGTGCTTGATCACCGTTCTCGCCGGGCACCGTGATGATCATATTGACGCCGTCGAGCACGACTTCGGCCCCGCTGACGCCGATCCCGTTGACCCGTTGTTCGATGATCTGCCGAGCCTGGTCGAGAGACTCGCGCGAGGGTGGCCGGCCGTCAGTGGTCCGGGCAGTGAGGGTCACCCGGGTACCACCTTGCAAGTCGATGCCGAGCTTCGGGGTGGGCTTGCCACCACCGGTGAGAAAAACCAACGAGTACAGCACGGCGACGATCCCGGCGAAGACCGCCAAGTAACGCCAGGGGCGGAAGCGCCCGGCCGGTGGTGCCACGTGGGTGACTCTCCTCATTCACTACGCTACCCTGCGCGCCGCGCCGGCATCGGCGAGGTGCTTCTACTGTGCCAGCACCGCGGGCGACCCGGTCGGTGGGGCTGGAATCTGCAGCTGCGGGAGCGTAGCGCCCTGGCGCCCGACCGGTCAGGGGACGTTGGTTCTGCTGCCGTCACCAGGGGAGGTCAGCGGCGAGCTGGCCTTGTCGTCACCGGCCCTGTCGTCACTGAGCTTCTCCCGGATCGCCGCCCGCAACCACCTGGTACGTACTCCTGGAGCGATCTCCAGATCGACCGTCATCTCATCCGTGGTGCCGACCACAGTCGCGTACAGGCCAGAGGTGGTGACGACGCGGTCGCCATTGGTCAATGAGCTTTGCAGCCGTTGCGCATCTGCTATCGCCCGCTTCTGCCGGCGAGCATTCATGATCAACGGCACCGCGAGGACGACGATAAACAGCAACGGCAGGAACAGGGGGTCCATGGTTCTCCGATCACCATCAGCGTTCCTGCACCGAGTGTGCCAGGTCACGCCACCGCCGGTGGCAACCAGGCGCCATGCTGAGCACCGTATGGGCCAAACGGCGCAACAGCCGCCGCTGATCGGCGCCACGGCGGGTCTTTCGTCGCCCGATGGCGACCTATGGGCGCAGTGCCGCAAACCGGCACTCTCAGCTTTCTGGGAGACCGGATCCGATTCCTTATGGTTGCGCCCGCAGCTCCGAGTGAGATGCAGCCCCATCGAAATTCCAGGCCGCCGACGAAAGGACGACGCGTTGCCGTCGCACCGCTACTCCACTCCTCGTTACCGACCTAGCGCCCACGCACTGGACACCCGCTCAACCGGTGTCCACGCTCTGGTTTCCGACCGCGCCGCGAGCAGTGCAACGGCCACCATGATGCGGCTGCGTATCGTCGAGACCACCGCCTCCAATCCCGCGCTACCACTAGACACCGGTTTTGCGCAAACCCTGCTGGGCCGTATCGAAGCTGACGAACGCGACTTCGTCCTCCGCTATGTCCAGCCTGGCCTGGTCGGGCTCATCGACGGGACGCTATCGACGCTGGCCCCGATCTTCGCGGTGGCGTTGTTGTCGTCTTCGCATGCCGCATTGCTGGTTGGTCTGGCCACCGCGCTGGGAGCCGGCATCAGCATGGGTCTGTCCGAGGCGCTGTCTGACGACGGCGGGCAGACCGGTCGAGGCTCGGCCATCACTCGGGGATCGATTACCGGGGTGATGACCACCGTTGGTGGTGTGTTTCACGCGCTACCGTTCTTGATTGCCGACCGCACCCTCGCACTGGTGTTGGCCGCGATCGTGGTGGCCATCGAGCTGGCAGCCATCGCCGGCATCCGGAAGCGTTTTCTCGATGTCTCGCTGCGGACCTCGCTCATCCAGGTCGTATTCGGCGGCATCCTGATCGTTGGGGTAGGGCTGTGGTTGGGCGGTTTCTAAGGCCGCGCACCACTAGGAATCGAACAGCGTCGGTGCAGCATCACCAGCCGCTTCGGCGGGCGGCTCGAGGCGTAGGTGCCGCCACGCGGCGGCAGTGGCCACCCGTCCGCGGGGCGTGCGGGCCAGCATGCCGGCCCGGACCAGGAACGGCTCACACACCTCCTCCACCGTGGCCGGCTCCTCCCCGACCGCGACAGCGAGGGTGGATACCCCGACCGGCCCTCCGCCGAAGGTACGCACCAACGCGGTAAGAACAGCCCGGTCCAGTCGATCCAACCCGAGTTGGTCGACGTCATAGACGGCCAGTGCGGCGCGGGCCACCTCGACGGTGATCGCGCCGTCAGCGCGGACCTCGGCATAATCCCGAACTCGGCGAAGCAGCCTGTTGGCGATTCGGGGTGTCCCGCGGGAGCGGGCAGCGATCTCGGTAGCCCCGTCGGGGCGCAGATCCACTCCGAGGATGCCGGCCGAGCGGTGCAGCACCAGTTCCAGCTCGGCAGGCTCGTAAAACTCCATGTGCGCGGTGAACCCGAAGCGGTCCCGTAGCGGGCTGGTCAACGCGCCAGACCGGGTGGTCGCCCCCACCAGCGTGAACGGGGCGATCTCTAGGGGGATGGAGGTGGCACCGGGGCCCTTGCCGACCACGACGTCGACCCGGAAGTCCTCCATCGCAAGGTAGAGCATCTCCTCGGCAGGACGGGCCACCCGGTGAATCTCATCGATGAACATCACATCGCCCTCGGTGAGGTTGGACAGCATGGCAGCGAGGTCCCCCGCACGCTCCAACGCTGGTCCTGACGTTATCCGGATCGCACTGCCGAGCTCGGCAGCGATGATCATGGCAAGGCTGGTCTTGCCCAATCCCGGCGGTCCGGAGAGCAATACGTGGTCCGGTGCGGCGCCACGCCGCCGGGCGCCCTCGAGCACCAGCTCCAGCTGTTCACGCACCCGAGCCTGACCGATGAACTCAGGCAGCCGGCGGGGCCGCAGGGTGGTCTCCAACTCCACATCTGCCGGGTCCACTACGGCCGAACTAGGTCGTGGGCTGGTCACCGGTTCTTCCCAAGCCGGGCCAGCGCGCTGCGAAGCAGATCTGGGGTATGGACTGGCTCAGAATCGGCTTCGGCCAGTGCTGCATCGACAGCCTGTTCCGCCTGCCTGGTGGCGAATCCGAGCCCGATCAATGCCTCGGCCACCTGAGTGCGCACCGCGCCGCCACCACCAGCGCCCGGCGCCGGTGCACCCGATGCTGGCGCGAGCACTCCGACTTTGTCCCGCAATTCCACGATGAGCCGTTCGGCGCCCTTGCGCCCGATGCCCGGGACCCGGGTGAGCATGGCGATGTCCCCCCCGGCCAGCGCGGTGCGCAAGGTGTCCGGATCGAGCACGGCCAGCATCGCCAGCGCGAGCCGCGGCCCTACCCCGGAGACGGTTTGCAGGAGCACAAACAACTCCCGGGCTGCGATGTCGGCGAAGCCGTACAAGGTCAGCGACTCCTCGCGTACCACCAGCGAGGTGGCCAGCCGGGCCTGCTCGCCATGTCGCAACGTGGCCAGGGTCGCCGGAACGGCGTGCACGGCCAGCCCGACACCACCCACCTCGACCACGGCATGGTCCAGTTCCACGGAGATCACCTGCCCTCGCACTGAGGCGATCATCGTGCTCCTTTCGCCTGGCGCGCAGCTGCAGCCAGCCGTGCGCGATGCGCCCGAGCCAGCTGCGCCGAGTGAACTTGGGCCTGCGCGAGCCGTTGTGTCATCGGTGCCCGCCACAGGTGGCAGACCGCCAATGCCAGCGCATCCGCAGCGTCCGCTGGCCGCGGCTTGGTAGGCAGTGCGAGCAATCGCGTGATCATGGTGGTGACCTGCTCCTTGCCCGCCCGGCCGGAGCCGGTGACGGCCGCCTTGACCTCGCTGGGGGTGTGGAAGGCAACCGACAGTCCCCGCTGCGCAGCGATCAGCGCCACCACTCCGCCTACCTGTGCCGTACCCATTGCGGTCCGCACGTTGTGCTGGCTGAAGACTCGCTCTACCGCGACCACGTCGGGACGGTGCTCGGCGATCCAGTCTTCTACCACGCTGGCGACCGCGATCAGCCGTGCACCCAAAGCCACATCAGGTGGAGTCTGCACGACATGGACAGCCACGCAGCTCACCGCCCGCCCGGCTCCGCCGTCGACCACCCCTAGCCCGCACCGGGTAAGCCCCGGATCGACCCCCAACACACGCACCGACACCTCCCCGGCAGACGAACATGCGTTCGAACCGTACACCACAGCCCGGGGCGATCCGCGGATCAACCCACTTCGGCGAGGACGTCGTCGGGGACGTCGAAGTTGGCGTAGACGTTCTGGACGTCATCGCAATCCTCAAGGGCGTCGATGAGCCTGAAGACTTTGCGCGCGGTGTCGGCATCCAGTGGGGTGCTGGCGGAGGGAACGAAGCTCGCCTCGGCGGAGTCATAGTCAATACCGGCTTGCCGCAGCGCGGTGCGTACCCCGATTAAATCGGTGGCCTCAGAGATCACCTCGAACGATTCACCCAGGTTGTTGACCTCTTCCGCACCGGCGTCGAGTACCGCCGCCAGTACATCGTCTTCGGATATACCCTGGTGCCGGGGCACGATCACCACACCCTTGCGGCTGAACAGGAACGCCACCGACCCGGGATCGGCCATCGTGCCGCCGTTGCGAGTCATGGCGGTGCGCACCTCGGAAGCCGCCCGGTTACGGTTGTCGGTCAAGCATTCGATGAGCAACGCCACCCCGCCAGGGCCGTACCCCTCATACATGATCGTCTGGTAGTCGGCACCGCCCGCATCGACACCCGAACCGCGCTTGACGGCTCGCTCGATGTTGTCGGTAGGCACCGATGTCTTGCGGGCCTTCTGGATCGCGTCATACAGCGTCGGGTTGCCGTCCGGGTCACCGCCCCCGGTACGCGCCGCCACCTCGATATTCTTGATCAATTTTGCGAAGAGCTTGCCGCGCTTCGCGTCGACCACGGCCTTCTTGTGTTTGGTCGTCGCCCATTTCGAATGGCCGCTCATACCTGCTCATGCTCCTCTTGATCGCCGCCGGCCTCACCTGCATGCCCCCACCCGGGACCGCCGTACCATCTCGCAAAAGAGCTGGTGCACCCGCCGGTCGCCGGTCAGCTCCGGATGGAACGCGGTGGCCAGCACGCACCCCTGCCGAATCGCCACGATCCTACCGGCCGCGCCGCCCGCCGCAGGTATTTCGGGCACCCTGGCCAACACCTCGACGCCGGAACCAGCCCGCTCCACCCAGGGAGCGCGGATGAACACCGCCCGAACGGTTCCGCCAGGGATACCCTCGAACTCCAGGTCAGCCTCGAAGGAGTCGACCTGCCGGCCGAACGCATTGCGGCGAACCACTACGTCCAACCCCGCAAGTGTCCGCTGATCAGCCGTTCCATCGAGAATTTCCCGGCTTAGCAGGATCATCCCCGCGCAGGCGCCGTAAGCCGGCATGCCTTCGGCCAGCCTGGCTCGCAACGGTCCCATGAGGTCGAAGGCAACCAACAGCCGGCTTATGGTCGTCGACTCGCCGCCGGGCAGGATCAAGGCATCCACCTCGGCAAGTTCAGCCGGGCGCCGTACCAGAGCGCTGCGCAGACCGCACTCGCTGACCGCGCGCTGATGCTCGCGGACATCCCCTTGCAGCGCCAGCACACCTACGACCGGACCGTTGTCAGGCACAGCATCAGGGTAGGCCGGCGGCTAACCCTGCCTCATCCCCGGCGAACAATCAGCCGCTGCGTCATGGCGTGGCAGCGCAGACGCCAAACCGGGTCATTCGCGCGCTAAAAGGGAAACAGGATCGCCACACCGAAGTTACCTGGAGCAACATCGAAGCGACAATATCCATTCGCGCACTTGAGACTCACCTAGCGAGTGCACGCGGACAGCACTGTCCCGGAGAGTCAACGTGAACGTCAGTCTTCCAATTCCCTTACGGTGGCAACCTTAAGCGGCGTCGCCGTGGTAGGTGGCAAACACCCATAGTGGGTCGTAATCCGGTCGCTCGCCGCCCACACCGCATCGGCTGTCGTGCCACCGCCGCCGCATGCAGACAGGGCATTGGAGGAACAGCAGCCGGGCCTCGCTGGCCAAAAGATACTGCCAATGTAGATCGCAGGTCTTCTGGTTAGCACAGGTCATGCAGCCGTCGTCGCAGCTAGGACACGCCACCCAGGCGCGGCGGCCAGGATCGGCGTCAGCGTCGAGCATCCAACACCCCCTGGTCGCACAGGAGCTCATACACAGCGCGCTGCGCGGCATCGAGTCCTGAATACGGCAATGCATGGGCCTGTGTCTCGGCGGCGAGCACCGCGGCAGGATCCCAATCCGGCATTGCCTCCAGAACAGCACGTATTCTTCGCTGCTCGTACGCGGTGAGGTCGATAACAAACCGGTTATGGTCACCGGGCGACTTTGAGTGGAGCCCGGCGGGAGTCGTGGCTTCCATGCCCAACTATGCTCCAACGCGAGCACATTAATCACGCGCTTGTGAGCAAGCTTACGGCGAGCAGGATTTGTACTAGCTTGGCCGGCCGAGCCCCCATGCCTGGGGATGGTTAGGCTTCTAAAAACCAGGGGCTGGTGTAAGCGACCGCGCCATTGTTTGCCGGATGGTTGGCCGGGCCTGGGGTGCCGTTGCGTGCCTCCGGGTCGGCAATCCGCAACACCACCCAGTTACCGTCCTCGATGCTCATCGGCACGGTGAAGCGGGTGACGTTGTCGCAGCGCACCTCGACTACGTCAACCACGGCCGGGACGGGTGTGTCAGGCCGCAGCACTTGCGCCTGCAACCCGCGACTTACCCATGCCGGGCCGCCCGCGATGTCGAGCACGAACTCGACAGGCCCGTTGGTGTGCCGCAGCATCGAACCCATGCGTTGCCCGCCGGCGGTGGCGTCCACCCGTAGTCCCGCGATCCGGGTGGCGAAAAACCGCCGGGCCCGCAACGCGTCGGCGACTCCGGTGCGACTGTGCTCGGTGACCCACAGCCCGGCCCGGCCGGTGGGCCCCGAAAATCCCCACTTCTCACCGTGCTCGTCGCTGACCCCCAGCAGCCCGGTGCGCCAGCCGGCATTCAAACATGCGACCAGCGGAGAGGTACGGCCTGCGGCAACCCCCTCGAAGAGGTAATCGTCGGTGCGGTTGAACATTTCCAGGCTGACTATCTGATCAGCGACTGCGGGGGTATAGCGGAAACCCGCGAACCGGCCGTCCTCCCGGCCTGGGTGATTGAAACCGGCTAATCCGGTACTGCCGCGAACACCGTTATGCCGGGCGGCACGGCTCAACCAGGCATACAGCCCGTCCATCGCCCCGTGCGTCGCGACGTCGGTGAAGTCCTCGGTGAACCAGGCATTGACGTGACCTAGCTGGGAGTGTGACCACTCGAAGCCACGGATCGCCGTGAACTCTCCCGGCCGGTCATGCGTATCGGCGATTGCTCCGGTACGCCGCCAGCCGGCCCGATCCAGTCCAATCCACGGCGTACCACCTGCGCCGGTGCCTTCGGTACTGGCTCCCCGGATTGCGTGGTCGGTAAGCGCTGCAACGTCGAGGCCAGCGTCACGCATGGAAGGAAACGCCGCCTCGGGGTCACCCGCACCGTCAGACAGCAACGTGTGGTTGTGCAAGTCGGCGTGCACCAGCACGGTGCCGCGGGTGATCCGGGATCGCCGGTCAGCACCACCCTCGGGACCGGGAGTACCCAGCCGCGCACCAGGCTGCATCGTCGGGGCCGCTGAGAGCACCAGCGCCTCAGCGTCAGCGACACCTTGCCGGGGAATCACCAGCCGCGCTGGGCCAGCCGCTGCCCATCGGGCAGCTCCCCCAGATTGATCCCGACCATCGGTTCGCCCAATCCTCGGGACACCTTGGCCACCATCTCCGGGTCGTCATGGAAGGTGGTCGCCTTGACGATCGCCTCCGCCCGCTTTGCCGGGTCACCTGATTTGAAGATGCCCGAGCCGACGAACACCCCCTGGGCGCCGAGCTGCATCATCATCGCTGCATCGGCGGGCGTGGCGATCCCACCCGCGGTGAACAACACCACCGGCAAGGCGCCGGCCGCGGCCACTTCTCTCACCAGCTCCAGCGGAGCAGCCAGTTCCTTGGCCGCAGCCGACAATTCCTCGGAAGCCATGGTGGTCAGGGAACGGATCGCGGTGCGGATGGCGCGCATGTGCCGGGTGGCTTCGACGACATTGCCGGTCCCGGCTTCGCCCTTGGAGCGGATCATGGCGGCTCCTTCGGAGATCCGCCGCAACGCTTCACCGAGGTTGGTGGCTCCACAAACAAATGGAACCGTGAAAGCGAACTTGTCGATGTGATGAGCTTCGTCGGCCGGGGTCAGTACCTCGGACTCGTCGATGTAGTCAACACCGATCGCCTGGAGAACTTGCGCCTCGACGAAGTGGCCGATTCGGGCCTTGGCCATTACCGGGATGGATACCGCCTCCATGATCGAAGCGATCATGTCCGGATCGCTCATCCGAGCAACGCCGCCCTGGGCGCGGATATCGGCGGGCACCCGCTCTAGTGCCATCACGGCGACCGCGCCCGCGTCCTCGGCGATACGAGCCTGTACCGGCGTGACGACATCCATGATCACGCCACCTTTGAGCATCTCGGCCATGCCACGCTTCACCCGTGCGGTGCCAATCTGGCGTTCGATGCTGCTGTTATCGGCCTGCACCCTAAATTCGCTCCTCACAGCAGTGGCAGGAACCAGCCACGGGTTACCTCGCACCCGATCGTACGTCGGGCCCGGTGCCAGCGTCGCAGGATGATGCCGTCGGGGGGTTGCCTCGACCGGCACACCGGTGTGAGATCGACCACACGATCCGGACAGCTGAGGGTGGGAGTTCATGGGCATCAAGGGCAGCGGCGACCGTGCCGATTCAGCCTTGGCGGCACAGGACCCGTCGGTGATCCGCAATGTGGCACTGATCGGGCCATCTGGCGCGGGCAAGACGACGTTGGTGGAGGCATTGCTGGCCGCCAACGGCGTGATCAGCCGCGCAGGCACGGTCGCGGACGGCACGACCGTATGCGACCACGACCCGGCCGCCGTACGCCAGCAACGGTCGGTGACTCTGGCCATCGCGCCGCTGCAGCACGCCGGCTTCAAGATCAACCTTGTGGACACCCCGGGCTACGCCGATTTTCTGGGTGAGCTGCGCGCCGGACTGCGGGCCGCGGATGCGGCCCTGTTCGTGATCTCCGCCGGAGAGGACGTCGATGCCTCCACTGTCGCGCTCTGGCAGGAATGCGCCACGGTCGGGACCCCCCGCGCGGTCGTGATCAGCAGGCTGGACAACCCACGCGCCGACCTGGACAGCGTCGTCGCTGCCTGCCGGTCGTCTTTCGGCGATGGTGTGCTGCCGCTTTATCTGCCGGTGCGCGACTCCTCCGGTGCGGTGACCGGTCTCGCTGGGCTGCTCTCCCAGCGGCTGTTCGATTACCGCAACGGCTACCCGCCGGCCGAAGGCGGGCTCGACAACACTGTCGACGCAGACGAGCTCGCCGTAGCGCGCAATGAGCTTATCGAGGGGATCATCGCTGAGAGCGAGGACGAGTCCTTGATGGAACGTTACCTCGAGGGCGAGGACATCGAGACTGACGTTCTGATCAACGATCTGGAAACTGCTGTCACCCGCGGCACTTTCTACCCGGTGATCCCAGCGTGCGCGCACAGCGGGGTGGGATTGGCGGAGATCCTTGAGGTGACCACTCGAGCTTTCCCCGCGCCGGTACAGCGCACCCCACCTCAGGCGACGCGTCCAGATGGTTCACCACACCCTGCGGTGGCGGTGGATCCAGCCGCGCCGTTGGTTGCCGAAGTGGTCCGTACCACCGTGGATCCGTATCAGGGCCGGGTGTCGCTGGTCCGGGTGTTTTCGGGAACGTTGCAACCGGACCGTTCCGTGCATGTCTCGGGGCACGGGTTGGCTGAGCGGGGGCATGCCGACCATGACGTCGATGAGCGGGTGTCTCACATCTACAGCCCACTGGGCGGCACCCTCAACGAAGTGCCGTACTGCATCGCCGGGGACCTCTGCGCAGTAACGAAGGTGTCGTCCGCCGAAACCGGCGACACCCTGTCTGCACCCAGCGATTCCCTCGTGGTGCAGCCCTGGACGATGCCGGAACCCCTGCTGCCGGTCGCGGTGGTGGGCCGCAGCCGCAGCGATGAGGACGCGCTGGCCCGCGGGCTGGGCCGGTTGGTGGCCGCGGACCCCACCTTGCGGCTGGAACGCAATGCCGAGACCAAGCAGATGGTGTTATGGACCATGGGTGAGGCACACGCCGACGTCGTGCTGTCCCGGCTGCGCGCCGGAGGCGCCGAGGTGGACACCGAGCCAGTGGTCATTCCGCTGCGGCAGACCTTCGCTGGTCCCTCCAAGGGGCACGGCCGGCATGTCAAGCAGTCCGGCGGGCACGGGCAGTACGCGGTGTGCGACATCGAGGTGGAGCCACTGCCCCGGGGAACCGGATTCGAGTTCATGGACAAGGTGGTCGGTGGGGCCATCCCCAACCAGTTCATCCCCAGCGTGGAGAAGGGCGTCCGAGCCCAGATGGAGCGCGGCCTGTCCAATGACGGCTTTCCCCTCGTGGACCTGCGGGTGTCGGTTGTCGACGGCAAGGCGCACAGCGTCGACTCCTCCGATGCGGCGTTCCAGACCGCTGGATCGCTGGCGCTCAAGGATGCGGCGGAAAAGGGCAGCGTGATCACGCTCGAACCAATCGACGACGTAGAGGTGCGGATGCCCGAAGAACACCTGGGCACCGTGCTGGGCGACCTGTCTGGCCGACGGGGCCGAGTCCTGGGTACCGAGACCGACCAGGACGGCCGGATGCTGGTCCGCGCCGAGGTGCCCGCAGCCGAGTTGCTCCGCTACGCAGTCGACTTGCGTGGGTTGACCTCGGGGACCGCCGTGTTTACCCGGCATTTCTCGCGTTATGCCCCGGCGCCGTCCAGTTCGAGCCCGTAAGCCGGTAGCTCGGGTTCGACAATCTCGAAGTAGGTCGGCAGCGGCGCCGTGCCGGCCAGCCGCAGCCAGCGCACCATGCGGCGCGACCGCAACGCGAGGGTGTCGCGCACCGCATCGTTGTAGACCCGCCGGGCGATCACCACAGTCTGCTCCGCTTCAGCCAGCCGGTTGGCACGGGCGGGTTCGAGCCGGCAACGGTCCAGCACCGACAGCATCCGACCGAGTTCGTTTTCCACGTCTTCCCGGGCCATCGGCCCGGCCAACAACGCTGCGTGGGCGGTGCGGCGCAGCGCGCTGGGGCCGTCGAGCGCGCTGGCCACGACAGCGCGGCGGTACAGGGCCGCGTCGAGGGCAGCCCACGCTGCGTCGGTGCGTACATGCAGCCGGTCCAACCGGCTTGCGGCGCGCATGGCTCCCACCGCGGCACCGAGCAGCCCGGCAGTCACTGCAACCCAGGTAACGCGCACCGGGTGACCCTAGCCAGACCGCTAACGGGCGCGTGCGCCACCGGGTCCAGACTTCAACCGCCGGGGATCGGCGGCGACCGCGCTTTGGTAGACCTGCAGCACCCGCCGGGCCACCACCGGCCAATCCCACATGGCCACCCGGCGGCGACCGGCCGCCGCCAGCGCCGAACGCCGCGCTGGATCGTCGAGCAGGCCACCGAGCGCCGCGGCTAGCGCCTCCGCTGATCCAGCCGGGACCAGCACGCCCGCTTTCCCGTCGTCAAGCACCCGACTGAACGCGTCGAGGTCGCTGGCGACCACGGGCGTTCCAGCAGCCATCGCCTCAGTGAGCACGATGCCGAAGCTCTCCCCCCCGAGCGCCGGCACGCAGAGCACGTCGACGCTGGCCAGCACCGCCGCCTTACCCTCATCGCTCAACGGACCCAGCACGTGGATCCGGGACGCGAGCGCCGGACCCGCAGCACGCAGCAGGGCCTGAGTATCTCCGTGGCCCACCACCAGCAGGCGCAGATCGGGTCGCGTGTGGATCATCACTCGGAGGGCTGCCAGGAGCACCGGCATTCCCTTGCGAGGCTCGTTGAAGCGTCCCACGAAGCCGACGGTCCCCCCACTGCGCGGATACCCGGCCAGCGGCCGCGCTCCGGACAGCCGCGACACGTCGACTCCGTTAGGAATCTCCACCGCGTCGCCACCGAGGTACTCGACATGCACCCGCCGGGCCAGCGGTGAGACCGCGATCCGCGCGGTGATCTTCTCCATGGTGGGTTGCAACAGTCCTTGAGCTGCGGCCAGCGCCCGTGACCGGGTGGTCGCAAAGTGGAAAGTTGCGACGACCGGCAGTTCAGCCAGTGCCAGAGTGATCAATGACAGGCTCGGCGCCACTGGCTCGTGCAGGTGCAGCAGGTCGAAGTCGTGGTCGTGCATCCAGCGCCATGCACGGTTAGCGGCGAGGGGGCCGAATATCAGGGGGACGACCGATCCGTTGTACGGCACCCGGACACCGCGCCCTGCTGGAGTGACGAACTCGGGCAGTACCTGTGCCGGATCATTGGCCGCGGCTGGGGCGAGTACCTCCACTTGATGGCCGAGGCTGCGCAGGCCACTGGCCAATCCGAGCACATGTGCCTGCACCCCGCCCGGCACGGCCAGGGAATACGGGCACACCATCCCGATCCGCAACAAGATCCCGGCTATCCCGCCTCGCGAACAGACGTGACCGACATGTCGTCAAGCCACAACGGCTGGAGCATGTGCCAGTCCTGCGGGTGCGCGGCGATATCGAGGGCGAAATAATCCGCCACCGTTTGGGTGGCCTGGCGCACCGCTGCCCGGTCCGGTACGGGCACCGGCGGGTGAATGCGGGCACCCCATCCCTTGGGGGTAAACCAGCAGCCGATCACCAGTAGGGTGGCTCCGGTAGCGGCAGCCAGCCGGGCCGGCCCCAGAGGCATCCGGGCAGCGCCGCCAAAAAACTCGACAACCGTCCCGGTGCCCGTGATGTCGCGATCGCCGAGCAGGCATACCACCCCGCCCGCACGAAGCCGGCGTAGCAGCCGTGGGATCGGATTACCCGCTCCGGTCAGCGGGATGATGTCAAAACCCAGTGAAGCACGATACCGGACAAAGCGCTGGTAGAGCTCTTCGGGCGCGAGCCGCTCCACCACCGTGCTGAAAGATCCGTGCTGATGGACCCACCACAGTCCAGCCATATCCCAGTTACCGCTGTGGGGCAATACCACCACCGCTCCACGGCCAGCGCTCACGGCATGGTGTAGATGCTCACGTCCTTGCACTCCACTATCGAACCGATCCACAACAGCGGCGTGGTCGGCCCATGGCAGCAGGAACACCTCTTGCCAGTACCTGGCATAGGAGCGCAGCCCGTCACGGACCAGCGCGTCAAGTTCGGCAAGGCTGGCGTCCGGCACTACGCGGGTGAGATTCCGGCGCAACTGACTGATACCGGGACCGCCGCGATGGGCGGCCAGGTCAGCCGCAGCGCGAAACGCTCGAGTGGTCAGATCCCCTGGAGCGAAGCGCAGCAACCGCCATCCGGCGGCGTACCCCAGGTCGGCGAGCCTGCTCACGTGTTCCTACCTGAGCTCGCGCTGCCAGGCGCTACGCCGTACGGCCAGCAGCCGCTGGAATACCGTCACGATCTGTAAGCCGGCGAGCAACCACAGGGCGACATCAAGCGCGAAGGGAACTCCAAGACCGGCCAACCCGGCGCCGAGCAAGGTGATGATGTAGCGCTCGGCGCGCTCAACCATCCCGCCGTCCGCACGCAGCCCGCTGGCTTCCGCACGCGCCTTGATGTAGGAGATGACCTGGGCACTGACCAGGCACACCAATGTCGCCGAGGCGAGCAGCCGATTGTTGGCCACCACGAAGCACCACCAGGCCAGCCCGGCGAACAACGCGCCATCAGCAATCCGGTCACACGTGGCGTCAAGCACGGTTCCCCAGGGGCTACCCGATCCACCAGCCCTGGCGACTGCGCCGTCAAGCACGTCGAGCAACACGAACACAGTGATGGCGATGGTGCCGGTCACCAGGTAACCGAGAGGGAAAAACCACAGTGCAGCGGCCACCGTCCCGACCGTGCCGATGATTGTGATGGTGTCCGCCCGGACACCCGCCTGGACCAGGCGGGCACCCACCGGCTCCAGGAACCGGGATACCGATGGGCGAGCAAAGATGTTGAGCATCGCGACGACCGCTACCGGGATGCAAGCGGGGTCAGGAGAGTTGTTTCCATGCCTCCACCAGGAGCGTATGAGTCTCAGCGAGCAGCTGGGGCAGTACCTTGGTACCGCCCACAACCGGCATGAAGTTCGCATCGCCGCCCCACCGGGGAACCACATGCTGGTGCAGATGTGCCGCGATACCGGCCCCGGCGACAGAACCCTGATTGATCCCGATGTTAAAGCCATGCGGGGCGGCGGCACGCCGAGCGGCGAGCATGGCCTGCTGGGTGAAGGTGGCCAGTTCGGTGGTCTCCTCGATGGTCAGGTCCGGGTAATCGGCGACGTGCCGGTACGGCACCACCATCAGGTGGCCAGGGTTGTAGGGATAGAGGTTGAGCACCGCGTAGACCGTGGCACCACGGGCGATCACCAGGCCCTCGACGTCATCCATGGTAATTATCTGGCAAAAGGGGCACTCGCCAGCAGTGGCCTCCGGTCCGGCCTTTCCTTCCTGCTTGATATACGCCATCCGATGGGGCGTCCACAGGCGCTGCCACGCGTCCGGCGCCCCGACCCCACCCTGGGTCACGACTCTCCTATCGGCAGCTCCGCTGCGCTGGGCGAGCGGTTCTCCCGCCGAGCCACCCAGCCGGTAATGGCGCTGACCGCATCTTCAACTGCTACGCCGTTGACCTGGCTGCCATCACGAAATCGGAAAGAAACTGCGCCAGCCTCAACGTCTTTATTGCCAGCGAGTAGGAGGAAGGGCACCTTCTGTGTGGTATGGGTCCGGATCTTCTTTTGCATCCGTTCATCCGAGGTATCCACCTCGACGCGGATTCCGCGTGCCCGCAGCGCCTTGGCGACCTGTTGTAAATGCTCGATGTGCTCGTCAGCAATCGGGATCCCGACCACCTGCACCGGCGCCAACCAGGCTGGGAACGCGCCCGCATAGTGCTCGGTGAGGATGCCGAAAAACCGTTCGATCGATCCGAACAATGCCCGGTGGATCATGTACGGACGCTGCCGGGAACCGTCGGATGCGGTGTATTCCAGCTCGAAGAGCTCTGGTTCTTGGAGGTCAACTTGGATAGTGGATAGCTGCCAGGTACGTCCCAGCGCATCCTTGGCCTGCACAGAAATCTTGGGCGCGTAAAAGGCGGCCCCGCCAGGGTCAAGGACCAGCTCCAGCCCGCTAGCCTCGGCAGCTTGGCGCAGCGCGTCGGTCGCCTGCTCCCACTGCTCGTCGCTGCCGACATATTTTTCGTCGTTTCGGGTGGACAGCTCCAAGTAGAAATCGTCTAACCCAAAGTCGCGAAGCAGGTCGAGCACAAAAGTCAGCAGCGAACGGATCTCACCCTGCAGCTGATCAGGAGTGCAATAAATGTGCGCATCGTCCTGGGTGAAGCCACGCGCCCGGGTCAGGCCGTGGACCACGCCCGATTTTTCGTACCGGTAAACCGACCCAAATTCGAATAGCCGCAGGGGCAGTTCACGGTAGGAACGCCCCCGCGAGCGGTAGATGAGGTTGTGGAACGGGCAGTTCATCGGTTTGAGGTAGTAGTCCTGCCCCGGCTTGCGCACTGTGCCGTCCTGCGCAAGCTCCTCGTCGAGATGCATCGGGGGAAACATGGAGTCGGCATACCAGTCCAGGTGCCCGGACATCTCGAACAGCTGCGCCTTGGTGATGTGCGGCGAATTGACGAACTCATAGCCCGCCTCCTCGTGCCGGCGGCGGGAGTAGTCCTCCATGACCCGCCGCACGGTGCCACCGCGCGGATGGAACACCGGCAGTCCAGACCCGATCTCATCAGGAAAGCTGAACAGGTCCAGCTCCGCGCCAAGCCTGCGGTGGTCGCGCCGCTGCGCATCGGCGAGCAACTCCAGGTGCCGCTCCAGCGCCTCGGTTGATTCCCACGCGGTGCCGTAGATCCGCTGCAGCTGCGAGTTCTGCTCGTTGCCTCGCCAGTAGGCCGCTGCGGTGCGCATCAGCCGGAACGCCGGGATGTGCCGGGTGGTCGGCACGTGCGGACCCCGGCACAGGTCGCTCCAGATGATGTCACCGGTGTGCGGGTGCACGTTGTCGTACATCGTCAGCTCGCCTGCGCCGACTTCCATGACCTCATCCGGGTTGAGGCCAGCGTTCGAGCCGGGCCCCTTGATATCGATCAGTTCCAGCTTGTACGGCTCGTCAGCCAGTTCGCGTTTGGCCTCGCTCACCGAACCCAGTACCCGGCGCGAGAACCGTTGGCCAGACTTGATGATCTTGCGCATGGCTTTCTCGAGGTCCGCGAGGTCCTCGGGAGTAAAAGGCCGTTCGACGTCGAAGTCGTAGTAGAAACCGTCGGTCACTGGCGGCCCAATGCCTAGCTTGGTACCGGGAAAGTGTTGCTGCACGGCCTGGGCGAGCACGTGCGCACAGGAGTGCCGGATGACGCTTCGCCCGTCGGGGCTATTGGCTGCGACGGCTTCGACCTCAGTATCCCGGTCAGGCACCCAGGACAGGTCACGCAGCACTCCTTGTGCGTCTCGAGCGACCACCACCGCGGCTGGTCCGCTGGTTGGCACTCCCCCTTCGCGTAACGCCGCGCCAGCGGTGGTCCCGGCCGGCACCCTCACGCGCAGGGCGGGCTGGACCGGCGAGGACGGCGCGACCACGAGAACTCCTTGTGGTTAAGGCGATGGGGATTGAGGTTGTCGACGCTGCCGATGCTATCCGGACAGCTGACCTGCCAGGTGATTACCCCCGCCGCCAGCAGTGCGCACGGACTCCAGTGCGCGATTTACCCATCGGTTTAGGTGACATACAGGTGGGTATGCCGTCGTGGGGCCGGCGGTGAGGCCGACACCGCTTACCCACGGCGAGCACCACGCTCGCGGCACCGGAGCCGGAAAGTCGACAGGACATGCTGGTCATACAAAGCACCAACCGCCAAGTGGCTGTCTCGGCGAAGTCCGCTGCGCCGAGACTAGCGCAGGCGAAGATCCGTTCTGATCAGCTCAACACCAGCGAGCGAGATGTCATCGCCGATCTGTTCGCGGTGCTTGAGACGCTGGTCGTACGCAACGAACTTCCCGCCGAAGCCCAAGGGATCTATGACCAGGCAGTGCTGATGTTGGCACGCCGCTGGGATTGACCGAACAACGGCTCCAGGCGTCAGCCAAGGGGCAGCAATGAGTTCAGCATGGCCATCGCCGGTTGGGTAACTGGTTGAATGGGTGCCTGTTGGGTGACCGCGTGAGTGAGCGGTTGCTTGGTGACCGGATCAAGGACCGGATTAACGGGGTTGTCCAGCGGCGCCACAACTTTATCCAGCGTCTGCACAGGGCCCTGCGGAGCATCATTTACTGGCTTATCGCGCCGGTGAGCAACCTGCTCGTTGCGTGCCGGAGCAAATTGGTTGTCTGCGCGCTGTGGACTAGGTTTCGCTGGCCTCAAGACACCGCCCACCGGCGCAACCTCGCCTACTCCCCTGGTGGCAGGGTCCAGTACCGGACTGATCGGTGCGACCGGGGCAGCCGGGGCGCGACCAGCGCCTGACGGACCGGGCTGCCCGAGTTGCGGTGCGGTATGCGGATGCTGAGTCGCTTCGGCGGGCATGTCTACAGATACCGGAGCGTTGCGACGAACCTGCCCGCTCCGGGGGGCGACCACGGAGCTCTGCACCGCGACCGCTTGGGCTCTGACTGGCTCCGGGGACGCAGGAGCCGGCTCGCTGGCCATGCCTGACTCAAATTCTCCCGGAGTATCAGCAGTAGCTTCCGGCTCGGCCGGGAGGGGGTTGAGCAGTGGGGCGCTGTCGGTGGCGAGCGAACCATCGCCAGCATGCGTCGCACCGACAAACACCGAGCCACAAGCGAGAAGGGTCCCCGCGGCCAGACCACAGGCACGGCCTACGAGGATCGCCCGGCCACCGACGGTCCGACCGATCGGTGCGCTGCCGGTTACCGAGACTGGCGTCGCCTCGCCGTCCGTAACGCCAGGTCGGCCACCGCCGAGCCAGGCGATTAAAGCAGTGGCGGAGGGCCCAGAGCCCGACTTCCTACGACGCCGCGCCGTCATCGTGCGTCACCACGGATCTCCTCACGGTAGCGGGACTGGGGAAGAATACAGGCTTTCGGGGGCATGCCTAGACCCATCACTCCTCCGGCGCAGCATCGCTGCAGCACCGCGCCAGCGTCCGTGCGCGCCCTCGCCGTCACCGCAATGCGTGCTCGGTCGATTACGTGTATCAATCTTGTTTCTTTGTGTTGGCAAGCCTACCCTTACTCAATTTAGGTCGGGCTTACTTTTGGAGTGTGTTTATGCATCTGCTTGGAAGAATCGGGCCAGCTCATCGAGGCATGACCTGCCTCGTTGTCTGCCTCACGGTAGCCGCGTGCAGCGGCACAGGTACCACCACCACCGCCAGCCCTGCCCCATCGCCGGATAACCATTACCGCCAAGTCAATTTGGCGGCGAACTCGGAGGCGTACAAGGCACACTTCACCATTCCCGACATGGTCAACGCTTGGGGCATCGCGATTCGCCCAAAGGGCGCGGGGGGACATTTCTGGGTGGCCGCCGGTAACGCGTCCTATCAATTCTTCGGTGACGTCACCGTGTCCAGCGACTCGAAGATGCGCGAGCTACACCAGGATCCGCTCAAGACTGTAACCATTCCCGGCACCGATACCAGCACCGAAGAGACATCCATAGGTAAGGCGACTGGGGTCGTCTTCAACGGTGCCGATATCAACTCCGACAAGTTCGTCGTGACCAATCAGCCGGCGCAAGTCGACGGTCGCACGGTCATGCTGGGCGGCTCGGCACGGTTCATCTTCGCCACCGACTCCGGACGTATCACCGCCTGGGGCGAACGTGGTCCCGACGGCAAGGTGGTGCGGGTGGACGGCCCTAGCCAGGAAGTGTTCAACGGGGAGCCGCAAGGGATGAGGTTCTTCGGGATTGCGCTCAAGCCAGGTAGCTTTGACGCGCTCTGGGCCGCCGACTTCGGCGCCGACCCGCAAATCCGCCAGTTCGACAAGAACTGATTCTGCCCTAGAGTGGCCTGCGCTGATAAGCCCCCATAGGGCACTTAAGCTGCAGAAATACATCTCGGTAGTTCTCAAAACTTCTCACGTCTGCCCGACGTTTCACGGCCTGGAGACGGCCTGGAGACCTTGGTCGGCTCCGGTGCCGTTCACGCCCCCCAGCGCAACATTCGACCCTGTGCACTCGCTGATGAGTAGAGCCAATGGCCTCACTGTCATCAGATGGTGCTGTCACCGGACAAACCCACGCTTGCCAGTTCTGCATAGCACTGTTCACAGTGGGTCGCCGGAGGTCTCACCGCTGGTCGAGCCGGCTCTTCGCACGTTGACGCCCTGTCGCGGACCGCGATGAACGAGGCCAAGACCGAGACCACGCGCCAGGTCACTCCCTGTCCGCATGAACCTAGACCTAGTCCACATTGGCCCCGGCGGCCAAAGACGAACCGAGCGGCCCCTTGACCCCCAGAAGCACGCAACCCTCCTTCCAGCGTTCGATCTGCGCCGAGACCAGCTTTCGCATGGTGCTGGTGATGCCGGGTTGTTGTCTGCGTTGTCGTCACCGCTGTCGTCAGCTCGCGCCGGGATCGGCCTTGCTCTTCGTCGTCCTCTGTCTTGGTTGTCTTGGCCTTGTGAGGCTCATCAACGTCGCGGCGGCCACCGATGATCTTGTGCGCTGTGGAGTTGTATGGCATTCGTCGACAAGGCGCAACAGCCCCCGTTGAGGTGCGGGAAATGTGACGATGCTGACTATAGGTCGTGTGTCATGATGTCGATTGCCCGTCGGGAGATTTCGCTGCCGTACTCCGTCCACGCACCGTGCCCCCAATAGCGATAGCAGCTCGTTTCGGCGGTGAGCAGGTGAAACAGTGCGTTTCGGTAGCGGGGGTCGTCCGTCGGGACGTGTCGGGCGAGCACTCGATCGTTAAAAAGCGAGCTTGCCCTCTCCATGGGGATCATGACGTGGTCATAGCCATGGACCCAGGAGATGTCGTTTGTCCAGCTGCCGCCGTCTACATGGAAGCGGCTGTCTTCGTTACGAAGCTCTTCAGTCACTTGCCGTAACCTGTCGGGACCGTCCCCGGGAGTCATGCGCTGCCAGATCTGGTGCTGGAAGAGGGGTTGCAGAACCGGCAGGTCGGATTCTTTGACTCCCGTGGCGAAAAGGTGCTCGAGGTACTCGGTGACGTTCATGATCGGGGTCGCGGAGCCTGAGCACTCCCGGATCACCTCGAAGTACTTGGGTGGAAACTCATTCATCATCACGCCCCCGTTTTCTCCGTCGGCGATCTGCGTGACTAACGGGGGAACGCTGCGTCCCGCGAGATCACACCGGGCAAGGCCTTTGGCTTCGTAGTAGGGCTGCATCTGAGCGACCAGTTTCGTGTCGCTGCCCTGCGTCTTGATGATGGCGATGATGCTGGCGGTGTCGCCCCCAGAGCTCGTACAGGTAAGCAGATGCGGGAGGTGTTTGCGCCGCGGTCCCCGTCCGTCGTGTTCTTCGACGGTGTGTTCCTGGACTAATAACCACTGATATCCGCATTCTTTCAGTGTTGCGACGAACTCGTAGGCCACGTCGGGATGGTTGGGCATGGCCATCTCGGCGGGAGAAAAGCCGCGCACACGACCCAGCGCTTCCAGCCCAAAGATGGCGGCGAAGTGATGCTGCCAGGCCTTCACGTGGAGGCGGTAGTCCTGCGCGGGTGTCGAGGGAGCAACGGCATGGCCCCACGGGCATCCAAGCCATTCCACGGCCTCGCGATACCGGGGAGTGCGGGTGATCGACCGAAGTGCTTCGATGGTGTCGTGTGCGCCCATCTGCCGCAGGCCGTGCAGAAGTGCCCCAGAGTATTCGAGCATGACACGGGGCGTGCGACCTTCTTCGATGAGCTGCGGGAGGAACTCTCCCATACGCTGGTAGCACCAAAGAAATACCGGAGCATTGTGATTGTCGCCGATTCCTGGATTGTTCATCATATGTTTCAGGTTGCTGATCAGTTGCGCGGTGCTCAGATCAGGGCCGTCTGCTGGGATCAACGGCTGGTGCATGTGGAGGGCGATAGCGAACGCGCTTTGCATTCCGCTGAAAGGCACCGAGTCCCCGCGGAGGAACACCGGATTCTTTCTCGCCGCCCGGACCGCGGCGTCGACGATCGCCTCACACCCGCAAATGTTCGGGATGCCCTCGACGTACTCAGGAAGCTCATCCATGGATGACGTCACCTTTCCTGTGGTCGCTGCTCGTGGCGGTCAGTCATGGCAGGGCTTCGATGCGTCCGAAGCGCTCGCAGGTGGACTCGTGACCTCAAGCTCACCGACGCCCCTGGCATGGCCGTCAACTTCGCCAAGTACGTCACCGCCAGGACCAACGAATACCAGCACTTTCCGCGACCTGCGTGAGGCCGGCCATCCTAAGCGAGGTGCTCTTGGCTGAGGAATTTTCCCGGGCCAGCATGTCGCATTGCACGCATGATTCGGCGAGCCTGAAGCGACTGCTTCCCGTACAGTCCAGACCTACCCAGATGGCAACTCGGTCCCTGAGGAGGTTGACGGACGTCGATCCGCAGCTGGCGCTTGGTCAGGTTGCCTCGGAGTTTTTGGTACCGCCGGGAATCGAGTCGAGAAGGTGAGGATGGCGGCGCATTCGGAGGGCCGAGTGGCGAAGGAGCCCCGGAAACGGCGGAAAGCGCCGGCCGAGGGTGTGGAATTTGACCGCCGCGACCCTCCTTCAGCGTCCCTGGTCCTGCTAAATGACGAGGTCCCGTTAGCCTTTGAGGGCGCCGATGATCCCCCGGAGCCGTTGGCTCAAGTCGAGCAGTGCGGGGATGTCGTGTGGGATGAGGAGGAGTCCGAGGCGCTGCGTCAAGCCCGCATGGACGCCGAACTGACCGCCTCGGTCGACTCGGTCCGCGCGTATCTCAAACAGATCAGCAGGGTGGCCCTGCTCGACGCGGAGGAGGAGGTGGAGCTGGCCCAGCGCATCGAGGCCGGTCTGTATGCCGGCGAGCGGCTGCGTCAGGCGGAGGACTCAGCGGACAAGCTTTGCCCGCAGCTGCGCTGGGATCTGCGCTCGATCATTCGCGAGGGCGAGCGCGCCAAAAACCACCTGGTGGAGGCCAACCTGCGGCTGGTCGTCTCGCTGGCCAAGCGCTACACCGGCCGCGGCATGGCATTGCTGGATCTGATTCAGGAGGGCAGCTTCGGCCTGATCCGGGCGGTGGAGAAGTTCGACTACACCAAGGGCTACAAATTCTCCACCTACGCCACCTGGTGGATCCGCCAAGCCATCACCCGCGCGATGGCCGACCAGGCCCGCACCATCAGAATCCCGGTGCACATGGCCGAAGTGATCAACACCCTGGGCCGAATCCAGCGCGAGCTGCTCCAGGACCTGGGCCGCCAACCCACTGCCGAGGAGGTGGCCACGGAGATGAACATCACCCCCGCCAAGGTGCTGGAGATCCGGCACTACGCCCGGGAACCGCTCTCGTTGGACCAGACCATTGGCGACGAGGGCGACTCCCAGCTCGGTGACTTCATCGAAGACTCTCAGGCTGTGGTCGCCCTGGACGCGGTCTCCTTCGCCCTGCTCCAAGATGACCTGCGCTCCGTGCTGGCCACGCTCTCCGAGCGAGAGGCCAGCGTTGTGCGGCTGAGATTCGGGCTCATCGACGGCCGACCACGCACGCTTGAGGAAATCAGCCACGTCCACGGGGTCACCCGCGAACGCATCCGGCAAATCGAAACCAAGACCATGGCCAAGCTGCGCCACCCCTCCCGCTCCCAGCCGCTCCGCGACTACCTCGACTAACAAAAGGGACGCGGCGAGGACTACCTGGCCAACCTGCTCGGCCAGCTGCACCATGAAATAGCCCCCACCCGCTCTGCGACCACAGCTCGCCCGACACTCCCGCATCGCGCCGCTTGCGCTGACGGCTCGCTGGCGATGATCACCTGTGAGTGCCAGTTTGGAAGGCTGCGTCCACATCGCAATCAGCGCCCAGTTCGATGCGCAGACCGCGCTAGGAGGGTGAGCCGTGGCGACCAGCCAGGGATCGACGTTGCCGCCGCTCCTCTGTGCTTACGCGCACCTACGTTGCAACCGCAACCGACCCGGTCTTTCAGGTAGCGCGATCGGTCGTCACCGAGACCTTCAACAGTCGCGGAGTTGGCGATGCCATCGACTGGTTACGGTGGCGCCCGGCGTCGGGGCGTCGTCACAGACGCTAGGAGACCTGACCGGTGCGTGGGAGCACAACAACGGCAGCGGCCCACGGCTTGACAGCGCTGCTTGGGGGTGTTAAAAAATGCGCCGACAACATCAGTGAACAGTCCGGCAAGCGTTTGCAAAGGCAGCGCAAGGGCAGGTACACAAGGGAAACACAGGAGGTTGAGGAACGGTCGAGATGGAGGTGGTC
>JAFAWY010000119.1 GCA_019241525.1 Pseudonocardiales bacterium
TGCGCCAGGCGGTGCGGAGTGGATCGAGGCATACCGTCACTGGCTGAGATAGCGGAGGGCATGGGCGTGAACGCCAGCGACACCGGCTCGTTGGGCGCCGTCGGGGAGCACCGGATTCGGCTGACGGAGGCGGAAGCCCAGCTTAACCTGCGTACCGTGCTGGAGCTGTGCGCGGGGGGCGAGCTACGGTGCAGTGAGAAGACTCATCGCCCCTCGGCGGCGACCGTCTACGCGGTGGGTTCGCTTCTCGCGCACGGCGACTTCTACCGTGACGAGCCGATCGCGTCATTTGCGTGGCCGCTGCTGGTCCAGGCCGGTGGGCTGGCCAAGGTTGAAGGTGGGCGGCTTCGCCTGACCGCGAAGGGTCGCACCGCGCTGCGCAAACCATCGGCTGAGGTGATCCGTCAGCTGTGGCAGCGCTGGCTGACCCATGCGCTGATCGATGAGTTCAGCCGGATCGAGCAGATCAAGGGCCAGCGCGCCCGCAATGTGCTCAGCTCGGCCAAGACCCGCCGCCAGATGGTTGCCGCCGCCCTGGCGAGCTGCCCAGCCGATGAGTGGATCAGCGTGGAGGCCCTGTTCACCACCATGCGGCGGGGCAACATGAGCCCCACGATTGTCCGCAATGAGATGGCGCTGTGGAAGCTCTACCTCGTCGATTCCCACTACGGCAGCCTGGGCTACGACGGCTTTCACCGGTGGGAGATCCTCGAGGGCCGCTACACCCTGGCGGTGCTGTTCGAGTACGCCGGCACGCTGGGTTTGCTTGACCTCGACTACGTCCACCCCAATGGCGCGCGAGGGGACTTCCAGGGCAACTGGGGTGGCGACGATCTGGATGCGCTGAGCCGCTACGACGGCCTTCAGGCGATCCGGCTCACCGCGCTGGGTCGCTACGCCCTTGGCCTGACCGACACCTACCAGCCGTCCACCGGTGATACGAATACCGAGGGATTGAAGGTTCTGCCCAATCTCGACGTCGTTGCTACTGGCGCCCTGTCCGCTGGTGATCAGCTTGTGCTGTCTGGCTACGCCGAGCGCACCGCGGACCGGGTCTGGACCATCTCCGCGGCGAGCCTGCTGACCGCGATCAACACCGGACGCCACCCCTCGGACTTCGCCAGCTTCCTGGCCCACCACACCGAGCATGAGCTACCCGAGGCGCTGGGGACCCTCATCAGTGATGTCAGCCGCCGCTGCGCGCAGCTCACCGATCTCGGACATGCTCGCGTGATCGAATGCGCCGACCGGGCACTGGCCGCGCTCATCACCCACAACCGTGCGTTGCGTACCCTGTGCCATCCGATTGGCGAGTGCCATCTCGCCGTGCCACTCGCTCACGAACTGAAATTTCGCACGGCCCTGCTGAAACTCGGTTACGCGTTGCCAGAGCAGCCCACGCCCTGAGTGAGTTGATCACGACCGTGATGCCGTTGTGCGGGGGTCGGGGAAGCCGAGGCTGAGGTAACCCGGCGCGCGCTTGGCCAGCGACGAGGCGAGCACGCCGGTCTCGATGTCGTGATAGTCGTAGACCTCGGCGGTGGTCTTTCCGGGATACGGGCGCAGGATTCGTCCCACGTACTGCACGAGACGACCCTTGAAGGCGATGGGTGCGGCGAGGAACAAGGCATCCAGCATCGGGCAGTCGAATCCCTCACCGATGAATGGGCCGGTGGCCACGACCAGCAGCGGTGAGCTGTCCGTGGGCGCTTGCAGGCGGGCCAAAGCGACGCGCCGGGTGTTGGTGCTCATCCCGCCGCGCAGGATGACGGGATCGTGTCCGCGTTGCTGGAGTTCCTCAGCGAGTTGCGCAAGGTGTGCTATCCACTGGGTAAGCACGAGACAATGCCTGCCGCGACCTAGCGCGGCTGTCACGTCGTTGATCACCTGAGTGGTGCGGGCATTGTCCGAGATGAGGTCCCGGTAGATGGCGGCCATCCCCCCGGGCGCTGTGGGGTTGGCCTCGCCGGTGTAGCGGAATCGGGTGTCGCGCACGTGCAGCACGGGCCGTGGCCGCGGCGCAGGGCCTGGCTGGGTGAGGTCCAGCTGTGGTGATTGGTCATCGGCTGCGGTGGTGTCCGGTGGCGAGTGGGTGATGGTATGTCGGATCGGGCCGAGTTGGAGTGTGATCAGGGCGTCGAGTTTGTCCCGGCGGTAGGGCGTGGCGGTCAGTCCGAGCCAGCGCCGTGCCGGGATCTGTTTGACGGCGTGTTCGAACGCCGCAGCGGGGATGTGGTGGCATTCATCCGCGACCACGAGCCCGTAGCCACTGGTCAGTGAGGCGATGTCGTCCTTGCGGGTCAGGGTCTGCAGCATGGCGATATCTACTACGCCGCGGGTTTTCCTGCGACCGCCACCGAGTTGCCCGGCCTTGACGCCCAGCAGCTCGCTGATCTGTGTCCGCCACTGGTCGGCGAGGGCTTTGCGGTCGACGAGCACGAGCGTCGATGTCGCATGCTCGGCGATCAACGCGCAGGCGATCACGGTCTTGCCCGCTCCCGGTGGAGCTACCAGTACGCCCAGGTCATGACCGCGCAAAACCACCACCGCCTCTCGCTGTGGTCCGGTCAAGGTGACAGTGAACACAAACTCCTGTGCCTCGCCGGGCGTCCGTCCATCGGTGATCTCCAGTCGGCTACCGGCCTGCTCGGCTAGCGAGGCAACCGTGTCGGCTAGGCCGCGCGGCAGGATGAGCCCGCCATCGAGGGTTTCGTCGTAGCTGCGCAGGAACCGTGGCGTATCCCAGGTGGACATGCGCAGCCGCTGGCGTTCGTAGAAGACCGGGTTCGGCATGGACGCCGCGTGTTTCAAGGTTGCGTGGAGCGCCGGGGTCAACTCGCTCGACTCCAACCGGATCCCGGCCGCGCGATGGGCATGCAGGATCGGCGCTGGCGTGACGCGGATTCGGGTGGAGACCGGTGTGCCGAGCCGGTCCACCTGCGCCCCCACGACCACCCGTCCGGCCTTGCGCGCGATCCGGCTAACTTCGCTGGGGCTCATCCGCCCCAGCGAGGACAGGAACGCCCACTGGTCGTCGTGGGGTTCCATCGTGGCCAGGCCGAGGAACACGGTCACCCCGTCCTGGCGGGCTTTGCCGTGTAGCGGCGCGGCGATCAGATTCCCCACCCCGCCGGATGGCAGTACGTCCTGTGCCGGGAACAGCCGATCGTAGCTGGCCAGACTCATGTGTCCTCGCAAGGCCATCGCCTCTCGCAACAACGCGGTGCCGAGACGCCGGGCGGTCTCCGCCGGCACGGGCGCGGTAAAGAACATCCACGCGTGCGCGCCGACACCCGACCGTGACACTTCCAGTGCCGCGGGGACTGACCACATCCGGGCGGCTTTCAGATAGGCCAGCGCGTCCAGCATGGCCGCCTGCCCGTCGAAGTCGGCCGCCAGCCAGCTGCACAGATCACCGTCCAACAACGGATACAACCCGATGTGCGTCTCACCGGACAGGTGCGCGCGAATCACCTCCCTGGTCAGCGGCAGGTAATCCCGCTCCTTATGCCGTACGCCCTTACGCCACCCGTTCCGCACCGCAGGCAGCCAACCAGCCTTGCCGGTGCGCGCGTTCTCCCACCGGAGGGCGTAGATGTCCCTGCGGGCAGCGAATAACTGCCCGAAGAAGTCGACCTTCACCTCCGGCGGTGAGCGCCGATCGACCGGGCCGGGATGGGTCTCGAAGAGACCCGTCTGAACCGGGCCGGGCAGGGCCGCCTGCTCTGGTGTCAACTCCAGTAGGCGCAACAAGCGCCTGTTCTCCGCCTGCAACCGTGCTGCGAGCGTCCGAAGGCTCGCCAACTCCTCGGCAAGCTCCGCCGTCGTCACCGAACGAAGATCGTGCCCCACCCCCACACCGTAGAACGCGACACGTAAGCGAGCATGCCTCACCGGACAACGCCAGCGAGACCCGCGCTCCGTGCGCTGAGGTTCATCTCATGATGATCGCTGCATCCGCCGGGAAGCACCACGTGCGAACCACAGGTAGCCACGCTGACCAGCCCATCCAGTAGCCCTCACCAATATCGACAGCCGAGGCGTGAAACCGTAAGTCATCACCCGCGCCGTTTCACCACCCGCCGCGTACCGACCCGACCGATCGTGATCTCAGGGCCATTGACCAGCACTGAGCGGTTCGTATGCTGATGCGTTAGGTCCACCATGTCGGCTGCCTACATAAGCTCAGGTCGCCATGGATTTCGCAATCTATTCTCTTCTTCCGTGTCGGCCGACTGGCTGGTCGGAGGGAGCGAAAAGGCAGCGGTGCCTTCGAAGGCTGTTCTGACACGCTGCTCATAGTCGTCGGGTGTGTGCGGGTAGCGGTTTAGGGTGTTGCGCTTGCTCGTGCCCCATGACTTGCTCCCACCACGTTCACCGGCACACCGTCTGACACCAGCCAGGTGGTCTGCTCTACAACGTGTGGTGGGCGGGTGGGGTCATGCCGTGTCTCCGGGCGTTGATGCGCTGGCGGTAACGCGAGCGTTGCGCTGTCTTGCAGGGCGGGTGCGGTGACGAAGGTTTCGCGTGCGGCCGCCCATGAGCAGCCATGACGGCAGCTTTTTGCGGAGTCTTCCGACGGCGCGACGGGATGCACGCTTCACGTTCCAGCGGACTGTTGGTCGACGCGCTGCTGCAACCTGGCGATGGTCCCCAACAGGACGGACCCACAGCAACGGCGGCCCTAGTGGCGTGCATGCACACCCGAAGCTTTGGACGTGCCGATCGCTGTCGAAGCCGACCAGCCGAGCTACGCCTGAGCGGGCGCCGTTTTATCACTGGGAAAAGGTGCAATGTCCCGCAAGGTTGCCGCTCGGGGTCAACACAAACTTGCCACGGGCGCCCTGTTCGGAATAAAGTCGCCGCACGAGGCCTTCTCTGCCCGCAACGCCGATACGTCTACGACATTGGTGCAGTGGCCACTGACCGTAATGTCACCGCTTCGTTCCGTGAAAGTTATGCCTGGACCATGAGAGCCCGATCCAAACACCTGGCTGCAAGAGGCAAACACCGTATGGGGGTTATCGGCTAGAGCCGACGGCACGGCCAGGTCTAGCGGCAGTGCTGCCAGGGCAGAAAGTCTCGCAGTCAAGCGACGGATCACGCCGATGCTCACAAGGGATGGCTAAACGGGCTAGCTGGACTTCATCAGCGGCGACCCCGCAGCGGACAGCTGCCGTGCCGCAAGGTCAACGGCTAGACGAATATTGCTTGCCGCCGTCCAAGACCCCGGACTTCAAGCTAATCGTCCTGTCCGATTCGGATCCGGTTACGGGGACGCGGTCGGTGGCTTCTGAGCCCAGGCGGAGATCAGTGGAGAGGTGGCGAGGTCGAGCTGTCCGGTCGCCACGGTTGCCAGGTGCTGGTCGATCTCAGCCTCCGTCGCGAGCGCCGCCGCAACGAGACGATCGCGGATCTGCTCGACGGTGGCCCGCTCGAGCTCGGTACAGGCCGGCCCTCCCATGGGGAAGTAGGCGGCGGACTGCACGTGGAGCAGCCCGGCGCGGCGCAACTGCCGCGGCAGTGTCCGCCCGTAGGCCAGATCGACGCCGTGCTCGGCAAGCAGCGTCCGGAAGCCGTGTTTGAGTTTGTTGGCCAACCGCTGCTTGGGTCCCGACTCGTCTGGACACACCAGCGGCTGCAGCGCGGGATCGGCCTCCTCCAGCAGCAACCAGCCGCCGGGTCGCAACGCGGCGACCATGGCGGCCAGCGCCTGCGCTCGCTGCGGCACGTGCACCAACACCAGCCGGGCGTGGACCAGGTCGAAGTGCTCCTGCGGTGGCGGCGCCGCCCCGACGTCGTGGCGGCGCACCTCATAACCGATATCTCCGAGGTGACCGCCGTCCATCCACGACGTGTCGATATCGGTTGCCAGGACCCGGCCGTCGCGCCCGACCTGCTCGGCGAGCCAGGCAGGCACGCTCGAGCTGCCGGCGCCGACCTCCCACACCCGCCAACCCGGCGCAAGCCCGAGCGCTCGCGCGTACTGAAACGTCGAGGGATTGAACAGCACCGACAGCGCGTCGAAGCGCCGTCCGGCCTGCGCGTGCTGGTTGTCGAGCAGATATCCCATGTCTGGCGTCACACCGCGATCGTGCCTGTCGACTTCGCTGCCCACACCCGGCCGCGTGGCAGCCAGTAGCGCGCTGTCCCACTTGACCCTCCGCGCGTCCTTGCGGTGATCTCGTGGCCGCACAGGTCGTCCTCGGGGTGTTTGCTTGGCGCGATCTGGCTGGCCGGTCTGACGACCAGGTGCGCGCGGCAAGAGAAACTTCTGGGCGCCGCAATCCTCGCGCAGCCGGGCAACTCGGTGTTGTATTGGCTACAGATTGCTCAAACCGCAGACGCTTTGAGTTACGCTGCGGGCAAACAGCACCAAAGCGACATCGAGATCACTCCATTCAGGCCGGCGGAGTCTCAAATTTTTACAAATCTCCCAGAGTGTCTCGCCTAACCTAACTATGCGAGACGCGATGGACTGGTCGGGGAGTTCATTCCGTCGTCCCATTAATCACCGTATGATCAAGCTCGGAGGCCCCCGTGGCGACCTCAGACCCCTCCATGATCCATTGGCGCATCAGCAGTTTCAGTGGCAACAACGGCACCTGCGTTGAGGTCGCCGCCTTGCGCGACGGGCGGATCGCTGTGCGCAACAGCACTCATCCCGATGGCACCGTGATGCTGTTTGCCCGCGCTGACATGAGCCATTGGATCAACGACATCAAAGCAGGTGCGTTCGACGATCTGATCACGTGATCACATCAGGACGCTGGGCAGTCGCCCGTTGCACACCGCCGACTGGTGCCAAGCGGGCGTGTCTCAACGCTCGGTGACCGGACTCCTGGTTACTTGACCCACCTTCAGCATCCCGCTTTGCGCGCGGTCCGGCGGGTTCGAGGACTAGGGTCGGTCCTGTCGATGAGGGTGATGACAGAACCATGGCGGGTAGATGGGGACAAGCGCAGCCCAGCGTCACTGATTCGTCGCCGGCTGGAGCGGCGATGATGACGGTCTCTTCCTCTGGCCCGAAGCATCTGGATGGGTTCGGAGATACCGGGTTTCCCTTCATGCCTT
>JAFAWY010000116.1 GCA_019241525.1 Pseudonocardiales bacterium
CCGGATAGACCAGCGCGTGCCGGTCCCGCGGAGCCTCGCACAGCCATGACCCGCTTGCCAGGGTGATAGACACGAACAGCATGCCTTCTTCACCGACGACGCGGTCCGGCGCATCCTGGTCGCTGAACCGGATCGCGTCCGCGCCCACCCAGGCGCTCCGACGGCTCATCCGCTGCAGGGCGCGTGGCCAGCCGTAGGCGGCGAGCAATCCTGCTCGATACGTGACGTCGCGTTCCAGCATCGCCCGACGGCGCGGCCAGTCCGGGTCAACGTAAGTCTTCCATACTCCTCGCAGCAGGTCGGCGGTTCTGGCTCCCCAGTCCTGTCCTGCGAGCCAGCCCAAATCGTGCTCGATCCAGCTGTGCGCCACCGACTGTTCTAGCTCGGCACGAACCTCGGCGTCGGGTACCGCGGCGACCTGTGACACTTCGCTGTCGATGGTCGTTCGCATGCCGCCCGATGGTGGGATGGCAACCAACCGAGGCAGCCATTTCGTTGAGCTGAGCAGCCGGACCAAGCCCCTGGCAAACGGGTCGGCTTCGAGGCTTACGACGAATCCAGTGTGGTGGCGAGCGTGCCAGGACGCCAACCACGGGTCGACAGTGCCGTGCTTGCCTAACACGATCATGGATCCGAGGGTTTCAGCAAGCGGAGAGAGCGCGAAGCGTGACCGGGACAGAGCGGTCGCACTCAGCCGTAGCAACACCATCTTTCGCCTCCTGACGAAACTCTAGTGTTCGTCGGAATGGATCCGCAGACTCGCGCAGTGCGCTCATGGCTCATCATGCAGAAGGACTTCCGCTGGTTTTTCACCGGACAGACGGTGTCGCTGTTCGGCAGCTCGATGGCTCCGGTCGCGCTGGCGTTCGCCGTCTTGGACGCCTCAGGCAGCATGAGCCAACTTGGCGTGGTGCTGGTCGCGCGCATGGTGCCGTTGCTAGCGTTTTTACTGATCGGCGGAGCTACAGCCGATCGGTTTTCTCGCCGCTCCGTGCTCGTGCTCGCCAACTCCGGCTCGGCACTCACCCAGGGCGGCGTTGCCGCGCTGCTGTTGAGCGGTCATTACTCGCTCTTCGCAGTGGCCACGCTGGAACTGTTGAACGGCGTGCTCACCGCGTTCACCACACCAGCCCTGCGCGGGGTCGTGCCCGAACTGGTCGACAAATCCCACCTCCGCCAGGCGAACTCGCTGTTGGGATCTGCGCGCAACGTCTCGAAGATTCTCGGGCCGAGTGTCTCAGGCGTGCTCGTTGTGACGGTCGGTAGCGGCGCAGCCATCGCCTTCGATGCGATGAGCTTCCTTATTGCCGCGCTGTGCCTGGCCCGGTTGCCACTGACCGCGCGCGCGAGCGTGCTGCAGCAGCCCAGCGTCCTAACCGACATCTACGAAGGCTGGACTCAGTTCCGCCGGACGCCCTGGGTATGGACAGTAACGGTGGCATTCTGCGTAGTGAACCTGGTGCAAACCGGTACCTGGCAGATTCTCGGACCGGCCCTCACCCAGCAGCTCAGCGGCGCGCAGACGTGGGGTTTCCTACTGAGCGCGCGAGGCGCCGGCCTGCTAGTCATGGGCGCGCTGATGTACCGGCTGGTCGTCCGGCACCTGCTACGCCTAGGGCTGCTGATGGGAGCCATCGGCGCGCTGCCCCTGATCGCGCTCGGTGCGCACCAGCACACGCCCTGGCTGATCACCGCCGCCTTCATCGGCGGACTGGGGTCCTCGGCGCTGGGCATCAGCTGGGATACGTCGCTGCAAGAACACGTTCCCGCGCATGCGCTGTCCCGAGTCTCGTCCTACGACAACCTGCTGTCCTACATCTCCATCCCAATCGGCCAACTCTGTGTTGGTCCGCTTGCTCATGCGCTGGGCGGGTTCCACGTCGCCCTAGCCGCCGGCATCCTCTACGCCGTTGCCGCCGTGACCCCACTGGCATCCACTGCCGTGCGGAAGCTGCCGCACACCGTGGCCACCCGCACGTCGAGTCCCTTAGCGGCATCCGAGGGGCAAGCGCTGTCCCTTGCGGCCAGCGTCGCGGTCTCCAACGAGATCGATGCTCCGGTCGCCGAGTCGGGCAACAGCCTATGAGCAGCCGGTCAGGCTCCATCAGCTGGCGCCCGCGGCCGCGATGCCCTTAGGACGCCGCTGAATAAGTCGGGCGGTGGCCGTCGTGTCTGACGGCCTGGTGACCGGTCGTCTGGGATGAGGCTGTTATGCAGGGTCAGACCCGGTGGGAGCGAGAGCTACTGGACACGCAAGCGATGGTCGGACAGCTGGTGCCGGCGGGCAGCGTGTTCGCGTTTTTGGCGGAGCATCGTCATGAGTTGTTTCCGGATTCGTTTATCGCGGACCTGTTCCCCTCGGGGAAGGGGCGCCCGTCGCTGCCGGCGGATCTGGTGGGTTCGGTGTTGGTGCTCAAGGAGCTGTATGACCTGTCGGATGCGCAGACTGCGGAGGCGGTGACGTTCGATATCCGGTGGAAGGTGGCCTGTGGTCGGTCGCTGACCCAGATGTCGTTCGACCCGTCCACGCTGGTGTATTGGCGGCGGCGCATTGCCGCCTCTGGGCGCCCGGACCGGGTGTTCGACGCGGTCGCGGAGGTGGTCGCGCAGACCGGGATCGTGCGGGGTCGGCGCAAGCGCTGTGTCGATTCCACGGTGTTCGATGACGCGGTGGCCACCCAGAACACGGTGACCCAGCTGGTGGCTGCGATTCGTAAGGTGGCGCGGGTGGTACTGGGTGCGGCCGAGGTGATTAGCCGGGTGTGCAAGCTGGACAAGCCAGCCATCGACTGGGACGACCCCCAGGCCAAACAGGCCCTGATCTCGGATCTGGTCAACGATGTGTTGGCGGTGTTGGCCGAGCTCACCGGCGAGAACGCCCCGCAGCGGGAGGACACGGCGGCCGATGCGCTGGGGCTGCTGGCGCTGGTGGCCGGCCAAGACGTCGAACCCGCGCAGGACTCCGATGGCACCGACTGGCGCTGGCGCATCGCCCGCAGGTCGCCGGGGATAGGGTCATCTCGACTGTCGACCCCAGGCCCAGCACACCCGCAAGTCCAGCTCGGTGCGCAAGGACGGCTACCGCAGTCATGTGGCCGCCGAACCGGAGATCGGACTGATCACCGACTGCCAGGTCACCAAGGCCGCCGGGGAAGGCGACAGTGACCCGGTAGTCGGCGAGCAGATGATCTCCCGCGACCGCTACCACCAGACCGAGGTACACCTACCGTCAGCCGGGAACGAGCCCCCGGCCCCGCCCATGCCGGCGGTCAGGCCGCTGACCAGGCCACCACGGCCACCGAGCCGGTGGCCGATTCCCACTGTGTGGTGATCGAGAAGGACGGCGAGACCACCGCCGCGACCACCAGGACAGGCGTGGGCGCAAGGGCTGGATATACCACCGCTGCTCCAACCGGCACTTTCCGTCCGGTTTAGCCAGCGGACACTCCACCGTTTGTACTTCCTTCAGCCTTACGAGCATCCCTACTGAAAACGGAAACTGTGATCGTCGACGGGAGTGACCATGGCGACCGTGCCAGGACCAACGTTTGCTGAGTGGCAGGTGCGGCATGCGCTCCCGGCCGGATCTATTGTCGATCGATGCCTCACGGGCCACCGACCATCCCGGTGCGATCGTCGAGTCAGTGGCGGTGAGCCGGGGCTGACCCTGCAGGCGCAGTGCGCACCGCCATCACAAGGGCAACAATCCAGCCAATAAACGTCCAGCCGAGAAATAGATTGATAACGAACACCGATCCGACGTTCGGCGCCTTGCGGATGGCACCAACGACGACGGGAACGAAGTAAAATAATAATAGTATAAAATGCTGAGAATGATGAGAAAATGCCATGCGCCCATGCTCCCGGAGTCGGACTGTGCGAATAGACTGAAACCCATGGCCGGGCATCTCCAATCTTTTGGTGTTGTACCTGCTCATGCGGTTAGCGGCCTCGCAGCCGCCAAGCCGGCACACTGCTCAGCGTGCTCATGACCCACGCCGACCAGATCGTGTACCGCACCACGTTGGCAGACGCCCTCGGGGGCATCGACCAGACTAATCACTGCGACCCGGACCGCCTCAGCCGCCGGATCCAGCTCAGCCACTCTCTCCCGCCCGGCTCCACCGCATTAGCGACACCGCCTACCTCTTCAGCCCGGCAACCCAGACCAGCAGTCACTGATGACAGGTAGACCATTGCCGCCACACCCCCCACAATTTGTAACAATCTGACGGAACGGTGTAAGCTCTTCTTGGGGATTCTCAGCTCAGACCTCCCAGCCGGGCTTCCTGAGTTGAGGCACAACTTAAAGTCGCATGGTGTCACTGTCGATGAAAAAGACTTTCAACACCCAAGTCTCTCCAACGGTAGCCGTGGTGAATCACCTCAGCGGATTCACATCTGAATAGATCTAGCCGTTGCGCTTGTGCACATGATGCTCATCGGGTACGAGCATGGAGGTTTACGCGCACCTGCTGGGGCACTGTTATAGTGAGGAAAAAGGCGCGGCCCCCAGTGGCTCAAAGCAGCAAGAAGCTACTACAAGCCCCCTAGATAACTACACCAAGCCGGGCATCTGAGGTAAGCATTCAGCTCTCTGCGGCGCGTTGCCTGTGAGCCGGGTTGGTCTGGGTGAAGGATGCGGCCATGTCTGTTGCGACTGTGGCTGCTGTGGATCCTGATCGTCATGCGCTGGTGTTGCCCGAGTGTCAGTGTGGGACTTGCGCGCCTACGTGGGCACGGCGGCGGGGCAAGTCCAGGCGGTTTTCTGAACCGGTGACCCTGGTGGCGGCGCTGGAGCGGGAGGATGCGGTGGCGCGCCCGGGCATGGTGGAGCAGCACCGGGAGTGTCTGGAGCAGATGACAGCTGTGGCGGATCGGGTGATCGCGGTGACAGCGCGGGATGATCTGAGCCGGCCCGGTGGCGGGCTGGCGCTGGTGATGTTCGCCGCCGAGTTGGCCTCAGCGGTGCGGGCGGATGAGTATCGTGGTGAGCTGCCAGCGGGGTTGGTCAGAGTCTGCGAGCAGGCTGTCACGGCGGCGACGCTGGCTGCTGCTGGGTGTCTGAGCGGGTTGGTGGAAATGATGCAGATGCTGTCTGCGCTAGCGGACTAGCGGACAGCTGGTTGCGCTGGCGCTGTCAGGGGTGTGCGGCCGTGGCGGCTAGCGGCGGTTTCCACGGGTTACCGGATAGCGCGCCGCGCAGCGCGGTGAGGGTGTTGATGCCGCATTTGCGGGCGGTGTCGATGTAGCTGCGGATGTCTAGCCGGTCTTGGGTGATGTCCTCGCTGGTCAGCCTGCCGGAGATTTTCTGCTGGGTCTTGGTGGGTCGCAGGTCCCGTTCGCTGATGTTGTTGGTGGGCCACACGCGGGTGTCGTGGCAAAACCGGGTCACGTCGGCGTGGCGGTCGCGGCAGAACTCCAGCAGGTCGCGGCCGGGCTGCTGGGCGGTGGTGGACTTGGGTCCGGGGATGCGGGGAAGCTCGGACAGCCCGACCAGCACGGCGTGGCGAAACTCGCTGATCAGCGGGTCTCGTACCGCGGCGGGGATTACGCCCACCCCCTGCTTGCGGGCGGCGTGCCAGGCATGGATCAGGCCACGCAAGGCCCGCTGCGCCTGGGCCGGCCAGACCGCGTCCGGCCAGGACTCGGCGGCATCCTCGAAGTCGCGGATCAAGTGGGCCAGGCAGACCTGGTGCCCGGCCAGCTGCGTCCAGCCCGGGTGGAAGTAGCACGCGTAGCGGTCATGCACCGCAATGCCAGCAAACGACGGCAGAATTCCGAACGCGGCGAACGAGCCCAGATCCCGGCCACCGAGATGATAGGCAACCGCGGTCTCGGTCGAGCTGGACAGCACGTACTTCTTGCGCCCAGCCGGACCGCAGCGGATCACCGTCTCGTCGAAACCCGCGACGGCGGCCAGCGTGACCGCGGTCTTGATCAGCGTGACGACGTCACCGAGCACCGCCGCACAGCGGCCCAGCATGCCATGCACGAACCCAGTTGACGGCGCAACACCACCGGTCAGGTCCGCGATTAGCCGCACGCACCGCTCCACCGGCACATGCTGATAGACGATCAAGTAAACGACCAGAGCTTTCAGGCTCGGCCCGTAGCTAGACGGGGCCGCAGCCACGCCCGCCGGTAACACCCCAACATGCTCCCGGCCGCACCCGCACCGGACCCGCCACACCTCATGCTGGGTCACCTTGATCGCGATCTCCGGCAGGTCGTGCACCTGATGCGAGCGTTCTACGCCCACGTCCACAGCGGCGGTCAACTCCGCGCCGCACCCGCAGCGGCCTATCGGGCGGTGCTCCTTGGTCTCATCAGGCTCCGACACCCACCGCAGCCAGCAGCCCTCCGCACCAGCCTGCTTACCCCGGCTCCGCCGGACCCCACCATCCTTGCGCCGCCTACCCCGGCTCCGCCGGACCCCACCATCCTTGCGCCGCCTACCCTTCGGCTTGTCCCGACCCGGCAGCACATCATCACTAGACGGCGGCAACGACGAATTCTGCGAATTACGAGAAATGGTCCGTTCCAACCACGCCACCCGGCGGGCCAACTCAACATTCTCCGCCCGCAGCGCCGCGATCTCCCGATCCCGCACAGCACACGAACCGCACCCCGCGACAGGCGACGGCAGACCAGACACAAGCAACCATGATCACGAGACACCGACCACGATCAAGCCGACACGCTCAACCAGAGCCACAAAGACCCAACCTCGCACAACCAGCCAAACCCCAGATCACGGGAGCTGAATGTTTACCATCTGAGGCTTGGTCAAGGGATGCTGGCCGGGCAGATGAAATCAGCTCTAGCGCGCCAATCCCTCGATGCACCGCTGCCCTCCTAACTCCCCGGGTCTAATGCTGTCACGTAGCAGTACACCCGTCCACTCAATTTTCGGGGCTTGACCACCGGAGCCCCTCAAATGTCCGGCGACCACGTCTTGATCAGCACCTGCACGCAGCAATCCGATAGTACGGACTAATCACGCAGCCCTCGCGAACTCACTATTAGAATAGATAAACCGCCGAACGGCCACGGGTGCCGAACTGCTCATCCACGACGGTGAGCTGCGGCGTCGCCGGACAGTGGCTGTCGGGCACAGATCGTCGGTCGTGGCGGTACGATTGTAGACGAATCCCTTCTCAGCCAGTCGAACTCGCTGTTGGGGATCGGCTCGCAACGTCACTAAGCTTCTTGGGGCGAGCGTCTCGGCTGTGCTCGTCGTGACGGTCGGTAGCGGTGCAGCCATCGCCTGGGATGCAGCGAGCTTCTTTATCGCCGCAGCGTGCCTGGTCCAGCTGCCGCTGACCGTAGGTGCGAGCGCATCTCAGCGACCCGGCATCCTCGCCGACATCCACGAAGACTGGACACAGTTCCGCCAGATCCCGTGGGTGTGGACGGTAACGGTGGCGTTCTGCGTGGTGAACCTGGTGCAGACCGGTACCTGGCAGATTCTCGGTCCGGCCCTTACCCAGCAGCTCAGCGGCGCGCAGACTTCGGGCTTTGTGCTGAGCACGCGAGGCGTCGGCCTCCTGTTGATGGGTGCGATGATGTATCGACTGGTGGTCTGGCACCTTCTGCCCCTAGGGCTGCTGATGGGAGCGATCGGCGCGCTGCCCCTGATCGTGCTCGGTGCGCACCAGCCGCACCTTGGCTGATCATCGGCGCCTTCGTCGGCGGACTGCGATCTTTCGCGCTGGGCATCAGCTGGGACACGTCGTTACAAGAAACAAGAACATATACCTGCGCATTTGCGCTCCCGAGTTGTATCCTACGATACTTTGCTGTCCTAACATCTCCATTCCGGTGGGCCAACTCTACGTTGGTCCGTTAGCTGACGCGCTTGGTGGGTTCCGGGTGGGCCCTGGCCGCCGGCATCCTCTACGTCGTTGCCGCCGTGAGCCCGCTGCTGTCCTCCGCCGTGCATGAGCTGCCACACGCACGTCCACTCCATCCGCGACACTCGCGGGACAAGCGCCATCCCTTGCGGCCAACGTCACGGTTTCCGACGAGGTTGCGGATCCCTTCGTTGACCTGGCAACACGTCTTGAGACTCACCGAGTAGCCGGTCGAACTTCCTCTAGTGCCCCGCGGGCCGCGATGCCCAGGCCAATCAGAGAGCAACGCAGGCAGTGCGGGGAACGCCCCGGTCCCCAGACTCGTTCAGGCCGCCGTGGCCGTGTCTATTCCCATGGAGTTCACAGGCAATGTTCAGCAGTGTGGGAAGGCCGCCGCTGAGACTGATGCCCGGGAGGTGGTGCGCGTGGCCACAGCGGATCCCGAGGTTCGGCTACTTATTGTGGACGACGAGCTCAATATTGTTGAGCTGTTGTCGGCCAGCATGCGCTTCGTCGGCTTTAAAGTGGTCACGGCCACCGCCGGCGTCAAGGTTTTTTACCTGCGGAGTAATTCCGACATCGGCGAGCCGCCGCCGCGTACGGTGCGAGGTGTCGGTTACCTACTGCGCGGGCCCCGACCATGACCGCAGCGGGCTCGGCCACTGGACGGATACGGGCCGCCGGCGCAGTGTGGGTCGCGACGCCGCTGTGGGTGCGGCTGGTTGCCGCGGTGCTAGCACTGGTCGCGCTAGCACTCGGGGCCGCGGGAGTGGCGACGGTCACCGCACTGCGCGGCCCCTTGCTCGACCAGGTAGACAGCCAGCTGCGCGCTGCAGCAGAGCACGAGCTGCGCCACGGTCCTAGTTCCGCGCTGGCCCCGCAGGGGCCACATGGCGAGCAGGGCAGACCGGGCCAGTTCCTGCCCAGCACATTCGCCCTGGCGATCACCGACTCCAGCGGCGCCGTCGTCGGATTCATGGAGTCCGCGCTGGCGACCGGCCAGCCGGGCCCCGTGCTGCCGCGCTGGACTACGGATCAGGCCGCGGCCCGGCGCGGGCAGGCCATCACCGTGCCGGCGACCAGCGGCGACGGACGGTGGCGGCTGCTCGCCATTCCGCTTCCTGACGGCTCCGGCAGCCTACTCGTGTCGACCAGCCTCGCCAACGTGGACGCCATCCGAGACCAACTGGCATTCCTTGAGCTGATCACCAGCGGGGTAGTGCTGGTGGCGTTGGCCGGTGTGGGTTACCTCGTGGTACGCAGCAGCCTGCGGCCACTCGCCGAAGTGAAGGATACGGCGGGTGCCATCGCCGCGGGTGACCTCGGCCGGCGGGTCCCCGAGCACCCGCCGCGGACCGAGGTCGGGCAGCTATCCCGCGCGCTAAATGGGATGCTCGCCCAGATCGAATCGGCCTTCCGTACCCAGCAGGCATCCGAAGCAGCGGCTCGCAGCTCCGAGGAGCGGATGCGGCGATTCGTCGCCGATGCCAGCCACGAGCTGCGGACCCCGTTGACCTCGATCCGGGGATTCGCCGAGCTGTACCGGCAGGGTGCGGCCGACGACGTGCCCAGGCTGATGAGCCGGATCGAGTCCGAGGCCGACCGGATGGGTTTGCTCGTCGAGGACCTGCTGCTCCTTGCCCGGCTCGATGCCCAGCGAGAGCTGGCCCAGGCTCCGGTCGACCTCGTGGCGCTGACCGCCGACGCGGTGCACGACGCCCGCACGCTGTCGCCCGACCGGCGGGTCACTCTCGAGGTCGCCCATAACGGTCTGGTACCTGTGGTGCTCGGCGACGAAGCCCGGCTGCGGCAGGTGCTGGGCAACCTGATGAACAACGCGCTCATCCACACCCCTGCCGGTACTCCGGTCGCTGTGGGAGTGGCCACCGAACCCGGCTGGGTGGTGCTCTCAGTCAGCGATAAGGGCCCCGGGCTGGCGCCGGAAAATGCGCAGCGGGTTTTCGAGCGGTTCTACCGGCCCGACGCCTCGCGAAGCCGATCCGCCAGCTGCGGCGGGACCGGGCTAGGCTTGGCCATCGTGGCCGCGCTCACCGCCGCGCACGGCGGGAAAGTAGAGCTGGACACCGCCCCTGGAGCCGGCGCGGTCTTCCGCATCCTTCTTCCCCTCGCCGCGCCCTGACGCCGGTCGAGGCGATCGGCCTTCCGGGAGCGACGGCCTTTCCGGCCACCTCGGCCACGGTGTCCGACCGGCCTGTGCGGCTGCTATCAGAAAGCACAAACCGCGGTAGTTTCCGCTGGTCGGGTCGTCTCGTGGGCGGATCTGTTGAAAAGGCACTGTTGCGTGGACAGGTCACGAGCTCGGGCAGGCTGGGCTGATGCGTCGTCGCCCTTGTCCAAGACGTTCGCCTCGGTTGGCGTTCGCTGGATTCCGACTTCCATCGGATGGTGGTGCGCGCTGACTCGGCCCGGCACGCCCGCAGCGCGACCATCCGCACCGAACTCATCCACCTCGTCGGCCGGTCCGCCCGCACCGGATGAGACCAGATCATCTGGCACCTGCCCGCCGAATGGCCCTGGCGACACGCCTGGCTTGATCTCTTCGCCACCACCCACCGCGGACCCCCACATTGGCTGCCTGACCACCGCCCGCAAGGGCCCGACCGGAGGCACCACATGGGCAAGTCGGATGAGAGGTCGGCAGCCACCACACGCCCACGATCGGGCATTCACAAGCGAAGATCAATTACATACTGGAAACGATCACCCAAATCCGCGCGGTGGATCCAGGGAGGCGAGCGACCTTTGCTAGGACATCGAGGTCTAGTTTCATGCGATCGTGGTAGAGGTAGGGATGTATCTGCTGGTCGTGGTTTGCCCTCTTCTCAGTGTGTGGGTCTGGCCGGGCCACGGCGAGTTGCTGGGATCAACTCGCTACCTTCGGTGGTTCCCATCGTGAGGGAAAACTGTGACGCTTTTGTCTGTGGTCTTGTCAAAGATGACCGGGCGTGGTGAGCTGGAATTTGCTTAGAGAACATTCTGATCCGTGGCGCTCGTGGGCCTCGCCGCTATTTGGTGCTGGTGGCGGGGTTGATTGTGGTGTTTACGTTCGTGTCCGGCGCGGCCTTAGGGGCAAGTTGCATTCTTTTTTATCCACATTCCGGTGTTGGCGGTGTTCGGGTGAGCGATCGGTCGGAAGGGGGTGGCGTTCCGTTTAATGTTGCTAGTGAGGACCCGAGAACACACCACAGCCCTGCGCCGTCCGACAGTTGGGCTGGCGCACAGTAAACTGGCCACCAGCGGCAAACAATGAGACGCGGAGGCCGGACGGTGCAACGAGCACAAACCTCGAGTTGTTCCGGCCTGGACTTCAATTGGATAAAGATGGAGGAGGTTTCGTGATGGGTAGGAAGAACCGGCCGCGTTGGTGGTTAGCCTTGCGGCGCATCTTCAGCATTAAGGGGGGTCGCTTCGGTGGTGATGTCGGCTTGCCGGACATAGGCGGCGTAGCGCATGACCCGAGACACCACCACAACGGTGATGCGTCGAGTGGAGGCCATCATCACCACGGTGGTGGGCACTCCGGAGCCGGGCACCACGGCGGGCACTTTGGTGGCGGGCATTTTGGTGGCGGGCACTCTGGTTAGACGCCCCGCGCAGTAGCCGTACAGGGCGGAGACAACGCTGTCTCAGGATCCGTCCCCGAGTACCCACTCTGCCAGCATCGAGCCCGCTTCACCGGCCAGCACAGCAGCCCACGGGCTTGCGGGTGGCGTTTTGGCTTGGCAGAAGCTCGTGTCCTTCGAGTTTCTGCCGTAATTGCGCCAAGGCCCGCGCCCGGGTGGGTCCAATTCCGCCGGCTGGGATCCCGGTGACACGGGAAATTTCGGCGTAGGGTTGGGGTTGTTCGGTAAATAGTGCGCGCAGTAGGGTTCGATGGCGAGGTGGCAGCTGGTTGACGAGGTTCCACACTATCCGAGTGATATCAGCATCGATGACGCGCTGCTCCGGGTGCGCTGTGGGATCAACGTCCTGGTCGGTTGTCGTGTCAAAGCGGTACGGTTTGACTTTTGATTGACGCAATATGTGTATGCATTCACGACGGGCTGTGGTTGCCAGCCATCCGCCCAGATGCTGCGGGAATTGCACTTGGTGGGCGTTTTCGGCGAGCCGCAGCCAGGTCGTCTGTATCGCGTCGAGCGTGTCCGCTTCTTGTAACCGAAATGACCGCACAGTCGTGGCCACGAGCTTGCTATAGCGGCGCAGGATTTCATCCCAAGCCGCCTGATTCCCATTCCGGATTCCTAGTAAGAGGTCGGCTACACTAGCCGCGGCGTCGTCGGCGGGAACACCATTGACGGTAACGGTATCCATCGGAATTTAACTCCTCGCTAAACCAACACTGGCCCACTACGGTCGGTTTTTGCGCCTTCTCCGGATCGGTGGAATGGGGCCAGGTTTAGACGGGTAACAATCCGCGAGCACTGCTGGCTTTGTTTCCACACGAAGGATCTGCCATCTGAGCAATTGCGCAGTCTTGATAGTGGCGTAGCTTGCTCAGGTTGCGTTGGCGACGATCCACGTCGTTCTATTTGCCCGCGATCTGGAGTAGTCAGATAGCGGGCACCTAGCTGTCGGCGTGCGGTCGTTTTTCCACCGGTGTGGGGGTGAAGTACCAGCCTTGTCCCGACAGCGAGTTCCCGCAGTACGGGCACGTGCCCCACTGGCGCTGGGCATTGCGTAGCGCCGACCATTCCTCATCGAGCTTGCGGCGCTCCTCGGCCTGCCGGCGGAGCTTGGGCTGGACGGCTTGGAGGGTCCAGGACGATCCGAGCAGCAGCCCAAGGCAGAACAGCAGGATTACGCACAGCCCCAGCAGCTGGGTGGTCACCGTGTTCCGCGGTACGTTCCGCCACGACGTGTCGCTGCTGGCCCACGACCCACCGGCCGTATGCCAGGTGAACGCGTCGCGCTCCCCTGAAATGTTGACATGATCTCCACCCCTCGTTCGCCAGTGATGCCGCTTGCGGCGCTGCGGTCGCCGAAATCGCGGGCAACGCCTGCGGGGGCGGTGGGCGTGCCATCCGGGCGAGGATGTTGCGTCATCTCGCTCCCGCGGTTGCGGCAACTGTGCGGTTAGTAATCAGGTATTGCCTTGCGGCCTCCGTAGGGACCACTGTGCCCAGCCGATCGTGGGTGAACCTTGGGTAGACCTTGAATCGACTGGTCAGACCCACTAGGCAAGGCAGCAGTGGCGGGTCCTGGCCCGGGGGTGGTGGGGGTGGTGGAGTTCCGCGTTCTCGGCGACGTCGAGGTCCGTGTTGATGGCCAACTGGTCGACCTCGGTCACGCCCGGCAGCAGTGTGTGCTGGTGATACTGCTGGTCGAGGCTAATCATGTGGTGTCGACCGACCAACTCATTAACCGGGTGTGGGGGCAACGTCCGCCGTCTCGTGCTCGCGAAACGCTTTACAGCTACCTGTCCCGTCTGCGCCGTGCTCTGGCGGGTGTGGACGAGGTGAGCCTTGTGCGGCGCTGCGGCGGTTATGTCGTGACGGTCGATCCG
>JAFAWY010000017.1 GCA_019241525.1 Pseudonocardiales bacterium
CGGGCCACACCGACTGAAGACCACAAAGAGCTAATGGCCGCACGGGCCGACCTAGTGGCCGCCTACACCGAATGCAAAACCCGGGGCGATGAGATCTCCTGTGAGCAAATCAGCGACTCGGTCGCCGAACTCGACACGGCTCTACGCGCCGCCGGAGTCCGCGGCCGACTCACCCCACTCGACCCCCCACCCAAGCCGGTCAAGCGCTCCACCCGGCGCCGCCAAGACGCGCCCGACCTGCCGCGCCGCCCAGTCGACAAGCGCACCGTCGGCCGGGTCTTCGCCGGGCAATACCGCCCCTCCACTTTCCTAACCCTGACGCTGGATTCTTATGGCCGCGTCGACAGTGACGGGGCGGCGATAGACCCTGAGCGGTATGACTACCGGCGTGCCGCCCGCGACGCCATCCACTTCTCCGCCCTGCTGGATCGGTTTTGGCAAAACACCCGCCGCTGTGTCGGCTGGGACGTGCAGTACTTCGGCACCGTCGAACCCCAAAAACGCGGCGCCCCGCACTTCCACACCGCCATCCGCGGAGCCATCCCCCGCGCCGAACTACGCACGATCACTGCAGCCACCTATCACCAAGTCTGGTGGCCACCCCACAACGACCCCGTCTATGGCGGCCAGCGGCTCCCGAGATGGGACCCGCGGGCCAAGGCCTTCACCGATCCCGAGACCGGTACTGCGCTGCCCAGCTGGGACCACGCCTGCCAGCAGCTCACCGAACCGGCGCACGTGGTCCGCTTTGGCGACCAGGTGCATGTCAAAGGCATCCTGGGCGGCACCGAAGAAGCCGGCCGCCACATCGGATACCTCACCAAATACCTATCTAAAAGCATCAGCCAAGCCGCCGGACTAACCGAGCACGCTACCGACGCCCAACGTGACCACGCCCGTCGGCTGCATGCCGAACTCCAGATCACGCCCTGCTCGCCGCGCTGCCCGATCTGGTTGCTCTACGGCATCCAGCCCAAAGGCGCCCGGCCCGCCACGATCCCTGGGCGGTGCAAGGGAAGGGCCCACCAACTCCAACACCTGGGCATCGCCGGGCGTCGCATCCTGGTCTCCCGCAAGTGGTCCAACAAAACCCTGGATGACCACCGCGCTGAGCGCGCCACGTTCGTTCGGCAACTGCTCGAACAAGCCGGCATTCAACCCAGCCACGGCCCCGAAGACGGGCCGTACCTCTGGGAACGCACCGCACCCGCCGACCCCGACATACCACCACGACCCGTCCTGCTGATGCAGGCAGTCGCCGAACGGCAGCGATGGAAAGCCGAATACACCGCCGCCCAACTCGCCACTGGCGACCCACCACTCGCACTGAACTATTCCGCAGCTGGTGATCAAGCATCACCGGGGAGAACTTCGGCGAATCAATCGATGGCCGCTTGAGTTGGGGGTGACAGACGATGAGCGAAGTTGCTTCCATCGACCGTTTGTGGAGCGTCGAAGAGGTCTCCGCGTACCTGGGAGTACCGGTGAAGACACTGTATCAATGGAAATGGCGCGGGGAAGGTCCTCCGGTTCGCAAAATCGGCCGGCACCTGCGCTATGACCCCACAGCCGTCAAACGCTGGGCCGCCCACGCGGCCTAGGTAGCTTATCGATTCAGCACACGGAAAAGGTCTGCCATGGGACATGTCCAAGATCGCTGGTACAAAAAGGTCGTGGACCCGGACACCAAACGGGTGAGCCGAGTCAAAACCGGACTACACGGCAAAGGAATGCGGTACAAGGTGCGCTACCGCGACCCCGATGGCCGGGAGCTATCGAAAATGTACCCGGACCGGCAGCTATCAGCCGCGAATGCCTTTTTACATGATATCGAAAGCGCTAAACAACAAGGAACGTACCTCAACCCGAACTCAGGAAAGGTCACTTTTCAAGACTACGCCGAAGAGTGGCTCAAAGGACAGTCATTCAAACCAACAAATCGCGCCAATGTACCATCCCGATTGAACAATCAAGTGTACCCATTTCTTGGGAAAGTTGAGCTCGGGGCGATCACGCCGACCACCATTCGCAACTGGATACGCTGGATGATGGATCGTGGTAGCGCACCAGGCTACCGGCTTGTGTGCTTCGTCCACGTATCGGCGATTCTTAGCGCAGCAGTCGATGACAAAAAGATCGCTTCCAACCCATGCAAAGCCCGCAGCGTCACCAAGCCGCAACAAAACCAGCGCAAGGTCGTCCCCTGGTCCGACACCCGCCTCAAGGCGGTCTGGTTGGCACTGCTCCCACGAGTCAAGATCGCTATTCCACTCGGGGCCGGCGGCGGACTCCGACAAGGGGAAATGTTCGGCCTAGCAGTCGATGATATCGACCGCGAAGCCATGGTCATCCACGTTGTGCGCCAAGTACAGCAGGTGGACAGCCAACTGATCTTCTGCTTGCCCAAACGCGAAAAAATCCGCGATGTGCCGCTCTCCGACAGCGTTCTGAAGGAACTCGACACCTATTTGGCAATGTTCCCACCAACCCCTGTGACACTGCCCTGGGAAGAGCCGGCCGGACAGCCAACAACCGTCAACTTGATCATGACCGACGACAAAGGCCAGGCTTGGTGGCGGCAGACATTCAACTCGGAGCGCTGGCGCCCCGCGCTGAAGCGAGCCGGAGTGGTCAACGCCACCCGAGCGGATGGCACGCACGCACTGCGGCACTACTACGCCTCCGCGCTGCTGGACGGCGGGGAAAGCATCAAAGCGCTCTCGGAGTACCTCGGTCACGCCGACCCAGGCTTCACCCTGCGCACCTACACGCACCTAATGCCCTCCAGCCACGAACGGACCCGGCGAGTGATCGACGCACGGCTGGGCCGCTCGCACGGCCTGGAGACGGCCTGTGGACCCGTTGACCAGAAAAACTACACTTCAGATGGGGTATGATTCAAAACGAAGAACTGGAAGTTGGTACCGACCCAGGGTTTCGCCAACCCGTTCGCCACCGGCGATCCCGTCGATCCAGCCGATGCGACCAAGGGCAAGAAGGCCAAGCCCGGTGACCCTGTCCCGTGGAATGTCACCACCATCGGAGAGCGGGTGCTGGTGAGCTATGTGATCTCCAAAGCACCAGACAAGCCGGAGCCGGGGGGCCCAGCGTTCGACGCCGGCGAAGAGGACTCGCTCAACAAAGAGCAGGAAAAGGCCACCGAGGGCCATCCGGACAAGGGTAAACTGGCCGAATTCAGCTCCACCGGCTCACTGGTCCGGGTGTTTGCCGACGACGGCAGGCTCAACGCGCCGTGGGGCGTAACGCTAGCTCCGCCAAGCTTCGGTCCGATGGGTGGGAAGCTCCTGGTAGGCAACTTTGGCGGCTCCGGACGGATCGCGGCTTTTGATGACTTCACCGGTAAGTTCGTCGACTACCTGCGTGACCAGGAAGGCGCACCGGTCGCCATCGACGGTATCTGGAACATTCTTTTCGGCAATGGCGAAAGCCTCGGCGACGCGGACGCGCTGTACTTCGCGGCGGGGCCGGCTGAGGAGAAGGAGGCACTTTTCGGCGCCCTACGAGTGTCTGGCTGAGCCGACGCTGGCACACCCGCTGCAACGAAATTCACCCCGCGCGCCGGAGCTCAGCACGGCTTGCTGGCTTAGGCTGGTTCCCGTAGCCAGCAAGGCCACCGGTCTGAATGCGGCAGGACAGGCAGAAACCGCGCTCAACGCCATGGCGGTGTGCTGGAGTGAACGAAGAGGAGCGCACCGGTGGTGACCGCAAACGATCCGCGTGGTGAGCCGGCGGATGCACCTGCCACCGACGACCCGATCGATTCTGCGGATCTCACCGTCTGGCCTGATTCCGGCGAATCAGTTCGCGATGGGTCAGTGTGTGCCGGTACCGATTTGCTGGGCCTGCTCGTACAGCGCCCAGCCATGGGGATATGTGTACTTTCAGTCACCGGAGAGCTGGACGCGCTCAGCGCTCCATTACTCGGCGATTGCCTTCGCAAACAAGTTGCGGCCTGCCCGGCGCATCTGATCGTGGACCTGCAAATGGTGCGCTTCCTCGGGTCGAGTGGTTTGAATTGCCTCCTGGATGCCCGCGAACTCGTCCAGCGGGTCCCGCGGACGCAGCTGCACATTGCCGGCCTGGTGACCCGCGCCGTGGCGCGCCCGTTGCAGACGACCGGGCTGCTGGATCGGTTCGACATCTACCCCACCGTTGCCGACGCTCTCACCGCCCTGACCGGGTAGCGATAAAGCTGTGGCGCTGCCAGCGCCACAGCCGGTGGGCTACCACGGCCAGGATGAGGCCGCCGATCACCACCAGCACCAGAATCTGGTAGCGGGAGAAGCGCTCGTAAATCTCACCGAGGTGGCCGCCGGCAACGTATCCGAAAGAGGTCCACACAGCGACCCAGACCGCGGCGCCCAACGCGTTGAAGGCCAGAAACCGTCTCCATGGCATCCCGGCGATGCCGGCCACGACGCCATTGAGCTGGCGCAGTCCTTCGATGAACCGCGCGATGCCGACGATCTTTCCACCGTGGCGGGCGAAGAAGTCTTCAGCCTTGGCGAGGCGCTTCTCGGTTATGAAGATGTAGCGGCCGAAGCGGAGCACCAGCCGCCGGCCACCGAAGTGCCCGATCAAGTAGCCGACGTTGTCGCCGGCGACGGCGGCGAGAAAGCCCAGGACCGCGATCCCGATAACGTTGAGCCGGCCAGCTCCGGCGAAGACCCCAGCGGCCATCAGCATGGTCTGGCCGGGCACGGGCGCACCGAAGCTTTCGATGAACAAGAAGCCGAAGACCGCCAGGTAACCGTACGAGTCGAGGATTGGCGCCAGCCATGCGAACACTCCTGGCAGCTCTGGAGCCACCCCACCACCTCCCCAGTCACGGGGCGCCTCGACTGCGCAGTCCACTGCCGGACGCCACACAGTACTCGCCGACCGCCAACCCTCGTGGGCGACTGCGGGGGCGCTGGCTTACGAGGCCTTGCGTTGCGCTGAGGCGACGCTGCGCTGCAGTGCTTCGAGCAGGTCCGACATCTCGGTGGGCGCAGGTGGTTCAGCTTCAGCGACGATCTCCCCACCGCGGCGCTTGTCGTCGATGAGCCGCTCCACCCGCTCGGTGTAGGTGTCGTGGTAGTCCTGTGGCTGCCACGGGCCGCTCATTGACTCGATCAATGTCTTGGCCATGTCGAGTTCCTTGCCGCTGGCCGGTGCCTGACCTGGCAGGTTGTCCAGCGCGTCGGCGGGGTTGCGGATCTCGTCAGCGAAGAACAAAGTATGCAGCGCTAACACACCCTCGTCGGCACGGATCGCCGCCAAATATTCCTTTCCGCGCATGACGAGGGTGGCGATACCGGCACGGTTGGTCCGTGCCAGAGCTTCGCGTAGCAAAGCGTAAGGCCGGGTGTACTCCTCGCTAGCGGGAGCGAGCCAGTAGGTTTTCTGGAAATAAACCGCGTCGATCTCATCGAGATCGACGAAGCGTGTGATATCGATGGTGCGCGACCGACCGGGGGCAATGGCGTCCAGTTCATCCGGCTCCACGATGACATAGTCTCCACCGCCGACTTCTGCGCCCTTGACAATGTCGGCGTAGTCGACTTCCTTGCCGGTCCGCTCGTTGATTCGCTGGTAACGAATACGGTCTGCGGTGCCGCGCTGGAACTGATGAAAGTGGACAGTATGATCTTCGGTGGCGCTGTACATCGCGACCGGAATCGAAACCAGCCCGAAACTAATCGACCCGCTCCAGATAGCCCGTGCCATTGTGCTTCACCTCCTCGTAATTGAGTACCCTGTTGATGCCCGTTTCTCACCCGTTGCCGTGCTGGACCAACTGCCGTTGGAGATCGTGTACCCGGCGCCATGCATCCCGAGCTGCGCGGTCAGCCGATTCGAAATCTCTCCGCGCCGACAGTGCTCGGCGGCGCATTTCATGTTCGGTGTGCTCGGCGTCGTCAAGACGGGCACGTAACTCCTGCAGCGCCGTTGCCGCGTCCCCAGCCGCCTGGTCGACATGAGTCAGCGCACGATGCGCCGCTTCGCGGGCAGCATCGGCTTGGGTTGCCTCCTGGCGCACGCGGTCTAAATCCTGACGCAGCTGCTCATGGCCGCCCTTCGGGCGGCCGTCACCCTGCACGCTGGGGGTGGCGGTCGCGGCTGCGGCGAACAGTTCAGTGGCGGCGTCGGCGGGATTCAACGCCGACGTCAGGCGTCCGCCGGCCAGCGCCTGCGCCGCAGCGGAGCTGTTGACTGCCGCTGTGAAGGTATCGCTCAACTCGCGGGTGACCGCGTCGCTAGCTGGATGCCCGGCAGCGCGGGCCAGCGCCTGTGCCTGTTGAACAAGGCCGTGCACGAGCTGGTGGCGCTGCGCCGACAGCCGTCGCAGCTCGTCGCCTTGCAACCGCCGCTGTGCATCACGTAGCCCATCGCCTAGCTCCACCAGAGCACGAATCTCGTCAGGCTGCTCCCGGGCCAGCAGGTTAGCCACCCACGCAGCCGTGGAGGGCCGGCGAAGCGCCGCAATCCGGTCGGCGAGCTCGCGGTCGCCTTGTTCGCGGGCCTGCTTGGCGGCCGTGTTGCGGGCGGCGGTGAATTCGTCGCGCGGCAGTGCATAAAGCTTGTCGGCCACTGACTCCAAGTCCACTCCAGCTCACTTTCGCCGCGCAGGCCAGTCTACGGCCCAGAGCTGCCCTCTGAGCACGGTGAGACTTGCTTGTTGGTGGGCCATCTAGCGCTGGCCGACTCTAAGTAGTCGATCATGATTTGGGGAAGACATCAGCCGTGCAGACTTTTCTGCCCTACCCCGATTTCGCTGCCAGCGCGTCAATACTGGATAACCGGCGGCTGGGCAAGCAGCGCGTCGAAGCGCTCCAGATCTTGCGAGCCGTGACCCGGGCGACGTATGGCTGGAAACACCATCCCGCCGTGCGGATGTGGAGGGGATACCCGGAAGCCGTGGCGGCGTACGGGCTGGCGGTGTGCGATGAGTGGCTGCACCGCGGCTGGGCTGACACCTGCGCAGCCACCATTCGGACGGATCTTGCCCAGGCCGGCCTGGTACCGCCACCTGGCCAAGCCGGACTGGCCCGAGCGGGAAAGTTACCGGACTGGCTTGGTGACGGGCGCCTCCACCGCAGCCATCAGGCAGCATTGGTCCGCAAGGATCCGGCTTATTACCAGCCCCTGTTCCCCGATGCCGATCGCGAGCTGCCCTACTTCTGGCCCATCACCGGTGACTAAGCCAGCCCCTGGCACCAGACGTATCGGGCTACGTGGTGTCTTGCTCCTGGTGTCTCGGCGGGGGAAATGCGGGCCGGTCGACCTGCGTGGCAAGAAACGCGGCAGTCAGCGCAGACGCCGCGGATACCACGGTGAATAGAGCGCGCCGGCCGCGCGACAGGTCCGGTCCTGCCGACCAGGTGGCCACGGCATCCACCGCGTCGGACCCACCGCCGGCAAGCACCCACGGCCGCAACGGCGCCCCAGCGAGCGTGCAGGCCACCGCGCCGGCACCGAGCGCAATGTCACGTCCGCCTGCGGCCCGGCCGAGGACCACGGGGGTGACACCGTGCGCGGCATCACGTCCGACCCAAGCCCGTGATGCCAGTCGCGGGTTGGCCAGGGCCACAACGCCGAGCGCGATGCGCAGTGCCGCCCACAGCGCAACCAGCCGCCGCGGGCCACGCTTGGGGATCACCTTCATCGTCTGCTCTCGATCCGCTCGCGTTGCGGGATGACGGTGTACTTCGGATCGTTGGCCGATTGCTTCCCGGCGTGGAAGATGCCCCACCGGGTGGCGGCTGATGAGGCCAGCAACGCCGCGCCGGACAGGGCACTTCCTCCCCGGCTGCGCCTGCCCAGCAAGGCTCCGGCGAGTCCCAGCAATGAAAGGATCTTGCCAGCGCGTACATAAGCGCCGCCGCGGCCCCGCGAGTACGGCTCGGCGGTGATCCCGATACGGCGCTCCATCAGCTGGAAGGAGACCAGTTCGGTGCCGACACCGAACATCGCCATCGCGCGCGCCGGCCCGCTGTCGACCAGCGGCGCGGCGAGTAGACCGAGCCCGCTTGCCGCCGCTGCTGCTGAGCCGACGAACACGAATGGCATTTCCGGGTAGCCGTCATGCCAGGCCGGCACCGCCGTGTCACTGATCAGCGCCGCGGTGTAGGACGCCACGGCTGGACCCAGCAGCGCAGATGCTGCCGTGGCCATGGTTCCGATCTTCGGAGCTCGCCCGGTCAGCGAGCTGGCCGCAGCAATCCCGGTTGCCGGGAGGTAGCCGCTGAGCAGCCACGATCCCACGCTCATCGGAGAGGTGATCTTAAACATCCGCAACATGTGCAAGAACCGTGACGGCCTGCCCAGGTCGTGCACCAGTCCCACCAGAGACAGCACGCCAGCGCCGAAGGCGCCGCCCTTACTCACCCGCTCCAACACCGGGCGCCCCGTTGCCTGCGCGCCGGCGCCCAGCAGCGACGCCGCGCCAGCCAGCCCACCGAGGAACAGGTATCCCGGGATGTCCGGCGACGACCAGACCGGGCTGTTGATCACCGGCATGCCGTAGTACGAGGTGAATTTCGCGTCCGGGACGGTCGGTGCCCCGTCACGCTGCCGGGTGCGCAGCCTGCCCGGCCTGCCGGTAGCGACACCGGTGGGAGCATCGCGATCCGGGCGCACGCCGCGCAGCCCATCCTTGGTGACATCCGACGAACTGTGCTCTAACTGCTGGAACTCGCTCACGAGATCCACCTTTCCGCGGCGAAAGCCGCCAGCGCACCGCCGACCAATGTCACCGCCGCGGCAGCCACGTGCTTCCACATCGATGGCAAATCCCGGGTGGTCACCACCGGATCTGGTGGCAGGCCGTAAACCTCAGGCGCGTCGAGCAGCAGGAAGAACGCACCATCCCCGCCCACGCCGTCGTTCGGGTCCCGGCCGTAAAGTTGAGCATCGGTCGTCCCCGCCTCGTGCAACTGGGCCAGGCGCGCGTCAGCCCGCTCCCGCAACTCATCCAGGGGCCCAAACTGGATGGAGTTCGTTGGGCAACTCTTCGCACACGCCGGCTCCTGGCCCACGCTGAGCCGGTCGTAGCACAGGGTGCATTTCCACGCCCGGCCGTCTTCCTTGCGCTGGTCGATGACCCCGTAAGGGCACGCCGGGATGCAGTAGCCGCAACCGTTGCAGATGTCCTCCTGCACCACCACGGTGCCGAACTCGGTACGGAAGAGTGAGCCGGTGGGGCACACATCCAGGCAGGCGGCGTGCGTGCAGTGCTTGCATACGTCGCTGGCCATCAGCCAGCGGAAGTCCCCGCCAGGCTGGACGCCCGGATCCTGCGCCGCCAACGGTTTGCGCTGCTCGATGAACGCCACGTGCCGCCAGGTGCTCGCGCCCAGACCCTGGCTGTTGTCCATCGACATGCCAGTGAAAACCAGCCCGTCTTCGGGGATGGCGTTCCATTCCTTGCACGCCACCTCGCAGGCTTTGCACCCGATGCACACGCTGGTGTCGGTGAAGAAACCCATCCGCGGCGGGTGACCCGGATAGCCGCCTTGCGTAGCCGGATCGGTGTCGCCCAGCAGCGAACCGTCTAGGTCGGGACGGCGTCGGATCGTGATGTCTACCGGTGCCATCTCAGATCTCCGTTCCGGTCTGCTCGGTGATCCCGGCCCGGCGCTGGTACTCCTCGACGAGCGCGTCGCGAGCACGCCCTCGCGGCCTGCGCCCAGGCTGGATATCGCAAGCCAGCACCTTCACTTCCTGGATATGCACGTTGGGATCCAGTGACAGGTGCGCTAGCTCGTTGGCCGGATCCCCGGTGGCCAGGCCGCGGTGACCCCAGTGGTAAGGCAGCCCGACGTGATGCACTCGCGTGCCGGCGACGGTCATCGGCGTCATCCGCTCGGTGACCATCACCCGCGCCTCGATCGCTGCTCGCGCGGTGATGATGGTGGCCCAGCCAGCGTGTTCGAGGCCGCGCTCGGCGGCCAGTTCCGGCGACACCTCGCAGAAAAACTCCGGCGCGAGTTCGGCGAGGTAGGGAGAAAACCGGCTCATCCCGCCCGCCGTGTGGTGTTCGGCAATCCGGTAGGTGCTGCACACGAATGGGAAAACCTCCGTGCCCGGCTCGCCACCACTGGGTTCGAACCGGTCATGGGGATGCACCATTCCGGTGATTTGCCGCACCGGGTTGCGCTGCTGCCGGTACAGCAGGTTCGGGACCGGGGATTCCTGGGGCTCGTAATGCGTCGGCAGTGGGCCGTCGGTGAGCCCAGCCGGGACGAACAACCAGGACTTGCCGTCTGCTTGCATGACGAAGGGGTCCACCCCGGCCAACGCTTCAGCTCCGGTGGCCCCGGTGGGCGGGCGGTAATCCGGTGCCTTGGCTGCACTGAAATCCGGGATGTCATGCCCGGTCCACTTCGCCTCGTCCTCGTCCCACCAAACCAGTGCCTTGCGCGCGCTCCACGGTTTGCCGTCCGGATCGGCAGAGGCCCGGTTGTACAGGATGCGGCGGTTGGCCGGCCACGCCCAGCCCCACTCTTTGGCTATCCAATCCTGCTGTGCGGCTGGTTTGCGCCTGGCCGCCTGGTTGATCGCGTCGGAGTACACACCGCAGTAGATCCAGCAACCGCACGCCGTTGAGCCGTCCTCGTTGAGCTGCTCGTAGGAGCTCAACGGTGAACCGTCGGCGTCCCAGCCGTTGATCTCGGCGAGTACCGCCTCGGCCTCAGGCTCGGCGATCGAGCCTTTGGTGGGATAATCCCAGGTCAGGTCGAGGATCGGCCGGTCCATCTCGTCGCTACTGCCGGCGACCCTCTCCCGGATCTTGCGCCCGAGGTGGAAGGTGAACCATAGATCGCTGCGCGCGTCACCGCGTGGCTCGACAGCTTGGTGATGCCACTGCAGCATCCGCTGCGTGTTGGTGAAGCTGCCGTCCTTCTCGGTATGCGCCGCGGCCGGCAGGAAGAACACCTCGGTACCGATGTCCTCGGGCCGCAACTCCCCCGACTCGATCTCCGGGCCGTCTTTCCACCAGGTGGCGCTTTCGATCAGCGAGAAGTCTCGGACTACCAACCACTCCAGGTTGGCCATGCCCAGACGCTGCATCTTGGTGTTGGCTGACCCCACGGCGGGGTTCTCTCCCAGCAGGAAATAGCCCTTGCAGTCGCCGGCGAGCTGGGCCATCACAGTCTCGTAGGTGGAATGGCTACCGGTGAGCCGGGGCAGATAGTCGAAGCAGAAATCGTTGTCCGGTGTGGCCGCCGGACCCCACCACGATTTCAACAGGCTGACCGTATAAGCCCGCATCTGCGCCCAGTAACCCTTTTTCGGTGACTCCGCCTCGATGAACGAATCGAGGTCCTCATTGGAGTGCGCATGCGGCATCGGGATGTAGCCGGGCAGCAGATTGTACAAAGTAGGGATGTCCGTGCTGCCTTGAATCGACGCGTGCCCGCGCAACGCCATGATTCCGCCGCCCGGCCGGCCGATGTTGCCCAGCAGCTGCTGCAGCACCGCCGCGGTGCGGATGTACTGCACACCGACAGTGTGCTGGGTCCAACCCACGGAATAAACGAACGAACTCGTGCGATCCCTCCCGGAATTCTCCGCGAGCAGCTTGCAGACCTGCAGGAAAGTGTCGACCGCTACTCCGCAAATATCGGAGACCATCTCTGGTGTGTAACGCGCGAAATGCCGCTTGAGCACCTGGAACACGCAACGCGGGTGCTGCAGCGTGGGGTCAACCTGCGGAGTCCCGCTAATCGCGGCTCCACCCGAACCGTGCGCCTCGCCCCGTCCAGAGTGATGCACGCTACGGCTCGGTTTCCCGTTCCTGCCACCAGCCTTGTCCTGGTATTGCAGGTCCCGGTGACCAGACGCGGCCTGGATTTCCATACCCTCGTACTGCCAGGTGCGAAAGTCATAGGCGCGCTGATCGGCATCGAGCCCGGAAAACACGCCGTCCAGATCCTCGGTATCGAGGTAGTCCTCGGTCAGAATGGTTCCGGCATTGGTGTAGGCGACCACGTATTCGCGGAAGTACTTCTCGTTCGTCAGGACGTAGTTGACGATTCCGCCGAGGAAGGCGATGTCAGTGCCGGCGCGCAGCGGGACGTGAATATCGGCCAGCGCGCTGGTTCGTGTGAAGCGTGGGTCAACGTGAATAACCTTAGCCCCGCGGGCCTTGGCCTCCATCACCCACTGAAATCCCACCGGGTGGCACTCGGCCATGTTCGAACCCTCGATCACGATGCAATCGGAGTTCTGTAAATCTTGCTGGAACGTGGTGGCACCGCCGCGACCGAAGCTGGTCCCCAAACTGGGGACAGTGGAGGAGTGTCAAATTCGGGCCTGATTCTCGATCTGCACCGCTCCCAGCGCGGTGAACAGCTTCTTGATCAGGTAGTTTTCCTCGTTGTCGAGCGTGGCCCCGCCCAGGCTGGCGAATCCCATGGTGCGGCGAGTGCGCTTGCCGTCGACCTCCCACTGCCAAGCCTCTCGCCGGGTGTTGATCACTCGATCGGTGATCATGTCCATTGCCTGGTCCAGCGGCAACTGCTCCCAATCCGTGCCGTGCGGGCGCCGGTAGAGAACCCGGTATTCCCGGGCCGATCCGGTGGTGAGCTGCAGCGTCGACGATCCGCGAGGGCACAGCCGGCCGCGGCTGACTGGAGAGTCCGGATCTCCCTCGATGTGCACGACCTTGCCGTCTTTGACATAGACGTTCTGACCGCAACCCACCGCGCAAAACGGGCACACCGACTTGACGATTTTGTCCGCGGTTGTGGTGCGGGGGCCCAGATGAGCGCTGTGCTTGCTTTTCGCCGCAGCACCCCGGCCCAGCGGGTCGTCATCGGTGAGCTGCCGGACGACCGGCCATCCCTCAATCCAGGTCCTCACGCCCACCTACTGCCTCCTTATTCCCGATGGACCCTCCCCCGACGTGGGAGGCATATCGGGGTTGCCAGGGCACCCTGAGCCTTCGATATGCCTCCGTGTCGGGAGTCATTGAAGTTTTTTGGGCTTTTCGTGCTTGTCCCGCCGCTGCGCCGCCGCCTGCATCTGCGCATCAGCACTGGCCCGAGCCTTGATCCAGCTGAGTACGGATTCCTTGGGCGTCGCGTTCCCCGCCACCAGGCCGAGCAGGTGCTGAGCACTTGGTAAGGCTCCGAGACGCTGCCGCTCGGCGGGGGTGTACGTGTCGCTCCCATCAGCTGGCATCCCGGTACCGATGAGGTAGGCCTGGCCGGCTGGCACGCCAAGCCTGCGGGCGATCTCGGGATAATCGTGTCCCTGCTCCAATAGCTGCCGTACCTGCTGTCTGGTGGGCACCGGCTACCTCCTGCGGACACGGGGATCGCGCCTGGCATACCCGCCACCCGGGACCCGAAACGTTGGTGCTTGCCTTCCTCCATACGTGTCGCGGTGGCACCCGTGGGTACACCTTCCGCCTAGCCAGAGCAGCGCCTCGCTGATCTCACAAGATCATCACCGATGACCTTCGGCTATTGCGACTGAGGTGTTGACCGGGGTCAGTGCGGGTACCCGGCCAGTGCCACCATCGAATGCCCGAGTGGGCAAGCTACCCAGTGAGGGGATGCATCGACGTGAGCCAGCAAGCAGGAGTCGGCGACGCGTTGCACGCGCAGGCCGATGAGTACCGGCAAGGCGCGCCGCGGCCTCTGGGCGGCTACGTGCTGGTCATGACGATCTTCGCCACGGTGGTGGGTCTAGCCGGACTGATCGCCGCGTGGAGCGGCCGAAGTCTGCCTCGCCGGATCGCCCCCTACGACCTGGCCCTGATCACCGCGGGCACCCATAAACTGTCGCGCACGATCAGCAAAGATGCCGTCACCAGCCCCCTTCGCGCACCATTCACTCAATATCGCGGTACTGGCGGTCCCGCCGAAGTAATGGAAGACACCCGTGACTCGGACGCCGTGCGCCACGCCGTCGGGGAACTACTTAGTTGCCCATTCTGCCTCGATATGTGGATAGCCACCGGTTTCATCATCGGTCTGGTATTCGCCCCGCGGTTTACCCGGGCCGTGGCGGCTACCTTCACCGCGCTCGCCGGCGCAGACTTCCTTCAGCTGATCTACGCACGCGCTCAGCAGGCCGCGCAGGGCTGAGCAACGCCGCCCGGACAGGCGGAGCGGACGCCAACGCCGGTGTGCCAGCCGAGGGACTCTGGCGACCTTGGCCGGCGCGAGCATGCCGACGTCTGCTTGTCGTCAGCATGCTGGCGGCAGCGGTCACCAGCAGCACGACGACAATGACACTCAAAGACAGCTCGATTCCCACCGTCGGCACCCAGTCCAGTGGTTGACCGTCGTTGACGAACGGCAGGGAGTTGTCGTTGAGCGCATCCAGGACCAGCTTGACGCCGATGAACCCCAAGATCACGCCCAATCCGATGGACAGGTAGACCAGGCGGCGAAGCAGCCCGCCGATGAGGAAATACAGCTGCCGCAAGCCCATGAGTGCAAAGGCGTTAGCAGTGAAGACAAGGAAAGGTTCCTGAGTCAGGCCGAAGATGGCAGGGATGGAGTCCAAGGCGAAGACCAGGTCGACGGACCCGATCGCGATCATCACCACGATCATGGGTGTGAACCACCGCTTGCCGGCCCGGACGACCGTGAGGTGGGATCCCTCGTAGTCATCAGTCACCGGGATCACGTTGCGCAGCGTGCGCAGCAAGGCGTTCTCCCGGAACGCCGGTTCGTGGTTGCGTTGGTGGATCTGACGCCAACCAAGGTAGATCAGCAGCGCGCCGAACAGGTAGAAGACCCAGCTGAAGTGCGAGATCAACGCTGCACCGGCAGCGATGAACAACCCTCGCATAGCCAACGCCAGCACGATACCGATCAGTAGCACACGGTGTTGCTGGATAGTTGGCACCCGAAATGCCGTCATGATGATCACAAAGATGAACAGGTTGTCCACCGACAGCGAGTACTCGGTGAGGTATCCAGCGAAGTACTTGACGGCGAGATCGCCGCCGGCGAACAGCCAGACACCCAGCTCGAACGCCGCCGCGCAGGCGAGGTAGAACACCGCCCACCGGGCCGCCTCGGCCATGCCCACCTTGTGCGGCTTGCGGTCGACGATGACCAGGTCGAGGGCGAGCAGGACGCCGAGACCGCCCACCGTGGCGAGCCATACCCACGTGGGCACATACATCAGCGAACCTCCGGGCAGACGGCATCCGTCGACACCGGAGGTCTCTTCCACCGACGGGACCGGTCGACGGCACCGGGCACTCCCGCGGGAAGGCCGTGTTGACGATGCCGCCGCGAAGGAATACTCCCCTCCACGTATGGACAAGTCTCCCG
>JAFAWY010000065.1 GCA_019241525.1 Pseudonocardiales bacterium
CCGGTGTGGGTGGTTTCGAGTTTCGACGGCGACCTGGTCCTGGTCCCGGCCGATCGGTTGGATGAGGCTTCTGTGGTGCTGCAGGCGGCCGGCCACCAAGTCCGGCGGTAACCGGGACGCCGGGCGGTGCTTCGTTCCGTTGCCAAGCCGACTCCCACTGGAACGCACCTTTGCTCCGCGGTCAGGTGCCGACGTAGGCCGCGAGGTGCTCACCGGTGAGGGTGGAACGGGCGGCGACGAGATCGGCGGGTGTGCCCTCGAAGACGATCCGGCCGCCGTCGTGGCCGGCGCCGGGGCCGAGGTCGATGATCCAGTCGGCGTGCGCCATGACCGCCTGGTGGTGCTCGATGACGATGACCGACTTGCCGGAGTCGACGAGCCGGTCGAGCAGGCCGAGTAGCTGCTCGACGTCGGCGAGGTGGAGGCCGGTGGTCGGCTCGTCGAGGACGTAGACGCCGCCCTTTCCGGCCATGTGGGTGGCCAGCTTGAGCCGCTGCCGCTCGCCGCCGGACAGCGTCGTGAGCGGCTGGCCGAGGCTGAGGTAGCCGAGCCCGACGTCGCCGAGCCGGTCGAGGATGGCGTGCGCGGCCGGCGTGCGCGCCTGGCCGCCGCCGAAAAACTCCTGGGCGTCGGTGACCGACATCGCCAGCACCTCGCTGATGTCGCGGCCGCCGAGGTGGTGGTCGAGCACCGATGCCTGGAACCGCTTCCCTTCGCACTCCTCGCAGGTGGTGGCGACGCCGGCCATCATCGCCAGGTCGGTGTAGGTGACGCCGGCGCCGTTGCAGTTGGGGCAGGCGCCCTCGGAGTTGGCGCTGAACAGCGCCGGCTTCACCCCGTTGGCTTTGGCGAATGCTTTGCGGATCGGGTCGAGCAATCCGGTGTAGGTCGCCGGGTTGCTCCGTCGCGAGCCGCGGATCGCGGTCTGGTCGACCGACACCACCCCGTCCCGTTTGGAGACTGCGCCGTCGATCAGGGAGCTCTTGCCCGAGCCCGCCACCCCGGTGACGACGACCAGCACTCCGAGGGGGACGTCGACGTCGACGTCGCGCAGGTTGTGCGCCGTCGCGCCACGGATCGGAAGCCGGCCGGTGGGCGTGCGCACCCTCTCCTTGAGGGCGGCCCGGTCGCCGAGATGGCGGCCGGTGACGGTGCCGCTGGCCCGCAGCCCCGCGACGGTGCCCTCGAAGCAGACGGTGCCGCCCGCGGTACCGGCGCCCGGGCCGAGGTCGACGACGTGGTCGGCGATCGCGATCGTCTCCGGTTCGTGTTCCACGACGAGCACCGTGTTGCCCTTGTCCCGCAGCCGCAGCAGCAGGTCGTTCATCCGCTGGATGTCATGGGGGTGCAGGCCCGTGGTGGGCTCGTCGAACACGTAGGTGACGTCGGTGAGCGAGGAGCCGAGGGCGCGGATCATCTTGACGCGCTGCGCCTCGCCGCCCGACAGCGTGCCCGACGGCCGGTCGAGCGAGAGGTAGCCCAGTCCCATCTCCACGAACGACTCGAAGGTGTGGCCCAGCGCGGCGAGCAGCGGTGCCACCGACGGCACGTCGAGGCCGCCGACCCAAAGGGCGAGGTCGCTGATCTGCATCGCGCAGGCGTCGGCGATGTTGATCCCCTCGATCTTCGACGATCGGGCCTTCTCGGCGAGCCGGGTGCCGCCGCACTCAGGACAGGTGGTGAAGGTGATCGCCCGCTGCACGAAGTCGCGAACATGCGGCTGCAGCGCGTCGACGTCCTTGGACAGGAACGACTTCTGGATCCGCGGGATCAGACCCTCATACGTCAGGTTGATGCCGTCGATCTTGATTTTGGTCGGTGCCTGGTGGAGCAGGTCGTGCAGCTCTTTCTTGGTGTATTTGCGGATCGGCTTGTCCGGGTCGAAGAAGCCGCAGCCTCTGAAGATGCGGCCGTACCAGCCGTCCATGCTGTAGCCGGGGATCGTGAGTGCACCCTCGTTGAGCGACTTGCTGTCGTCGTACAGCTGCGACAGGTCGAAATCGGTGACCGACCCCCGGCCCTCGCATCGCGGACACATACCGCCGTGGTAGACGACGTCGCGGACCACGATCCGCTCCCCTTTGCCCTTGTCGACGGTCATCGACCCGCTCGCCTTCCGCGTCGGGACGTTGAACGAGTAGGCAATCGGGGGACCGATGTGCGGCCTCCCGAGCCGGCTGAACAGGATGCGCAGCATCGCGTTGGCGTCGGTGGCGGTGCCGACCGTGGAGCGGGAGTCGGCACCCATCCGCTGCTGGTCGACGATGATCGCGGTGGTCAGCCCGTCGAGCACATCGACCTCGGGCCGCGCCAGCGTGGGCATGAAGCCCTGCACGAAGGTGCTGTAGGTCTCATTGATCAGCCGCTGCGACTCCGCGGCGATCGTGTCGAACACCAGCGAGCTCTTGCCCGAGCCGGAGACGCCGGTGAACACCGTCAGCCGCCGCTTCGGGATCTCGACGCTGACGTCTTGGAGGTTGTTCTCGCGCGCGCCGTGCACGCGGATCAGATCGTGGCTGTCGGCAGCGTGCAGCGCAGGCGACAGCGTGTCCGTCCTTGTGGCCATGCTCATCATGCCTCCATCTGTTGGGCGGCCCCGCCTTCGCAGTCCCGGTCGGCGTCGCCTGGCTCGATGTGACCAGCTCCGGGAGGTACGCCTGGTTCTCCTTCGCCGACGCGGTCGCGGCAACGGCGGACCAACCAGCGGCCGTCGCGCACTCATCGGTCCTGGAGCAGCCCGGGAACCTTGCCATCCGGGTCGGTGACGGTGGCATGAGGCGGGCGCCGCCGACGTCGTGCGCGGGCTCCTTCACGGTGGCTTCTGTGCAGGTCATGGCTGCGATCGCCGGACGGCTCAGCGCAGCTGCTGGATGCGGAGCAGGTTGCCCGCGGGATCGCGGACGGCGCAGTCGCGAACCCCGTACGGCTGCTCGGTCGGCTCTTGGACGACTTCGGCGCTGCTGGACTGCAGCCGCTCGAAGGTGCCGTCAAGGTCCTTGGTGGCCAGGAGAATGATGGCGTAGGTGCCCTTGGCCATCATCTCGACGATGGTGCGGCGCTCGTCGTCGGTGATGCCGGGGTCGGCGGCCGGCGGATGCAGGACGATGGACGTGCCGGGCTGGTCGGCGGGGCCCACCGTGATCCAGCGCATCCCGCCGTATCCGACGTCGTTGCGGACCTCGAAGCCGAGGGTGTCGCGATAGAAGACCAGGGAGGCGTCCGGGTCGTTGTGCGGGAGGAAGCTCCCGTGAATGGTGATGTCCATGGCGGTCACGCTAGGTGCGGCTCGGGGACCCGCGCTTCTCGATTCCTGATCGGTCTGGTCACCTGTTTCGCCACACACGACGGCATCCCCGCGGTGGCGTGCGCCGCCTGGCGCCGGTAGGTGCTGGGCGTCATACCGACCAGGTCGGTGAAGCGACTGCTGAAGGTGCCCAGCGACGAGCAGCCGACCGCGAAACAGACCTCGGTGACGCTGAGATCGCCACGACGCAGCAGCGCCATCGCGCGCTCGATGCGCCGCGTCATCAGGTAGCCATACGGTGACTCCCCGTAGGCGAGCCGGAACTCGCGGCTGAGGTGCCCGGCCGACATGTGCGCGCCGCGGGCGAGCGCCTCAACGTCCAGCGGCTGCGCGTACTCCCGGTCGATCCGGTCGCGGACGCGGCGCCGCCGCGCGAGGTCGCGCAGGTGCTGCACCGCGGCGGGTCTGCTGGCCACCTGCGAGATGGTGCCACGTCGTGCCGGAGTTGGACTGGGTGGACCCGGTCGCGGGAACGGCCAAGGCCGCGCAGGTGCTGTGACCCGGTGGTCGCCTCCCGCGGTTCCACCACGTCTTGCAGTCCCGGCGAAGGTGATGGATGCGCCCAACACCGTGCGTTTCCAACATGTTCGGTGCGGAGGTGACCCCGCCGCGATCCCTGCGAGTAGACCAAGCTGCTGTGCCACCTACATCCTGGCGGTACCACCCGAACGCTGCCGGAACGTGCTGGCCGAAACGGCACGACGCACCGGCATCAGCCACTTCCTCTGCTCGTGGAGGGAGCTGGTGACCGTGCCCGCACCCTGGAGAACATCGCCCGCCTCGGTGCCGAAGTCATTCCCCACGTGCGAGATTGTCAGCATCTGGATGGCAAGAGTCAGGACTCTGGGTATCAAGCACGAGTCCCATGACGATCGCATCCCAAAGTTCCCCGTTGGCCCGGCGGTAGTGGCGGCGCAGCCGGCCCTCGACGGTAAAGCCGCGGGAACGGTAGAGGGCTATCGCTGCAGCGTTATGGGGCCACACTTCGAGGTTGATCTTGTGCGCGCCGCGCACACCTGCCCACCGCACACTTGCATCCAACAGCCGACCACCGATGCCCTGCCCGCGGTGCTCCCGGGCGACCATCATGCCCAGCGTGGCGACGGCATGGCGCACCTGGACGCTAAGGCTGCCGACAATGGCGTCCTCCCGTGCCGCGACCAGCACGCAGCTGCCATCCCGCTCGATGGATATGAGGAAGCTGGACTGGCGTTGGGCGACGTCGAAGCCGGGTTCGGTGGCGATGCTGTCTCGTTCCTCGGCGACAGCCGTGAACAGGGCAATGATGCCTGGCACATCAGCTGGGCAGGCCGGACGGATCAGGGTGCCCGGAAGCATGGCCTACACCGTATGACTCGACGGTCCGTTGCGGTTTGATGCCGCGGTGCGGCGGGCGATGACTTTGCCGCATGGGCGGGGTCTATCTGGTGACCGGTCAGCGCAGAGGCCGCCGAGCAGTGTCTCGACAGCGCCCGATTAAGGAGTAGCGATGCAGCTCATCCTCAGTCACTTCATGAGCCTGGACGGTGTTGTGCAGGCGCCCGGCGGCCGCGACGAAGACACTGACGGCGGGTTTGCCCACGGCGGCTGGTCGATGCCGTACTTCGACGTTGAGACCATGGGCCCGGTGATCGGCGAGTTGCTGGCGATCACGGAGGCGTTGCTGTTCGGCCGGCGCACTTGGCAGACGATGGCCGCGGCGTGGCCCGGCCGCGCGGGAGATCCCTTCGCCGACCGGATGAACGAAATCCCGAAGTACGTGGCGTCACGCACGCTCACCCAGGACGACCTCACCTGGTCGGGATCGACCCTGCTGCCTGCCGCTGACGCAATCGGTGCGATGCGCGAGTTGCGCGCACGCGACGGCCAGGCCTTGCAAGTCATGGGCAGCCCCTCGCTGGCTGCGCAGCTGATCGAGCATGACCTCGTCGATGAGTACCGGCTGATGATCGAGCCGATCCTGCTCGGCGGCGGCAAGCGGTTGTTCCCCTGGGATGGGCAAGCACGCCCCCTCGAGCTGGTCTCCACAAGCGCAACCGGGACCGGCGTGCTCATCTGCACCTACCGGCCGGCAGGCCGCTGATCCCCCTCCTAAGGGTGCTGGCTGTTCTCAGCCGCATGCTATCCCCGGTTTTCGAGGCGATCCTTCAAGGCCCGCAGGTTCGTCGGCATCTCGTTGCGTGCTTGCCGACGCACGGCCAGTGACACGAGCAGCTTGCCGATGCCGTGGCCTTCGAAATCGAGATCGATAGTCAGCCGCGACCGCCGTCCCGCGTCGATCGGGTCCACGGTGACGCTGACGATCGCTCGGATAGGACCGTCGACTCCACGCACCCCCCAGGTGCGGGGCGGCGCGATATGGGTGATCTCAGCGGTGACCGCCCGTTCGGCGAAACCGATCCGTCGGGTGGTCACGCACTTCGTGCCAACAGTGCTCAGGCCGTCGGTATCCATGTGCCCGCTGACGACGTTGCGCTGCCATTCAACGAACCGGCTGGGGTCGGTGACGTAGGTGAACACTTCCTCGGGTGGCCGGTCCACTTCGGTGGTTGTGCTGATCGGTGCCATCAGTGCTCCTGATCCAGCAGGTTGGCGAAGCGCTGCAGGTACAGGGGCCAACCACTTTCGCTGCCGACACCTTCGCTGATTGCTTGCCAGCCTGGGCCGTGCCTGTCGATGTGGCGGTGTTCGAGCTCCACCCGGGTGCGCTGCGCGGTTTGGCTGATGAAGCGAACTTCGACTTCGCTGGTCCGGTCGGGATCAGATTCAATCTGCCAACGGGGGTCGAGGTTCCAGCTGAACACGACGCGGTTCGGTGGCTCGTAGACAACCACGCGTGCCCATCTGCACTCGCTGCCGTCGACCGCCCGGTCGTATATGTAGCCGCCCACCCGTGGCTCGAACACCGTCTCGGCCAGTTCGGCTCCGAGGATGTTGTGCTCCGGAGGTTTAAAGTCACCGAACCGCTCGGTAAATACCGCGAATGCGTGCTCGATCGGGACCTCGACGACGATGTCTGTCCGCACCGACGTGTGCCCGGTTTGCGTGGTCATCAACCCTCCCATGTTGTCGTCCTCGGCGAACTGCTTGTAGGCCGCCAGGGTTCTGGTCCAGAAGCTGTCGAGCTGTGCCCGAAGCGCTGTCACCCCGTCCGGATTGACCTGGTAGATCCTGCGGTTGCCGGCTGGCTGGTCCATCACCAAGCCGGCGTCTTTGAGGACTTTCAGGTGCTGCGAGACGGCCGGCCTGCTGACCGGTAACCCGGCGGCCAGTTCACCAACTGTCTGTGCACGGTCGGCCAGGCGCTCGAAGATCGTTCGTCGGGTGCGATCACCGAGCACCTCCCATCCGTCATGTTCGTAAGTAGGCACTAACGGTAAGTCTTTACTTACCAACTTGCGGTGTCAAGAGGTGGTGGGGTGCGGGCACGCCTGAACCTGGCGGCGCGCCGGGCTATTGCCAAGCCGGCTGGAACAAGTACATATACCGGGACGCGATACCTTGCACGCTGGTCGCCATTGCCTTGACAAATCTCCTGGATACGAAACCGGCAGACGATCTCGCCCAGCGTGCGCAGCAAAGGTTCTTGGCTGTCCCTTGTGAGGTTGGTTGCGATCCCTTGGTCGACGAGTAGACGCCCGCTATTCATTTTTGGGGTGCAGCCTCCTGCTACCACGCGGACGTCCTGGGTGGCTAATTCTGCGACACCGCGAAGTAATGGCAACAGGCAGGGAATGAGACGTTGGTGTTTTTCAGGGTAGCCGCGTGTGGGCACGGCGTTATGGGTTTTCGCTGATGAGCGCCAGTGTGCTGCCGCCTTCAGGCGCTGCACTCAATACGGTAGAGCTATTGCGACGTGTGGTGCGGACATTTCCGGCGGGTTTGACGACGCCCGAACGGTTGCGCCGGGTCGCCGCGGTGCTGGTCGTGGGTTGCGTGGTCACTGCCGTGGTCAGTGTGCTGGCTGGGGCGGCGCGCGCCAATGCGGTCCGGGACAGCGGTACCCGGATCGCCGCGTTGAGTGCCGACGCCGCTGAGCTGTACCAGTCGCTGGCCGATGCGGATGCGACGGCGACGCGGGGATACGTCTCTGGGGGTCTGGAACCAACCGCGGTACGCGCCCACTACGACGAGGACATAGCCCGCGCCGCCGATCGGGTGGTGCATGCGGCCAACGGGTTGCCCGGTGGCGATCCGGCCGCTGCTCAGGTCTCGACGATCGCGTCGCAACTACAGACCTACACCGGGCTTATGGAGACGGCGCGGGCGTATAACCGCGAGGGCCGACCACTGGGCCAAGCCTATTTAAGTAACGCATCCCGGCTGATGAGCACGTCGATCCTGCCGGCCGTCGAGCAGCTGCGACAGGGGCAAAAAGCGGCGCTGGCGACCGCTTACCAGCGCGGTGGCACCGTGCCCTTCGCCGTGTTATTGCTCGGTATCGCCGTGCTCGGTGGGGTGATTGACCACGCTGTGCTGGAACAACGGCGGACCAACAAAATTCTCAATACGGGGTTGCTGGCTGCGGGGTTGGCGTTGGTGGCCGCACTGCTGTGGTGGGTGGTGGCCGTCATTGTGGCGGGCAATCACTTGGACGCTGCTCGCCGGCACAGTGATGTTGCGATAGCGCTGGATGATTCCCGCACCGCTGTCCTGCTGGCCCGCAGCAACGAAAGTCTGGTCCTAGTTGCTCGTAGTGGTGGTGAGTCGTCGGACCAGAGCTTCACCACCCAGATGCACCGCGTGGCCGGCTGGGGTGGTGATGACGGATTGCTCGCCGATGCCGTGCACAGCGTCCCTGCCTCCGCGCCTGAGATTCAGTCGATTCGGACCGCGTTGGAGAAGTGGTGGGCAGCTCACCGCCACGTGCGGGAGTTGGATGACGGTGGTCAGTATCTACAGGCCGTTGCCTCGGTCACCGGTACCGATCCCACAAGTTCCAACGCAGCATTCGAGCATCTTGATGCTGTTGTGCACAAAGCCATCGTCGCCGAGAGAGGGACTTTCACGGTCGAGGACAGTCGTGCAGGTTCGGCATTGACCGGGCTCACGGTGGGGCCGGCGGTGCTGACGTCACTGGCTGCCGCGGCGGTGATTATTGGCATCGGCCGGCGGGTGGGGGAATACCGATGAGCGTTGTCAATATCGCTCGGCCGGTCCGCTATTTGTGCGTGGCCGCCGTGTTGGCGGTGGCCAGCCTATGGGTGGCCGGGGCTGGCACCGCGACGCCGTCCGGTGCCGCGGTCACCGGTGGCGCGCCGGCGCCCGGTACCACCCCGGGGGCTACCTCCGGGTGCACCCAGACGAAAGAGAGCCTGCGTCCGATGGGCGCGTTGCCGGCGCCAGGTGCCATGCCCCGAGGATCGACGATGGCGGCGATCGCCGGGAGGGGCCGGCTGATTGCTGGCGTGGATCAGGGCAAGTATCTGGTCGGTTACCGCAACCCGATGACTGGTGACTTGCAGGGTTCGGACATCGACATCGTGCGCCAGATTGCCGCAGCGATTTTCGGGGATCCAAACCGAGTGCAGTTCGTGGTATTGGATGTTGCTGATCGGGTGGGCGCGATCGAGCGTGGTCAGGTTGATGTAGTGGTCAACACCTTCACGGTCACCTGCGACCGCCAGCAACACGTCGACTTTTCCACGGCGTATCTGGCGGCCGCGCAGCGAGTGCTGGTGCCGATCAATAGCAAGGTGACCGAGATTGAGGGTTTGACGGGTGCGCAGGTGTGCACGTCGGTTGGCTCGACGACCGAACAGGTGCTGCGGGCCCTGCCGATCGGCCTGCATGTTGTCTCGCTGCCGGGCATCCCGGATTGCATGGTTGAATTCCAGCGGGGTCGAGTCGCAGCGGTGTCAAGCGATGACGTGATCCTTGCCGGTTTGGCCGCGCAGGATCCGCAGACCAAGGTGATTGGCCGGCCACTGGCCCACGCGCTGTACGCGGTGGGCATGAAGCACGACGCGACTGATTTCGTGCGTTTTGTCAATGCTGTGCTGGAACGCGCCCGGTCTGACGGCAGTCTCGCGCATAGTGACCAGCGCTGGCTGGGAGTGCTCGACCCGGTCCCGCAGCCTGCGCCGGCCCGTTACCGTGACTAGGCCGTGCCCTGTCTCACCGCAGCCGGTCAGCTTGGCGTCGGCGAGCGCGTGATGGTGATTGTCGTCCAGGCCCCTAGCTTGATCCGATCACCGTGAGCCAGTGTCACCGGGGTGTTCGGCGGGACTGGTTCGGTTGCGTCGCCGATTGTGGTGCCGTTGGTGGAGTCGAGGTCGAGTAGGTCCCATCCGCCTGGGCGGGCCAGCAGCAGGGCGTGCTGTGCGGACACACCAGGATCGGGCGGCGGTCCGGACAGGTCGATGTCGGGTTCGATGCCGCGGGACCGGCTGCGCCGCCCGATCGTCAGCCGCCATCCGGACAGGATCACTTGCCGTGGCGGGCAGCCCTGCGGGAACTCCAGGGTCTTCGCGTCCGGGCCGTTGCGTTGCCGGACCTCGTCGAACCAGGACCTGTCGGCGCAAATCAACGCCGACCACTCATCGGCCTCGGCGTCGGTTTGCCGAATAACGGGCTTGGCCGCGTCGTGTCCGCATTCCTCGCAGAACCGTCCGTCGCGGGCTGCTCCGCAATTGTCGCAGCGTTGTTCGGTCGCCGGCTCGGGGCTGGCCGGGGTGACCGGCTCATCGGCGGTCATGGGGATGCCGCAGACGTCGCAGTAGTCCTCGGTGGTCGAATCGTGGCCGATCGGGCAGCGGGGCAGGCCAGACATTGTCAGGACCCGCCGCGGACCCGGACCGTCTTGGTGGACCGGGTGTCGAGAGTCATCTCGTCGGCCGCCGTCACCTCGGCACGGAGGCGGACGGTTCCGGACGGCGCGTCGATCACCTCGACCACACGCTCCAGCAGCTGGGCACTGGCGTCATTGCCGGAGGCAGCGGCCAGTGCCACGGCACGACCTAATCGGGCCGTCGCGGTGGCTTGATCACCTGCTTTGCGTGCCGTCAAGCCGTCCTGGATTGCGGTGGCCAGCTCGACTTGCCCGGTGTAGTGGGCAACGCCACGGCTGATGCGGGTGGACAATGCGCTGTCATCGGTCCAGGTGGCGGTGATCAGTCCCTGCGCGAGCTCCTCGTCGGAGCCAGTCTGGATCAGCTTCACCCGCGCAGCGAGAATTTTCTCGCCGACATGTCGCGGTGTGAGGTGCACTTTGATGTGGTAGTCGCGGGTTTCAGCTCCCCACGATCCGAGCGGGTAATCACCGGTTCGCTTACCCGACTCGATACGCCGGGACGTCAGATCCTCCACGGTGGGCGCCACCTGCTTGACGAACTGCACGGTGGCATCCGGAGGCGTCCACAGCCGCAAGGCCACATCAGACAGGCGCTTGCCCATTGCCGTACCCATGATCGCGCGGAAATCGGCAGCCAGGTCGGCGGGATCCGCGACGATGTCCACGCTGCCCAGCAGCGTGGAGGAGATCGCGCGCAGCTCCTGGACCTCCCAGTCGGTGCCCACCCCGCGGCAGTCGCAGGTGAACTTGCCCACGCAGTCCTGGAGTGCGGCGGCGAATTGGCTCGGGTGCTCACCGTTTTGGCCGTCGGTGAGCAGGATGGCGTGATTGACGGCGCCCGGATGCTGGTCGGCGATGTGAGCCGCGAGCCGAAGCCAAGCACCAATTCCGGTACCGCCGTCGGCCTGTAATCGTTGGACCTGCGCCGTTGCTTCCGCCCGCGTGCGGGCGCTCGCCATGGCGCTGGCAGACAACGACGGGTAGACCTGCTCGGCGGTCTCGGTGCCCGCGATCACGGTGAACGACACGCCCTCGCGCAGCTCCGCGATCGCGGCCTCCGTGGCCCGCCGAGCCGACACGATCTTGTCTCCACTCATCGATGTGGAGCAGTCGACGATGATGATCTCAAGGGCATTGTCGGTTGGCGGTGCAGCGTCCGTCGCCTCGGTCATCGTCACCGTGACGATCGCATCGACCTGCGATCCGCTCACCGGCAGGTAGCTGTTCTGGTCGATGTCGATGGTGAAGCCCCGCGCCTCGGTCATGACGGACTCCTGACGGTGATGGGAATGACAACCACGGTGATGTTGTCCCGGCCCCCACGCTCCAATGCGACAGCGGTGAGCGCGGCGGCCGCCTTGAGCGCACCGGTGCCGTGCTCGATCATGGGCAGGGCGACTGCGGCCAGTTCCGCACTGCCGGGCAGGTAATTCCATAACCCGTCGCTGCACAGCATCAGCGCCCCGGACCCGGCCGGGCGCAGGGTCAGCACACCGGGTTCGCCCGCGCTGCCGGCACCCACCCACTGAGTGATGGCATGCGCCCGGGCGTCGGCCATGGCCGTGGCAGTGTCCAGCACACCAGCGGTGACCATCTCGGCTGCCCACGAGTGGTCACGGGTCAGCAGACGCGCCGGCTCAGCCTCTGTGCCAGCCAGCCAGTAAGCCCGGCTGTCACCGACCCACGCGACGGTGATCTCCGGCCGCCCTGGCTCAGGCCAGTTGACCAACGCGGAGACCAGCGTGCAGCACGGCGCACCCCGGCGACCCGGTGCGGGCAGCCTCGCGACCGTACGGTCAGCCGCAGCAACCGCAGCGTGGGCGCGGTCTTCAGCCGTGTGCTCCGGCGCGTTGTCAGCTTCGAGCAGGATGTCCAGTGCTATCTCAGCCGCTGCCCGGGATGCGAGTTCGGGTGTGTGCACGGTCGACACGCCGTCGCATACCACCGCGGCGAGCGTTGCCGGCTTGCCGGCTACCCGCTGTCCCAATGCCATTGCGTCTTCGTTACGGACGTGTACGTGCCCGCGGTCGCTTACGCCGGCAAGCGCGCCAAGATCGATCTCGATGTGGTCGGTGCCGTCCCGGCGGTGCAGCCCGCAGCAAGGGCAGTACTCCCCGTCTAGCCTGCCCTGCGTGGCAAAGGGCTGGCCGCAGCCGTGGCAAGGCCGCTGCGTCCCTGCGGCCGCCGCGGCGACTGTGCCGCTGCGGTTGACCCGCAAGGCGGCCCCACAGCCCTCGCAGAACTGGTCAGCGGTCGCAGCAGGTTCCGCGCAGCGCGGGCAGAACTGGCTCATGATCACAGCCAGCTGCGGGGATGGACCGAATTAGCACGGTCGACCAGTCGAATCCGCTCGTCGGCATCAGAGGTCAGCCGCGCCAAGCTGCGCAAGCTTTGCTCCAGGGCCAACCGCAGTTGCCGTCGCTCCCAGCGGCATCCCAGGAAAAGCTTGTCGCCCATCCCGGTTCGTGGGGACGGCAGCTCCACGGCCGCAGTGAGCAGCGTGATGCGTACCTCCTGCTCAATGATCGGATCCAGGTGAAGCTTTTCCACGCGGTCCGCAGCGCACCCCAGCTTGTCTTTGTCGACCTTGACACCGCGGGACCGCATCAGGGCGATCTGCACCGCGCACAGTTGCGCGGTGACATGCCAGCTCGAGGACTGCGGTGTGCGATCCAGAGCGGCGATTGCGCTGTCTCGATGCCCTGCCTGCAGCCGCATCCTGGCCAGGCCGAATGCCGCATCGGCAACACCGGGATCCCGATGGGCCACCAGCGCGTAGTAGTGCTGTGCCAGCTGGCCGTCTCCCGCGCACTCTGCGGCGGCGGCCAGCGCGAGTTTGGGCGCTACCTCGCCGGGCAGCGAGCCATACACGTTGTCGAATGCCGTGGATGCCCCCTCCGGATCACCGACGAGCGCGGTAAGACCACGGAACCAATCCAGCCGCCAGTCGTCCGGATCATGAGTGGCCAGCTCATCGATCATGGACGCGGCCGCTTCCCGATCGCCAGCCTCGAGATCCGCCCTGATCAGGAGCAGCAGTCTCGTGGCCGGGTCAGCGGCGTCGACCAGCGGTAACGGCAGCATCGCCGCGACCTGCACCGGATCTGGTTGCCCGGGGCCCGACGGTTGGAGCAGCAAGCCGGGCGCAAAGGTGCCTCGGGGAGGTCCGAACAGGGTCGACTGGACAGGTGCCAGGCGGCGATCCGCACTATCGCCAGTAGCAGCCTCAATAGCGAGGACTTCGTGCAGCACCCCGTTGAGCTGCTCGCACATCTCATCAGCCGAGCGAAACCGGCGCCGAGGATCTGGATCGGTGGCGCGGCGCAGCAGCCGGTCAAACGACTCATAGCTGCTCAGCACGGGGTGCTCGGCTGCTGTGGGTAGCTCCACTGGTGCCCCGTGCCGGGCGGGTGAGATGCCGAGGGTCAGGACCGCAAGGGTGCGGCCGACGGTGTAGATGTCCGAACTGGCTGATGGGCCCTCGGTGGCGATTTCTGGGGCCTGGTAGCCGATGGTGCCGTAGACGGCGCTGAGCTGATCGTCAATGCGGATCACCGCACCCAGGTCGATCAGCTTGAGCTGCCGGTCATATTGGATGACGTTGTCGGGTTTGAAGTCGCAGTAGGCCAGCCCTTGCGCGTGCAGGTAGCCCAGCGCGGGCAAAATCTCCATTGCATAGGCAATTGCCTGGGCAACCGGCAGCGGCTCAAGGGTCCCGTCGGGGCGGTGTTTGGCCTCCAGCAGCTGCTTGAGTGATAACCCACCGACGTATTCCATGACGATGTAGCCGACCGGAGTGCCAGCGCGATCGAAATGCTGCACGAAATTGTGGATTGTCACGATGTTGGGGTGATTGACCTGGGCGAGGAACCGCCGTTCGGCGACCGCCGCGGCCATCGCATCGGCATCACCAGAATCGAGCAGGCCCTTGAGCACTACCCAGCGGTCGTTGACATTGCGGTCGATCGCCAGATAAATCCAACCGAGGCCGCCGTGGGCGAGGCACCCCTGCACCTCATATTGCCCGGCCACCAGATCGCCCGGGGCCAGCTTGGGCACGAATGAGAACGCGGCACCGTCGTGGGGACAAAATCCTTCCGCCCGGCCAGGCCTGCCGTTGCGGCTGCGTCCTACGGGGTGGCCGCAGCGGCTGCAGAATCGCTTGTCCTCAGCCACCTGCGGGTCGATCAGCAGTGCGCTGGCCGGGTCGATGCGCGGCACCGCGGGCACGTCGACCAGACCGCCACCCACCCCTCTGCGCGCTGTACCCGTCGCCGACCGGGTGGAGCTGCGCTGGGATGGCCGGCCGTTCCCGCCAGTTCCTGACGTCGTTGATGTGACCGAGCCGGCGCGGCCGGACGGGCTGGGGTCGGTGGCTGCTGTGTGCGGCGTCGCCGGCGCTGCGTATCCACACTCGTTGCAATAGTTGTCCTCCAGCCCGCCACCGCAACCGGGCCGGCCGCATGCCGGCCCGCTTCTCGCTGCGGTCATGCTGGCCGTCCCATGCCGCTGACCAGCCGCTGGTACGCGACCAGCGCGCGGGTCGCGGCGGCGAGGTCACAAGGCTTGGTCCACAGCAGCTGTCGGATGCTGGCATCAAGGGCGAGGGCATCGGAGTGCTCGGCACACCCGAGCCGGGTGGCCTTGGCGCGGTAGGCCTCGAAGCGGCCGCGCAGCTCCGCGCGACGGTGCTCCAACGTGATGGCCTGCTCGTAAGCAGCGCTCAACTCGCTGACCGCGCTTTCGACAGCAGCCTGCATCTCCGTCACTGCCAGCGCGCGTGCCGGCCAACCCGCCAGGTCCGGCAACGCGGCCAGCCGGCTGCGCAGCACTGGCAACCGGTTAGGTGGTGTGACCAAGCCCGCGTCGGCGATCAATTCCTGCGCACGCTGCCTGGCCTGCTCTTCCCGCACGCGCAATGTGTCGATCTCGTCCACGGTCGCCGCCAACTCGGCCAGCCGGTCGTCCCAGCCGTCGCGGACGGCAGCCAGTTCCGCAAGTTGCGCCGACACTGCGCGGGCTCGATCCTCAAGGGCGGTCAGTACTTCGCGACCCTGCTGCCCCGCCAGCGACAGCGGATCAGTGACACAGACCCGACCCAGGTTGTCAATCTCTGCGGCGAGTGTGGTGATCGTGACCGTCACCAGGTCCGCCGTGCCGGCGGTACCCAGGTCGTCGGCCAGCATCTGGGCAATGCTCACCCGCTCAGCCAGCGCCGTGAGCGCGGTCAGCACCGCACGCTGCGTGGCGTCACAGGCCAGCACCAGCTCGCTGATCTCGGCAAAGGCGGTGTCCATCCGAGCACTGAGTTGGTCCAGGGTGAGCATCTCCACTCGCTCGATCGCTCCGGTCAGCCGACGCTCAGACAGCGACACCGCTGTCCTGGCCACATCGATCGAGGGCTGCGCAAGCAGGCGATGCAGCTCGGCCAGCTCGCGCTCACCCGGCCGAGCGCGCCGAGCACGGACGGTGCGGGCAGCAGAGACCACGGCCTGGTAGATACCGAAGTCCTGCCACAGACCGGCGAGGATCTCGCGGGCTTCGGCCCATCGCTGCGCGGTTTGCCCGGTCAGCACCGCGGTCGACAACGCATGATGCCCGGGATGGCTCTCCAGCTCGAGCAACGCGGCAGCTATCCGACCCTCGGCATCTATTCGAGAGGCCAACTCGGCTTCGAGCGCGTCATTGCTTCCCCATTGTTTCATCATTGCGGGCTCCGCAATCCCCGCAGCGCGCTCCAACGAGTTTCCTTGTTCACCGTCTCATCGCTTTTGGGCGTTGGGCTAGGTCGTCGCGAGCCGCGCGTATTCGAAGATGTCAGCCGGCCCGGAAAAAGGGTCCAGCACCCCGCGTCGACGAGAACTCCGTCGCAGTCCCGTGATTGGCGTGCCGTGATATCAAGCCACGCTCCAGCCACGTAGCCTCCAAGCACAGCCGGTTGACGCGATGACACTGCCTCCCGAACGTGAACCGAAGAAGTCCAACACGCGACAAAAAGATTGCGGCAAGGCTCACAAGGGACAGCCAGGTCTTGGTTGCATATCGAAAGCTGTACAAGTGTGGCCAGGCGAACTGATCGCAGCGCTTGCGCCACATCGGTCAGTGGTTATTTCTTCCATGGTTGGGCTGTCTACCTGGCATTATCAGCTGAGCGGACAATGCACGCCTTCGTCGGTGAGGGGACGCCACGGTGACCCGCCAGACCGCTACCGTCCCGTGATTGGACGTGCCAGGTCCCCCGATATCCCGCTGCTCGGATCAGCCCTGGATCTTCGCCGGATCTGCTGGCGATCTTATGAATAGGCCACCGTCGCTACGGTGACGTCGTTCGTATCTCCGATTCATCCAGCCGCTGTTCACCCGCCGCCGGGTCGCCGGTTACCTGGAGGTGATCGTGCCCAACGGCAGCTGGACGAAGTGGTGGATGGCATCATCAGCCGCCGGCGGTCCGCCAGCTTGGTCGGCGACGACCTGCTGTCGTTGCTACTCATCCCGTGGCTGCCGGTGACGTGATCAGAGAGCATGAGCTATGGCGATCGTTGCCTACCGGTTCTCCGAGCGCCCCGAACTCTGGGACAGGATCGCTGGCCTGTCCGAAGAGGTGTGGCCGGAATACAACCTCCACGGCGATGTCCTCAATCGCTACTGGGTTCATCTCTACGACTTGTTCGCCGAGTATCAGTTCGTTCTCTACGATCCCGACGCCGACGAGGTGCTGGCGGAGGGGCACAGCATCCCCGTTGCCTGGGGCGGGGAACTGGCCGACCTGGGGCCCGGTATCGATGCCAGCATCGCGGCGGGTTTTGCCCTTCACGCCGAAGGTGGGTCCGCCAGCGCCTTGTGTGCTCTGGCGGCCGAGATCCCACCGCGCCATCGAGAACGGCGCCTAGCTTCGGTGATCCTGGAACAGATGCGTGCACTTGCCAGCTCAGCAGGGCTTCGATCCCTCATCGCACCGGTGCGTCCCAACTGGAAGCAGCGCTATCCCCTAACTCCGATAGAGCGCTACGTGACCTGGGTTCGGCCTGACGGGAGCCCATTCGATCCTTGGATCCGGGTCCACGTCCGCCTCGGCGGCAGGATAGGTCCTGCCCTGCCGCGCTCAATGCGGATCATCGGCTCCGTGGCTGATTGGGAGGCCTGGACGGGCATGGCCTTCCCGGAGTCCGGTCGTTACGTCTTTCCTGCCTGCCTGACCACCGTGGACATCGATCGGGACGGCGATGTCGGATCGTACTGGGAGCCGAACGTGTGGATCGTCCATTACCTCGACCGGACCTGATGTACGGCAGGGCATGACGGTAAGCAGGTACGTCAAGGGAACCCGCCTGGGATCGACCATAGATTCTGTATTTACAAGCTCGGGCGTCGATCGACGATGGATTGTTAATGGAGGATAAATGCCCACTTCGGCGGCGAACGTTGCACCAATTGTCGATCAGGATCGGGCTATCGGCACCGTTGCGGCTGCATTTCTTTCGGACCCCGTTGCGCGATGGGTGTTTCGTGACGCGCACCAATACTTGACTTACTTTCCGCAGCTCGTGCCCGTTTTTGCCGGCGGGGCGTTCGACAGTGGGACGGCGCACTCGGTGGAAGCATTCTCAGGGGTGGCACTGTGGTTGCCGCCGGGCGTGAAGTCCGACGACGACGCGATGGGCGCACTGGCGGAGGAGGCGGTACCCGCGTCAGAGCACACGGAGGTCTTCGCTTTTCTCGACCAGATGGGCGAATACCACCCGACAGAGCGGCACTGGTATCTGCCGTTGATCGGGGTTGATCCGGTGCGCCAAGGACGTGGGTACGGTTCAGCGCTGCTCGCGCACGGGTTGAAGGCGTGCGATGCGCAGGCCATCACGGCCTACCTTGAGGCGACGAGTGAGCGGAACAAGCGGCTGTACGAGCGTCATGGATTTGAGGAAATCGGCGTCATCCAGAACGGTAGTTCGCCACTGATGTGGCCGATGCTGCGCAAACCGCGGTGACCGCGGGATCGACAGGCAGTCACCACAGTCTGCTAGTAGTACAGCCTGCGCTGGTTGCGGGTACGGGGTTGCGCTCGCGCGGGCCGGCGCCACCATTCAGCCGACCGCAGACCTTGGGGCACGACAAATGCGTGATGTGATCGTCATTGGTGCTGGTCCAACCGGGTTGATGTTGGCCGGTGAGCTTGCCCTGGCCGGTGCCGCGGTAGAGGTCATCGAGCGGCAGGTTGTCCCAAGCGGTCAGTCCCGGGGTGGTGGCATCAACTCGCGCACATCAGAGGTATTGGCGATGCGGGGACTGCTCGACGCGGTGATCGAACGCAGCATCCCGACCAAGTCCGCCCGCGGGCACTTCGCGGGCCTGCCGGTACCGCTGGACACCCGGCCATGGCGCACTCGCCACCCGGATGGTGTGCTCATCCCGCAAGATCGACTTGAGGCGGTTCTCGAGGATCACCTGCGCGGGCTGGGCGTGGCTGTCCGTCGCGGTACCGAGCTGGTCGGCTTGACCTGCGGCGAGGCCGGTATCGAAGCCGCCGTCTCGGGTCCCGGTGGCCAGGAAATGATCGAAGGCCGCTACCTGGTGGCCTGCGACGGAGCCCACAGCACGGTTCGGAAGGTGACCGGGGTGGCCTTCCCCGGGCGAGCTGGCACTCTGGCCGCGGTCAGCGCCGATGTCGAACTGGCCGCGGTGTCGACGACGGTGCCGCGGTCGGTATCGCATATCAGCAGGCTGATCCGCACCGGCGGCGGTTTCTGGATGCTGACGAGCCCGCTCGGACCTGCCGGGGTGTACCGCGTGGTGTTCGGCAGCGCAGAACAGCAGGCCCTGGCACGCCAGGCCCCGGTCACCGCCGATGAAGTAGCTCGGGCCCTGACTGCGGTGCATGGCCCGGAGACAAAACTGGCGAAACTGCGATGGGGTAGCCGGTTCAGCGACGCGGCGCGCCAGGTCACCAACTACCGGTACGGCCGAGTGTTGTTCGCCGGTGACGCGGCGCACATCCATTCGCCTATCGGAGGGCAGGGCCTCAACCTCGGCATCCAGGACGCGATGAATCTGGGCTGGAAACTCGCTGCACACGTGCACGGACGCGCACCGGCCGGGCTGCTCGATAGCTACCATGCCGAACGCCACCCGGTCGCCGCCCGAGTGCTGGCCACGACACGCGCCCAAGCAGTGCTGATGAGCCCACCACCGGAGGCTGATGACCTCCTGGCACTGCGCGAGATCGTGACCGAGCTCGCCCGCTTACCCGACGCCAACCGCTATCTCGCCGGACTGATGTCCGGCTTGGACCTGCGTTACGACCTCGGTGGCTCGGATGCCACTGATCCGCTGGTCGGCACCAGGATGATCGACCTGTCGCTGCAGACTCCGGCTGGTCCGACCACCGTAAGCGCCTTGCTGCAACCCGGGCGCGGGCTGCTGCTGGAACTCGGTGACCAGCGAGCACCGCGGCTGGCGCTGCCCCCAAACGTCACCGCGGTCACCGCTCGCGTCGTCGACTCCCCTGTGGGCACCGCGATGGGCGCCTCACCAGGAGTCGATCGCGTCCTCGTCCGACCGGACGGGTACGTCTGCTGGGTCGGTGCCGGGCCGGAATCCTCACCACAGGCCGCGCTACAGCGATGGTTCGGTGGTCACAACGCTGCTTAATAGCATGTGTTGCGCTCCTCTGGGGTATCCAGCGGTGGTACCAGCAAACCCGAGGGGGTAAGTACCATGAGCTACCCGTTATTGATCGCGCTGGGTCTGCTCTTTTTGGCGGCGAGTTTCCTCGTGACGCATTCAACGGCACGGACCGCTCTGGTCGTTTTGTCGTGTGTCGCGTTTCTCATTGCGGTGATCCTGACGCTTGTCGGGCCTGGGGGAGTGCCTGGTGCCGCGTGACTGCGTGGATTCCGACGAAGACCGTGGCGGCGGTGAGGATGCCGATTACGGCGTCGGATAGCCAGGGCGCGAAGGCATGAGCGAGTAACGCCGCGGCCGATCCGGCCGCCCACGCGGCGAAGGAGGCCCAACGTATCTGGGCGGGGCTTACACCGGTCCGAGAAATGGTGGGTGCGTAGCGGGGTAGCAGGAGCTGGTCGAGGACGAGCACGGTGCCGATCGGGGGCACGATCACGCCGAGCAGGTTCAGCCATTGCTCGAAGTGGGACCAGATGCCTGCCACTGCCAGGGCGATGCCCACGGCACCGAGGATGACGGTGAGCCGGCGCATGGTGGTGCCGGTGAGCTGGCCCCAGCCGACCGCGCCGTTGTAGAGGCAGTGCGTGCACACCGAACCGAGGTTGATCAGTACGAACGCGGCGGCCAGCGGAACCAGAATGCCGCCGTGTGCGATGAGAACGTTGAGGAACGTGCCGCCGTTGGTGGCCGGGTTGCTGGCCGCACCGAGTGCGACGATGACCCCGCCGACGACCAGCGCGATGGTGTTGCCGATGGGGAACGCGGACACCGAGGCCAGGAACCCTTGACGCCCGGACCGTGACCAGCGGGTGAAGTCGGCGGTCATGGTGCCGGAATCGATGAACGAGGCGATGACCAGGGTCACAGCGGCACCAAAGGTCATCGCCGCTTGACTGGCCCCGCCAGGATAGGAAGTGACCGAGGCAGGCGTGCTGTGTTCAGCGGCGAACCAGATCGCTAGACCACCCAGGACCAGATAGACCGGTGCGGCGATCATGCCGATGACGGAGAGCGCCCGGATGCCCAGTAGCGTGGCGGCCAGGAAGCCGATCCCGGCGACCAGGGTGGTGAGCTGTTCGTTCCAGCCGAAGCTGTCGTGCAGGATCGAGCCGGTGAGTCCGGTCTGGAAAGCGAACCAGCCGATCACCACGGTGGCGAGAAACCCAGACGGCACGAGGTAGCCACGTCGGCCGAACGTCTCGACAGCGGTCAGCGCGAAGTTCTTCCCGCTGCGCCCAGCGATATAGCTCAATGCGCCGACGTAGCCCATGAGCACCAGGTTGCCGAGCACGATCGCCAGCATCCCGCGCCAGAAACCCAGCGAGTACACGATCAAGCCACCGAATACGGCGCAGGTCAAGATCATCGGGAAGCCCAGCCACACCGCTGAGACCGAGATCAGACCGCGGCGTGCGTGCAGCGGAACTGGTATCTCCTCATATTCCGGTACCGAGTGCCGCTGGCTGGTCGAATCCGGTGTGGATGCGGTGGTAGTCCGTGTCGTCGTGGTCGAAGTCGTGGGTGGCGACATGGCAGCTCCTCGGCGTGCCCAGAGAATCCGTTTTCCTATAGGATCTGTGGTAGGAATTCTTGCTTGGTGACCTCGATGTAAACGGTGGTTACGTCTTCGTGTTCGAGCTGTCCTATATGATTGGCAGGCATGCGGGTCGGGGCTGCTGAGCGGGTCAGGGCGCAAATCGAGGAGTCGATCCTGTCGGGCCAGCTGCCCGCTGGCGCTCGGGTGATCGCTGATGAGTACGCCCGGCAGATGGGAGTCAGCCACATTCCGGTGCGCGAGGCGTTACACGCCCTGGCCGCCGACGGCTGGATCGTGCACCGCCGCCATCAAGGCGCGTTCGTGCGCGATTACGACTCGACCGCGCTGGCCGATCTGTTCGAGGCGCGTACTCATCTGGAAGCTACGGTCGCTGCTCTGGCCGCCGAACGCCGCACCACAACCCAGCTTGCCGAGCTCGGGAAGATCTTGGCCCGTCAGGCCGCCGTCGACGATGCCGGCGAGCTGGCCCGGATCAATGCTGAATTTCACGTAGCGCTGGCAGGGTGCTCGCACAATTCGATACTCACCAGTTACGTGCGCGACCTGACGAAACAAGTCCGCTTCTACTTCTTACCTGCCGCCAGAACCCGGCGTGCCGATTCCCTGTCAGAACACGAGCAGATCATCGATGCCATCCGGCGCCGTGACAGTGAACGCGCCCGCAAGTTGGTCCTGGCTCACATCACCGACACCAGCGACGCCGTCCGTGCCCTGACGGCTGACGCGGCGATCCACACACACCGCAATGTCGCCCGGAATGGCCAGGGCTAGTTGCTGCCGCTGGGTGGGGATGGTGTTGAACGCTGCGCCCATTTCGGTGTCCAGGTTCGGGTGTCGAGGTGATCGGGCTGTGTGGAGCCAAGGTAGTTGCGTAGTGCGGTGAGCGCGGAGTGCGGGTTGTCGCTGCGCCAGATCAGCGAGTGTGGGTAGACCGGCGTCGGGGCGTGCAGGGAAATGCGACGCAGGTCGTAGCCGGCAGGCCAGAGCAGCCGGGTGTACTCGCCGACGAAGGTCGCCAGTGTCGAGGAGTCGGCGATCGCGTCCAAGAGGGGCTCGGTGCCGAAGTTGGGGCCGATCGCGTCGATGGTGAGTCCGAAAGCGGCGGCGAGTTCCTCATAGTAGGCGGCCCACTCGGTCCCGGTGACGATCCCGGGCATCCAGATTCTGTGCCCGATGAGCTGAACGGGCGTGACCGCGCGGGCAGCGGCGAACTCGTGGGCCGGCCCGGTGAGAAGCTGGACCGGCTCGTCGAGAACCCGGACGGCCTCGATGCCGTCGGGCAGCTGCCCGTCGGGCAGGGTAACGGCGCGGAAGGACGCGTCGATCGTGCCGCACCGGACAGCGGCAATGGCCGTGTCGGCGTCGAAGAGAGTCACGACGTCGAGTTCGGTCTCGGGATGCGCGCGATGGAAGGCGCGCAATAGACCTGCCGGTGCGAGCCGCCGGCCGATCACGTCGACGCGCAGCGCGCGGCGGCCGGGACGCACGGAGGCGGCTGCCCGCTCTTCGACTTGGAGGAGGTGGCGGGCATGGGGCAGCAATGCCCGCCCATCGATGGTGAGCTGGGATCCCCGCGCAGTGCGGGTGAACAGCCGGACACCCAGGTCCTTCTCCAGCGCGGCGATGCGCTTGGAGACGGCCTGCTGAGTGATCGACAGATCGGCGGCGGCTCGCTGGAAGTGGCCTGCGTCCGCGACAGCGACGAAGGTGCGCACGGCATCGAGATCCATGCTGACCGACCTTAAGCGCACAACGGCACGTTGTGGCTCGCCGACGGAGCGGTTGTTTGATCTGCAGGCCATCTGCTCGCTTTGATTTTACTGGGCAACGTGACGTTGTGCAGGCGAGACGGCGAGGTGCGCTCGGCGTGGTGGGCAGGCGGTCGCTGGGCCGACAGTTTCAGTGGCTCTGGGCGGCCTATGCAGTCAGCACATTCGGCACGTGGCTGGCGTTCGACGCGTTTGCCTTGATCGCGATCCTGGTGCTGCACGCCGGACCGACCGCGGTGTCGGTGCTGGCCATGGCGGGGCCCGCGGTCGGGGCTGCTGTGGCGGTCCCCACCGGCCCGTGGGTGGAGTTCCGCCGCAAGCGGCCGGTAATGGTTGCAATGGACCTGACCCGATTCGCAGCGCTGATCAGCATTCCCGCCGCGTTCGTGTTGGAGTGGCTGAGCTTTGCCCAGCTCCTCCTCGTATCGGTCATCGTCGCCGCTGCCAACATCATCTTCCAGGCAGCTGGTGGCGCATGCCTCAAAGCGCTGGTGGAGCCGCAGGACCTGCTTGTCGCCACCGGACGGTTCGAGTCCACAACTTGGACCGCCACCGCCCTCGGACCGCCGCTCGGCGGAGCCGCGATTGGGCTCTTCGGGCCAGTGACGACCGTGGTGGCCGATGCGGTCAGCTACCTGCTCTCGGCAGCAGGGATCCGCGCGATCAGCGGGAGGGAGCCGCAGCCGATGCGGACCGATGCATCGCGGCTGCGAGCTGGCGACCTGATCGACGGGTGGCGGTACATCTTGAGCCACCCGGGGCTGCGCCCGCTGCTTTTCAACACCATCCTGGTCAACGGCCTGATCATGGCAACCGCCCCGTTGCTTGCCGTTCTGATGCTTGGCCACCTCGGGTTCGCACCCTGGCAGTACGGCCTGGCCTTCGCAGCACCCTGTGTCGGTGGCCTCATCGGTTCACGGCTGGCCTCCCGACTTGTCGCGCGGTGCGGGCAGCACAAGGTCATGCTCACTGCTGGCGCACTGCGCGCGTGCTGGCCTGCCGGGCTGACCTTCGTCCACTCGGGCGCTGCCGGGCTTGTGCTGGTCATCGCCGTCGAGCTTGGCTTGATCACGTGCATGGGGGTGTTCAACCCGGTATTCGCCACCTACCGGCTCGACCAAACCGCCGCAGATCGGCTTGCCCGCACCCTGTCCGCATGGTCGGTCACCAGCAAAGCCACCATCGCGGCCCTGACTGCCCTGTGGGGGCTGCTGGCCAGCATCACCAGTCCCCGCACCGCGATCGCGGTCGCCGGTCTGCTGCTGCTGACCACCCCGTTCCTGCTACCGCACCAGGAGCACGCGCCACGGTGCGGGCCAGATGCACCAAGCCACACGACACCGAAACCACCGCCCTTGCAATCGGGTTCCGCGTCCGAGCGCACGCCTACTTCGCCGGTCCCGGGATCACCGGACTGATCCGGAACCATTACCGGCCACCGGCAATGCCGGTCAGCGGTGATGGCGGAATCGTTGCGCCAGTTCTGGATGATCTTCCCACCACAGCCGTGCTTGAGGGTGGGCGTCAAGTGAGGGAGTTGGCGAGCCAGCCGGAGTGGCAATTCCTGTTGCGGAGCCCGCCTCCACCGCGTCGAGTTCAGCATCGATGGCGGCGGCGTGACGTTGATCTTCGTGCATCATGCGGGTGACGACCGCGACGAGGAACGGCAGACCCGCGAGATCGCCGCCGATCCATAGCACCCCGGCACCGATGATCTGGTCGAGTCTCGGGTCCGGACCCCACCCCCGGTGCAGGGCCAAGTAGTACTGCGAGGCGACCAATGGACCCAGCCAGAGGATCAATCCCAATACGCCATCGAAGATCACCTCTGCGAAGCTGATGGCGATGCTGATCAGGTACGGGTCGGTGCGCGGGGACGGATCGAGCCGGAATCGAGTCCAGAAATACAGGAATCCGGCGATCACGAGCCCCACGCCGACCGCCGCGCCCACGGCCGCCGACCGCAGGCTGGCTTCATACAGCGGCGTCAGATACACGAGGTACAACGGCGCGATCAGCATGGCCGTCATCACCAGCGGGAAGGTCAGCAGTCGAGCCGCTCGGCTGTGCAGGATTCGGCTAGCCCGCTGCCTGGCCAGACGGGGAAGGGTGTCGCGCAGCAGGGTCAGCGGTGCGCCCAGTGCCAGGAACATTGGTGTGATCATCAACAGCACGATGTTCTGCACCGCGCGAGCCCAGAACAACGTGCCGGCATAGAGCCCGATGACGGTCACCGTCACCAGCAGGATCGACATCAGACCGGCCAGAAACCACCACAGTCGGCCCCTGGGCCAGACCTTGCCTTGCTGGTGTAACCGCCGCATGCCCAGCCCGTAGGCCACGGCGAGCGCGGCCACTACCACTAGCGCCCCCACGTTGGGAGTCCACGCCGTGGCTAGCCGGTCCCAGGTCAGCACCGGAGGCACGGAAACGATCACGGTGACCTCCAAGCGCTCGACTGCACTGCCTGACCGACCGCAGTGACCTGCCCACAGGCTGCCACCTGAGATGTTGGTGCAGCGTCTAGCCGGTGGATGAGCACACTGCGGGACCACCCATTTCCACTACCGTGACAGCTGTGACGTCGCTCGAGGTCGTCTTGATCATGGTGGGCGTTCCGCTGGTCATCATTGTGGTGTTGGGGTTGCTGACCTTGGGACCGCACTTGTTGCGGGATCGGCGGTCGCGCTCCGGCAGGCAATGACGGTGGTGCGGGCGCCGGCTACCGGCCGGGGTGTTGAGCTCGGCTTGCTGGTGTTTGCCACCGAGCTCGCCATCTGCCCGGGCAACTAACCGCGTCGGGTGGTTCCGCGTGTCTGCTCGCCGGGCCAGTCGTTGATCTGAGACGTGAGCAGTGACAAGGCCACGACAGCGGCAAGCGTGCAACCGGGAAATGAGCCCCCGGGGCGTTGGCGTATCCCCAGCTGGGTTTGGCAGTACGGGGTACGCGGGCTGGTCTCCGGCGGTGCGCTGGCGTGCGCAAGTCTGGTAGTGGCGGTCTTGGGCACGGTAGCTGCTCCGTTGCCTGACCGGGGCCTAGCCTCGCCCTCCCCGGTGGCGATGGCCGCACCTGCGGCGCTACCTGATGTCCCTGAGCCTGACGCCGCGCCGGTGGCGCCGTCCGCGCCATCCACCAGCGGCGGGCCTGCCCGGACCGTCACGATCCCGGTGCAGATTCCCGCGCAGGCGACCCCACCGGGTGGACCGCAACTGGCCTACGCCGCCTGGGCTGCCCGGCTGTCTCGGGTCACCGGGATCTCAGTCCGGGCGTTGGAGGCCTACGCCAACGCACATGCGGTTCTGGCTGCAAGCCATCCCAACTGCCATCTCACCTGGGTGACGTTGGCCGGTATCGCGGCGGTGGAATCCCAGCACGGCACCATCGGGGGCCGCACCCTGCTGCCTGATGGCCGGCCCTCCTCACCGATCATCGGTGTCCCGCTGGATGGCGCCAACGGCAACCGCGCGATTGCCGCCACCGATGGCGGTCTGCTGACCGGGGACAAGGTCTGGGAACACGCCGTGGGGCCCTTCCAGTTCATTCCCTCAGCTTGGGCAGTCTGGCGCGCCGATGCACACGGCGACGGCAAGACCGACCCACAAAACATCGACAACGCCGCTCTGGCCGCCGCGAAATACCTGTGCGCCGACAACCGCAACCTGGCCAACGGGGAAGATTGGTTACGGGCAATTCTGTCCTACAACAACTCGCTGGATTACGCCAAATCGGTCTACGGATTCGCCCAGGTGTACGCCCGTAACGCCCGGGGTATCACCTGAGCGCAGGAGGTAGGGTTTGAGGGCTGGTACTCCGCCATCTGGTGCGCGGGTTTTCGTCGGCGGATCACCCGGGAGATCAGGTAAATGACGATGAGCACGTTGAGTACTAGGCCGCCGACTGCCGGCCAGGTCGGGTGCTTAAGCAGTTTCTGAACTCCAGGAATGAGCAACAACGCTGTCGATACGATAGTCAGGTATTCACCCCACCGTCGGCGACGCAGCAGGCCATAGCCTTCCACTGCCTCCAGCGCGCGGTACCCCACGGCGGATCATCCCGTCCCGCTGGGCCTGCCGTGGCCCGAACCCCGCCACCGTGCGATCAGCCGGCCGGTCTCGTTGCGGCTCGGGTCCAGGCCGACCTGTTCGGCAAAACGTCGCCCGAGGTCCGTCCAATCGGCATGGGCATGGGTCACCAAGACCACACCAACGCCGATCAGAACGACGGCGCGCAGGCCCCGCTCCACGGTCAGTAATGGCAGCAGCCGGTCCCGATCCTGGCTGCCACGGTGGTCGGCGGAACGCTGCGGTGCTCTCGCCGTACCGGACTGCTCCGCCGCTGGCGCCATGGTGTGATCTTGCCGGGGTCGCGCTGGGCTGTCCACATTTGATCAGCCCACCCAACTCCTGATAGAGAAACATATCGGGGTTTGGGTGCATGTATGCATTATTGAGCTTTACCGATTTTGCCCGTGAATGGCGGTTGCGCGGAGTTGACGTCTTTGCCCTTTAGATGGGTATTGGCCATCCGTTGTTCTCATCTGGGGGACCGGATCTGTCATATCTGCCAACTACCCATGCCCGTACCAGAGAAGGTGCGGGCTTAGCGGTTGTGCTGAGTCGACGGCCAGCGGTGCATGAGTTGGCTCGATGGGTGCGCCCAAGCCGGTGCGTGTACGGGTCGGTGAGGACCTCCTGCGCAGCAGCTCTTCGACCCTGGCGCTGGCAACAGGGTGATGGTGCTCGAGCACGTGGAGGACAGTGGAGCGGTTCATTGAACTTGTGCTGCGGCACCGCCGTGGGGTGGCCCTGCTGTGGCTCGTGCTGTTTGTCGGCGGGCTGCTGACCGCCGGCCAGTTGGTGGACCGGCTCTCGTTCGACTTCTCGTTGCCCGGTCAGCCTGGATACGAGACGGAAAAGCAGCTGGTTGCCACCTACGGCGTCAGCTCGGCCGACACGCTGGTGCCGGTACTGACCGTGGCGGAGGGCGAGACAGTGCAAGGCCGCCGAGCCGACGTGGCGGCGGTCTTCGACACAGTGCGAAAGCAGTTGCCGCAGTTGCGGGTGGTGGATCTGGCCAGCGCCAGAGACGACTCCTTTGTCTTCGACGGCGGCCGCAGAACATTCGCGCTGGTACAAGGCGGCCTGCCCACTGGTTTCGGACCCGGAACCGAGGCAGCGCTGGCGCCCGTGCTGCACCAAGCAGCTGCTGCACGTGGCCTGGACAGCGGGCTAACGTCTTACGCGCTGCTGTCAGCCGGCGGCAACAGGTCGGGACCCAGTGTGCTGGTGGAGACGCTTCTTGGCGCACTGGGTGCGTTGGTCGTGCTGGCCTTTGTGTTCGCGTCTTTGCTGGCACTGGTGCCCCTGATGATCGCGGCGGTGTCCATCCTCACCACGTTCTTGCTGGTTTTGGGATTGACGTATCTGACCGCGGTGAGTTTTGTCGTGCAGTTCCTCATCTCGCTGGTCGGGCTCGGCGTGGCCATCGATTACTCGCTGCTCTTGGTTTCGCGCTGGCGGGAGGAGAGGGCGCACGGCCACGACAATCGCGCTGCGGTCGTGATCGCGACGTGCACCGCGGGACGTGCGGTGCTTGCCTCCGGGCTGACCGTGGGCATCAGCCTGCTGGCCCTGCTTGTCGTGCCGGTGCCGTTCCTGCGCAGCATGGGGTTTGGCGGATTACTCATCCCGCTGGTCAGCGTCGCGGCGGTACTGACCTTGCTGCCGGTGCTGCTGGCCAGCGTCGGCCCGCGGCTGGACTGGCCGCGTATCCGACACGAAGGCGTCGCGTCGCGTGGCTGGACGGCGTGGTCGCGCGGCATCGTGGCCCGGCCTTGGCTCGCGGCCGGCGCCGCCATGGTGACGTTGGGACTGCTGATCGCACCGGTGTTCGGTCTCCGGATCGGCCAAGCGGGCATCGACTCGTTGACCAACAGCGGTCCCGCCTACCAGGTCGTTACCCAGCTGCGCCAGGGCGGCGTGGGTGCCGGCGTGCTGACCCCCGTCGAGGTGCTGGTACCCGCCAACCGGGCCGACATTGCGGTGAAGGCAACTCATGGTGTGGCCGGCGTGCGCACTGCTGTGGTGGGCAGTACCCGCGATGGCACTGCGCTCATTGACGTGCTGCCCTACCGGGAGACTGTGGACAGCGACGGCGCTGCGGTAGTCGAGGCCGTACGCACGGCAGTGGAAGCAGCCACCGGGGGAAAGGTGGGCATTACCGGCGCGGGCGCCGCTGTGCAGGACTACTCCACAGCGGTCTACAACAACTTTCCCTACGTGCTGCTCGTCGTCGCAGCTATCACCTTTGTGCTGCTCATGCGGACGTTCCGGTCAGTGTTGCTGCCGTTAAAGGCTGTGGTGCTGAATCTGGTGTCGCTGGCTGCGGTGTTCGGCTTCGTCGTGTTGTTCTGGCAGCAGGGCCACGGCTCGCAGGCAGTATTCGGCATCGCACCAACCGGCGCGATCTCATTCTGGTTGCCTGTGATCATCTTCGCGTTCCTGTTTGGTCTGTCCATGGACTACGAGGTGTTCATCCTGGCCAGGATGCGCGAGGAGTACGACGCGTCGGGTTCGACTTCGGCCGCTGTGGTGGGTGGGCTGGGCCGGACCGGGCGCCTGGTCACTTCGGCCGCGCTTATCTTGTTCTTCTCCTTTGCCGCGCTGGCCTCGGCGCCTACCACCGACGTCAAGGTGCTGGGCACCGCGCTAGGGGCGGGCATCCTCATCGACGCCACTGTGGTGCGGGCTCTGCTGGTACCCGCATTGGTCAGGCTGCTTGGCAAGTGGAATTGGTGGCTGCCCAGTTCACTTGCCGGGCTGCTGCGTGTCCAGCCTTCGCCACTTGCATCGGACGGCCCTGATCGACACCGAATCACGCACGGTCGGCACCGAGCCGGTGATCGGCGACTGCGTCCGCGGTCACTACCGACGAATGCGGCTACGGGCCTGCCTGAGGTTAATCAGCGTCCCGGGTCGGTGGAGCGTCCCTGCGCGCTCAGCGGGCACGTGCGTCAGGGCGACGGCGGCTCACTGGCCGCTGCCTCGCTGACCCTTATTGATCTGGCCGGGCAGCAAGTTGGCCTAACCCACACCGGTGCGGATGGCTCCTACCGGATGGTCGCCCGCATCGAAGGCACCTATGTCCTGGTTGCGATAAGGGCATCCCACCCACCCAGCGCATCCGTGCTCACTCTTCACGGCCAAGCGACTGAGTATGACGTGATCTTGCCCGGCAGCCGCATACCGGCTGGAGTGGGCCGCCGCATCACAAACAACGACGGGCACGGCGGTGCGCAAGGCCCGGATGAACCTCCAGCCGTCGTTGCGCACAACGCTGGTATGAGGACTTCGTCAGGCACTGACTAATCACAAAGCCACGGAGAGCCATGCCGGGTCCACCCTGCTCCTGATTGCCGCCTGGCCGGGGGAACCTCAGTCGGCTATCGAGGTGCGCAGAACTAGGCTGTCCTGATGACGTGCCGTATCGAAGTTTTCCTCCGCAGCGGCCAGGTCATCGACCTCGAGGTTCAGGATGGAGAGGACCACGCCTTCGCTGCCGCGGTGCACGACGCTTGGTCGTCGCCCGACTCGCCGATTACCCGCCTGGCCATCGGTGACCAGGCCGTAGTTCTGGCCAGCGAGGTCGTTGGGTACCGGCTTCACGGCTCGGTGTTGCCGGAGTCAAGTGGGCTGTAAAGGCCCAAGCTTGAAGATCAGCTAATCAGGGACGGCGCCAGTGACGGGGAGGTCGGGGAATGGTCACTGCCACGGTCCGCCAGCTGGGCAGGAACACGAGCAACTCCAACGGGCGCTGTCACCCCAGCCGGACGTACTGGTCTCGCCATGCCGCGGTGATACCAGCGGTGTTGTCTTGATGACCGACCATGGGTCACAGGAGGGAAGTCGCGGCTCGCTGGACAGAGCGGTCGAACTGCTCACCGGAGTGGCGCCGTTGTCGATCGACGCTCGACATTTCCTGGAGGGAGGTCCTGGCCGAGCGCGCGTAGTTCCGGGTGGTGTGCAGTTGGAAGTCGCATCCGCGGGGCTTGTCGCCAGACCGAAGGTAGTGATCATTTATGAGATTCCTCCGGCCGATCGTCGGCGGCTGGAGGCGTTTCAAGGTCATCTACCGGTCCAAGGGCCGCTGTCTTTGAGTGCGAACGTGCAAGCGTGGCGCAATGCCACGGACAAAAAGCTCGCGGCCGAGTGTTTCCGGCGCGAGGGCGTCGCTCACATGGACACGATCGCCTTGCGCCGCCCAGAGCCTGAAATCGCATACGAGGCCTTTGAGCGACTGGGTGGCAATGTCTGGGCGCGACCAAGGGTGGGAGTGGGTGGCCGTGACGTTTTCCACCTGACAACCCGAGATCAGCTAGATGCTGCGGCTCGGCATTACGCTGCCACGGGCCAGGACTGGTTGATATCCCGTGACGCTGGCAACTTCACCACCGACGGTCGGCGTCACCAGTTTCGGGTGGTGGTGCTGCATGACCAGGTACTGCGGGTGTGTGAACATGTGCAAGCTAACCTTGATGCGCCGTGCAACGAGTCGCAGGGTGCGATCTCCACGGTCGTGCCCGTGGAGCAGTTTCCGTTGCAATACCGGCGTCTGGCGATAGCTGCGACGCGATCGTTGGGTTTGCGCTTCGGTGGGGTCGATCTTGCCATCGAGAATGGTGGCGTGATCTTCGAGGTGAACGTGCATCCCACACTTGCAGTTCCGGGCGGAATTGAGTCAGTCGCCATCCCGTTCGTCGAAGCTCATCTGCCGAATCCGTGCCGGTCGCAAAGGTCGTGACGACCGCTTCGGTGGTGCGCACACGAGCCGAAACCGTAGTCGGCCGCGCAGTTCGCAATGGCGGGTGATCAAAGTCGCAAAGCGCGCCTTCGCCGTTCATAGTCACGGCATAGTCGGGCGGTTCGCTCAGCCGATCGGCTTGGGACAGTGCGGTGCGGAATGCGTGCCGATACCGTAGCCAGGGGTGAGGATGCCGTGCGGATCGAACTCCTCCTTGGCCGCCTGTAGCTGCCGCCAGCGCGGCCCGAAATGAATGCGCCAATCCGCGGCGGACATCGGCACGGAGTTGATCGGATACGTGACCCCACCGCAGGCAACAGCTCGGTCATGAACCACCCGGTTTGCCTCGATCATGGCGGCGACGTCTGCGGGGTTGTCGACGCTGGCGGTGCGCAACAGTGCAAACAGCCAGGCTAGTTTCGAGTCAGGCGATCGCGTCAGCAGTGTGTGTAACCGGTCGGTGCGGATTGGATACAGCAGGACCAAGCCGGACTGGCCCAGCTCAGCGGCGGTAAGTCTGGCCAGGATCTCACCGACGAGCGACGCGGTGGCCGCTGAAGGTAGCACGACGGTGAGCCAGGCATGTGGGTAACTCCATTCCCCACTGTCCCGCAGCGCTGCCTCGCCAGGAGCCATCCGGTGCGCAAAATCCCGGTAAGAGATGTCGTCAATTTCGTCGGCGATGGTGCCGTAATCTTGACCATCGATCCGCGTCGCGTCGACAGGTGTTCCTGGTGGCATGTAATAAAGGGCCGCCTCAAGAAGGTACTGCCAAACTCCGGGTGCTGCCGGGAAGATCTGGCCCTGAACGAAATCGAATTTCCCATGGTTGATGAGGTGATGCTGAGCGGCGAGAAATGTCGTGAGGTCGCGATACTGTAGCCGGTATCGTCGAACACGGGAAGCGGCCGGAATCACGCGCAGGGTAGCGCTGACGATAATCCCGCATTGCCCAAGCCCGGCCCGGGTCGCATCGAACAATCTTCGGTTCTGCCGCAGCGAGCATGTCACCAGCCGGCCGGTTCCGGTCACTACAGACAGCTCCTCGACACTGTCGACCTGGAATCCGTGCTGGTGACTAGTACCGCCTGCGCCGCCCACGGACAGGGTGCCGCCCACCGAGGTGCCCAAGTAATCGGTAAGCACCGCGGGCGTGCGCCCGGCAGCAAGAGTGGCGTCCAAGACGTCACTCCACCGGGCACCGGCCTGCGCAGTGACCCGGTCGGCGCGCACGTCGCTCACCAGGTTCAGCTTCGCCATGTCGATCACGATGCCGCCGTTGGTCTGCGCCTGCCCATAAGTGGAGTGACCACTACCGCGCGCCGCGACGCTGAGCCCGGTCTTGCCGGCGAACTCAACGATGGCGGCCACGTCGGCCACCCCACCGGGACGTAGCACCGCACGCGGGCGGCGATGGACCGCATGACCGAAGTCCTCGGCGGCCCAGCGGAGGCTGGACTCGTCGCACACCAGCTGCCCAGCGAGCTCGGGCACCAGCACGGCTGCCGGACTGTCCCGGCCAACCCACGTACGGGTAACCGGATCAAACGCAACCGGCCACGAGAACCCCTGCTGACTCACGCCATCCTCCGGTATGCCTCAGCCGTGTGGTTGATGGGTGAAGCTCGATCGTTGGCGACGATATCGACGTCACGGCACAACATGCCCGTTCAGTGAAAGTGCTTGGCCACCCCAAAGAGCATCGTCGTGGGCAATAGGGCTGATCATTTGCATCAACAGGATTGTCACCGCTTCCCCGCACGAAGCTGATCAATAATTTAAATAGTCAGAGAGGGATATGGTTGTCATTGCCCGGGGTGAAGCCGGCGGCTGAAGCGTATTCTGACAATGCTTGATTTAACATATCGGGAGTGGCGCCGTCGTTGAGCTGGGCTTGTAGGTGGTCGGCGGCGAGGGGGGCGAGTAGGGCATGGGCCAATATGCCCGCGTATGCCGGTTGGTGACCGGCTTGTTGGAGCAGTATGTCGAGGTGTTGTTTCCAGAAGCGGTAGGCGCCGATGCGGTAGCGCGCGCCGGGACTAGCGGTTTCGGACATGCGCAGAAGATCGAGGTTGGCCAGAGCGTAGTCCAGGTAGGCCGCGACGAACGCGGTGATCCGCTGGTGGGGTTCGGCGCCCGGGCCTAGGGGCGGTGTGCCGCGCAGGATGGCTTGTTGCAGGCTGCGTTCACGGTCGTCCAGGAGCGCTGCGGCGAGACCTGATTTGTCGCCGAATCGTCGGAACAAGGTGCCTTTGCCTACCCCGGCTGCTGCGGCTATCGCATCAAGGCTGACCGCGGTGACGCCACATTCGTCGAACAGACGTGCGGCCGCATCGAGGATTTTGCGTCGGTTGCGGGCCGCGTCGGCCCGTTCGGGCCGCGGCTTTGGGTGAGCCGCGGTTGACGAAGCGGACCGCGGTCCTATAGCGTCTACCGGCATAAGCGGACTGTAGTCCAGTCGGGGACTGCCGTCCATTCACGGAAAGGGCACGGAGCTGTGACCACTTTGATCAGTCGTGCAGAGCTGAAGGCCAGGATCGATGCGGGCAGTGTCGTGCCGGTGGATGCGTTGCCGGAAAGTTACTACGTCCAGCGGCATTTGCCCGGTGCGCTCAATCTGGTTGCTGAAGATGTGGAGCTCCGTGCGGCCACTCTGCTGCCCGACAAGAACACCGCGATCGTCACTTACTGCTCGAACGCCGCATGTCCCAACAGTGGGCAGGTGGCGGCGAAGTTGGAAAGTTTGGGTTACCGCAACGTAGGCAAATATGCCGACGGCATCCAGGACTGGGTCGAGGCTGGCCTGCCGACCGAGTCTGGGATCCCGGCGCGGCGTTGAAGCACACCACCGGTGTCCCTGGTGTCGCTGTATTTGTGCAGTGGTCTGTCACTGCCACGATGAGATCGCCGCCCTGTCGACGTCATACCGATCGGAAGACGGCGACAAGAGGTGAGACGATGCGAAACCGCGCATTGCAAAAGCTCGACATGCTCCTCGGGAACTGGACCCTGACGCTGTCGAACGCATGGTTCCTCGACAGCCTCGACACCCAGCTCCGCGGCGCAGCGACGATCGAGTGGCTTGGCGACGCATTCGTTGTCTTACGGTCAGACCTCGAGGGCGATCGGGCATGGGATTTCGTGATCGGCCGCAGCGACCCTCACGAGACCTACACCGCGCTCTACCACGACAAGCGGGGGGTATGCCGGGTATTTCAGATGACGTCCGAGCGTGGCCAATGGAAGCTCGCCCGCGAGGACACCGACTTTTACCAACGCTTCGTCGCCGACGTCGAGGCCGACCGCATCAGCGGACGGTGGGAGATGTCCGAGGACCAGGGACGCAACTGGCGAACGGACTTCGACCTCACCTTCCAGCGCGTCACTCAGGGCAACTGACGCGGCAGCGACAGAAGCGCGCTGACAGGCGCCCGGATCGCAGTCGCATCCATACTGGGGTTTCGCTAGATTCCGGATCGCCCAGCTTCAACACGTCGCGGGACGATGTCCAAAGCCAAAGCGAGAGACAGGACGGTAACGACCGCCACGCAGCAGCCGGCGATGGTGTCGGTGGTGTAGTGAATGTGCTGGGCGATGAGAGAGATCGCGACACCGGCCGCGACGGCGGCTGTGGCGAGGGCGGCCGTCAGCCGCAGCACGACACTGCGGGGCCGCTTCGCGCCGGCGAGCAGGATGATGATCGCGATAGCGGTCGCGGCCAGGACCGTGGCGTGGCCACTGGGAAAGGTCAAGTGCCCATATCGAAGCCGTCCGGTGAGGGGCTTGAGGATCACCTCAGTGATCGTCACTGCGATGAGCGGGCCACCGAGGGTAAGGATGACGCCTGACCAACGCCGGGCCACGGCGCCGATGACCGCCACTACCGCAAGCACCAACAGGGAACGCGGCGAGTAGACGAAGCTGATCACGGCACCGGTCATGCTCTGGTCGCTTCGCAGACGGGTCCTGATGTAGCTATCCAGTGTCCGGTCCAGCGTGCCGGCCGCCTCTTGATGGGCATAACGCAATGCCAAAACCGCCAGTAGCAGCAGCGCGAGCACGATGATGACGACTGCGGGACGACGCAGGTGAGCAGGCAACAAGGGCGGGTAAGCGTCCGGTTCGGCAGCCACGAGTTCCGAAGTTGCTGAGGTAGTGACCATGCAGTCCGCTCCCGCCTGCTAGCCAACCGGCCTCAGGTCAGCCACCACACCATCACCAGCACAAGGATGATCGTGGCGGGCACGAGCAGCAGCACTCCACCGACCATGCGTGCGGAATCCGACGTGCCGGGGCGTACCCCCAGATCATCGCCGGAGGGGGCAGCGTTGCCGGTCGGGCTCCAGCGCGGCGAGACGTGGCTGCCGTTGTGACCCGACGCGGGGACGAGGTAGGTCATGGCAACGACACTACGGAGTAGGTCGTAATCGCTTGGCCCAAGATCGGTTAGCCGTAGGTAAATTCCGGACGCCGGAACGACCGGAGGCCAGGGAGACAGCTAGCTGACGCAGGGTATTGATGTGGATATGGGTACGACCGCTGGGGTGATCGGTGCGGCCGAGGGTGGGTTGCCGGAGTGGTCGCCCGCGCCCGTGAGATCGCTGATGAATTGCTGTACCTGCTCGGGGTCGACCTGCACCGCCTCCCCATCGCGGGTAGGTAGGTCGGAGCGCCCAGTGGGGATGGTCCGAAACGTGATGGATCCTTCAGCCATGGAGCGTGCCTGTGCGATGAGCCCGCTGAGGTCCCAGCCGGCGTCGATGACCACGTAGCGTGCGATCGCCTCGTCGAGCGCGGCCACTGCGGTGGGGTTGGTCAGCACGTCACCAGACAGCAGCCGGTGGACCAGTCCGGACAGGAACGCTTGCTGGCGCAGGATGCGGTCCAGGTCACCATGAGGCAGGCCGTAACGTTGCCGCACGAATGCCAATGCCGCCGCGCCGGAGACCGTCTGTGGCCCGGCCGGGAGATTCGCTCCTGAGTAACTGTCGTGGACCGGGTCCTTCAGGCAGACCGGGACGCCACCGACGGCTTGAGTGATCTCGTAGAACCCGGCCAGGTTGATCTGGACGTAGTGGTCGATGGTCACTCCGGTGAGTTGTTCCACGGTCTGGACGAGTTGTCGGGCACCGGCCTGACGGGCCAGCAGGCGTAGCTGCGGTTCGTCGACGCCCTGGGCCGCGAGCGCCGATTCCGCATCCCGCATTCCCCACTGGTAGGCTGAGTTGATCTTATGAGTGCCGAAGCCCGGCACATTGACATAAGAGTCCCGGGGAATGGACACCGCCACGGCCGGCTGAGCTGCCCCGGCCGGAACATGCACCAGGATCAGCGTGTCGGCGTTGAGTTCACCCTCGTTGCCGCCAGCGTGCAGTGCGGCCAGCACCTGCTGCGGTAAGGGATTGCCCTGGTTGTCGGTGCGGCTGTCCATCCCGACGAGCAGCACGTTCATCGGGCCGAGGGCAGCGCCCAACTGCGATTGAGCGGGGTCGGTGCGGCTGGGGTGGTCAAGCACCGCCGAAGTCGCCAGCGAACTGTTGAACTGTCGCGACAGCGTCCAGCCGTAGCCGGTGAGGATTAACACCACCGCAGAGGCCAGCGCAATCCCTGTCCGGCCAACCCGCAGCAGCCACCGACGCTGCGAGCCACCCTTGGTGACAACACGTCGCGACACCCACTGGCCTTCCGTCATTCGATGGCCCAGGCGAGTTACCCGGAGACGAAGTCCATTACACCTGATCAGCGGCTACCGCAGGTTATTGGGCTATCCGTGGAAGGACGCCAGGTCTCTAGTGCCTGACTCGCTCCATCGGGCGGCGCGCGAACTTCGGGGCGTGCTCGGGCCGCAAGCCAAGGCCGATCAGCCGGGCCGGAATGTATGACAGCTGCGGGAATCGCTCGAACAACTTGATCATTACCTCGGGTGGGCCGTTGCGCGTGCCCGCCATCACTGGGCGCATCACGGCACGATGCAGTATCCGCTGCAAGGCTTGCACCAGCATTGTCGGCAGCAGGCGGCGCGAGCGGACCTTCGCCAGATCGGTCGGGGTTGGCCGGCCACGGAGAAGCGGCTCGGCCAGCAACGTTGCAGCAGCGACGGCGTCCTGCACGGCCAGGTTGATGCCCACCCCGCCGATCGGCGACATGGCGTGTGCTGCGTCGCCGATGCACTGCAGGCCATCGATGTGCCAGGTGTTCAGCAGGTTCAGCCGAACGTCCAGGAACTTGACGTCGTCCATCGTCTTGAGCTCATGCACCCGGTCGGCGAACTCGGGACAGACTTCGGTCACGTTCGCCCGGAACGCCTCGATGCCTTCCTTGCGCAGATCGGCGCCCTTCGGTGCGAGGTAGGCGACCTGGAAGTACCCAGGGCGCGGCAGCGGCACGGCGAACCGGCGGTTGCGCATCCGCGGGGTCAGCATTCCTTCACCTTCGTCGTCGTGGCGCGAAAGGCGGAACCACCACACGTCGAACGGGCAGTCGTACTCCCTAGGTTCCAAACCCGCCTCGCGGCGGGCGCGCGACCAGCGGCCATCGGCGGCGATCACCAGATCCGCGCGGAGCTCGCCCTCGGTACCCTGGGCCGTCTGGTAGCGAACCCCGGCAACCCGGCCCCCTTCGCGGATCAGGCCGGTCATCTCGGTTTGCATCCGCAGTGTGAACGTTTTTTCTTCAGCGGCGCTGCTGGCGAGCAGGTCCAGAAAATCCCACTGCGGCACCATTGCGATATACGGGTGTGCCACCTTCAGCCGGCTCATGTCGGCCAGCTTCAGCATCCCGCCGTCTTCGGTGGGGAATCCTGCCGCGGTGAGCTCGCTATGCGGTAGTGCGTCGAACTTGTCGCCCAGTCCGAGCTCGTCGAGCAAGGTCAGTGTCGATGGGTGCACCGTGTCGCCGCGGAAGTCCCGAAGGAAGTCGGCATGTTTTTCCAGCACCGTTACCTCGACTCCGGCCCTGGCCAGCAGCAGCCCGGCCACCATGCCGGCCGGTCCGCCACCGACGACCACGCAGCCCGTATGCTCGGCCATTTCGATCATCCTCTTTTTCATCTCTTGTTGAATAGATTGAGGATGCATCTGAACCGGCCGGTACGTCAAGTACCAGTGGTGGCGGACACACGGATCAGCGACAGTCACGATTTCCGGGGTTGGGGACGCTCGAACCGGTAGCGCCACACGGTCGGCTCGCGTCGCCCTCCTCGGTGACGAAGGCGAGTTCCCGGCCGCGGTCAGCGGTCAAGACACGGTCGCGGCGCGCGACCATCGGCACAGCTGCAGCGGTCCGCCCCGGTTATGACCGACGAATGTGGTGCCTTTAGTCGCACGATCGTGCCGGCTGCCCACTCGACGCCCTTGCACTCAGGGTCCGCCGCCCATCCCAAGCCATGGCTAACGAGTCCGATCGCGAAAGGGGGCCAGAGCCGCTTCATCCGCATTCCCGAAACTGATGAAGCTTCTCACCGTTGCCTATCCCCTCGATGCCATAGCTGCTCTCACCAGGTCCCCGCACCAGCGGCCCTACCAAGCGACCCGGCGTTACGTCTCCTATGCGGCGGCAAGCCAGCCTTTGGTTGAGGCGGTAGCTACTCTTGGGTTGTTCTCCCCACTGATCTTCGTCCGGCGCGTCGGAGGCAACGGTGAGGTGGGTAATCGCTTTGCCACGCGGAAATCTCGGAGGTAGGAATGACTGTTGCGGGCGAAATGCTCCGGACTTATCCAGCGGACCTCGGTGGGATAGACCGCGATGCCTTGGTCCGTTGCATCGACGAATGCCTGTCATGCGCGCAGGCCTGCACCGCGTGTGCTGATGCATGCCTGTCGGAATCTGATGACCACCTGCCGATGTTACGGAAGTGCATCCGATCCTGCGAAGATTGCGCCGATATATGCAGTGTCACGGCCCGAGTCGTTTCTCGGCACACCGGCTATGACGCCAATATCACGCGGAGCGTCCTGCAAACCTGCGCCGCGGTGTGCCGCGCCTGCGGGGACGAATGTGAGCGGCACGCCGCCATGCACGAGCACTGCCGGGTCTGTGCCGAAGCGTGCCGCCGCTGCCAGCAAGCCTGCGAAGAATTGATCAACGACCTGGGCTGACCTAACCTGCCAGTGGGCGTAGCTCGCTGCGCACCGGGTATCCGGTCAGCGGCTGGGTGTTGGCCGGATCTCCAGACGAGGTTCACGATGGCACGGGGCGTGGCATGACCCGCACCGCGTTCGTTCTCGGCGGTGGTGGCGTGCTTGGCGCCGCCGAGGCGGGCATGGCGTGGGCGTTGCTTGAGGCCGGCGTGTTCCCAGACCTGATCTGTGGCACCTCGATCGGGGCGATCAATGGTGCGGCTCTCGCGGCCGATCCCACGCCTGGTGGCGCGCAGGCGTTGCTGGCGATGTGGGAGATGCTGGGGGCTGACGGGGTGTTCAGCACGTCGCTGGTCGGCCAGGTGGTGGAGATGGTGCGCAGTGGTATCTCCCTGCACGGCAACACCGAGTTGCGCCAGCGGCTGTGCGAGTGCATTCCGGTGCACACCTTCGCCGAGCTCGTTGTGCCGTTCGAGTGCGTGGCGGCGAACATCGAGAGGGCGCGTGAGCACTGGTTTTCCTCCGGCGACCTGATCGACGCGGTGCTGGCGTCGTGCGCGCTGCCCGGTGTCTTCCCACCGGTGGAGATCGCTGGCGAGCATTTCTTCGACGGCGGTCTGGTCAACAGCATCCCGCTGGGCCGGGCGGTGCAGCACGGTGCGGACACGATATGGGTACTGCACGTTGGGCGCCTGGAGGAAGAGCTGGCGGTGCCTCGCTTCCCCTGGGAAGTGGGTTTTGTGGCCTTCGAAATCTCCCGCCGGCACCGGTTCTATACCGATCTCGGGCAGATACCAGATGATGTAATCGTGCACGTGCTGCCGACGGGCTTGCCGCAACGGCGAGCCCCGACGTGGTCGAACCTGCGCTACCGCGACCGCCGGCGCATCGATCAGCGCGCCCAGCTCGCCTACGACGCCACCCGTGCCTACCTGGCCGGCTTGCCATGACCGCGCTGCGCCGGGCGGTGACCATACCGACGGTCATGGCCCTGGAAATCGTGATTCTCCTCTTCGCACCACTGCTGCTGGCCGCCGCTGCCCTGGTAGGCGCCGGGACCCGCTCGACGCGGCCGATACGCAGCGCCGCTCTCATCGTGACTTACGCCGGCATCGAGCTGGCCACGTTGGGTCGCTTGATCCGGGGTGAAGACCATGACTGGGACGCAGTCCTGCGGGATGTGCTCGCCCGCGCTTACACGGCCGTGCAGGCCATCCTCGACGTGCGGCTCGTTCTGGAAGACGGGTCTGCGACGCGCGAACAGCTCACCACGGCAAATGGCCTGCTTGTCCTGGCCCGGCACTGCGGGCCCGGCGACTCGTTGCTCATTGCCTGGTTGCTGGTCGTGCACTACCAATTGCGGCTGCGCGCGGTGCTGAAGTCCGTGCTGCGATTAGAACCGACCCTCGACCTGGCCAGCGATTACCTGCCGCTGTGCTTCATAGCCCGCAGCGGGGAGCGCGCTCGCCGCAGGATCTACGACCTCGCGGCCGCGATGTCTCCCGGCGACGCGCTGCTGCTGTTTCCCGAGGGCGGGAACTTCAGCCATGCGCGATGGCGCCGGGCGGTGTCGTCGCTGTCCATGGCTGGTGCGTACGGTGCGGCCCGGCTTGCCCTTCGGCGCAGCTACACACTGCCGCCACACCGTGGTGGCGCGGCGGCGGCCCTGATGGGATCACCCAAGGCCGACGTGCTCGTGCTCGCCCATACCGGCTTCGCCGCCGACGGTCGTGATATGCCATGGTGGTGGCTTCCCGTGCACCGCGAGTTGCTCGTGCGCACCATCCTGGTTCCGGCCGCGACCGTCCCCCGGGACCGGGAAACGCTGGCCATCTGGCTCGATGACACCTGGTCACAGGTCGACACCTGGGTGCGCAACCATGCCGTCGACATGCGCGCTGGACCATTCTCGCCTCGGTAAGCCTCTGTTGATCGTTGCTCCCCGGCAACCGGGCTGCGAACGTTACCGGCGCTGCCCTCGCCATCCACCCACCAGTGGGGCACGATACCTCTATGAGGGGTGTCTGTTTTAGGGGGCAATGTCGGAGTACGAGTTCAAACAAGCAGCTGCTCCTGGAGCGGGCGCTCGCTGATCCTGTGACTAGGCGACGATCTACCGTCGCCATCGCGACGGCCATGGCGGTCGTCTGGCCTACGGCATGCGCCTACAAGGGCCTCGGGATGTCTCCGATCGACGCGGTTACCCTGCACGGTCAGGGCGCACTTGCCGCGCCGACCCTTTCCTCGACAGCCGAGACGTACAACCCGGCATTAGCGCCCGTTGGTGCCCGGGTGTCGGCCACACTGACCCCGTCGGCTAATTCCAGCACGGCCGAATTGACGGTTTCCGGAATGCTGCCCAACCGCAGCTATGCCGCACACGCGCACACCAATGTCTGTGGTCAGACGGGCGCCGCGGCGGGGCCGCACTACCAGAATCGGATTGATCCCGCGGCCACCCCGCAAAAGCCGTCAACCGATCCGCAGTACGCCAATCCGCGCAACGAAGTCTGGCTCGAATTGCGCACTGATGCTGCGGGTTCCGGCACAGCACGTACCACGGTGCCGTTCGTCTTTGGTGACCGCGGGCCTGGCTCGATCGTGGTGCACGAGGGCATGGAGACGGAAACGACTCCGGGTAAGGCGGGACAAGCGGGTGCCCGGATCGCCTGTGTCACCCTGGCACCGCAGGGTCAAGGCACGGACGTGCACCGCTCCAGCTAGCTACCTGGCGGCCCGGCGGCTGGCCGTGTGCAATAGCACAAGACCGGTTATCCGCGGAGGGCGGCCAGCATGGGCAGCGACGCGCACCACGACCATCATCACTCGCCTACTCCTGGCCGGTGGCATCGATTGTCACACCTCATTACGCCGCATTCGCACGACAGCGCGGAGAAAGTCGATTCCGCACTCGAAACCTCTCGGGAAGGCATGAGGGCGCTGTGGATTTCCCTGGCCGTCCTTGGCGGCACCGCGATCGTGCAAGCAGCGGTGGTGGCGTTATCCGGATCGGTCGCGCTGCTGGGCGACACCCTGCATAACGTCGCCGACGCGTTGACTGCTGTGCCGTTGGGGCTTGCCTTCGTGCTGGGTCGTCGGCCGCCGACCCGGCGCTACACGTACGGCTTTGGCCGTGCAGAGGACGTGGCCGGCATCGTGATCGTGGCGGTCATCGCGGCCTCGTCAGCGCTGGCTGGCTACCAGGCGATCCAGCGGTTGTTGCATCCCGCGGACGTGTCACACCTACCCGCGGTTGCCGCCGCGGCGCTGGTCGGATTTGTCGGCAACGAGACCGTCGCTCGCTACCGCATCCGGGTGGGCCGCCGGATCGGCTCGGCGGCGCTGGTCGCCGATGGGCTGCATGCGCGCACCGACGGTTTCACCTCGCTCGCCGTGCTCCTCGGTGCAGGCGGGGTCGCCGTCGGCTGGCGGTGGGCCGACCCCGTCATCGGTCTGGTCATCACCGCCGCGATCCTGCTGGTACTCAAAGACGCCGCCCGCGAGGTGTACCGGCGGTTGATGGACGCGGTTGATCCCACGCTGGTCGACCAGATCGAGGACACGTTGCGGGCCACTTCCGGCGTCATTGCGGTGGGTGCTGTGCACGTGCGGTGGATTGGTCATCGGCTGCGCGCTGAATGTGACGTCGCGGTGCCGGCTGAGCTGACGGTCGCGGCGGCACATGCCATCGCCGTTGCGGCCGAGCACCGGCTCATTCACGCGATACCGCGGCTGACGTCGGCCATCGTGCACACCGACCCGCATAGCCTTGATGGCGCTGACCACCACGCCGACCTTGCGCACCACCGAAGAACCGCTTAGCGGGTTCGAGCATCAACACCGAAGAACCGCTTAGCGGGTTCGAGCATTAACGCCAGAACCGCTGCATGACATCGAGACGTATCGGGGTTTCTGAGGCCCGTCTGATCATCGATCGAATCTCGGGTCGAGGACCGGCTTGACGTCCACGATTGGTGTTGCGTTCAGCGCTTCAAGGTTGCGCACGGGCATTCTGCTGCCCTCGATCGACACGATGGTGACTCGGTGCAACCCGATGGGATTGGGTCGGTGGGGAGATCGGGTGCTGAAGACGCCTTGTTCGGGGTTCGCGGGATCATCGCGTGGGTGCACCCTCAGCACGTCGCGATTGGCCCGATGCAACCACGTGAGCACGATGACCTCGGTGCCAGCCCGAAGATTTGCAAGGCCCACACTCACCGAGCGATCGAACACCAGCCACGCTTCAGGTGATCCTTCCTCCCCTTGTTTGGGGGCTGTTGCCGGATCGGTCAGCGACGATTCGACCCACCCGATGGGCCGCAGTTCATACGAACCATCAGGCAAGGCGCCTCCTCAACAGTGCAGCGGGTACCCAGTGCCATGCTAGGCATGGCAGCCGGGGGTGGACGTTGAAGCTCATTGCATATCGGGACGGCTGTGGTGCCACCATGGCGCGGGTTATGGACGGCGACCGGCTGGCCGTGGTCAGTTCGGTGGACGAGTTCTGGTCAGCACCCCCGGTCGGTCTCGCGGCGGCACGCCATGCCCTGCCCAGCTCGGTCACCCTTGACCAGGTCGAGCAGCTGCCCCCGGTGCCGCCGACCGCTCGGGTGCTGTGTGCCGGCCGCAACTACGCGGCGCACGCTGCGGAGGCGAACCTGCGCGTGCCGAAACGCCCGGACCTGTTCGGGCGGTGGCCGTCGACGCTGACCGTCAGTGGCCGCCCGGTCCCCGTTCCCCCTCGTGAGCAGCGCCTGGACTGGGAAGGCGAACTAGCCTTCGTCCTCGGCAGCCACCTGCGTGACGCCACCGCTGAGCAGGCGCAGGCAGCGATCCTTGGCTATCTGTGCTTTAACGATCTCACCGCCCGGGACTACCAGCGGGCGGGCAACCAGTGGACTTTGGGCAAGAACGCCGATTTTTCCGCTCCCATCGGCCCGTGGCTGGTCACCACCGATGAGGTTGCCGAGCCTGTGCGGCTGCGCATCGTCACCCGGGTCAATGGAGAGGTCGTGCAGGACGGCTCTACCGCGGACATGATCTTTTCGGCGCCCGAGATCGCCGCCTACGCATCGGGTGCCATGACGCTGTGGCCGGGCGACGTGATCGCCACCGGAACCCCTGATGGTGTCGGGTTCACTCGCCAGCCACCCCGGTTCTTGCATCCGGGTGACACCGTCGAGGTCGAGATCGAACACATCGGCTGCCTCGTGACGCCCATCGCGCCGGCGTTGCCGGCCCACCCCGAATGAGCGTCTTGCTCAGGCGATCAGCACAGCGCGGAAGTCGTTGACGTTGGTCAGGGTAGGACCCGTCACGATTTGATCGCCCAACGCGGCGAAGAAACGATGTCCATCGTTGTCGGCCAGCGCCCCGGCAGCTGGCACGCCGAGCTGCTCGGCTCGCCGCAGCGTGTCCGGACCGACCAGCGCGCCGGCCACCTCCGCCGCGCCATCGACGCCGTCGGTGTCGCACGCGATGGCATACGTTCCTGCCTGCCCTCGCAGCGCTATCGCCAGCGCGAGCAGCAGTTCGGCGTTGCGGCCGCCGCAGCCGCTACCGCGTACGGTTACGGTCGTCTCGCCCCCGGAGAGCAGCACGCACGGCGCGGGCGCTGGTTGGCTATGGCGACGCACCTGGCGGGCGATGCCCGCCAGCACGATTCCCACCTCACGAGACTCGCCTTCCAGCGAGTCGCCCAGGATCACCGGCGTGACGCCGGAGCGGCGGGCGATCTCCGCGGCGGCCTCAAGCGATTGTTGTGGTGCGGCGATCACGTGATTGCGCACCCGCCCCATCCGGGAATCATCGGGTCCTGGGCAGCCTGGGCTGGTCTCCAGGTGCGCCCGAACCGCTGGCGGCACCGCCACGTGGTAGTTCGCCAGCGCCGCGAGCGCCTGCGCCGGGGTTGAGGCCTCGGGCACAGTGGGTCCAGAGGCGATGACGGCTGGATCATCGCCCGGAACGTCAGAGATCAGCAGGCCGACGGTCGCGGCCGGGAACGCGGCTGCTGCCAGCCGCCCGCCCTTGATAGCCGATAGATGCTTGCGTACCAGGTTCATCGTCTCGATCGGCGCTCCACAGCGCAGCAGCGCCGTGTTGGTCGCCTGCTTATCGGCCAGGGTGATGCCCGGTGCGGGCAGTGCCAGCACGGCTGAGCCGCCTCCTGAGATCAGGGCCAGCACCAGGTCGTCCGCAGTCAGCCCGGACACCAGCTCAAGAATCCGGCGCGCTGCTTGTTCACCTGCTGCGTCGGGCACCGGATGCGCCGCCTGCACCACCTCTACCTGCGCGCACGGCACCGCATGCCCGTAGCGGGTGACGACCAGACCGCTTAGCGGGCCATCCCAGGCCTGCTCCACCGCCTGCGCCATCCGCGCCGAGGCCTTGCCCGCACCAACCACGACGACCCGACCCGGCGGCCGCGGCGGCAGGAATGCCGCCACCCGCTGCAGCGGATCCGCAGCTGCCACGGCCGCGTCGAACATCGCCCGCAACAGTGCCCGTGGATCAGTGACCACCGGGTTCAGCAGTACGGACGGGTGGCCGCCGCCAGCACAGCGAGACCCAGCGTGACCGCGATCGGCTCGGTCAGCACCAGCGGCTGGCCCGGCTCAGCGCAGGCGACCTCCGCGTAATGGTCCCGGTTGAGCCGGTAGGCAAGGGCGCGGGAACCGGTCTCGCCGAGCTCGCTTCGCAGATAATCCGGCATCGGCGCGGCCATCGTGCATCACCTCCGCACTGCTCGTTATGGACATGGTCGCATCATCGCGGCTGACCCCGACAGTTCCGGCGATTCTGGTCGCCGGTGAGCTCACCTACCGGGGCGGGCGAGGCGCAGCACGGTTCCCACTGCCTGCTTGGCGGCGCGGTGACACTTCGCTTCGGCAGCCGCGGTGGGAAGCCTTTCGAAGTAATAAACATGCACAGGCACTTCGTGCGCCCCGAAAGTGCTCTTGAATCTTTTTAGTTCCTCAGTCTGGTAGATCCCGAAGTCGTAGCTCAGCCGCCCTTCGGCGCACGCCGCCTCGATCGCGTGTCGGTGCAGCAATTCATTGGCGCCGGTGCCCCGCGCCCGTTCCTTGTCCATGGCACCCCGCCAGTAGGTGGCCCGCGGACCCCGGGTAAGCACGACAATGCCAGCAAGAGGTTCACCGTCGCGCCACGCTATCGACACCGTGCAACGCTGGCCCATCCGGTGTGCCACGGTCGCGAACTTGCTCTGCGGCTCCCGGCGCTGCGCGCGCCAGCGCATTAACGACAGCGGCTGGCCTCGCTGTTGAGCCCATCTGTCGACGGAACTTCGGTACAGCTCGTCAAACACGGGAATAAGTCGACCGGTATTGTCCGATTCTACAACAACGCCTCGACGTTCTGCCTTGCGGGAATTGGATCGTACTTTGCTGGTGAACCGCTGCGACCATACTGTCGAAAAACCACCGCTGAGATCGAGTACTTGCGCTGTCCGGGCGGTGGAATACAGCGTGCTTGGAGCCACTGATGCCCATGCCGTGGCGTCGTGGTCCGCCACCATGACGCGGGTACGCAGACCGGGATGGCGCTGGATCTCCTCGATCAGAGCGCGGATCTCACCGGGCGACGCGGGACCGCCTTCGCTGACCAAACCACCTGCATCAGCGCCCAGACCCCACCCCTGCGGCGGTGATTCAAATGGACCCAGGAACGAAGGAGTTCCTGTTTTTCGCAGGCGGGGCAGGATCAGTCGCCGGCCATCTTCTCCGCGGAACAGCAAGGTCGCATCTGAGAACCGGCTACAACTACATATGCAGTCAATCCACTCGGGAGTCTTGGACAGTGCAATGCTCTCATCGCGGGCCACGAGGTCATCCCACACCGGGCGAGCGTCTCCACCTTCGGCTTCAAGGGAGACCCGATACGCCTGAGAAAGCACCATATCCTCAGACCCTTCCCCATACTTGGTTCGAAGTCATGACGCGCTGGCCCAGCGCGTCATGGTGGCCCGGAGCACGAGTATGTAGACGCCAAGCGCCACAATCCCGCCCAAGGCAAGAAGCCCTAGAGTGCCGAGCTGACCGCCGTTGTGGACATGCTGCACCCACCACACCGCAGCGGCCACCGGCACCATTGCGACCGCGGCTAAGAGCGCGCCGGCAATGGGGCGGGGCTCGACAAATTGCTCGGGCCGCATTTCCCGGCGCAGCCTGGTCAGCACCATCCCTGCGGCGGCGAGCTCACCGGCCAGGATGGCCACCACCAGCCAGACCAGTCGGGACCCGCCTGCCGGGACGAGCAGCGCCGACATGGCGACGAGGACCTTGACCGCGAACGCCACCTGGCTGGCCCGCCGCGGGATGCGGTCGTCCAATCGTGCGTAGAGGGCCTGGTATCCGAGATCGCTTACGCCGCCGACGAGCTGAGCAACTGCCACCACCGCCAAGCAGGTGGCCAGTGGGCCGATCAGCGCGGCATGGCGCAGCTCACCGTTGGCAAGGATGTTCGCCGTAGGCCCGGACAGCACCGCCAGCAACACCAGCAGCGGCAGGCTGGCGATCACGGCATAGGACAACCCCTGGCGCCAGGCCGAACCGAACGTGGCGGTGTCCTCGCTGTGGGCGGCGTGCGCTAGTCCGGGCAGCGCGGCCATCGACACCGCCCGAGCACTGACGTAGGACAGCGAGAACAACACCGCGTAGGACAGCTGCACGACGAACACGCCACCGGGCACCGAACCGGCCAGTGCAAGGAGCACGTACATGGCCGCTGCCGGGCAGGCCGCCACTCCCACCGAGCGCATCAGCCTGCGGGTCACCGCGAGCGCCTCGGCATCGTGCCGCCAGCCCAGCGACGGTCGGGTCAGCAGCCCTACCCGGGCTGCGCCGAACAGCTGTAGTGCTGTATGCAGCACCACTGCCAACGTACTGCCCGCTCCTAGCGTGATCACCAGTTCGATCGGCACATGATCAAAGTCGAGACCTGTCCCGTAATACCAGCCGGCGAGCACCACCGTCAGGGTTACCCCGATGTTCTCCACCGCCGGGGCGGCCGACGCCAACGCGAAACGTCCACGTGCTCGTTGTGCGGCCACGCCGAGATCAGCCAGGCAATACAGCAGGATCTGGGGCGCGACGAGCAGCACCAGCAACGTGGTCAGCCAGAGGCCGCGCCCCCGTTGTGCCGGATCGGGGATCCCCGCGCTCAGCGTCCACGCCACCGCCGGGGCAGCAATGATCAACAACGCGACCACTCCGGCCGACACGGCGAGCAACCATCCTGTCACCCGGCCGAGGGTCTCCCGAGCCTGGGGCAGGCCGCCGACGTCGATGGTCCGGACCACCGCGGGTACCAGCACCATCGCCAGCACCGGCCCGGCGATCAACGTGAAGACGATGTTCGGCACGAAATAGCTGGCCTGGAAGGAGTTGGCGAAGTAGGTGGGACCCAGTACCGCACCGATCACTACCACCCGGAGCAGTCCGGTGGCCCGGCTGACCAGCGTCCACCCGGCAACGGTGGCGGAGTTGCGCGCCGTGGTGCTGGGAATTGTCTCTTCGAGGGCTGTCACCTTACCCACCTGCATGCGCAAGGCGCATTACCGCTCGGATAGCGTGCTTCGCCGCGCCATAACACCGGTCTTCGGCGGCTGCTGTGGGAATCTTTTCGAGGTAGTAGACGTGCACAGGAACTTCGGTTGCTCCGAAGGTGCCCTTGAACCTCTTGAGATGGTCAGTCTGGGAGAGACCGAAATCGTAGCTTTGCCGTCCGCTGGCGCATGCGGCCTCGATCGCGCAACGATGGAGAAGCTCGTTGGCGCCAGTTCCACTGGCACGTTCTTTGTCCATGGCGCCGCGCCAATAGGTTGCCCGTGGACCCTTGGCCAAAACGATGATGCCTGCGATGGGCTCGCCGTGCCGCCAGGCTATCCACACGGTGCACTGCTCGCCTAGTACCCTTGCTACTGTGGCGAACTTGCTTTGCGGATGTTGGCGCTGCGAAAGCCAACGCATCAACGTGACCGGATGGCCCCGTTCCTGAGCCCACCTGTCGACGGAAATCCGATACAGCTGGTCGAATACGGGGATGAGCCGGCCAGTGTTGTCCGATTCCACCACAACGCCGCGTCGCTCTGCTTTGCGCGAATTGGAGCGGACTTTGCTCGTAAACCGCTTCGACCAAACAGTAGAAAAACTGCCCTGGAGGTCAAGGACCTGCGCAGTCCGTGCAATCGAGTAGGTCCTCGGCGGAGTAACTGATGCCCATGCCCGAGCATCGTCGCCGCCGACCACAATGCGAGTACGCAGACCGGACTGGCGTCGGACCTCTTGGATCAGCGCACCGATCTCGTAGGGTGACGCGGGCCCTCCTTCGCTGACGAAACCACTCGCGTCGGCGCCAAGATTCCAATGCCTGGGGGGTGATGAATAGATACCCGGTAGCGAGGCTCCGGTTTTCCGAACCCGTGGCAGAATAAGTCGACGCCCGTCTTCGCCGCGAAATAGTAACGTCGCATCTGAGAACTGATCGGAACTGCATATGCAGTCGGACCATTGTGGTGTCTTCGATAGTGCGGTGCTTGGATCCTGGCTGACCAGCTCTTCCCAGGCCAGCCGGGCATCTATACCCTCAGCCTCAACAGAAACCCGATGGGCTCGCGAAATCACCATGCAGCCGGCCTCTCTCGGTGCTCGCTTCTGCGGGGTGGAGTCCTCGGCAACAGGCAGATTGTCCTGCCCGGGCCGCAGCATCGCCAGTGCTGGCTGGTAGATCGAGTGAGCAGTTGGGGCGCCGCGGCGGCATCGTCGGCAGGCGCGCGAATAGCGGCAGCGCTAATGGCTGCGAGTTCCCCCAGCATATCCTTGTCATCGTGTTAACGGCCGATGACGTTACGGAACGTGGCGCAGTCGGCACGTAACCACACGACTGGGTGGCGGCAAGGTGCCCCGACCTGGGGAGAACCCGGCGTATGTGCTCGCCCACCACCCGATAGTGGTGGACAGTGGTGGCTCGTCGAGCTACTACACCTCAGGCGACGCGACAGGAGGGTTCGCGACCCTCCAGGAAGTCCTGCAGGTTATCCAGCACGAGCATGCCCATGGCAGTGCGGGTTTCCAGGGTGGCGCTGCCCAGATGGGGCAGCAGCACGGCGTTGTCCAGCTCGATCAGCTCTTGCGTGATTTGCGGCTCGTTTTCGTAGACGTCAAGTCCGGCACCGGCGATTGTCCCCGACTTCAGCGCCTCGATCAGCGCCTTCTGGTCGACGACGTCGCCGCGAGCGCTGTTGATCAGGAAGGCGGTGGGCTTCATCTGAGCCAGCGCCGCGGCATCGATGAGATGGGTGTTCCCGCTGCTTCCCGGCATGTGTAGGGACACGAAGTCAGCGGTCTGAAGGACTTCTTCCTTGGTGCTGACCCGGCGGGCACCGGGGATGCCGTGGTCGGGTTCGAAGTCCACCGGGTCGTAGAAGACCACCGGCATACCAAAGCCGAAGTGGCCGCGGCGCGCTACCGCCACCCCGATCCGGCCCATGCCGAGGATGCCCAGTGTCTTGCCGGTGACATCGGCGCCCATCATGTGGGTGGGTCGCCACCCGGTCCAGCGCCCCGCGCGGACCTCACGTTCCCCCTCGCCGGCCCGGCGGGCCACCATCAGCATGAGAGTCATCGCGGTGTCCGCGGTGGTGTTGGTGAGCACTCGTGGTGTGTTGGTGACCACGATCCCGGCCTTGGCGGCGGCCTCGACGTCGATGTGGTTGTAACCGACGCCGAAGTTGCCCAGAAATCGAGTCCGCACCTCACCCTCGAACAGTTCGGCCGGCAGGCGGTCGGAGACGGTGGGTAACACCACATCGGCCTGCTCCAACGCAGCCCGTAGCCCGTCGCGGCCCAGTGGCACGTCGTCGGCGTTGAGCTGGACATGGGGGAATCGGCGCGCAAGCTCCTGCTCGACCGATTCAGGCCAGCGCCGGGTGACGACGATGACGGGTTCGTCCACGAGGATCCTCCAGCAGCTCAGTTTTCCCGGGTTGAATGCTGTTGAAGATGATCAATAGGGGGGTTGGTTGCTCCTGAAAAGCCACCAACTGCAGGGGAGCTACCGACCTCGGAACACCGGCCAAGGAGGGCGTGCTCGGCCAGGACACGGGCGACGGTCTCGCCGATGCACGACGGGTTGGGCGCCACGGTGATCCCGGCGGCGGTCAGGATCTCGATTTTTTCCTGGGCGGATTCTCCGGCCCCGGAAACGATCGCACCGGCGTGGCCCATTTTGCGGCCCTTGGGAGCCGACAGCCCAGCGATGTAGGCGATGACCGGTTTGGTCATGTGCTGGCGGACGTACTCAGCGCCCTCGACTTCCTGCGGGCCACCGATCTCGCCGACCATGACCACCGCGTCGGTGTCCGGATCGGCTTCGAACAACGCGAGGTGGTCACGGAACGACGTCCCGTTGACCGGATCGCCGCCGATGCCCACCGACGTGGACACCCCGAGACCCAGCGCCTTCATTTGCGAGGCGGCCTCGTAGCCCAGGGTGCCGGAGCGACCGATCACCCCGACCCGGCCAGGCAGGTAGATGTGGCCGGGCATGATGCCCAGCAGCGACCGCCCGGGGGAGATGGTGCCCGCGCAGTTCGGTCCGGTCAGGGTCATCTTCTGCTGGGCCCGGTAGCGCCGCATGTACCGCTTGACCTTGAGCATGTCGTGCATCGGGATGCCGTCGGTGATGCAGGCGCAAAACCGGATTCCCGCGTCGGCGGCTTCCATCAAGGCGTCGGCTGCGAACGGAGGCGGTACAAACACGATCGAGGCGGTGGCCCCGGTATGTGCCACAGCCTCTTTCATGGTGTTGAACACGGGGAGGTCGAGCACGGTGTCGCCACCCTTGCCGGGGGTGACTCCGGCGACGACCTGCGTGCCGTAGCTGATCATTTCCTCGGTGTGGAAGCGGCCGATACGCCCGGTGATGCCCTGCACCACCACCCGGGTGTGCTCGTCGATCAAGATGGCCATGACCCTCCTCAGTTCGTGGCCTCCACCAGCGGATCTCGACCAGCGGATGTCAACCCGCGGCGCTCAACCGGTCCTCAACCGGCCCTCAACCGGCACTGACGCTGCCCACAACGGCGACGGCTTTCTGAGCCGCGTCAGCCAGAGAGTCCGCGGTGATGATGGGTAGTCCCGAATCCCGGAGCATGGCCTGGCCCTCCTCGACGTGGGTGCCGGCCAGCCGCACCACTACGGGGATTTTCACCTCGAGTTGCTTGAACGCGTCGATGATGCCCTGGGCGACCCAGTCGCACCGGTTGATCCCGGCGAAGATGTTGATCAACATTGTCTCGACGTTCTTGTCGTGCAGGACCGCGCGGAATGCCTTGAGCACCCGCTCGGGTGAGGCGCCGCCGCCGATATCCAGAAAATTCGCTGGTTCGCCTCCGGCCAGCTTGATCATGTCCATGGTCGCCATCGCCAAGCCGGCCCCGTTGATCATGCAGCCGATGTTGCCGTCCAGGCCGACGTAGGCCAGCCCGCGATCGGCGGCATGGCTTTCCCGGGCGTCTTCCTGGCTGCGGTCGCGCAGCTCGGAGATCTCCAGGTGCCGGAAAAGCGCGTTGTCGTCAAAGGACATCTTGGCGTCCACCGCGACCAGGCTGCCCTTGGTCGTGACCACCAGTGGGTTGATCTCCAGCATGGTGGCCTCAAGATCACGAAAGGCGCGGTAGGCCCGCCGGAACACCCGGGTGGCCTGGGCGGTCAGCGTCGGGGGCAGACCCAGCGCGAAGGCGATCTCGCGAGCCTGGAATTCAAGGAAACCGACCGCAGGCTCGATCGTGGTCCGGATCAGCGCCTCCGGTTTGGATGTGGCCAACTCCTCGATCTCCATGCCGCCCTCGGTTGAGGCGATGATGCACACCCGCTCGATGCGGCGGTCCAGCACGATGCCGAAGTACAGCTCCCGGGCGATATCAGTGGCCTCCTCCACGTATACCCGGTAGATCAGCTTGCCCCGGGGGGCGGACTGCTTGGTGACCAGCCGCCGGCCGAACATGCTGTTGGCGACGTCTTGCACCTCGTGGTCGGAATAGCAGATCTTCACCCCGCCGGCCGCACCGCGGCCGCCGGCGTGCACCTGGGCCTTGACGACCCAGGCCGACCCGCCGATCTCGGTGCACCGGTAGGACGCCTGCTCGGGGCTGTAGGCCAGGCCACCGCGGGGGACAGGTACGTCGAACCGGGCGAGGATCTCCTTGGCCTGGTACTCGTGAATGTCCACTCGCAGTCCCCTTTCAGGCTCGGCTGGCCGCGGCCGCCCTGATTGCCGTGTCCATCGCGATCACCGTCTGCGCCATCCGCTCCGATGCGGCGTCAATCATCTTGCCGTCCACCGAGGCCGCGCCCCTGCCTTGGGCCTCCGCTTGGCGCAGCGCGTCGATAATCCGCCGGGCCCGGTCGACCTCAGCTTCCGGGGGGCTGAACACTTCGTTTGCCAGCTCAATCTGGCTGGGGTGGATCGCCCACTTGCCCTCACATCCGAGTGCCGCGGCCCGCCGTGCGCTGGACCGGAAACCGTCGGGATCGGAGTAGTCGCCGAACGGGCCATCGATCGGGCGCAACCCGTAGGCGCGGCACGCCACGATCATCCGGGACAGCGCGAAGTGCCACTGGTCGCCGGGGTAATCCGGGTTCAGGCCGCCGATGCTGACTGTGCGGGCCCGGTTGCTGGCGGCGTAGTCGGCCACCCCGAAGTGCAACGCCTCCAACCGGCCAGGCGCGGCGGCGATGGCTTCCACGTTGGCCATTCCCAGCGCGGTCTCGATCAGCGCCTCGAGACCGACCCGGCGCTCGTATCCCTGTGCCTGCTCGATCTGCGTCACCAGGGTTTCCACGCAGTACAGATCTGCGGGCACGCCGACTTTGGGCACCAGGATGGTGTGCAGGCGGTCACCGGCCTGTTCCATAATGTCGATGACGTCGCGGTACATGTAGTGGGTGTCCAGCCCGTTGATCCGCACCGACACCGCCTTGCCCTTAGCCGCCCAGTCGATGTCTCGCAGCGCCTGGATCACATTGCGGCGGGCCTGTTCCTTGTCCGGCGGTGCTACGGCGTCCTCGAGGTCGAGAAAGACGACGTCGGCCGCGCTGTTCGCCGCCTTCTCGATAAAGGTGGGATTGGATCCGGGCACTGCCAGCTCACTGCGCTGCAATCGCGGCCGGCGCATCGGGTAGAAGGTGTGGCTCATCGCACTGGCTCCTCCTTGAGCACAGCTGTTGCTCGGAAGTTCCGGGACGGCTACTGCACCACGTATTGGGGCAATCTATTGGGGTGAGGTGGCCCCCTGTCCACCAACGTCCGTCCCGGTTTCCAGTGCGGCGCGGTAATAGTTCTGGGCCGCCGCGACGCCGGCCCCGAGTTCTACCTTCGCCCCGGCGTCGGCCAGTGACATCTCCGCGCTGGCCAGCGCTGCCAGGCACATCACCTCGTTGAGATCGCCGAGGTGGCCGATCCGGAACACCTTGCCAGCGACTTTGGACAGCCCGGCACCGAAGGAGGTGCGGTACCGGTAGTAGCCGATCCGGCACACCTCCGCAGCGTCCACCTCTTCCGGGGTTCGGATGGCGGTGACGGTGTCGGAGTACCACTTCGGGTCCACTGCGCACAGCGACAGGCCCAACCCGTCCACCCCCCGGCGCACCCCTTCGGCAAGCCGGTGATGGCGGGCGAACACCTGCGGCAGGCCTTCGGCGAAGAGCAGATCCAGCGAGGCCCGCAGGCCGTGCAGCATCGGTACAGATGGGGTGTAGGGGAAATAACCTGCGTCGTTGCTCTTGAGCATGTCTTCGAAGCTGAAGTAGCAGCGTTCCATCCGGGATGACTTGTGCGCCTCCAACGCCTTGGCGCTGACTCCCAGCATGGACATCCCGGCTGGCAGCATGAAGCCCTTCTGGGAGCCGGTCACTGCCAGGTCGACGCCCCAGGCATCCTGCTCGAACGGGATCGAGGCGAGCGAGGACACTGCATCGACGTAGAGCAGCGCCTCGGAGCCGGCCTCGTCCATCACCTGACGCACCGCGGCGATGTCCGAGGTTACCCCGGTGGCCGTTTCGTTGTGGCAGGCAAAGACTCCTCTGATGCTCGGATCATCGGACAGGTGGCGGGCGTAGTCGTCCAGCGGGACGCCCTCACCCCACTCGCGGTCGACGCAGATGACGTCCAGACCCAGCCGCCTCGCCATGTCGGCCCACAGGTGGGAGAACTGTCCGAACCGCGACATCAGCACTCGGTCACCACGGTTGAGGGTGTTGCTGATCGCCGCTTCCCACGCCCCTGTGCCCGACGACGGGTACATGAACACCCGGCCGGTCTCGTTGGCGAAGACCCTTTTCAGATCAGCAAATAGCGGCAGGGTCAGGTCCGGGAAATCTGGTGCCCGGTGATCCTGCTGGGGAACGTTCATCGCGCGGCGCACCGCGTCGGGGACGTTGGTCGGGCCGGGGACGTATAAGTGCACGGGTCCTGTTGCCATGGCGGTCACCGTGCCGCGTGGGCGGTGAGCTGCGGGTACAGCGGGTAGCGCTTGGCCAGCGCGCTGGTGCGCTCAAGCAATGCCGCCCTTTTGGCGTCATC
>JAFAWY010000075.1 GCA_019241525.1 Pseudonocardiales bacterium
CCAACTCGATCGGTACGTCGCTCAGGAGCCCCCTCGGTCCACGAATCGCCGTAATGCCTGCCACGTGGTGAGCTGGTGCCAGCAGCGCGGGAGGAACGCCCACCTTGTGGCATTTCTTGCTACTGATCGTCGACTAGTGACCAGCGTCGCTGGCCGTATTACACGTATCTGGTCGCTACCCAGGGATCAGCCTTAGCACCCTCTACAACCACATCTCGGATCTGCGGGAGCTGCGCGCGGCCGGCCACCGCCCGCACGGCGGCGACAAGACTGGAGGCGACGTTGCCCCACAGCAGCCCGACTGAGACCGGCGCCACGCCTCGCACCGCCGTGACGAGCTCGCAGGTTGCTCGTCGACGAGCTGCTGGCACCACGTCCGCCACAACTCCGCTGGGGGCCCGTCAGCCGGCAGGCGTGGTCCATGTCAGGCACAGGCCGGACTCGGGGACGAATGTGTAGCGCACCCGGTCCGGGCGCTGGTCGGCCAGGACACCTGAAGCCAGCAGCCCGGTCACGGCTGGCCCTAGCAGGCGGCTGGCGCAGCCGAGCACCACAAGAGAAGCCGCAACGCGTCGCTCGCGGGCACCGACCCAGCCGCCGACCGCATCGGCCAACTGCGCCGCCGCGGTGCCCGGCGTCCCCCGCGCGCTGGCCGGGACACCGGCGGCGCACGCGTCGATCAGAATTCCCAGCAGCGGATTGCACCCGACGATGCACCACCGTGGTGACGTCCGCGGCAGACACCAGTTGCAGGTGCGCGCGCGTCGCCGACCAGCTCACCCGATCACGGTAGACGACGCCACCCCTGCCGAGCGGCGCTGCCGGCGGGCGGTCAACGCCCCGAAGCCCAGCCCCAGCGTGGCCCACACCATCAGCTGCGTACCCAGCGACGCCAGCTGGAAGCGCCACAGCACCGTCTCGGGAAAGTCGGCGGGCACCTCGTTGACCGTCGGCGAGACCACCGCGGCCAGCCCAACCACCGCGAACATCTTCGAAGGCATCGTCGAAGACGAAGAAGAGCACATCGACTACCTCGAGACCAACCTTGAGCTGATCGGCAAGCTCGGTGAGCAGCTCTACCTCAGTCAGCTCACCTCGCCGCCAGATCGAGTGATCACGTGGCCGCAGTCGGCTGCTTCGCGTCTGCGCTAGATCAGCACGCCGACAACGGTGTCGGTCACCCGAGACTCCGCGGCCACGGCTGGCAGCAGTAGCCTGTTCACGCTTGTCACGCAGCTGGTCGTCCTCTTCTGAGCAGGCGGAGGCGTCATGCTGGTCATTCATACGTAACTCGGGATTCATGATCTGCCCTGCCCGAGCCGGAGAAATCTCCGTGGCTGAAGCTGTGGCGTGCGATCCCGGTCGCCAGCGACACGCGCATCCAGAGCCCTCTTGACAGCCTTGCCGCGTAGTTCTAAAGATGAAGTGATTCGATTTTAGAAAAAGGAGGCTGCCATGGGTGAGCGGCTGCTAGTTGTGGGCATCGACGGATCCCCGGCCAGCCACACTGGGCTGGTCTGGGCACTGACACACGCCCAACGGACCGGCGCCCGGGTGCGCGCCGTTCGCTGCTGGATGCCGGTGCTGGTCAAGGCGTGGGAGGCGGCGGTCACGGGTGAACCGGTTGCGCCCGTCGCCGAACAACGAGCCCGGGCTCGGCGCCAACTTGCGCAGGCGGTGGCGGCCGCGTGGTTGTGGGTACCGCATGCGGTCGGGCAGGTGGACCTGGAGCAAAAGGTGCTCTACGGCCTGGCTGGGCCCACCCTGGTGTCCGCAGCCACGGACGCGGAACTGTTGATCGTGGGCCACGGCCATCACATGATCGACATGAGGCATCGGTCGGTGAGCTGGTATTGCGTGCGCCACTCCCACTGCCCGGTGCTGGTCATCCCCGCAGCCGCGGCCACCCGCAAAACCCTGATACGGGCCGTGCCGCCGATGGTCGAGGTCGAGGCTGCGGCGGTCCCTACGGTACCGGGCATGACAGATGTTGTAGCAGTTACACCAGTTACCGCCGTTACCGCCATGACCCAAACTATGGGAGCTACTCCAGGCACAACCAGCACGGAGACTGCGGCTAGGAAGGTGATGTGATGCTGCCATGGCTGCCGAAGCCGGCATTGTGCAGGCGGCGACGGCGGTCGCCGTGGACAGGGGTGGCTAGCCGAGCCAGTACGACCGCGGTGACGAACAGCCCGAAATCGTGTAGCGCAACGTCGTAAAAACCCAGGTAAGTCAGGGTTTGGGCAACCCTACTGGACTGAACACCGCTCGTGCCGAACAACCTATTGCGCGTCTGATCGGGGCCGCCGTGTTGCTAACCGGCGCTGGACTGCACCTGTGTTCGTGCCTGGTTATTCCTTACCGCTGGTACATCGTGGCCAACGACAACCGAACCGTCCATCCCGAGCTGCAACGATTCGCGGCAAAACGCATGGATGCCAAAACCTACGACGTCAATAGCAGCCACGTCCTCATGCTGTCGAATCGCGGCATCGTCATTGACGTGGTCCGGACTGCCGCGAACTCCATCTGATGCTCCACGACAGCATTGAGCGATCGGCCCAGGTGTGAGGGGAGCGGGACGCGCGAGGGCCAGATGAGCAACGACGTGATCATCCGTTACCACAGGAAGCCATGCCGTGCCTGGGCCGGCACCGGCGATACCGCCTTCGGCCGTTACCACGACGAGGTCTGGAGTATCAGCACCTACGACGAGTCCACGGCGTTTGATGCGCTCACCCTGTTCGAGGTCGGGCTGAGCTGGTCGACACCCTCGCCCCGCACGCGTGGCCTTTGAGGTGGATTCGCCGGTTTCCGCTTCCCACCGGAGGTGATCATTTTGGCGGTGCGTTGGTACCTCCGCTCCGGGTTGATGCCTACCGTGACGTGGAGGAGTTGCTGGCCGAACGGGGCATCGCCGTGGACCATGTGACGATTTACCGGTGGGTGCAGCGGTTCACCCTGCTGCTGATCGATGCTGCACGCCCCGGCCGGCACGTCCCGGGAGATCGCTGGTTCTCGATCAGACCGAGCAGCGAACACACCAGCCGCTACAACATCGACAACAACGGCATCCGACGATCATCCACGAGCGGCAACCACACGAAAGACGTAAGTCAAGATGCTGCACCGAGTTTCCGAGCCCCACAGCATCCAGACTGTCGGGTGAGCCGACTGTGAGTGAAAAGTCGCGCGTTGCGGCTACCGCATTAGGCTCAGAGGATGACGGTAGACGGGCCAGCCCCGCAGTCGGAGTGCGCCCACATCGCCGCTGGGGTAGCGCGCACTGTAGCCGAAGGCAGCGCCGAGGTAGCGGTGCTCCTTGAGTACAGCTTTCCCGGCGAGGCCGCCGACGATACCCTGCCAGCGGAGATGTCGTCGCAGTACCGTGGCGTCGTCGATTTCCGCAGCGACCGTGCCTCGCTGACGGATGCGAGCACGGTACTGATCCTGGACGGGTCGGTGACCTACCAGAAGATGCCCGACGGGGTATGGACGCACACCAGGCATGCCCAGCGTGCCGGCCACTGGACCCCTACGCACCCCCGCTGGGCGCTGGAGGTGCTCCGACAGGGCTGCCGGTCAGCCGCGCCGGACGGCGAGCCCGACGTGGTGGATCTCGATCGCGATCGAGCCGCCGCCGTGACTCACCCTGGGCTCAATCCGGACTGGCAGCTGCGGGCCCGTACCGCTTTCGACGACAATGGCCGAGTGTGCCGCGTCGAGATCATGATGGCGGGCTTCGCCAGCCCCGACACGTCGATGCGGACCACCGTCGAGTTCACCCGCTTCGAGCACGCCGCTGCGCAGATCGACCTTCCCCTCGAGAGCGTGGATCTGGCCGGCTACCTCGACGCACCGTCCCTCGAGCAGTAGCTAAGCCCCTTGATCAGCGGACTTGACAGTCTGTGGTGCCTCCAATCGCGGGAGGTCCTACCTAGATGATTGCCTTAGCCGTGTAGCAACAGCTCACACACCAGCCGTCACGCACAAGCATTAGCGCAGGTCAATAGGCTCACGCCGCCACCACACGTGATCTGCCGAACCGTGAAGAATAAGGGCAGCTTGGCATCGCCACCTGACAGCAACGCACGCGGATCTAGATCCGGGCAGCCGCCTCGATCTAGATCGGGCCTCGTAGGCTCAGCGCCCGTGAGACGCGTACGGCCGGTCCTAGTCAAAGCAGCCGCAGTATTTCTCGGCAACCCTCGTAGTTCTTGGTCTTCTCGCTACAGGTCAGGGGCTTTCAGGTCGCAGAGAAGCAAGTGACCCTAGTCCCGATAGCTCGATAAGTCGGCGGATGGGAGAATCGAGCGGCACGGTGAGTTTCATCATGACTCGCAGTGGTTTCAGCAAAGATGCGAGCACGAAAAGGATCCTTATTCCTGTGCTATCCAGGTACGTCAAATCGGTCAGGTCCACGGAGACCGCACGTGGTTGATCAGCAACCGCCGCACGAAGCTCGCTTTCGAACGCAGCAGCGTTACCCAAATCGATCTCACCGCTGACCGCGATGTGCACCGCTTCGCCGTCGGTGCTGGCGTTAACCCTCGCAGCGGTCATTGAGCCACCTGTCCAGTGTGAGGCGGCGACGCATCACAACGGTCATTCCAACAAGATCACAATCGATGCACCGATCATCGCCGACGTACCACGGTAGCAGCGTCCCGTCTGTGACTGCTTAGCATCCAGGTGATTGCTCGACCAACACCAGTGGCGGCTGTGCTCAGGTGATCTTCGCAGGTGGTACAGCACCAGCAAGCCCAGAATTCGATCGCCGCCTGGGTGTCCCTACAGAGCGCGGACGTTGCCCGCCTGCGGCCCGCGTTGGCCCTGGGTGATCTCGAACTCAACCCGCTGGTTTTCCTCAAGGTTTCGGTAACCCGATCCCACGATCGATGAGAAGTGCACGAACACGTCCGCATCGCCCCCATCAGGAGTAATGAACCCAAAGCCCTTCTCACCGTTGAACCACTTCACCGTACCCTGCGCCACCGTGTGTGCCTCCTCATCATGACGCGTCCCGCGCTGTCGTCCGAAGCTCAGCGGGCCCGCGTATCGCGGACCCATACCCTAGCGACAGGGACACGCGCGTCATTCACGGGATCCTGCGTAGTGGGTGAACCGAGCCTTGACCTCACCCGACACTGCAGTCACGGCGGCCTCACCCAACTTACGCCGACAGCAGCCATCTTTTGTGAGTGTCGTCGCAATCTCCTGCTCGATTGCCGAACGTGAGCTGTTCACCTGCGGAGCGCAGCGTCCTTTCGGGTAATCCCTGTATGCGGACATGACGATCCTGATGTGCAGTGAGCTGGTGACGGTGGCCGTCGCTGGTAGCAGGGTCTGCGTCGCCTTGCGCATTTTTATAAAGGACACTCAGAACTATGGGTTACCTCGTGATAGGTTTCCTGCTTGCATTAGCCATCGCGCTCATGGCGTACGAGGCGTATCACCCCAGGCGTTTGCGAAATTCTATGGATACAACCTCGCTTGATATGCGACGGGCGGACGACGGCTGGGGAGACGGAATTCCTCCAGAGGACCCATCCGCAACGTCGATGTGGCCGCCTTCAAGCTGATCTAAGCCTGATAAGGACACCTGGATAACCAAATACTTCGTCAGCTCTACCACTGCCTACCCACCAAAGCTAGTTTGCGCTTGAATCGACACGCCCACGCCAAGCACTCCGACCACAGAAATCCTAGAAGTTCACCGAACCCATCGAATCAACCAGGTGTCAAATACGCCCGAGAGGAACCCGTGCCCGACAAGAAACTCGACGTCCGGGCCCCGGCTGGATTGAGCCGATCGCGCGATATTCGCCGCGCTGGTCCGAAGGTTGCCGCCGTTGTTGCGGGCACATCGATTGGTCACGCCGGGCACGATCTTGCGCTGGCATCGCCGAGCGGTTCGTCCGCACCCTGCGAGCCGATTTCACCGTCCGCATACTGATCATCAGCCAGCGGCACCTGCGTGCAGTGGTCACCAAGTACGTTCGCCACTACAACAGTCACACCCGCACCGCGGCTGCGACCTTCGCCCACCTCAATCGACCCACCCCGTCGCGGACCTCACTCACGAACGCATCAAGCGTCGACCGATCCTGTCTGGCTTGATCAGGTTAATCCTCGCGAATCGCCAGCCCGCCTATTGCTGCCCGCCTGGCTGGTGTCGGGATTTCGGCAAGTCCGGTCAGGGCCTGCGGCAGTGGGTCCTGGTGCAGGACGCCGAGGCGTTGGGTAGCGCGGGTAAGGGCGACGTAGAGTTCGGCCGCGCCGCGTGGGCCGTCGGCGAGGATCCGTTCTGGTTCCACGACCAGGACGGCGTCGAATTCCAGGCCCTTGGTCTCCGACGCCACCACCGCGCCCGGCACTCCCGGTGGCCCGATCACGACGCGGGTGCCGACGCGACCGGCTTCGTCCCGTACGAATTCCTCGATAGCAGTGGGCAGTTCGTCTTCGGTGACTCGTCTGGACCATGGCTGGACACCACACGCGCGGACCGACTCCGGTGGCTGGACCCCGGGTGCGAACTCGGCGAGCAGCGCGGCGGCGACGGTCATGATCTCCGCCGGGGTGCGGTAGTTCACCGACAGCGACCGCTGGATCCAGCGGCCGGGCACGTACGGCTCCAGCATCGTGTCCCACGATGTCGCTCCGGCCACCGACCGGCGTTGGGCGAGATCGCCGACCACGGTAAAGGATCGGCCCGGACAGCGCCGCATCAGCACCCGCCAGTCCATTTCGGACAGTTCTTGGGCCTCGTCGACCACGACGTGCCGGTAGGTCCAGTCCCGGTCCGCGGCAGCACGTTCGACGAGGTCACGGGCGTCGCGCTCGCCGAAGCGATCCGCTAGGTCTTCGGCGTAGAGCAGGTCCGTGGCGAACAGGTGGTCCTCGTCGTCCATCGAGTCCTGGCGGTCGACGAGGACGTCCAGCACGCCGGCGGCGTACTCGGCTTCGGCCTTCCGCTTCTGCTCGGCGGCCTGTTCGGCGGCCTTGTCAGCCACCTTGTCGCGGCCCAGCAGGTCGATCAGTTCATCGAGCAGCGGCACGTCCGACACCGTCCATGCGTCGCCATCGGTGCGCCACAGCGTTTGGTCGGCGCCTGCCGCTCGCAGCCGTTCGGGCGAGGTGTACAGCGCTTCCAACAGCGTTTCCGGCGTCAGGATCGGCCAGAGTTCGTCGAGCGCAGCGGTGAACTTGTCGTCGTCTGCGAGTTCCTTGAGCAGGTCCGCCCGCAGGTCCTCCCATGCTTCGCGGTCCGACCGAGTCAGCCAGCCCCGGCCGATCCGGGCTATCGCCCGTTCGGTGAGCACGTAGGTGACGATCTCACTGAACACCGCGCGGGCCTCGTTGTGCGGCAGTCCGCACGCGCGCGCCTCCTCCCTGGCCCACTCCGCGGTCTCGGCGTCGATCCGCACCGTGACGTCCCCCAGTTCGATCGGCAGCGGATGCTCCGGCAACCGCTGCCGGTCGGCGACCGCCGCCGCGAGCACGTCCAGGACCTTCGCCGAGCCCTTGAGCCGCGCAGCTTCCGGGGTGTCCTCGGTGGTGACGCACAGGCCGGGCACGAGCTCGCCTGGGGTCATGAACACCACGTCGGACTCGCCCAGCGACGGCAGAACGCGGCCGATATGGTTCAGGAACGCCGGGTTGGGCCCGACCACGAGCACACCATGGCGTTCCATCCGCTCCCGCTGGGTGTAGAGCAGGTAGGCGACGCGGTGCAGCGCCACCACGGTCTTCCCGGTGCCCGGGCCACCCTCGATCACCAACACCCCGGGGTGATCGAGGCGGATGATCTCGTCCTGCTCGGCCTGGATGGTCGCCACGATGTCGCGCATCCCGTCACCGCGCGGCGCATTGACCGCCGCGAGCAGGGCCGCGTCCCCTCGCTCGCCGTCGCCCGGGCGGCCGAGCACCTCGTCGGTGAAATCGACCACCTGGCGCCCGCGTGTGTGGAACTGGCGGCGCCGGCGCATGTTCTCCGGGTTCGCGGCGGTGGCGACGTAGAATGCGCGCGACGCCGGTGCCCGCCAATCGAGCAACACCGGTTCGTAGTCGTTCTCCTCGTCGAAAAGGCCGATTCGGCCGATGTACGAATGGTCGCCCGAAACGGTGTCCAACCGGCCGAAACACAGCCCGTTGTCCGCCACGTCTAGCCGCTTCACCTCTTTGGCCAGCGCGTGCACCTCGACATCCCGTTCCATGGGTGTCCCGCCGTTTCCCCGCAACGCCGCCTTGTACTCACCCCTCACTCGCGCGCGCTCTGCGTCGAGCCGCGCGTAGAGCCCGGCCACGTAGCTCCGCTCTGACCGCAATTCCTCTTCGTACCCCTGAGTTGACACGTGCCCCTCACAGCGTTTTAACTGAGGTCAAATTCGGCGTTTTAACTGAGGTTCGAATTCGGCGGGTTCCCCATTGGATTATGGCGACGGCGATCCTCCACAGCCGACTTCCGTCAGCCGCTGCGCACTACCAAGCTAATTTTGCTGAGATCGCCTCACTGGCGGCTTTTCTCGGCTAGCCGCGTCGACGAGCAGCGCCGTGCCGGCCACGGCGATTGCTCGTGCGCGGGGATCAGGGTGGTCCTGAGCTTGGCTGACATGGACTCGGTGGCCGAAGTCGAACCGTCGTGTACCGTGCCGATGCCCAGGTCGGCCGTCCAGCCGGCCCAGTCTGGCTGGTCCACCACCTGTGGTTACTACCACCTGAGGCGCGCCGGCCCGGACGGCCGTCGTCGCCGTGCCCGCACCGCCGTGGTGCACGACGGCGGCCACTCGGGCGAACAGGGCCAGGGTCCGGGCCAGCCGCGGGCCATGACCGCGCGGCGGCCCCGCACGCGGATCGTCTCGATGGTCACCCAGGCGATGCCCTTCGAAGCACGCATGCTCATGCTGGCAGTTTCTCGGCCACCGACCGCGCGGTGAACTGCCTCATGCCCGTCGCCATCAGCGCTTCACACCCTCGACAGCCGCGGCGACTTTGTTGAACTGTGCGGCCGCGCGCCGGGGCGATTGCGGCGTCGCCCCGGTCACCATTGGGCGCACCGGCGGCCGACCGGCACCAGCACACCAACGTCGGCCAGCCGCTCCGAAGTCCGGAGGAGCGCACGCCCGCACCTCCGCGCCGCGAGTCCCACCAGCGTTCGACGTCCCCGCACGACCCGGTCGTGGACAACAACACACGCATTCGCGACTCCCATTTCCGCAGTTTCTGGCCTCGGCCAGCGATTCTGCGGCACGACCCGGGTCTTGCCGCAAGTCCCCCGGTGCGCTATAGGTTGAGAGTGGGAAGGAGTGGTATTCCCTTCCCTTTATCGTCCGGGCCGCACTGTCGCGTTCACCGATGGCAGGCTTGAGCAGGCTGAGCTGATGCCGCATCGCTACTGTCGGGTGCCGGCTTCATGGTCTAGCTTCGCCGGTTTCCGGTTCCCGCCAGAGCTGATCCTGGTGGCGATCTGATGGGCTTACCTGCCGAGACGTCGAAGAGCTGCTCACCGAGCGAGGCGTCACCACCGATCACGTGAGCGTGTACCGATAGGTGCAACGGTTCACCCCACTGCTGATCGACGCAGCACGACCCTGCCGACACATCTCTGGCAACTGATGGTTTGTCGACGAAACGGTGCGCCACGAGGCGCGGTGGACCGAGCGGAGGTGAGAGGACTCCCCTGCCTGGCCGTCGCAGCAACTGGGTCGCCGGCGCGCGGTCGGTACTCACCTCAGTCGGCTGAGGGCCATGCTCGAGCGCGGGAGAAACCGGCGGGAGCCGCCCAGATCCCGCTTGTCGGACAGCAGCACATCAATAACCTGCCCATACTGGTCGATCGCCCAATACAGCTCTCCACCGCCCGATCACTTTCACCTACGGCTCATCCACAAATCAACGATCTCCTGCGGCATGCCGACACGCCTGCCGACATCGATCAGCAGCGCGGTGAACCGCTGGACCACCGATAGACCATGACATGATCCACCTCGACGCCACGTCAATCAGCAGTTCTTCGACATCGCGGTAAGACTGCGCATAGCGCAAGTACCAGCGCACCACCAGCGTGATCACATTTGGAGAAACCAGAACCCGGCGAAACTCGCCCCCAGTGCCGGTACTCCACCACGGCGACGACGCATCAGCCCACTCCGCCCCAGCTGGTGATCCACCGACGCAACAGCCCCAGGTCGATCAAGGCTGCAAGCAAAAATTCTCGCAGCACCTCCATACGATGGGATGCGACATGCGTCAGCCCGCTAAAGAGCAACTAAAACACCGGCGCCTTTACAAGGCCATAGCCATATGCCAGCTACTCCAGCAAGACTTTCCCGCAGCCTTTGACACCGGGTTCAAGAACCTCGGCCAATGCGTCTCCTTCCTCATCCACCAACCAAACCCCACTCCCGACTCCGTCGTCGTCTCCCACCGCGTCGCCGTCACCGAGTCCATCACCGACGCCAAGTTTGACGCCCGCGCTGCTTACGACCGAATCGCCATCACCAATCGCATCGCCATCTACGACCGAATTGCCGTCACCGAATCCATCACCCACTCCTCAGCCTGGTTAGCCTGGCCAGCCTGAGACGCCGGGATCGGGGCCTCAGGTGTCACCACCGCTCGCTTCCAGCTCCTGAGCTCGGCTTCCCAATCTGGCACCGCTGCCAAGCCAGGGTCGGCATCACCAACGAACCAAGCGCATGGAGCAGCCCTCGTGGTCTTACCCAAAGAACACGCCAGCATCGGATCAAGACCACGAGGGCCCACCCCACCCTGTAAGGCTCCCGACGCCGGTGCTGGGACTGTTGCGTTCGGTCCCCCGGGGTCGGTCAGGCCGTGCTGATGCGTCGTCGCCGCTCCCCCGACTGCCCTGTTCATCGAGGACCGTCTGGTGCAACTGCCGCACGATCGTCGGCCATCACCGGCAGCTTCAGGGTGCCAGGGCCGGCTACGACAGTTAGTCGCACACGGCTGCCGTGAGAACCGACGATCACTGCCCGCTCGCCGACGCCCCACATCGCTCGACATACTTATCGCATGTGCGTACTTTGGTAATCGTACGGGAGTAAGAAAACGAAGGGATGATCATGACCACGTCCACGACGACGTCGCGAGACACTATCAGCGACACCGCTCGTCGCGGCCAAGAAACCTACGCCAACGCCGTGCACCTGTGGGTCGACAGTATCCAGAAGGTCATCGGCTCGCTGCCGACACCGGACTCCAAGCTGCTGCACGAAGTGGTGGACGACTACTTCACTGTTGCCGAGCAGGTGCTGGCCACCCAGCGGAAGTTCGCCAACAGCGTGCTGGCTGCGACCGCCTCGGCGGTCACTGACGCTCGTTCTGCGGCGCAGGATGTGGCCAGGGACGCGGCCGCCAAAACGAGCTGAACCAGCTCCTAGGCTAACCAGCCTCTGTCGGTCCCGGCGTTCATCACGTCGGGACCGACGGCTATGGGGCACGGTGCCATCTCGACGCATTAAGGTGCCGGACCACAGACGACACGAAACACAGCAGGGCGAGAAACCGGCCATACGAACCCCGATCGCGCATCTCCGCGTAGGCCAGATGCCGCCACTTCTCCAGTGCACCTCCGCAAGATCTTTGGACGCCTGCGCTTTGTCCAGAACACTGACCCACTCAGCATTAAACTCGGCAAGAAACTGCGGCGGCAGGCGCGCGCGGATCGCTACCGGATCTGCCGCCGGCGCGACCAGCCCGGCCCTGGGTGACGGCTCTGCGGCGGATTGCCATGTCGACGCGATAGTCACCGGCGCGGCACACCAGAATCCACCCAGTTCGAACGGCGTCACGGATGTTTGGTTGCGATCTTGGTCACCGTCGAACAGTGGTTGGAAACCAGAAGCACGAGGTCTGCATAGCCCACCGCAGCCGGTGAATCCGGTAGACATCGCCGGCGAGCAGGTGCGCTTCACGTGGCTGGGAAACTTGCTGTGTTCTTTAACAAAATCGGGGCTGCCGGCGGTGGAGCGACGAGTTTGCCGGGAAATCGGGGGCAAAGAAGTCGCTGCACTGGAGGAAGCACGGCGCTGCTCGACGCAGGCCCGGGATGCTGCAGTTGAGGTTAAAGTTCCCGCTGGGTGTGCTGACGACGGCCCCGGTCAAGCCGGGGCCGTAATGGATGGGATTCGTCTCCGCTCACCAGCTGCCGGTGAGCGGGGACGAGTGATGGGTTGACGCTGTTAGTGATCGTCAGCGGTAGAGGTCAGCGAGGTGTTGGTGGATTGGCCCGATCCGGGTTGGTCGTCGAGGGGGGCGGGGAACACGTTGTGCTGGGGGGCGGTCATGGGGACGTTGGCGCCCTTGACGCTGGCCCAGGTCGCTTCGTTGAACTCCTGCATATTGATCTGGTCCTCCTTGGTCAGGTCCTGCCGCGCGGACTGCGCCGCGAGCGGGGCGTTGACCGGGTTGACCTCTTGCAGGTTTTGGCTGGGCTTGATTGCGGTGTAGGGCGTGAGGTCGGGTTTGTTGGTGAAGGCGGCCAGCATCGGGGTGGCGTAGGCATCGAACTGGGTCAGCGGGTGCAGGCCCACGATCAACTCGATGGTGCGCAGCATGGACGCGGTGCTGTAGAAGATCGAGTCGACCCGCCCGGTGTGGGTGTACGGGCTGATCACCTCGGCGACGGTGCGGTGAGCGTCAACGTGATCGGGCCCGTCTTGGGCGTCGTCTTCGGTGACGAAGATGGAGGTGTTGGCCCAGTACTTGGAATGCGAGACAGCGTCGACGACTTGGCCCACTGCCCAGTCGTTGTCGGCGGTGTAAGCCCGAGGGGTGGGGGCCCCGACGGTGGTGCCGGCGTTGTGGTCGTTGGGCAGGCGCAGCAGTTCGACGGTGGGCAGGTTGTTGTTCTGAACGTAGTTGTTGAATTCCGTTTGCCACTCGGTGAACCGGTCCGGGAACCGCCCGCCACAGTTGGCTTTGCGGGGAGTGAAGCTATTGGGGCTGTCGGGACAGGCCAGGTCGAACCCGCGGAAGTTGTGATCGGTGTTGGCATCCAGCACCGGGTCGGTGGCCTTTGAGCTGCCATCGGGTTGAGTATTGACGTAGAAGCCGTAATTGCGGAAGGAGATGTGGGCGGCGGCCAGGCGATCCCAGATGTAGGCCTGGGCGGGGTCGCGGTTGGGGGCGGTGGCGGGGTCGCTGCTTTCTGAGGGGTAGGGCGCGCCGCGGCCGGAGTAGTTGGCTGGCCAGACTTGTTCGGAGTAAGGGTTGGAGTTGGCCGCGACGGTCCAGTTCCAGCCTTGGGCGCTGACTTCGGCATCGGCGTAGAAGTTGTCCAGAGTGACGTAGTTGGTTTCCAGGGTGCGGGCATTAGGCGCGGATTCCGGGCCGAAGAGGTTGAGCGAGGGGTCGCCGTTGCCCTTGCCCAGGCTGCCGAATTCCTGGTCGTAGGTGCGATTTTCCTTGACAATGTAGATGACATGCTGGATGGGGCTGCGCTGCCCGGCGTTGCCCGGCACGATGGCCGCGTTGGGCCCCTGACCGCGGATGTCGCCATGAGAGTCGAACCCATCGTTATGGGCGACCTGCTCAGTCCACTTCGTCAGCTGACCGTTCCTCACAGGAATCGGCACCGTGGACAGCGTGCCGACCATCATGGAGCCGGCGTACTGATTTTCGGTGGGCGTGTTGGGGTCATAGGGATTGGGGTGACCCGGTCCGTTATTGGGGCCGGCGCCCAGGCCCTTGCCATTGGTGATAAACAGCGCCCGGTCGGTGGCGACCAGCGCGGTGGGATACCACGCCGTCGGGATCAGCCCGGCGACGTGTCCCGACGCCAGGTCGATGACGGCAACGTCGTTGTTACCGGCGTTGGCGGCATAGAGCGTGCGCCCGTCGGCGGACAGCGCCAGTGCATCCGGGTTGCTGCCGACTTGTGCTCCTGGGTAGGGAGCCAGGCTGATGGTGCGGGTCACCGCTGCCGTGCCGGCGTCGATCACGCTGATCTCATCGGAGTCGCCGTTGGCCACGTACAGGGCGCGCCCGTCGGCCGAGGCGACCGCCTTGTTGGGATGCGTGCCCACGGTAATGGTTTTTTGCGCGGCGGGCTCGGGGCCACTCAGGTCCAGCACCGAAACGGTGTTGGCGCCCTGGTTGGTGACGTAAGCACTGTGCCCATCTGCCGAAGCCAGTACCGCATAGGGACGGTGGCCGGCCGCGGCAGTGTGCACCACGTTGGTGGCTAGATCGACCACTGACATGGCGTCGGCCTGCTGGTCGGCGACGAGCAGTCGCTGCCCGTCCGGGGTCAGCGCGATGCCCGCCGGCAAGGGGTTGATCGGCGTTCCAGTACGACCGGAGACAGGCGGCAGCATGATCGGCTTACCTTCGGTGAGCATGCCGTCGTTGACGGTGTAGCGGCGGATGAGATTGTTGCCGCCCCCGCTGGCGTAGAGCGTCTTGCCGTCCGGGGTGAAGGCCAGGCCAACGAAAAGCGCATCCGGGGCCCGGTAGGGCAATGTCTGGGTCACCGCGCTGGTTGCGGTATCGATGACTTGCAGCGACTGTGTCCCTTGCCCGTTGTTGCTCACCACGAGCCAGCGGCGATCCGGCGAGCTCACCGCTCCCAGTGGCAGGTCACCAAGATTTGTCTGCTGCCCTGCCGGTGTGACCGCGAAGCCGATCGGGGTCACACCCGTGCCGTCACCTGCAGGCCCGGCGTGCGTCATCCCCATTGCTAACGCGGTGCCTGCTACCCCGAGGGTGGTGGCCAGCACAATTCCCCCCGCGATCCGCCAGCGAGGCTTAACCCTCGACCGTGTCATCAGCCCGTGCCCTCCCATGCAGTCGGTGACACTACAGGTTTCATAATGTTATGCAGAACGAGTAACCAGAACGTCTCGACAAGATGCGATGACATTAATTCCAGGCCATGATTTTGGAAACGGCAAATCTGACGATCCTGCGCTAGCCGATTCATTGAGCATCTGGAGCTGTAGCACATTAATGCTGCGGCGTGTTCGAGTTGGACAGCTTTCAACTCGCGGGTTGAGCTCGAGCGCGCGCAGGATGTGAGAGCAATCTGGGTGGTCTCAACCGGCGATTGGACATTCCGGTCCGAATCTTCGACGCCGGTACCAGCCAGGACAACGGACACGTTGCGGTCATGCGGGTCAGCCTCGCCGTGTCCGGCGATCATTCCCTTGCCGCCGGCGTAGACCGCGCATGCTTCACGATCCGGATCAGATCCGCAACCCGCGGGTCGCTATGCGAAACGCCGAGGAGTTTCGCTGCTACGCCGCCCGCATAAACGGTGAGCAAGCCCGAGGCTGCGCAAGGCTTGGGACAGTCATCAATGTCATTACCCGTCCCGGGTGGGTAGGCAGGTATTTTTTGCGAAATCGGCCGCAGCCTGGGAGCGGTCGGTCAGCCGCAGCAGCATCGCGTCGTCATCGGTGGACTGCGTGACCAGGTTTGGCGCACGGGGATGGGCGGCCGTCCAGGCCGCGTTGAGGCCTTGGAGTACGGGGCCGTCGGGAATTCGAGTGAGCGCGGTGGGCTGGGCCGGGGACTGGCCACGCTTGGCCGACAAGATGATGACGGCGCTGTTCTGCAAGTGCCGGGTGCGGGCGACCGTGGCAGGCGCGATGACCACACCGGTGAGCAGGGCGAAAAGATACTGGCGTGGCGCGGTACGCCGCATGGCGGCTGGCCTTCCGACGGTGACGGCTAGCTGGGTGTCACGAATGGGTCTCGAGCGCAAGCAGCGTGCAATGCACGTGCACGCGAAACCAGGAACGAACACGACAGCAGCGAGAGGTCTCCCGACGATCGCACATTCCCAGCAAACTTTAAGGTTGCGCCCAGGGTACTCGCACCCACCCAGGCCATATGTTGAAAGCGCGGGTCCGTAATCAGACCACTGCCCAGAACACGGTGGTGGTCAAAATCTTAGGCTGGTGGATCCCGATGGTAATTGGAGCACGGCAGTGAAAAAGTCACCACCGCTGATTCCTGAACCACCACGGCAAGTTTTTGCAAACCATGCTTTCGAGCTGCGGTGGATGCCGGGCAGCGGTCCGTCCTGGTCCGCAGCGGAGCAGATTCTGGTTGCAGTTGAGTTGTGTGAACACGCCTGCCAGCTGTGGCGTGACACTCTCGGAGATGATCACCTCTACACGCTGAACTCGGCGCACACGCTCGCTTTCCTGCTGCGCGCATCGGGTCAGTACGAGCGTGCGCGCGACGTCGACGAAGATACCCAGGCTCGTTTTCGCCGGGTGCTGGGTGACGACCACCCGCATACCCTGATCTCGGCCAGCAACGTGGCCACTGACCTGCGCGCGTTGGGCGAAAGCGAACAGGCCCGGCTTCTTGATGAGAAGATCCTGAGCCGCTTTCGCCAGGTGTTGGGCGACGATCACCCCCATACCCTCATCTCGGCCAACAACCTGGCCAGCGACCTGCGCGCGCTCGGGGAGTGTCAGCAAGCCCGGGAACTCGACGAAGACACTTTGGCTCGCTTTCGCCGGGTCCTTGGTGGCGATGATCCTCACACTCTGGCGTCGGCCACCAATCTGGCTAGCGATCTGCGCGCGTTGGCTGAGCCCGAACGGGCCCGGGAACTGGACGAAGACGCCCTGGTCGGCTTTCGCCGGGTCCTCGGTGAGGACGATCCCAACACGCTTATCTCGGCCAACAACCTTGCCGGTGATTTGTACATACTGGGTCAGTACGAGCAGGCCCGTGACCTTGCCAACGACACCCTGACCCGGTTTTGCCGGGTACTAGGCCACGACCACCCCGACACCCTCGCCTCGGCCAGCAACCTCGCCGGCAGCCTGTACGCGCTGGGCGAATGGGAACGCGCCCGCGACATCGACGAAGACACCCTCATCCGGCTTCGGCGGGTACTAGGCGACGACCATCCCGACACCCTCGCCTCGGCCAGCTACCTCGCCGCTGACCTGCGCGCGCTGGGCCAGCACCACGAAGCCAGCCAACTGCAACAGTGGATGGAATCTCAGTGCTGGGCATGACTGCGCTAGACAGCAGCGTTCCCATACCCAGGCGTAAGGCATTTTTCAGATTTTCGCGGTCTACTGGACACCGAAAGGCCCTCTAGAGGTTTCGGAAGGAGAGGGCAGTGAGCGAGTCCGATCGCCCGGGCTACCCGCCAGCCGGACCAGCATTTCCTCCGGGCGGTTTCCGGCCCCCGCCGCGCCCTCCGCGGAACCCGCTACTGACCATCTTGCTCTGCGCAGCTGTAGTCTTGGGGCTGGTCATCGGCGCGGGTCAGACTGCCTGGCAGACCACGTCACTGCTGTCATCTCTGTGGGGGCATTCCGCGGCCCCGCCCCCGGCGCACGTGTGGAGCCCGTCAAGTGGGCCAGTCGACGCTTCGGCCCTGGACACCGGTGTGGTGGATATCGACACCCAACTCGGTTATCAAAACGCTCTCGGCGCCGGTACCGGGATTGTGCTGAGCCCCTCAGGGGACGTGCTGACCAACAACCACGTGGCTAATGGCGCCACCAGCATCAGGGCAACCGATGTCGGTACCGGACGAAGTTATCCAGCGACAGTGGTGGGATATGACCGTAGCCACGACATCGCTGTCCTGAAGCTGCAGGGCGCCTCGGGTTTACCGACTGCATCGATAGGAGACTCCAGCACAGTCGCCGTCGGTGACCCGGTCGCGGCGGTGGGAAACGCGGGTGGCGTGGGTGGCCCCCCGAGCGTCGCGTTGGGCACGGTTTCTGCTCTGCACCGGACAATCACCGCCAGCGATGGAAATGGCGGTAGCGCTCAGCGACTCACCGGCCTGATCCAAGTCACCGCGAACGTGCAGCCAGGTGACTCCGGTGGACCCCTGGTCAACACCGCCGGGCAGGTGGTCGGTATTGACACCGCGGCCACGACTGGCTTTCGGTTCGAGTCCACCCGTGGTCAGGGCTTCGCAGTCCCGATCAACGACGCAATAGCCATCGCCAAGCAAATCCAGTCCGGTAGCGATTCTCCGGCTATCCACGTCGGACCAACCGGCGTGCTGGGTATCGCCGTCCAGGACTCCGATGCCCTGCCCTACCTCGGTCCCTGGAGCAGGTTCGGCACGACCTCCTCGGGTGTCACCGTGGTCGGGGTGCTGCAAGATTCGCCGGCCGAGCAGGCGGGGCTGGCCACGGGCGACATCATCCTGGCCGTCGACCACAAAGCGATCGATTCCGCCTCGACACTGACCAGCGTGCTCGATCGCCATCATCCTGGCGATTCGGTAGGGATTACCTGGATCGACCGATCTGGCCAGCAGCAAGACGCCACAGTGCACCTGGCGCCCGGCCCACCTAGCTGAAACCTCCCCGCGCAGTCTGGATGCAGACTGCTGTAAAAGCTGCCCTGGAAACAGCAGTCTGCATCCAGACTGCGCGGGGGTGGGAACTTGCCGCATGGCGTGGAGCCCCGGGCAGTGGGGCTGCGCAGGTCGCCGATATCCTTGGCCGAGCATGCTGGCGCTCATCGATGCCTAGGCACCCGGTCAGCAAGCATGCGCTGTGGAAGCGAAAAGGGCCTGACAAGCCAAGGTTGCAGTTATGACAGCAAGCACTGACTGATGTTGGTGAGATACGGCAGTGTGTCAGATTGCTCCTTTTTCACGGTAGCGCATAGGAGGACATCGACGTATACCGGGCAACTCCACTGACCCGGTGTGACTTTGCCGGCGGTCGGAACGGATGTCGGCAGATGCGTCTGGGGTACTGAGTAAGCGAACTTGACACATCACATATCATCGTTCGCGAACATTCCCCTTCGATACGAGGAGACTGTGCTGTGGCGCAGAAGGTAGTGCGCGAGTTCATCGATGACATCGACGGATCTCCAGCAGAGCGCACGTTCACGTTCGCCGTTGACGGAGTGGTCTACGAGATCGATCTGTCGAGCGACAACATCGCCGAGTTTAAGTCGGCTATCGGCGGTTTCATCGAAAGTGCACGCAAGGTGAAGACCGCCGCTGGCAGCAGCCAGCGTCAACGTGGTGCGTCGACCACTGACCTGCGGCAGCGGCGCGAACGTCTCAACGAGGTTCGCGAATGGGCAAGGAACAACGGTTACAGCGTGTCGGACCGCGGGCGCGTCAGCGCCGAAGTGTTGGCTGCATTCGATAACCGGAACTCGGCGACCGCGGCAACGGGCTGAGCGAAGCATCACCGTCTGCAATCGCCAATAGCGCGGCACCTCGAGCACGTTGGACGGTCGCCTGATGGTCGACGGTGGGAGTGGAATTTCTGGATTGATGTAGCCGTCGTCAAGAAGGCCGCGTTGTGCACCACGTTGTCCAACGCGGCCTCTTGCTATCTGAGACGACGGCCGTCAGCGGCCGCTGAAGCCATCCGCGACGGCGGACAGTCCCAAGGTCATGCGTCCAGCTTTTATGAAGCCTTTGGGGAGCGCGACACCGATCGTGGAGCCAGCTGTGAAACGTCGCGGATACGGCACGGCCACCCTCACCGGGTTGATGCCGCAGTTCCAGTTCCTGGAGTCAGGCCGTCCAGCAAGGTCGATGACGCGCTAGGGGGTGGGTGCACACCCACGGCGTGGCCGGGCTGGCCGATCGCCGTCATCCTCATATCGTGAAGGTCCTGGAATTATTCATACCGCTGCGGCTGTCCGACGACGTGCGGGAAACCGGAGACCTCACCGTCCATGACCAAGAGACTTACCCGTCGACAGCCTCATCTGGCAAAGGCACCAGGCAGCCGTGCACCTTCGCGCGGATCACAGCCACCGCAGTTCCGCCAACTCAGCCGACCTCATCCCAACCCACGCCAAGCCGCTATAAAAAGCATTAGATTACCTCCGTTATCACCGGAGGCGACCAGCGCCAAAGTGTTCCAACGTGACCTCACGGGCACCAGCAACAAACCGTATTCATCGTAGCCAACGATTCCATGTCGATCTATTTTCTGACATGCGCATCGAACCATCACCACGGTCCACGACACCTACGACGTCATCTTCATCATCACAAAGTTGACATCCCTCTGTGGACAACATTCAGTGTCGTTACGTGATTTCATCCAGCTTCGTAGCCAGGACAACTCTGGGCGACTTCGACGGACCGTCGAACTGAGCCCCAGGTCAGACCGGGCACGTACGTCACCGAGGTAAGATTCACCAACTCATGCCTCACTACGGCCAAGCCCTGGCCGCCTTCAACCAAGCTCCCGAGCTACCGCCAAAAGCAGGCTGAGTCGTGGGCGAACGAGGCGAGACTACCGACTGATGGATCGCTGCGACGATGACCTGATCGATTTCAACCTGGTCATCGAACCGGGTCCGGAAGATCGGCGCGCCGACCGCGGTACACCTACTGGTTGATGACCCGCTACGACGAGGCGCTAGCCGACGTCAATCTGGCCATTGCGTGATGGGTCAGATGCAGACGAGATCGTCGTCAAACAAGGCGAAAGCTACCAGAAGGTCAGTTTTCGAATTGGCCGTAGAATCTAAACGGACTGGAGGCGACCCGAGGCATGAATCATGCTAAAGATGGCATGCGTGACGTTGCCGGCTTGGGACGGCGTGCTTACCAAAAGCGCTGCATCGCAGCCCGCCATTGAAACCCGTATAGCATCTGTGCGTGCTTGATGACAGTTGGTCACTACATCTCATGGCAATGCACGGTTTAGCTTCTCGCCACCGGTCATCGTCACAATATCGCACGCCTCGTGGCGCCACAGTCGCAGCCCGTGCAATTTACAATCTGTTAACCTTCGACTTAATGCATTCAGGTGATAAGTGCTGTGCCGGTTCGAATAGAGCCTTACCATAGGGATGCGTCATCGATGTGATCCTCCCTCTCCCGGAAAACAGGCTGGACAACTCCCCCGTCTGGCGACGCCGTTGCCGCAGCGGATAGCCCCCCACCCCGCTGCGGCGCGTCACCGGGCCGTCGATCTGCCGAACGGTGAATAGTGCAATCGGCACGCCGTACACAGCACCCACTACCGGAATTAGCCTACATAATGTCCGGACTTACCCTGGTGCCGCCGAGTTAAAGCACTCAATGTTCACTACGGTGCAACCGGGCCCGTCGAGAGGCTCATCGCCAGATACTCCCTACGCCGCGATAAGCAAGCCAGTCAACCGCGGCATCGACGCGTGTCCCCTGTGCATTCTGAGGTCGCCCACCGGCCGCCGCGCGTAGGGTGCCACGCCAATACGGCCATGGCGCCAACACTGCTGCGACGTTGTGGAGAGCTGATGGTGGCATCGACGCCCCGGATCCGGGTCAACACGCGACGGGTATATGCCTTGGGCGCGTTGGCGGCGGTGCTGTTCGGTTACGACGGAGGCATCATCGGTGCCGCGATCTTGTTCATCCCGCAGGAGATTCCGCTGCCACCCTGGCAGCAAGGTGTTGTGGTCGGCGCCATGGTCTTCGGGGCGATGCTGGGCGCGCTGGGCAGCGGCCCCGCCGCTGATCGCGTGGGACGGCAGCGACTCCTGCAGATCGCCGGGGTGATATTCGCTGTTGGCGCCTTGGGTAGCGGCGTCGCGTGGACCGTGGCGATGCTGGTGCTATTCCGATTCATCGTGGGGTTGGCCATCGGCATCGCGTCGGTAATAGTGCCGCTCTACCTGGCCGAGATGGCACCTGCCCGGGACCGCGGTGTGATCACCTCGCTGAACCAGTACATGATCATCGTTGGCACAGCGCTCTCCGCAGCCATCGGTTACTTGCTCGCCTTCACCGGTTCCTGGCGGGCGATGTTGCTCATCGGCGTGTTCCCTGCGGTCCTGCTCCTGATCGGCATGCACGCCATGCCGGACACTCCGCGGTCGCTGGTACGACGTGGACGCAGCGAACAGGCACGCGCAGTTCTGGCCAGCTTGCGCGGCGACGCCGCGCTGGCCGAGCATGAGCTCACCGAGATCACCGAACTCGAGCGCCAACAACATGACACGCAGATCGGCGCCCGCCTGTCTGCGCCCTGGGTGCGCCGGTTGCTGCTGCTTGGCATCCTGCTGGCCATCTTTCAGCAGGTCACAGGAATCGGCTCGATCGTGTACGTGCCAACCGTGCTCGCCGGCTTTGGGATGTCCAAGATCACCGCGTTGCTGTTCGGCTTTCTCAACGGATTGCTGAACATCGCCACCATCGCGGTTGTCGTCCGATCGAAGATTGTGGACCGCCGTGGCCGCAAGCCGATCCTGCTGACCGGTCTGGCCGGGATGTCGGCCAGCTGGCTGGCCGTCGGTATCGCGGCGCTGCTGCTCCCGGCCAAGTCGACAGCGCTGTTCGTGATCGCCGTAGCGGCGTTCGTTCTGTTCACCAACACCTTTTCCGCCACCTGGGGACCGGTGCTGTGGGTCATGCTGGCGGAAATCTTCCCGCTGGCCATCCGGGGATCGGCGATGGCGATCGCCACCCTGTTCAACTGGCTGACGGCGTTCCTCGTGGGACTGACCTTCCCCGGTCTCACCGCGCTCGCCGGAGCAGGCGCCGTCTACCTCGCCTATGCCGCTGCCTGCGCGGTGATCATCCCGATCGTGTGGTGGATGGTGCCGGAAACCAAGGAACGCAGTCTGGAGTCGCTCGAGGCGCAGTTCCGGCACGGCTGACTGACCATGCGCACCACCACCGGCCGGGAGGCTGGCCGTACCGACCGGTAGGGCCAATATCCGAGGCTGCGGGTCAGTTCGTGGATCGCTTGCGGGAACGGCTGCGGGGAATGGGTTCGGCGAACTCGACGACAAACCCGTCTGGGTCAGCGATGTGCAGAGTTCGGTGGCCCCAGGGCCGGTCCGCAGGCGCGCTGAGCACGTCGACACCAAGGCTGGTCAGGCGCAATGCCTGCGAATCGACATCGTCGGTGACGAACACCACTTGACCGGCGGGTCCAGGCGCCGGACGCATTCCGGTAAGCCATGCTGCCCGGCGCTGTTCGTACAGCGCAAACCGAGTCTCTCCGGTGGCAAACTCGGCGTACCCGGCATCGGTGAACTTGTGGCGAAGTCCTACGACATCGCGATAGAACGCCACGGATATGGGCAGGTCAGACACATACAAAATCACATAACCCAACTGGTGCACACCGACAAGACTAGAACGAGACCGCTTCAGCGATTTACCCGAACGGCCTGGTGCCGGCTATCGGCGGCAATACCGAGGTGACACGGAATCGTCATCCCTTAGCAACATGACGACCCGCGCTGCCATGATACCGCTACTGCCGGATACTTCGGTCCGGCTGTACCGAATACCGATGGAAATGCACCGCTCAGCAACCCCGACCCGGCCAACTGGTGACCTGGTCTATATCGTTCGGCCCATGAGCGTAAGCAGCGACGCGCCCGCCGACATTAATCTGCGGGCAGTCCAGCACAGTCCCGATGCTCGCGTGGTCACCGTAGTAGGCGAGGTCGACACGCGAGCTGCCCTGGCGCTGGCCAACTTTTTGGTCGCGCAACTGGCCGCCGCCCGAGTCGTCGTTGTGAACCTCGACGGTGTGTCATTGTTGGGACCTGCTGGGCTGTCCGCACTATTCGAGGCGAGCGAGCTGGCTAGCCGCCAACATCGCGCCCTGCGAGTGGTGTGCAACTCCTCCACTGCCAACTGGGCGCTGGCGGCCGCCGGGCTGCGGGACTACTTCACCTTCGCCGACACCGTCCCCGGTGCTGTGAAAAACCCAACATGCAGGCACGGTGGTGGCGATGTAGCACTTGCCCGGCGACGTTATCGGAGCCGCCGGTCAGGACGGCGCGGCAGCAGACCCGTAGCTCCAGCAATCTGAAGGTTCGTCCAACAAAGAGGGATGCCCCCTGGGAGTCGGGGATCGATGGCGAGGCGGCAGAGTACGCACAACGTCGCCGATAGCCAGGAGGTCGCCGATGATCAGCGCTAGCCAGCTACATGCGTTAATGCGCGATGCCAATCGATGACCCGGCACGCGGCAACGACTGATCACGGACCGCGGCGGGAGATCCGCACGCGCCACGCTGTGAAACCTTCCTGCATCACCGTGCCCGGGGCACATCACCGTGCGCGCTCCGGGAGCATGTCCCGGATGGGTACCGACTTGCGCACGGCGCCAAATCCTCACGCTTACGGTAGGCGAGCGGCGCGAGGATTGCGCCACTCATTATCTCCGGTGAGCGCCTTGGTGTTCACTATGATGGGTGATCGGGTACTTTCCGTAACCGATCCGCACGAGAGAAAGTGAGCGCTGCGCTCGTGCTGAGATACCTCCTCAGGAAGTCTCTTGGCTGGTTGCTCATGATCGTTGTGGCGACCAACCTGACGTACTTCATCGCGAACTTCTTCCTGGACCCGCGCGCTAACTACCTCCAGCTGCGACCACCTCGCACACCGGAGCAGATCAGCCGTTCGCTGGCGCAGTACAACCTCAGCCGGGACACGCCGTTGCTGGACCGCTGGTGGCACTGGATCAGCGGCATCGTCCTGCACTGGAACTGGGGCTACTCGCCGGTCGGGGAAAGCGTGAACTCACAGATCAGCTTCCGGATCGGGGTGAGCGCCCAACTCGTCATGGGGTCGCTGATCCTGTCCACGCTGATCGGGATCAGCCTGGCCGTGTATACCGCCGCTCGCCAGTACCGGTTCGCTGACCGCTTCTCTCAGGGCGTGTCGATCGTCACGCTCAACACCCCAGTGGTCGTCGCCTCGCTGGCGGTGGTACTGCTGGCAATCGCGTTCAACCAGTCAGTGGGCAGCACGGTGCTGTTCGTCGCAGGTGCCCAGTCCCCCACGGTCAGCGGATTCTGGCCACTGCTGCTGGACCGGGTGCGGCACCTGATCCTGCCGACCGTCTCACTCACCGTGATCAGCTATGCCGGCACCCACCTCCTGCAACGCTCCCTGCTGCTGGACAACATCAACTCCGACTACGTGCGGCTGGCCCGGGCCAAGGGGCTGACCCGCCAGCACGCTATCCGCCGCCACGCGCTGCGCACGTCGCTGATCCCGGTGGCGATCACGGTGGCGTTTGCGATCCCGGCGCTGTTCACCGGAGCGGTGATCACCGAGACGATCTTTGCGTGGCAGGGCATGGGCCAGTACTTCATCCAGACGATCGGCAAGAACGACATCCATGGCGCGGTCGCGGTCGCTGCATTCGGCGCGCTGATGACCGCGATCGGCGCGATCCTGGCCGACATCGCTGTCGTGGCACTGGATCCGAGAGTGCGGGTGAGCTGATGACCACCAACCTTCCCCCGCTACAGCACACGGTCAGCCCCGTCGACAGCACGCCTTCCCATCCGATATCTCCGGCGGAAGAGCGGGTGGCCCGCCGGGGCGAGCGGCTGTCGCGCCGCCGCCTCTACACGCGGCGATTCCTGCGCAACCGGGGCGCGGTGGCCGGTTTGGTGATCTTGACCCTCCTGGTGGTATTCGCCCTTGCCGGCCCCCTGTTCACCTCATACAGCTACACCGACGTCGACTTCACCAGCCTGACGGCGGCGCCCTCGTCACAGCACTGGTTCGGCACCAACGGGGTCGGCAACGACACCTTCGCCCAGACTGCGCACGGCCTGCAGCGCTCACTGATCATCGGTGTGGTGGTGTCCCTGCTCACCACACTCCTCGCGGCGTTTGTCGGCGCAGTGGCCGCCTACCTGGGTGGCACCGCAGAGAAGGCGATCCTCGGGGTTGTGCACTTCCTGCTGGTGGTGCCGTCGTTCCTGCTGCTGGGACTTATCTCGCAGAAGGCTGGTGGCGACTGGAAGGTGCTGATCCTGGTGCTGGTGGCGATCGGCTGGACGTACGGGGCGCGGGTGGTGTACTCGCTGTGCACCTCACTACGCGAGCGTGAGTATGTCCAGGCGGCCCGGTTCATGGGCGTCGGTTCGCTGCGGATCGTGCTGCGTCACCTGGTTCCGAACATCGGTTCGCTGCTGATCGTCTCGTTCACCCTCGGCGTGGTCACCACGGTGCAGATGGAGACCGCGCTGTCGTTCATTGGGTTCGGCGTGAAGCAGCCCGACGTGTCGCTGGGTTCCCTGCTCGGCGACGGAGCCAGCACGATCACCAGTGCGCCGTGGTTGTTCTACTTCCCGGCCACCATGCTGACCCTGCTCACCGTTTCGATGGCGTTGATCGGGGACGGCCTGCGCGACGCGCTTGACCCGATGTCGCACTCCGCAGGCCGAGCATGACCGGGCCGCAGACCCAGCCCCAGCCCGGGTCGCTGCTGTCGGTCCGCAATCTCGCCGTCTCCTTCCCGTCGGAGGCCGGCCGGGTAGACGCGGTCCGCGGTGTCGACTTCGACCTGTTCCCGGGCCGGACGCTGGCCATTGTCGGCGAGTCTGGCTCGGGCAAGTCAGTCACCGCAATGGCGGTGATGGGACTGCTGCCCGAGTACGCCTCGGTGACCGGCTCGATCACCCTCAACAGCCGCGAGTTACTTGGCCTGGACGACCGGCAGATGTCCCAGATCCGTGGCCGAAACCTCGGCATGATCTTCCAAGATCCGCTGTCCTCCTTGACGCCGATCTTCAGCGTGGGCCAGCAGATCGTCGAAGCGCTCGAAATTCACCAGAACCTGGACCGCGACGTGGCCTGGAAACGGGCCGTCGAGCTGCTCGACCTGGTCGGGATTCCCAAGGCGGCCGAGCGGGCCCGTTCGTTCCCCCACGAGTTCTCCGGCGGGATGCGGCAGCGGGTGGTGATCGCCATCGCGATGGCCAATGATCCGCAGATCATCATCGCCGATGAGCCGACCACCGCGCTGGACGTGACGGTGCAGGCACAGATCCTCGACGTGCTCCGGCTGTCCCAGACCGAGACCGGTGCAGCACTGATCATGATCACCCATGATCTGGGCGTGGTGGCCGGGATTGCCGACGAGGTGCTGGTGATGTACGCCGGGCGGCCGGTGGAGCGCGCACCGGTGGATGAGCTGTTCGCCCGGCCCCGGATGCCGTACACCATCGGCCTGCTCGGCGCGGTGCCCCGGGTTGACATTGCCGAACGCCGGCCGCTGGTGCCGATCCGGGGCAACCCGCCGTTGCTGGTCGATCTGCCCCCGGGCTGCCCGTTCCAGCCACGCTGCCCGGTCTCGGTGCCCGAGTGCGGTGACCGGGAGCCGGACCTGGCCGTGGTTGCTGGCGCGGCGGTGGACGGGCACAGCGCGGCATGCATCCGGGCCCACGAGATACGTGACGGCCAGATTGACGGTCGCCCGGTCTACCCGGTTCCGCTGGCGCCGGACGTACCGGCGGCCCGGGTTCCCCGGCAGCAGCGTCCTGCCGTGCTCGAGCTCACCGGTCTGTCCAAGACGTTCCCGCTGCTCAAAGGCGCAATCTTGAAGCGCCGGGTGGGTTCGGTATACGCGGTCTCGGACGTCGACCTAGACATCCGGGAGAGTGAGACTCTCGGTCTGGTCGGCGAATCGGGCTGCGGGAAGACCAGCACCCTGCTGGAAATCATGAACTTGCGCCCGCCGCAGCACGGCAGCATCCGCATCGCCGGGGTCGACATCGGCGAACTGCGCGGACGGGATGCCGAACGCCAGCTGCGCCGCAAGCTGCAGATGGTCTTCCAGGACCCGATGGGGGCGCTGGACCCGCGGATGACCGTATTCGACATTCTCGCCGAACCGTTGCAGGCGGTCGGTGAGGCGGACCGCACGGCGATCGCCGCCCGGGTCGACGAGCTAATGGACCTGGTCGGACTCAACCCCGAACACAGCGACCGGTTCCCGATCGCGTTCTCTGGCGGGCAGCGCCAGCGCATCGCGATCGCCCGCGCGCTGGCCACCAACCCATCGCTCGTAGTGCTCGACGAGCCGGTCTCGGCGTTGGACGTCTCGATCCAGGCCGGCGTGATCAACCTGCTGAACGAGCTCAAGGTCAAGCTCGGCCTGTCTTACCTGTTCGTGGCACACGACCTGTCAGTGGTGCGCCACATTTCCGACCGGGTGGCTGTGATGTACCTTGGCCGGATCGTGGAGATCGGCGCGGTAGACCAGGTGTTCGGCGCTCCGCAGCATCCATATACCCATGCGTTGCTTTCCGCGATCCCGGTACCCGACCCCGTCGTGGAACGGACCCGGGAGCGGATCGTGCTGCACGGCGAGCTGCCCAGCCCCACCGACTCCGCCCCCGGCTGCCGTTTCGCCAGCCGGTGCCCGCTGTACCTGACGCTGGATGTGACCCAGCAGACCCGCTGCACCAGCGAGACACCGGAACTGACCGGGAGGGGGGACACCGACCAGCGGAACGCGTGCCATTTCCGCTGACCCCCTACGGGCGTTGTGTCAATGACGATGCAGCGCCATGGCGCACCCGGAGGAGAAAGAACACGTATGTCTGCGGTGACGAAGCTCGGTGCTCTCGCGGCAACCGCCGCGCTGTCGATGACATTGGTTGCATGCGGCGGCAGCCCAGGATCAGGGGGGAACGGCAACAGCCGTGACACCGCACAGTCCCTGGCCGCGCAGACCCAGTACAACCCGCAGGCCTATGACAACCTCAGGGACGGCGGCACCCTCACCACAGCGCAACCCGAGATCTCTCCTCAGTGGAACATCTTCCAGGGCAACACGACCGCGTACTCCCAGGCGGTGTGGAATTGGTACAACCCCATCCTGACCACCTCGTCACCGGACGGGAAACCAGCGTTCAACCCGGACTACCTGACCGACGTCAAGGCTGACACGGTCAGCGGCAATACCCGCATCACCTACACGATCAATCCCAAAGCCACCTACAACGATGGCTCGCCGATCGACTGGACCGCATTCGAAGCCACGTGGAAGGCCAACAACGCACAGAACAAGGCCTACATCGTCAACTCCAGCGACGGCTACGATCGCATCGCCTCAGTGACCAGAGGCGTCGACGACCGCCAGGCAATCGTGACCTTCAACGGGGCCAACGTGTGGTGGCAGGCACTGTTCGGCAGCCTGCTCAATCCGAAGGCTCTCGACCCGCAGGTGTTCAATCAGGGCTACGTTGACAACCCGCATCCGGAGTGGGGCGCCGGTCCCTATACCGTGCAGAAGTTCGACAAGCAAAACGGCACCGTCATTTTTACCCGTAATCCGAAATGGTGGGGCAAGAAGGGCAAGCTCGACGCCCGCACCTTCCTGGCCATGGAAGACGTGGCCAGCATCAATGCCTTCAGAAATGGCCAGCTCGACTCCGCACCTGTCGGCACCAAGGACCGGCTGGCCCAAGTTCAGGGTATGACCGGGATCGACATTCGCAAGGGCATCTCCCTGCACAACGACCTGTTCACCCTCAACAGCAAGTCGCCCATCCTGGCTGACCCGCAGATCCGTAAGGCGGTTTTGGAGGGTATAGACCGCAAGCAGATCGCTGACATCACCTTCCAAGGCCTGAACTTCACCGAGACTCTGCCCGGGTCGTTGACCTTGTTTTCCTTCCAGGACGGCTACCAGGACAACTTCTCCAAGGTGATCACCTTCGATGCGAACAAGGCGAAGCAGGATCTAGAGGCCGCCGGCTGGAGGGCCGGCCCAGACGGGATGCGCAGCAAAAACGGCCAGCCGTTGGAGTTCAGCTATGTCAACACCGGTGACGACCCGGTCGGCAAGGCGATCGCCGGCGCTGTGGTCGCGATGTTGAAGAACATCGGGATCAAACTCGACATCCAGCAGGTAGCCAGCCGGGACTTCTCCACCATCATCAGCGGACGGAAGTTCGATATTTTCTACTCCGGCTTTCTCCAGAGCGATCCGTTCGGTATGGCCTACATCTGCCAGCTTTACTGCTCAGACAGCCAGCTCAACCTATCCGGGACCAACAATCCGGCGTTTGATTCACAGGTCAAGGCGGTGAACACGCTGGCCACTGCCCAGGAGCAATTCGCCAAGGGCAACGAGGTCGAGACCGAAGCATTCAAGACCTACGGACTCATGCCGACGTTGACCCTGCCAGCGATCATCGCGGTGAAGCATGGCCTGGCCAACTACGGCAGCGGGCGCTTCTTCAGCACCACCCCGGAGAACATCGGCTGGCAAAAGTAACCGCGGAAATCTTGGGCTGGCGTGGGCCGCGTACGGTTGCGCGCATGTCGACCTTGCCTACCGCCCCCGTCGTCGCCGCCGGCCTCATCGGCGGCTTTGCCGCCGCGCGCTACACCGGCCGCCGGGAGCTCGGCGGTGCCGTGCTCGCCACTGCCGGAGGGTTGTGTGCCCGGTCGTGGCTACGCTCTTCGGGTCCCGGCGTGATGGGCTTGCTTCTTGGTGTGTACGCCGCCGCGTTCGGCGGCTCCCATCCGCTGGCCAAAAAACTCGGTGCCTGGCCGTCGGTGCTCACCGTGACGGCGGTGGCTTCCGGGGTGACCTACGCTCTCGCTGACCGCAGCTCGGCCCGCTTTTGAGTCAGAGTGGACCTACCTGAGGTCATGCTATGGATGCTTCCGTGCTGCGCGTTCCCACAATCGAGGCGCCGCGGAGCCCGGTTAGCGAGCGTTGTCATCCATCACTTGGACCCCGTGTGACCGCAAGCTCGTAAGGTTACCGACGGGCGTCCCGGAGGCACGGTTTCCGGCATCCCAGCAATCCGGTCAAGATCCTCGCGCAATCCGTCGAGCCACACCCGCAGGTCGGCAAGGGAGTAGAGAGCCTGGCCGAGATTGGTGGGCCACTCGGTTGCGGGAGGCCTGGGCAGTCCTGCGGTGACCGCGCTCCGATCATGGCGCAATAGGCGCTCAGCAACCCGTTCGAATCGGCTGGCGACATCGTCCACCAAGTCGGCCAGCGAAGCGACGCCTGGCACAAGCCCACCGGTCGGGTAAGTACGCAACAGTGCCTCGGCCCCGCGGACCGCGTGATGGCCCGCGAGCAACGTCGCTTGCCAGTCCAGAGCGGCTGGCGGGTGACGCTCGGTCTGGTACAGCGCATATGACGCCTCAGCAAGGTGACCAGCCGCGCGGGCCCGGGGCAGGGCATCACCGACCGGGGCGACTGCTGCCTTGCTGGCGAGCGTCGCCACCGTCTGGCGGACAACCCCGGCAGCGGCCCCGAGGAAAACACCGATCGCCCGGTGTAGCTCTCCCGAGCCACCGCGTGGCCACGCCAGCAGCCCGATCAGTACTCCGACAGCAGCGCCGACCAGGACATCCACTACCCGGGCCTCGGCCAGTCGCCAGTCCACCGGCGAAACCTGCGCGAACACCAACGCGATGACCAGCGTGAACAGCGCCTGACCCCAGCCAGGACCGAGCAGCGGGCCGGCCGTGAAACCGACCAGCATCACCAGCGGCAAGATCACCGCGTACACCGTGTGAGGCATGCCCACGACAAGCAGTCCGGCAGCTACCAGTGAACCGAACACCGTGCCGACCAGGGCAGGCCGCAGTGCTGACCGGGTCTCAGCAGCCGACGTGCGCAGCACGGTCAGGATCGTGAGCAGCACCCAGAAGCCGTGTGACAGATTGAGCACACCAGCGAGAAACCGAGCCACCGCAAGTGCCGCGGCCAGCCGTAATGCGCCCTGGAAGTACACCGACCGCGGCGTCAGGTGCTCCCGCAGGCGTTCCCACCACAACCACGGGGTCTGTTGATAGGCGTACCAGAATGGCCCCGGCTGCGCGGACGCAGGTGTGGTGTCCGGCCCGATGGGAACCCCCGCCGCGATCCGAACGGCAACCACCAGCGATTTCGTCCACTCCCCCAGGCTCAGGGCAAGTGCGCCCAAACGCAGCCGTTCCGGTGGGATGCCGTCCGGCGACATGGCGACCCGCGCCGCACGGAATTCCGCCAACGCGGCAGCCATCTGATCGGTCTCTGGAACGTCCCCCTTGCCGTGCAACCACGCCGCGGCGGCCTCCGCGCAGAACGCGGCCTGCCGCAACAACGCGGCAGCGGCAGGCAGGTCGGCGGCATCGTGACCGTTGAGGACGTAAAGATCGACGGTACGACCCAACAGCAGCCGCACCGTCCCAGCCGCGGCGGTGAGCGCTCGGTCCTGCCGCGCGGCTGACGCCGGTCGCTGCATTGCCGGCAACCGTGACGGGCGTAACGCTTCGGCCGCGTCAGTGGCTTCAGGCAGCAGGGTGGCGAACCGGCCACCGGCGTCGGGGCGTCCTGACCAGCACTGGGCCACGGCAACCAGGCACCCGGCGAGGGCGGACACCGCGGCGGCCAGCTTGGCGGAGTACGGAACCGGAGTCGGGTCCGGCCAGACCACCAGCTCCGCGCCGGCCAGCAGCAGCACCGCCAGGGTCAATCCAGCCAGCCGCCAGCCCAACGACCCGGGATCATATGGCGGGAAGGACGGCAAGATGTAGAGCAACTGAGTACCCGCCGCGAGGCCCACCAGCCGCGGGCCACCTACCCCCACAAAGCTGACCACGAAGCCGAGCACGAACATCCCGGCAGCCGCCGCGGCATTGTTCACCGACAGCAACGTGCCCAGCGTCACCAGCATCCAGCCGACCGGCAACATCGCCAGCACTGTGCCGGCTCGCTGCGCTGGGCTGCCCGGTATCTGCGACAGCGCCCCGAGAGCGACGGCTCCGAACAGCGCATACGGCGCCATCTCCGCGTTGCCCAGGACGTACCGGCACAGGTAAAACCCAACGCACGCGACCACCGTGACCCGCACGGCACGGCGGACCGTCACCAGCGCCGGATCGCGGCGCAACAGCCACGCCAGCGGTGCGGTCACAACCAGCAGTCTCGCACGCCACGGACCAGATCCCCGCTGGCAAAATCGCGTAGCTGTGCGGCCGTGCTAAGGCTTGCGCGCCACAGCTCCGTAAGCGTCGATCGGCTCGACCCGGCCGACCGTGACGGTGTCCGGTCGCCAGTGCGTGATGGACACCAGGCCGGGATCCACCATCTCCAAGCCCTCGAAGCACTGGCGAAGCTGCTCAGGGCTGCGCAGGTTGTAAGGGACGGCTCCGCTTTCGGCCAGCTTCGCGCTTCCCGCCCGGACCGCTTCGCTGGTGTCGGTGCCATCCCACAGCGCCAGGTAGCTCCCAGCGGGAATGGCGTCGATCACCCGCGTCACGATGGAGCGCACCTCGGCGAAGTCGGCGACGTAACCCAGCACACCCATGAACATGACCGTGACCGGCCGGTTGAAGTTCAGCACGTTGTGGGCATCGGAGATGATCAAATCCGGATCGTGGAGGTCAGCGTCCACGTAGGTGGTCACGCCCTCCGGGGTGGTGTTGTGCAGCAGAGCGCGGGCATGCACCAGCACCAGCGGGTCGTTATCGACGTAGACGATCCGGGACTCCGGCGCGATCTGCTGGGCGACCTCGTGGGTGTTCTGCATCGTGGGCAGGCCGGTGCCGATATCGAGGAACTGGCGCATCCCGGCCTCACCGGCCAGGAAGCGCACGACCCGGATGAGGAACTGCCGGGATTGCTTGGCCATGACGACGATTTCCGGGTACACCGCGGCAACGGCATCACCGGTGACACAGTCCACCTCGTAGTTGTCATGGCCGCCCATCCAGTAATTCCATATGCGCGCGGCATGGGGCACATCAAACCTGATCTTGGCGGTTAGCGTGGAACGCGGATCGGGGGACCGCTCGTCGGCCAACGTTGAGGCTCCTCTGTCAGGGGTTGCCGTCCAGTTCATCGATGATCTTGCGCAGGAAGCTGATCGACGCCTCCGGTGACTGCGCCTCAACACACAGGCTATCGATGAGGGCGAGGTAGCCAACCGTGTCGCGCTCCTTGTCCAGGTACACGGCACTGGCGAGGTGTTCGAGGTAGACGACGTCCGGCACGCCGGGCGTGGAAAACCGCAGGATGGTGAACGGGCTACCCACCACGGCGGGACCACCGACATGGAACGGCACCACCTGCAGCGTGATGTTCGGCCGCTGCGCCAGCTCAATCAGGTGCTGCAGTTGCGCACGCTGGACTGCCTGGTCGCCTAATGGCCGGCGCAGCGCTGATTCGTCCAGCGCAACCCAGAGGTAGGGCGCTCCGGACTGAGTGAGGAACCCTTGGCGCGCCATCCGCAACGCGACACGGCGTTCGACGTCATGGGCGCTGGCCTGCACGTGACGCAGCTGAATGACGGCGCGGGCGTACTCCTCGGTCTGCAGCAGGCCGGGCACGAGCGCTGGCTCGTAGGTACGGATTACCGAGGCGGCCTGCTCCAGACCGAGATAGGTCTCAAACCAGTTCGGCAACACGTCGCCGTATTTGTGCCACCAAGCGGGTGCGTTGGCCTGGCGGACCAACGCCAGGAAGTCCTCTCGTTCCTGCTCCTCCGTGACGCCGTAGAGGGTGAGCAGGTCAGCGACATCACGTTCCTTGAATCCGACCCTTCCCAGTTCCAGCCGGCTGATCTTGCTGCTGGATCCACGGATGATGTATCCGGCAGCTTCCCGGGTGACTCCCCGGGCCTCCCGAAGCCGGCGCAACTTGCTACCCAACGCCATCCGCAGCACGGTCGGTTTACCGTGCCAGTGGGCCGGTACCGGACCGCGGTACAGGTCGCGATCGTTTTGAGCCGTCATCAGTTCACCTAAAGTAAGCGCGCTACACCGTCCACACCACCTTCCGCGAGAGTGTAACCGGCGCATCCCCAAGAAATCCGAATATTCTGGACATTCACGGCGGCGAAGCTGCGAATTCATGAGAGCGCGGCGAGCAACCGGTCGAGGAAAACCGCCTGGCCGCGCGCCAACTTGACCCGGGCGGTAGCGCAGTCGAACCACTCTGCCCGATCGATCTCAGGGAAACTGCGGATCCGGCCGGAACCCGGCGGCCACTCCAACTCGAAGGTATTGCTGTGGGCCCGCCGTGCGTCGAAATCTGCTTCGACGGCGTAGACGATGAGCCGCTTGCCGCTAGGCAGGCGGATCGTGCCCAGCTCGATCTCCCGACCGGACGGAAGCAGCGCACCGAGTTCCTCCTCGAACTCCCGGGCCGCCGCTACCCGGGGATCTTCGTCCGCGGCGTACTCGCCTTTAGGAATCGACCAGGCACCGTCGTCGCGGCGCGCGTGAAACGGCCCACCCATGTGGCCAAGCAGCACTTCCACCCCGCCCGATGCGGTGATGCGAAACAGCAGCGCTCCGGCGCTGCGGGCCATGGCCATCGCGAGACAGTATCCCTGCTGCACTCGATGCCCCTTCCCCGCGACGACTCTGGGAAGGTGATGCCGATGTCGAGGAGTCGTCCGGTCAGCACGGCTCTGGCGCAACGCTGGATCAACTGTCACGGGCAGCAGGCTCGAACGTGGCTGGAGCAGCTCCCAGCCATTGCCGGTGCGTGGGCGCAGCGGTGGCATCTCACGCTGGGAAAGCCACTGGAGGGTGGCACGGTCAGCGTGGTGTATTCGGTGGAGCGCCACGACGGTGATCCTGCGGTGCTCAAGCTTGCCGCGCCGTGGTCGCGCTGGTCTCAGCAGGAAGCGGCGGCCCTGCGGGCATGGGATGGGCATGGCGCCGTTCGTTTACTGGCCGCCTCCGACGATGCCCGCGCGTTGCTGCTGGAACGCGCGTGGCCGGGTACGCCCGCCCATGGCATGACCACCGCTGAACTCGCCGGCTTGCTGGTGAAATTGTCCTGTGCTGGCGTGCCGTCAGGCATGCCGTCGCTGACTGACGCGGTACACCTGCGCTTTGATCGAGCAGAAGAGAACCGCACTGGGCTGCTGTGCCCGGCACAGATCTGGCGAGCGCGGTGCGCCGCCGTCGATCTCGCCGGCGCGCATCGGGGATCATTGATCACCTGCCACGGAGATCTCTCCATCAAAAACATCCTCGTCTCTCACGGTCGAGGCCTGCTCGCCATCGACCCCAATCCGTGCGCCGGGTACCCGGCCTATGACGCTGCACAGTGGGCCGTCACGCAGACGCCGGTCGCGCAGGCCCCCCAGCGCGCAGCCGCCGTCGCTCCTGCGCTCGGCATCGCTACAGAGGACGTGCACCGATGGGTCTGCGTGCTGGCCGCTGTCGAGGTATGCCTGGCGTCGCTGCCCCGCGCGCAGGCGTCCCTGGAGTTGGCTCGACGCCTCAATGCGAAATGGCTCCGCAACGATCCTGCCGTCGATCAGTGCTTATAGCCAGCGAAGCTGTTGCACATCAGCGGAAGTGCCGTGAACTCGACAAGGCCGGCCTGTAGATAGCCTGGCAATGTAGCTAGCGCCGAAGAAAACGCCGCGCAACATCACGCGAGTTCACCGCGCAGCATTTACCTCAGGCAACGATAGCGCCTGCAGCTCGACCGGGCTGACGCGCATCGCCGCCGGCCGGAGTCGCTGGCAGAGGCTAAAGGCATCCCGAAGACAAACGGCACCCGTTGACCCAGCAGACCCAACAACGTCGTGCACGCCACGCTGGGCTGCATACCGCGTCAGTCAAGCACGGACCAAACGCACAGCGGGGGGTGAGGATCTCAATACCGACGGCGTGATCGTCATGGCAACTACGATGACTTGCTTCTTCCGTCATCACCCATGTCGCGGAATGCTGTACTTCATCGACCTTGACTGCTTCTGGTTCACAGCAAAGTGGCCAAACATCAGGAAAAAAGTAGACTTAACAGCTCCGGCCCGGCGCCCGCGTGTCCAGGTAGGGAACACCGGGATTAGGCGCCGGCTTCCAGAATGCTGTTGCAGGGCATTCAGTGGCCCGCCGGAAAACGAGTAAACCGGCATCGATTTCCATTCGGCAGATAACAGAATAAAGGCCCGCTTGAGGCCGCTCGTTGTGCACAACGGAAAGCAGACTAACCGCCTTGGTCGCGCAACTGAAAATGTCATGATCATCTGCGGGCGATGGGCCGGCAGTGTTCTCGCCGGAGCGCTGGTTTATCATGCCGCAGACATGCGTAACCCGTAACCATGCCACAGCTTTGTTTGCTTACTGAACTTGGAAAGGCTCGTTGAGATGCCCAGAGTCTACGTCAGTCTTATCCAATCCAATCTCGGACGGGGCCACCATGGTAACTTCGAAGCGGTCATCACAGAAGGAGAACAGCTGTGGTACTGGTACCGCGATAACAGCAATGCCGAGCTGGACTGGACTCCGGACAACAGCGCAATTCGTTTGCCGTGGATCCGGGCCCAACGCATCACGGGCGACCAGGATAAAGTGACTGGACCTGGTTGCATCATCCAATCGGCATCCAATACAGGTCTGCACGGCAACTTCGAAGTGGTCGTGCCCTTACGGCAAGCCAACGGCACCACCCAGCTGCACCACTTCTACCGGGACAACAGCGACGCACGACTACCGTGGATCCGCGGGCAACGCATCACCGGTGACCAGGATGATGTGGCCGGCCCTGGGTGCATCATCCAATCGACCTTCGGCGCAGGGCTACCCGGCAACTTCGAAGTCGTCGTGCCCTTACGGCAAGCCAACGGCACCACCCAGCTGCACCACTTCCACCGCGACAACAGCAACGCGCACCTACCCTCTCCGCTACGTCAGAGATTGACCATGAATGTGCATACACCCTGGATACGCGGGCAGGGCATCACGGGCGCTTCATATGATGTGGCCGGACCCGGTTGCATCACCCAATCGGCCTCCAGCACACGGCAGCGCAGTAGGTTCGACGTAGTAGTACCCATTCACCTCGAAGATGGCGCATTAGAGCTCCGCCATTTCTTTCAGGAGCGAAGCGACGTCCCCGGACCCTGGACCGCAGGTCGGTTTATCACGCAATCTTGCGCGGGATTTGGTGCTATCATCCAGTCCAGTTTCACCTCGGCAGATAATGCCGGATTCGAGGTCCTTGTCGACGAGCGTCGCGGCTCGGTCGTTCACTACTGGCATCCGAACGATCCGAGCGGGGAGGTTTGGATTCGAACTAACCGCTTCACGATCCTGGAGCGGCATCCCGTGCGTGCCCATCGCGCCCAGAAGGTCATCCAACTCACCGGAGAATTTGATCGCGAAGGTTGGAACGGAAAGGGTACGCCAAGATACGCTTTCAACCGCACCGAAAGCAGGTTCGCCATCATCGGCACCGACCTCGGCGTGTCATTCCCTCACCACGACCGTATGTATTTTCTGTTCGGCGACACCTGGCGCGTAGGCCACAGCATTCCGAACGACGATCTCGATGCAACCGCCTACTCCACTGACGAGAACGCTGACGGTGGCATCAGATTAACGTTTCTTCCCCGGCCGCCGTTGGTTCCCGGCATCTCTCAAGCTGCTTTCGAGGTGCCCCTCGACGGAGTCAGCTGGAACGGTAACATGTACGCCTTCTTCAGTACTAATCATCGTCAAGTGGGAAAATATGCTCAAATGGGCAGATCGATACTCGCTCGATCAAACAATGATGGCTTGGACTTCCGAGGCCTCTACGAGGTCTCCCATTACAAGTTCGTTAACGTTTCGACCTCGATTGTGGAGCCGCGCGAACATGGACTTCCCGGCGACGGCCCGCAACTTGTCGTCGTTGGCAGCGGGCGCTACCGCTCCAGTGATGTCTACCTTGCCGTTAAGCCGGCGGCCGAACTCGATGAGCCGGATGGTTTCCTGTTCTATGCCGGCGGGCTTGACAAACCCGCCTGGAGCCCTGATGAGGAAGACGCAGTTCCGCTTTTTGGTGAAGGTTGCCTCGGTGAATTGTCGGCACGCTGGAATCCTTTGTTGGGCGCTTGGGTATGCCTGTATAACGCAGACTGGCCGGCGGACAGATCAGCCGTGGGTGGGATCGTGATGCGCTGGGCGAGGCGTCCTTATGGGCCCTGGTCCCAGGGCGATCTCGTCTTCTCGGTAAACGACGGGCTCGGGAAATTCATGCACCTGCCCGGTGCCGACCATACACAGGAAGGCTTCGGCACCGACCGCAGCGCCGATTTGGGAGGTATGTATGGCCCCTACCAGATCCCTCAATATGCTCGCCGGTCAGGCAATGGAGTGCAGATTTTTTTCACCATGTCAACCGCGAACCCGTACCAGGTGATGTTGATGACCGTCAATATACCTACGCCCCTCAGTTAGACGCTGCGTGGCCACCACCGAAGGGACTGCAATGCCAGCGTTGCACAAGTGCCCGATCTCTCGGGGCGCTGTCTTGAGGTCATCGCGGCTTACCGCGGGGCTCATCACGCTAGCTGCGCTGATGTTGCCAGCCTGCAACCCTGGGCATAACAACGAAGTTCTGGGGCATAACCACAACCTTCTCGGCACGCTGGTTCCGCCACAGCAGGTTGCGCCAGCACCGCTCGGTATCAACGGCGCCGCAACGCCGGTGCTGCAATGGCGTAGTTGCGGCAGGTTATTCCAGTGCGCCGCCGCGACGGTGCCGCTGGACTACAACCAGCCACGCGGTGAAATGATCACGCTCTCAGTGATCAGATTGCCGGCGGCCGATCCGGCGCACCGCATCGGTTCGCTATTCGTCAACTTCGGTGGTCCAGGAATCGGGGGTGTCGGGGGACTCCGAAGCCTCGGCCCTTCTTACCCTGAGGTGCTGCGCCAACGCTTCGACCTGGTGAGTTTTGATCCGCGCGGTGCCGGGGGTAGCACCGCTGTGCGGTGCACCGGCAATACCACAGCCGCTGACGAGTTGGTGGGTTCGCCGGTCCGTCCCGAGCAGCAGGAACGGTTTTTCACCAGCAGCGCTGCACTGGGTCACAGTTGCGCTGCAGCATCCGGTGAACTGCTGGCACACACCTCGTCTGCCAACACGGCCCGCGATCTGGAGCTGCTACGGCAGGCCGTCGGTGACGACAGCCTGAGCTTTCTCGGCTATTCCTACGGCACCTATGTCGGCGCCAGCTACGCCAACCTCTTTCCGGACCACACCCGTGCCATGGTTTTCGACGGGGCGCTCGACCTGGTAGCCAACTCGACCGGAGCGCCGGGCCAGGAGCAGCTACCGGTCGACGTGCGTGCGGACACCGCACGCTCGCAAGCCCAGGAACTTGATGCGTTCTTTGACCGCTGCGCCCAAGCCGGGCCCCGATGCGCGTTTTCGGCCGGTGACCCACATCGCAAGTTCGCCGACATTCTTGCCAGGCTCAAGCAGGGTGGTGGCAGCGGGCGCACCAGCCTGGCCGCGGTATTGAATACCGTCTCTTACGGTCTGCGGGGCTCGGCACGATGGAGCAATCTGGCGGCGACGTTGCAGGGCGTCTACGACTCGCTGCACCCTGCCGGTGCCGCGGTGAAGGGTCAGCCACCGACTCTCGACCCGTACATACCGAGCAACTCCGGGTCGTTTCTCGCTGTCCAGTGCGTGGACAGCGACTATCCGCGAGACCCGCAGGCCTATCAACGGCTCATCCCGGCGGAAGATCAGCGTCAACCGTACTTTGGGTTGACTGCACTGTTCGACATGACGCAGTGCACGACCTGGCCTGCTGCCGACCATGACCGCTACCTCGGCCCATGGAACCGCCCCCGGCAGCACCCGATCCTGGTGGTGAACAACCGTTACGACCCCGAGACTCCGTTGTGGAACGCGCAAGCCACCAGGGACGAACTCGGGGACGCCCGCCTTCTGACCGTCGAAGGCTATGGCCACACCACGTTGAACGTGCACAGCGCCTGTGCCAGCGCCGCGGAGACCGACTATCTGATCACCGTCCAGCTGCCAGCTGACGGCACCACCTGTCCCGCAGACCGCCAGCCATTCGACTGATCGATGGATTCCCTGTCGTTGACCGAGCTGGGCGGCCTGCCATCAGGAGCGGGCACAGGGAAGGAGGCCAAGATGGGTTTTGGCCTCAACGATGCGTTTCTGGGCCTCGGTGATGCGCCGGGCGAATCCGGGATCGCTGGTTGCGGTCGACACAACCTCGTCGATCATCGAACCCAGGGTGGCCGGATCGGCAGTCAGCACAATATCTCCTCCAGCCCGGAGGAACCGCACCGCGCGTTGCCCGGGTGGCACGGCGGCGACCTGCTTGGCCCGGCCCAGATCGTCGGACACGACCAGTCCCCGGTAACCGATTTCCTCCCGGAGCAAGGTGGTGATGATCGTGGCAGAGAAGCTGGCCGGCTGTTCGGCGTCAATTCTTCGGTAGATCGCTGAGGACACCATCACCCACGGCGTTGCTGCCCTGGAGGCGTTGGAAAACGGCAGCAGGTCGGGATCGGTAGCGGTGGTCTGCTCATCCACCACGCCGCCTGAGAAGTCGGTGTTCTCCCGAACCCGACCGAGACCAGGGAAATGTTTGACCGTGTTGACCACACCAGCGTCACGCATGCCCCGGGCAAAAGCGAGAACGTGGTCTGAGACCACCGCTGGATCGGTGCCATATGCCCGGTCATAGCGGCCGATCGCTGCGTTGGCGGTGCCAAGCTCGGGGGACAGCACATCAGCAACGGGCGCAAGGTTGACGTTAACGCCAGCGGCCCGTAGCTCATGGCCCCAGCCGGTGGCGGCAGCCTGCAATGCCTCTGGCTTCCACCTCCCCTGAACCTTGGCGGTGGGCATCTGGGAGAAGCCAGGTCCGGACAAGACTTGGACGTGGCCGCCTTCTTGATCGGTGGCCACGAACATCCCGATTCCCCCGCTGGCGCTGGTCCCGGCTCGTTGGATGCTGCTGGTGGCGGCGGCAGTGGCGGCCACTCCTGCGGTGCTGCGGCCGGTGAGAAACACCCCACCGGGAGCCGACTGCTCGATCACCGGCGAGACTTGATCGGCAGCGGTCGCCGGTACCCCGAGTAAAAACAACTGACCCACCCGGGCCCGGGGAGTCATCACATCCCAGGTGGCCTGCGCGCAGGAAACCGGCGCCGGTCGTGCGGAATCCGTTGGGGTACCGACACAGAAGACCGCGACCGCGCAGGCCCCCGCCACCGCACCGCTGATCCAGAGCCGTCGAAGCATCGCGCTAGCTCACCACACCGCTTATCGCGGTCTGGATGCAGACTGCTGTTTTGGGGCCCCGGTTTACAGCAGTCTGCATCCAGACTGCGACAGGGCTGGGTTATGCGCGGATCAGAGGCATGACGACGTCATCGACGATCTCGATGACGACCCGATCGGGGATGCAGTGGTGTATCAGGAAGTGTTCGCGCAGCAATGCGGGGCCAATGCTGGCGATGCGGCGGGTCAGCGCGCTGGGGCGGACTTCGCCGCGCGCGGCGCCCCGGGTCATGACGCCGATGAGCTCGCTGATGGTGGGATCGATGAAGCGGACGCGGATGGCCTGCATGAGATCGGGGTCGCGGATGGTTTCGGCCATCAGACCGCGGATGGCCTCGCCGGCGGGGCTATTGAGTCTGTCGGCCAGCTGTCGTAAGCAGCCCAGCAAGTCCGCACGCACGCTGCCGGTGTCGGGAGTCTGGCTACGGCGGGGAAAGGCGTGCTCCATCGCGTCGGCCACTAGTTCGGCCCGGCGAGGCCAGCGCCGATAGATCGATCCCTTGCTGGCGCGGGCTCGGGCCGCCACGCGCTGCATCCTCAACCCGGCGTAACCGACCTCGCGCAGTTCGTCGAGTGTGGCCTCCAAGATTGCCGAGCACAGCACCTCGCCCCGACGCCGGGCGTGGCGGTGATCGACCGAACCGGCACCGGTCACGGTCGGTGCCTCTGGCCGGGATGCCGGGTGCTGGGATCTGGGATGCGCGGCGCTGGTCATGGCTTCAGTCGATGGCGACGGTGGAGCGGTCGGCGCTGTCGGTGGGAGCGGGGCCGTGGCGTAGGAACAGGGCCAGCAGTGCAGCGATGACCAGCAGGATCGTGATGACCAGGAAGATGTTGCTGTACGCGCTGGCTTGCACTTCAAGGTTGGTGCGCTGCCACAGTGGATACAGACCGAGTGGGCCTTGTTGCTGCAGGGCGGTGACGCGCGGATCGGTGGCGGTGAGGGGGTTTAGCAAGCCGGATCGGTCGGCGAGGTCTTGGGCTTGCAAGGTGGTGGCCAGGGCGGTCAGCCCAGCCAGGCCGATGGCTTGGGAGACACGCTGGACGACGTTGTTCAACGCGCTGCCGGAGTTGATGATGTCGGCGGGCAGGGCGGACAGTCCGCCGGTCATGATGGGCATCATGGCCAGGCCGATGCCCAGCGCCATCACCATAAGCCATCCGACCACCTCGGTATGGGTCATGTCGGCGTTGATGCCGTGCAGCAGCCACAGCCCTGCGGCGCAGATGGCGAGTCCGGTCACGGCGGGGATCCGGGGGCCGATCCGGTCGTACAGGCGCCCGGCGATGGGCATGCACACCAGCATGACCAGCGCTTGGGGTAGCAGCAGCAGCCCGGTGTTGAAGGCTTCCAGCTGTTGGCCCTCCTGCAGGAACAGGGGGACGTAGAACACCGTGGCGAACAGCCCGATGGACACGATCGTGATCAACAGTAGCGAGTTGATGAACGGCCAGTACCGGAACACCCGCAGATCCAGCAGAGGCTCGCGGACCTGCAGTTCGGTGACGACGAACAGAGCCAGGCTCAGGGCACCGATGGTGAACAGGATGAGGATCCGGTAGCCGGTCCAGCCCCAGTCGGGTCCTTTGGATACGGCCAGCAGCAGGGCGAACAGTCCGGTCGCGATGCTGGCGAAGCCGGGAACATCCAGCGCGCGTGCTGCAGGCTTGGCAAAGATCGGCAGTACGGCCAGCGCTGCGACGGCTCCGAGGATCCCGATGGGCACGTTGATGAAAAAGATCAACCGCCAGCTGACGTACTCAACCAGATACCCGCCCAAGGTCGGGCCGACCGCGGGAGCGACGACCAGGCCCAGCCCGTACAGGCCCATCGCGGTGCCGATCTTTTCTTTCGGTACTACCCGGTACAGCGCGGTCAAGCAGGTGACCGGGATGATACCGCCGGGGATGGCTTGCAGGATCCGGAATACGATCATGCTGTTGAGGCCCCCGGCCAGCCCGCACAGCGCCGATGCCGCGGAGAACGCGACCAGGGTGATCACGTAGAGGCGTTTGAGGCCGACCCGGTCGCCCAGCCAGGCGCTGGCCGGCACCACCACGCCCAGGCACAGGGTGTAGGCGGTGGAAATCCACTGGATGTCCTGCGTGGTGGCGCCGAAGTCGTTTTGCATGGTCGGGATCGCCACATTGACGATGCTGGTGTCCAGGATCGACATGAACATGCCCACGATGAGCACCGCCAGCGGCGCACCCCAGCCGGCTGCGGGTACGCGAGTCGCCGCAGGGGGCGCGGGTGGTCGAGGGGTGACCGTGGTGAGCTGACCAGCGGCGGACGCGGTCGCCGGTGGGGTGGCCAGTGAGCTGGTCATCGGGTGGTCCTCCCGTCTGCGGCGCGGGATCAGTGCTTGTGAATGTGGACCGTGACGTTCATGCCGGGGACGAGATCGACCGGCGGGAGGTTGGTCAGCGCGATCTTGACCGGGATGACCTGGGTGATTTTCTGGAAGTTGCCCCCGCTGTTGCTTTGGGGGAACAGGGAGAACACGCCTGCGGCGCCGCCTTGGACTTCGACCACGCGTCCGGTGATGTGGGCATTGGGGTAGGCGTCGACGTCGATGTCGACCTGCTGCCCCAGATGCACCGCTTTGACGTCGGTTTCGTCGACGCGGGCCGTGACGTAGATGTTGTTCAGGTTGTACGCCACGGCAAGCTGGGTGCCGGTGGTGACGTAGGTGCCGACCACGCCGTTGTCCACGGCGACGGTGCCATCGCCGGGTGCCTTGATGGGCATCTGCGGCGCCGCGAACCCATTTTGGATCTCGATACGGCCGACGCTGCGACCTTTATGGACGTCAGCGCCCTGGGTAGCGGTCCAGTCGAGCAGGGTGCCGGTGGCGGGCGCGTTGATGGAGATCTTGTCTCCGTCAATTTGGGCGTTGTCGGTGCTGATGTAGTTGCGGGCGTTGAGGAAGTAGCTCACGCCGAACGCGCTGCCGGCCAGCACTGCCACGATCGCGATCACGATCACGGCGATGCGGGTGGAGCGTTTCAGGCCACGCCGCGGCGGTGCCGGCGGGGTGGGCGCGGCGCCGTTGGTGGGCAGATCGGTCGGCGCGGGGGGCGCCAGGGTGGGACTGTCCATTGCTCACACCTCCCGGTGGTGGGAGACTTACCTCCCTATAGAGTACGACTCGTACCGTATCTTAGTAAGAGCCTTACCGTACTCTATTCGGGTGGACTGTACAGGGTGTTCCTGGCGCGGCTCACGGACCTTGCCGCGCGTGGCTAGCAAGCTCACTGTCCATCCCCGTCCGTTCGCGCAAGTCCCAGGAGGCTGCGTAATGACTGTCACGAGGGTGTCCGCGAATGTCCCGGCATTTGCCTGCCCATGCCGCCACGACCAACGCCGCGGGGCTCGCCGGCCCGAACGTCATCGAGAACTTCACCAGGGTGACGACCTTCGGCGAGGCCCAGAACCACTGGGTGAGCGCCACCATCGACGCCAACGACCCCAATGTCTTCACCTTCCACCAGCACCTGGTGACCGCGAACCTGCCCACTTACACTGCGCCCCCCGCCCCCTGACCCTGCTGTTCAGCTCCCTACTCGCTCGATGCGAAGAGTGCACACCGGCCGAAATAAAAGTTATACCCTTGGATCATCACCAAATTTGACGGCAGTTGCACAAATTCCTACAAACTTAAAGGCGAGTACCGGCCGTTGTTTGTTTGTCACCGGCGCAGATCCGGCCTGACGGGAGTACGTCTTGGAGCTCGGAGTCGATGTTGAGCTGTCGGCGCTAGGGTAGTGCAGTGGTTTTTCGAAGACGAGACACCGGCGTACTCGTTCGTCATTATCGACGGGGTCGCCGAGCTTTCTACCTCGCCGGCTAAGCCGGCGTCCCGCTCGGCGCGGTCGGCCAGACCCTTGCGACGGCGCCCGACAGGTGCACCCGGCGACCCTCTCGTCGGGGAAGGCGTCTCGCTTTACCCGGGTGGCGCATCAAGCTGGCAGGGGATAACGGATGTCACAGCAGGACCAAACGCGCCGCCCAGTAGCGCTGATCACTGGAGCGGCATCCGGGATCGGTGCGGCGTGCGCCCACATGATCATGATGCAGAGTGGTGCTGAGCTGGTCATGATGGACCGTGACGGGGACGGCCTCACCGCGGTGGTTGCCACCCTTCCCCAGCCCCAGGACGTGCTCACGATCACCATGGATGTCACCGACGAGGCTGCCTGGGCAACGGCTACCGTCAAGATCAAGGATCGTTTCGGTCGGCTGGACTGGGTGGTAGCCAGTGCCGGCGTCACCTTCGGTGCTGCGATCACCGAGACGCGGCTGGAAGACTGGCGCCGCGTGCTGACGATCAACCTCGACGGCGTGTTTTTGACGCTGCGCGCGACATTGCCGGTCATCCGCGCAGGCGGACAGGGTGGCGCAGTGGTCGTCGTGTCGTCTGCGGCTGCGGTAAAAGCCGAGCCCGGAGTAGGCGCCTACGGGGCTTCGAAGGCCGGCGCGTTGCAGCTGGCCAAGATCGCCGCCAAAGAAGGCGCACCCGATCGCATCCGCGTCAACGTGCTGCTGCCCGGCGGGGTCGAGACACCGATGTGGCGCACTCTGCCAATGTTTGCCCAGCTCGTCCATGAACACGGCAGCGAACAGGCTGCCTTCGACGCCCTAGCCAGACTCGCCACTCCACTGGAGCGTTATTCCACCGCCGAGGAGATGGCCACCCTGGTGCTGTTCCTGCTCCGCGATGCCCCCACGGTGACAGGAGCAGCTCTTGTGGCCGACGGCGGCTACACACTTTGAGCAAATCGTTGTTAACCACTAGCTCCGACGCGTGGCGCGGGGCCACGATGGTATGGACCGCTGACGACCGGGACAGAAGGTCTGGTCATGACCACCCCGCCCAATCTGGCTAGTACCTCTGTCACGCGCGCCCAAAACGTGCCGACCCGTCGCCTGTCGTCCCCCCAGACCCAGCACCTCGCATCCTCCGACCTGGAGCACCCATGGTCCCGTCACCATCCCCCGCCGGGCGTCCCGACCAGGACGACCGGCCCAGCATCAAGATTGGCGTAGCCGCATCGATGCTGCGCCGCGGATACCAGCCGCTCGACATCGCCAACGCCACCGATGTGCCCCTGGCCCTGGTGGAACTTATCGCCACGGAACATCAACTCGACCCACCCGAGCGCCCGGCATCAACGCCGCCCGCAGGAGCGGCCAGTTCGATGCTCATTGAGCCTCGTTCGGCATCCGACGACAATCCAGTCAGACCGGATTTATCGGCACCGCCCAATAAATGGGGTAGTTCCCGGTGGATAGCCGCCATATGTTCTGCCGCGGTGCTGGTCATCCTGGGAAGCGTCGGCTTGGCCGCCGTCGCGGACATTACGCACAATTCCACCTTTGCCATAGTCGGGGTAGTCATTACTCCGCTGCTTCTCACGGCCCTGGGGTTGTCCGCGATCGCCTGTACTTACGCCGGCCGTGGTGGATCATCGCGACCACATTGAGCCGCATGGGCGGATCCTCCGGTTCAAGGGGCTCCAGACAGGCTGAAATCCCCTGCCCCATGGGCCATGATGGTGGGCATATTGCAGTCAGTGTCTGCGGTCCTACGGTAGGTGGGTGACGAGTGACCAACGGGGATTCGCCGTCAGGCGGGGGATAGACGCGGTAGCCCGCGCAGCACGGGCGCTGCGCGATGTCGTGGCCGCGATAGATGCCGGCGAGGTGCCCGATGCGGGGGCGCTGCGTAACTATTTGGTCGGCGTCGTGGTGACCCTTGACATGCTCAATACTGACCAGACCCAAAAGGGTGCACCGTAAACCGTCATGGTTGTACTAGGCGGGCAAGCTGAGAATGTCCGAATAGTCCCGGAAGCCCACCGGTGTGCAGAAATACGGTGCGGTGTTCGGGTTTAATGCGGCCATCCGCCACGCGGGCCGCCAGACCTGCCAGCGCCCGCGCGGTATAGGTGGGGTCGAGAAAAATGCCCTCAGTGCGGGCGGCGAGTGTCATCGCCTCACGAGCCGACGGGGTCACCGTGCCATAGCCTTCACCGACCTGGTCACTGTCGAGCTGCACGTCCTCATCCCGCACCGTGACTCCCGGCATCCCGTCGAGCAGCTCCATGAGCGTCGCACGAGCCTCGGCCACGGCACCGGTATCGATACCGATCACCCGCTCGGCCCCGAAGTAGGCAATCAAACCCGCCATCGTCGAGCCCGAACCAAAAGCGACCACGACATAGTCGAGCTCAGGCAGCTGCGTCACCAGCTCGACGCCGCAGTCCACATAACCGTGCGCGGCGTAGGAGTTGGAGCCCCCGAAGGGAATGACGTGCGGTACTCCACCACCGTCTTGGACTTGTTGCGCCAAGCGCTCCACCTCGCCTTGCATCACCTGCGGCGAGGCATCACCCGTCCAGACCAGCGTGGCTCCGGCCAGCTGATCCAGCACTACGTTGCCCTGGAGGGTCCCCGGCGGTTCGCCTTCGAGCACCAGCACCGACTGCAATCCCAGGCGTGCAGCGGCGGCTGCCGTTAGCCGTGCGTGGTTGCTCTGCGGCCCGCCGCTCGTGATGACGGTCGTCGCGCCAGCGGCGAGCGCCTGCGCGCAGGTGTACTGCAGCTTGCGCACCTTGTTTCCCCCGCCACCAAGCCCGCTGAGGTCGTCTCGTTTGATCCAGAGACTGTCAGCTGCCAACCCCAGGGCCACGCTCAGGCGTGGCGCCGCCTCCAGCGGAGTGGGCCAGCTACCGAGCAGGACCGGAGCTAGAGCCACATCAGCCGACACGGCAGAACACTACCCGTTCCACCGCCAGGCCCCGATCCCGATTGTTTCCTATCGACATTGTTACGGAGCTTTGCCTCTATATTCCTCCATGTCGGAATTGTCGAAACACTATTTAATTGCGCTGGAAGGCCGGCGAGTGCAGCACCGCGCGCAACGCCACGATGGGCTCGGTGTCGTAGGCGAATGCCGGCACCACAAGGATCTCGTCGGTCGAGGTGGTTCGGGCAATCTCCATGACCCGGAGCTCACCGATGCGTGCGGCCAGCGCCGCGACGGGATCCGCAGCACCGCTGGCGCCGCGGTGTTGCACCAGCGTGACCGCATGGCACAAGCCAGTCGCCAGCGCCTCGCTGGCGTCGTGAACGCTGGCCTCCGACCAGTGCACCGATCCCCGGGACACTTCGTCGCGGCACAGCTCCACGAGGGCATCTGTTGCCGGTGAGCGCAGGCCGCTGATGATCGTGGTCGACACCGCGAACGCGGCACCGGCAACCGGGACGGGTCGCACCTCGGCGCCTGCGGGCAAACCGGTCGTTCCGACGGGGATTCGCAGGATCGCTTCGGTCTGGACGATCGCATTCAGTGCGCCGGCGCCGCGCTGCAACGGGGCGGCCACCACAGTCTCCTGGCCGGTGCGCGGATCGATGATGCAGGCAAGCCGCAAACGTAGGTATTCCTCCAGGTGACCAGCCGAGCTCACTGCGCAGGCCAACCGGGCCGGCAACCCGCCGTCGCCACCCGACCCTGTGATGTTGACGCCTATCCCGAGCATCACGCGCAGCAAGGGCAGCACGAAACACGTGAAGGCACGCTCTGCCGAAGCCGGGTAGCCCGGCACTCCGACCACCGGTACCGGACGCTCGCCGGACAGCACTCCCAGCAGCACCGGATGCCCGGGCCGGATCGCAACGCCATGCACCGCGACAAGACCGAGACGGCGCACCACCGCAGCGGTGTGATCGCCACGGCCGGCGCTCGAACCGGCGATCACCAGGACGACATCGGCGTGCTGTGCCGCCACCGCAACGGCTTGGGCTAGCTCATCCGGCCGGTCTGGCACGATGGGCAGCCGCCGGGCCTCGCCGCCCGCTTCCTCGGCCATTCCGGCGAGCATGAGGGAATTCGTATCGAGTACCTCGCCCGGGGCGAGAACCGTACCGACCGGCCGCACCTCGTCCCCGGTCGCCAGGATCGACACAACTGGCCGGCGCCGGACCCGGACATCGCGGTGACCCGCAGCGGCCAGTGCAGCCACATCGACCGGCCGGATGCGGTGACCCGCCGGCAGCACGATTCTCCCGGCCTGGATGTCCTCTCCAATGGCGCGGACATGGCGACCCGGCGCGACAGACTCGTCAATCTCGACACCACCGCTGTCGAGATACCGGACGTATTCGCGCATGATCACGGCGTCGCGCCCGTCGGGCATCAGGTCGCCGGTGTCAACGACGTCGAACGCCCCGGGTAGCAGCCGGAGGGGTCGATGCGGTGTCGCGATGCTCGTGCTGGCAGCCTGCACCGCGATGCCGTCCATGGCTGCGGCCCGGTAGCCAGGCACCGACCACACCGCCCGCACCGGATCACCTGTGACCCGCCCATTGGCCGCGGCGATCTCGACGAGCTCGGCATTGGTCGCGGGGACCCACCCCGACCCCAGGCACGTCCGCATCCAGACCCGGAGCGACTGGGCTACCGGATCCTCCAGATTCGGGGCTACCCGATCCGCACCATTCCGCGGCACCCGCGTGCTGTCCGCGCCGTCTGTCGGGATGTCGAAGGCCGGCCACGTCATCGTCACTGGGGCTACCTCCGCGTGCCAGAAATCGCCGAAAAGATTGCGCTTCGATCACTGTTTGCCAGGCTAACCGCTGACGGCAACATTGGCAGATTGTGATCACCAAACCCCGTAACATACCCCGATCCACGGATTCTCATGACCGCCGACTTCGGCAATGTCGGAAATTTTGTTTCATATTCTCCGTTTTTGCGGCAAGCTGATGGCGGCCCGATGCCTGTGAATTAGCCGGACGGTTACACGCTTTCACGCCTGCGACACGTACGAGTAATGCCCGCTTGCCTCACTTGATGGATCCCATCGGCGATGCGGCCGTTCATCTTCATCGTCCCGCTCGGGGAGGCGTTTCACGATGACGCTTGGACCCGGTCCGCACCCGCACCGCCCGGCAGGCTGACTGGCATATCCCCATCCGGCCCAGCACCGATGGTGCGCTGGCCATGGGTCTCATCCACGAGATCATCGCTCACGACCTGGTGGACTTCGACTATGTCGACAACTACTTGATCGGATACGACGAACTGGCGCAGCGGGCCGCCCAGTACTCGCCGGAGCGCGTCGCGGAGATCACCGGCGTCCCGGCCGAGGACATCCGCACGCTGGCACGTGAATACGCCACCACCCAGCCGGCCGCGATCCGTCAAGGTGTGGCGATCGAACGCAGCCGGGGCGGCGGTCAGGCGATCCGCGCCATCACCTGCTTGCCCACCCTGGTGGGCGCCTGGCGTTATGTCGGCAGTGGCACAGTGGAAGTTCGACAAGATTTGCAAGCCGGAATGGATCCCTGAGGGTACCCGGGTCATCAACGAACTCGATCTAGGTGCGGCCCTCACCGGCGAGCTGGCGCTCGACCCGCTACTGAAGTCACTGTTCGTCTACAACTCGAATCCGGTTTCGCAGGGACCGGCGCAGGCCAAGCTGGTACTCCTGATACCCGGGCACCGCACGCCAAAGGCAACTTCCCGACTCCGTCGGGCAAATGCGAGTTCAAATCAAGTCTCGCGGAAGGCAGCAACTTCGTGATCCCGGTATGGCGATCGACGTACGACGCCATGCAACCGGGCGAGCCCATCGACCCGCTACCCGATTACGTCCCGCCCTTCGAGTCACCCGACACCAATCCCGAGCTGGCCAAGCGCTATCCGCTCAACATCGTGTCCCCGAAGCCGCACGCATTCCTCAACAGCCAGTACGGCAACGCATCCGACAAGCAGCGCGTGCAGGGCGAGCAACGCATCTTCCTGCACCCCGACGATGCAGCCGAGTGCGGCATCGTCGCGGGAGACCTGGTGCAGGTATTCAATGACCGCGGGTCGTTCCAGGGATCAGCACAGCTGGACGACGCGGTGATGCCGGGCTTGGCGATGGCCACCGTCGGCCACTGGGCGAGCTCCAGCCCGGGTAAGAGCTCGGTCAACTCAATCACCTCAGACCTGCACTGCACACTCGGAAACGCCGGTGTGTACTCAGACAACCTCGTCGAGGTGACGAAACTGGGCTAGATTAACGGATCCCGGGCGCATTGCACGGGAGATAGTGGTTTCCCCTGCCGGCGGGAGCCGGCAATGTCGGATACCCGCCGTTGGCGAGCTCCGATGTTTGACTTGGTCGGGCAGTCGGGGAGCGGATGTAACAGCACGGATAGGTGCCACAGCTGGCAACTTTGTCACTGAATTTGCCGGCTGCGGCACCTCAGTAAAATACATCTACACTCCTGGCGGTCGTGCGGGGTCGCCACAAGTCGCCGTCAGGGCGGAGATCGGGTCCACCGTCGATCAGTAGCCGATCGATCCGGCATTCTGGACCAGAACGTCCAACTTCCCCCGCTCTGCCTCCACGCGGTTGGCGGTGGCGTGCCCCGTCGGTCAACCGCGCCAAATACGCCGGCCACGCCAACCGCAACACAAGATCATCACGACCGGACGAGCCATCAATATCTGAAAAAGTAGCGGTCACCGCGGCAGAAGGGTGCGCTACGCGAGCACGCGGGAGTCGATCAACAGAAACGTTGTGAGATCGCCACAAAGCGATGACGGATGACACCATGCGGCCATACAATCGCAAATTCGGGTGTTGGAAGAACGCGACCAGGATGCAGTAATAGCTCTCTCGCCACGAGCGTGGGCGCCGGTGTTCGCCTCACTTGATGAGCTCTTAGGCGAGGCTGGTGTCTACTCGCAGATGCATCCCGATTGGCGCGTCGATCAACAACGGGCGGTGAAAGCTGCATGTAGCACGGAGGGAATGCACGTCTGGGTCGCCGAGTTGGACACGGTTGTCGCCGGTTCCGTCGCGGCGCGCCTTGATCATAAAAACTGCTATGACGAAGGAAGAGCAGAGCCGACATGTCGTTCCTGTCCTACCCACCACCTCGCTACGGCGGTCTGAAAGGATTGATCAATTCATCGTTTCGGCCCGCGGACACCGAACCCGACCTCATTTCAGCGGGCGCTGACGCCGGAGTAACCGGCGCCAGTCGCAGCCAGCGCACTCACTACCTCGCCACGGGCGCCTCCACCGGCGGCGAGTTCGGCCTGTACCGAATCGACATGCCCGCCAACGGCACCGGACCAAGCACCCATTTTCATCGAACGATCTCGGAATCCTTCTTCATCCTGTCCGGCACAATCCGGCTCTTCAACGGCGAGAAGTGGATCGACGGCACGCCCGGCGACTTCCTGTACGTCCCCGTCGGCGGGCTGCACGCCTTCCACAACGCCTCCGACGCCCCAGCGTCAATGCTGCTGTTGTTCACTCCTGGGGCGCCACGCGAGGGATACTTTGAGGGATTTGCCCAGCTAGCAAGCATGAGCGCCGAGGAACGGCAGGATTTCTACCTGCGCCACGACAACCACTGGGTCTGATCGGTCGCCAAGGCGGCCTCACAAGACCGAGCTCCTCTTTTGGGTTGGGTCTTACAACCGCGGGTCGTAAGTTGACGCCAACATCGTCCGTACCCGTCGGCGGCGCAATAGCTGGGTGGGATTGGGTGACTGTCCCCGCCAAGAGCTAGCTCCGGTATCATTCCATTCGGGCAGGGACGCGATGAGTTTGAGCATGTCCACCGAGAAGCAACTATCGATCTCCGCGCCCAGCAGCTTACCGGTTGGTAACTGCTCGCCTTGCTGAGCTTCTTGTAACCGCGTTACTGTGTGTGCAAACATCTGATCAGCATCGACTCTGCGGCAACCCAGGACCTTCGCCACTTCATCGGGATAGAGTCCAGCTAATTGCAGGATCAGCGCCTCTCTTTGCTCAGGGGGAAGCTCAGAGTATTCCGTGCCGAGGCGTCTGAGGGTGCCAGACATTGCTACCTCATTTTTACGTTCTCTGGTTTTGCGCTTCTTCTTTTGTTGACATTTTGGGCCGCGCCGCTCAGATCGTCCGTAGTGGCTCAATGCTTCCGCGCTCCACTCGCGAATCATGTGGATAAGCGAAGTTGCGTCGTCCAATCCACCGGTGATCAGCTCTTGAAGCGCTCTTTTGGTTACCGCGTCGGCGGCCTCAGCAATATACTGCGACGCTCGCGTATCAAAGCCGAGCTGTCCGTAGCCCCGAAGGTTGGTGACGAGCTGCGTCGTAGCCATAATTCGGTCGATGGCATCGTCTCGGCGGTCTGTAGGAGCCCGGATGGCCCGTATCAATCCCTCGAGCGTCTCGTCCTGCATCTCGTTTTTCAGGAGCAGCAAAGCCCGATCGAAATCATCGCGCTGGTCCACCACAGGGGTGTACTTCTGGAGATCGTCGGTGAGCCCGTCGTGAAGGATGTTGCTAAGACGCCAGTTACCCGTTTTCTTGACCATCGCCGCGCGAGCTAAATCTAGCAGTGAGACGGTGGATAACGAGTGTCCTCGCGCCATAGCCGAGCAGTAAGCTAGTCGGGCAAGGTCAGGACGGCTCGCCAGCACCAACAGCACCGAGCCCAATGCGTAGATCGCATCGGTGCTAGTCGGTGAGCTCAGTATTGATCTCACTAAAATGTGATCGTAAGGGCTCGACGCTGCCTCGCGCTGATGAACGAGGTTACCGATACCTGCGAGCAATTGTTCATGAGTATCGGGAACTAGATGCGCGACTGCATGCTTCGCCAAGCGCATAGCCCAGCCCCGATCACCTCGTGACCAGCAGATTGTGGCTAGCCGAAACAGGGCGTTGGGGTCGTTCGCCCGCGCTGACCGTAGGTACCATTGCCAAGAATCTTGCTGGAATCCCTTCGCATCAAGCAGGAATGCAAGCCGAGTAGCGACAACCGGGTGATTCTGCAGTCGTCGATAACGCAATTCTGCCTCGAACGTGTGGCCGCGCAGCTCCAACTGGTCAGCTACGCGGCATTCAAAGAGAGGGTCCAAACTGCCAGTGGCCGGAGTGAAGCTCTCAAGCGGAGACTCCAGGCCGAAGGCATCCACCTGTTCGGCGAGGCGGGCAGCGATTTCCTTCCGGCCGGTGAGTCTGTCATTTTGAACATCGGGGGCGCTCAGCGACGACATTGAGATGAGAGTCGCGAAGTCTACGGCTTTGGTGAGTTCTGCATCGGTGTCGGTAACTCCCTGAGTGACCTCGGGTGCCTGTCTCTCAGTCGTAGATCGGGACATGATCTTTTACCATCCTGTCTGAGCTTGCGTCGAAGCGTCTGACCTTCCCCTCCTCCTGGCCTGGCTTGCCGCTGACGCCCAACGTTGGGATCGAGGGAACCTTATGTGTGATGCTATGGATGACCGCGGCAGCGAAAGCGTCTAAGTCTGTTACTCACTGCTTCCTCGCTGATGCCCAACTCCTCGGCGATCTCCTTCTGAGTAAAGTGTTGAGAGCTTCTCACCAAAATAATCAGGAGATCGGGGTCGGTGTCCGGAGGCAACAGATGCCTTAGGATGTCTCGATCAACCGCGATTGATTCTGGGTCCTCCGGTGGACCAGGCCCGTGAGATGGATCAGAGTCAACGAGCAGGACAACGTCATCAAAGCAGTGTTCCCAGCGATGGCAGCCGATCTCTTCCCGATAGTATATGCGATATTCTCGGGCGAATCCGTAAAGGGTCGCGGTCACAAAGAACGTCTTGAGGGTTGTTCCTCTGGCGGGATCCCAACCTCCATCGAGAACCTGTTTACGCATAAAGTTGGGAACAGTGCCTCGAACTGATAAGTAGATCACTCTGGCCGCATCGTTAGGCCATGTCTGCGGTGGGCTGGGCACGGGGATCCGGCGTCGGCGCAGCGTCGGGAACAGCAAGTTGTTCTTGCCGAGGTTGGTGAGCGTTCCCACACCAACCTCTAGCAAGGTGGTGGAAAGCTCAACGTACTCGCGGCTTCCTGCGCCGGCCTGCTGCACACATTTGACGATCAACCTATCCGTGTCGATGAGCTGGAGCCGCTCATAATCCTGCTGAGGGGTGGGGATGAGCTGAAGCCGTTCGTGACCCTGCTGGGCCGAAGGTTGGACGGCATCTAGGTCGCCATCCGAGCACCTCGTGTTAGTCATGATCTCAGCCTTACTGGGGGGGTTTTGGCCAATACTCGCTATAGAGGTAGCCCGTTGAGCGGCCTGACCTATCGACATATGCCCCGGGTAAGGCGCCAAAACAGAACAGGCATGGGATCGCCTCGGATCGCTCACGGTTATTAAAGTCCTAGACATCCCCGCCTGGGACGCCGTCTGTGATTTAGGCCACAGGCGGTTGGTCCTGAGTCTCGCCCTAGAACTGCTGAATGTGACGACCCCAAGAGCCCGCGTGGCGGGTCAACGACCCTCTCCCCCGGCCCCGGCACGTCGGCCGGATCACTCCGACCGGCCTCAGGTTCACTGGAGCCGACGACAGCACCTGCAAAGGACCTACCGTCTGGCCCGCCGCCGACTCGTCCAGCTACGACGAGAGCTCGGCGCCATGCTGTGACACATCCGAGAACTCATACCGCCCCTGTCCCTGTTGTCCAATCTTTCATCCAGGAAGGAGCCGCCACAGGACCTGCCATCAGCCCATGACCACCGCCTCGACACCAAGCAACAGATTTTGCGAATCGCGAAAGGAGATCTCATGACCGTCATGGAATACCGCACAAGGGATGGACTTGCCGACTTTGGCTTCTCGATTGAATTTCAGCCAGATCGGGGCTGGCGAGTGTACATCATCTTCGAACCATTCTACTGCGGCGATGAGCACACCGCGGACTTGCCCTACCAATCCATCGACCCTGACGGGCGCCGTTATGTGAACTGGCATCCTTTGTTGGACAGCCTCGGAGACGCAAAAACCGTGGCCGGGATCTGGGCGGAGCTAGCTCAGCGTTACCAGCACACCAGAAAGGAACACGCATTGTATGCCGGACTAATCCGGCTTCACCACCGGAACCAAGAACAAAAAACGGTCATCTCTGACTGCTCAACCCACCCCGACGACGCGGTCGACGCCGGCGAAACAGGCCCGGCACACCAAGCTCATGCTCCGGTCATCCCCCATACCAAGGCTCCAGCACAGCCATACAGTGATCCTCCGCAGCGATACCGCTGTGTCGCCTAACGACCTGCCTTGCAGTACATCCTGGAGACGAGTTCGGGTAAAGGATCGCCACCTACTACACCCGCGTAGTGGTGCCTCAGCTCGCAGAGGCTGCGGCTTGTTGATCGCTGCCATCCCCAACCCGGACGCACCGGCATGATCACGCGCTCGCCCGGCAGAACAGTGTGTCCGTGCTGTGACGGGATCGCGAATACCGTCGACACGGACGCGACCGGCCGTTGCGCCACCAAATACCTAGCAGTACTATGCATTGTACTTCTAGGGTATGGAACGGGGTGGTCTCGTGAAGGTCGCCAAGGATCTGGTGGCCGCCTCGGCAACACCGATGGTGCTCGGCATCCTGGCCGAGGGGGAAAGCTACGGCTACGCCATCCTCAGGCGGATCAACGAGGTGTCCGGTGGCGAGCTGGACTGGACCGAGGGGCTGCTTTACCCATTGCTGCACCGGCTTGAGCGTCTCGGCTATGTGAAATCGAGCTGGCAGTCGGTGATGGGGGAGCGGCGACGCAAGTACTACCGCATCACCGACAAGGGCCTGGCCGAGCTTGCCGAGCAACGCCGCCAGTGGGATGCGGTCGTGGACACGCTCAAGGCGATCTGGCTCGGCCCCGGCAATTTCCGGCTGTTGACTGCGATCCCGCTGGAGGGCAAGGCGTGACAGCGCTAGACGGTCAGGAGGACTTGGAGGCGCAGTTCGCGCAGTGGCGTCAGTACGTACAGCGCCGCCGAGAGCTGCAGCAGTCCGACGCCGACGAGCTCGAAGACCATCTCCGCGGTTCTGTCGACGAACTCGTCGCGGCCGGCCTGCGCGCCGACGAGGCGTTCCTGGTCGCGGTCAAACGCATGGGTAGCCTGGACGACTTGTCCCGCGAGTTCGCCCGGGAGCATTCCGAACGGCTGTGGAAGCAACTGGTGTTGACCGGCGAGGCCGACAGCCCGGAGGCGGCAACCCGGTCGCGGCATGACTTGCTCGCGATGGTCATCTGCGCGGCGGGCGCGGCGGTGTCCATCAAGGTGCCGGAGCTGTTCGGGATGAGGTTGACGGAGGACGGCTCGTTCTACGGGCCCAACGCCAGCCTGTTCGTGCTGCCCTGGCTGACGGCCTTCCTCGCCTGGCGCCGCCGGGCCCGGCGCCCGCTGATCGGGATACTGGTGGCGCTGTTCGCGCTCGGCGCCGTGGCGGCCAACGCCTATCCCCTGACCGACACCTCGCAGTCGGTGGTCATCACCAGCATCCACCTCCCCATTGCCCTCTGGCTGATGGTCGGTCTGGCCTACGTGGCCGACGACTGGCGCTCGTCACGCCGACGCATGGACTTCATCCGCTTCACCGGCGAATGGTTCGTCTACTTCGTGCTCATCGCCCTCGGCGGCGGTGTACTCACCGCGTTCACGGTCGGCACCTTCCGGGCGATCGGAATCGACCCGGAGAAGTTCATCACGCAGTGGCTCCTGCCCTGCGGCGCCGCAGCCGCGACCATCGTGGCCGCCTGGCTCGTCGAAGCCAAACAGAGTGTGGTCGAGAACATCGCCCCGGTACTCACCCGGCTGTTCACTCCACTGTTCACCGCAGTCCTGTTGGCCTTCCTGGTCGCGGTCGTCTGGACCAGCGCCGGCATCGACGTCGAGCGCGAAGCGCTGATCCTGTTCGACCTCCTGCTGGTCGTGGTGCTGGGGTTGCTGCTCTACTCAATCTCAGCCCGAGACCCGCTGGTCCCGCCTGGCCTGTTCGACCAATTGCAGCTCGCCCTCGTGATCAGCGCGCTGGCCATCGACGTGCTGGTGCTCCTGGAGATCACCGGGCGCATCACCGCGTTCGGCACGACACCCAACAAGGCCGCGGCGCTCGGCGAGAACGTCATCCTGCTGGCCAACCTCGCCTGGTCGGCGTGGCTACTGCTGAGGTTTGCCCGTCGGCGCACCCCGTTCGCAGCGCTCGAACGCTGGCAGACCGGTTACCTACCGGTTTACGCCGCATGGTCCTGGATCGTGGTCCTGGCTTTTCCTCCGCTGTTCAGCTACGTCTGACTGAGAAGATCCCCGCCCTGATGATGCCAACGGCCTGCCCGCTGGTGTGGACAGGTCTGCCGCAAGGGTGGTCAGCCAGGGTGAGTGCTGCTGGTCTGGTCGGTGAAGCTGCCCGCCATCACGCTGCTGATTTCGGCATAGAACACCGGGGCTAGCCACTGAGCGTAGCTGGTGGTGACGTGGTTGTCGTCGCGGTAGACCAGAGTGTTGCCGACGACGACCGGGCATTGGGTGGCGGTGCAAAACAGGTCGGTGAGGTCGGCGTAGTGGCCGCCGCCGGCTGCGGTCGCCGCCTGCTCGGCGGTGATGCCAGCGTCGTTGATCGCTTTGCTGCGATCGGGAGCACAGTCGCTTGCGGCGTCCAGGTGCGTCGACAAGCAGGTAGGGACGCTGGTGAGCGGATCGGGGATAGGGCCTAGCACCAGTACGGCCGCTCCGGTGGCGCGGATGTCGGCTACCGTCAACGTCAGGCTGTCCAGCCACCGCGATCCGTATGTGGTGAAGGAGAAATCCTCGCCGTAGCGGCGGGTCATGTCCAGGATGACCAGGGCGGGCCGCTCGGCTTGGATCCGGTCGAGGATTTCGGTACGCCACGCCTCGCACTCGGTGTATTCGCGCCCCAGCTGCGGGCTGTGGATGGGTAGGTCGAGCAGCAGGGGGCAGAGCTTTTTGGTCAGCGTCTCCAGGCGCCACTGCTGCTGCCGGGCGATCTGGTCCAGCGCGGGAAACCACTGGGCCGCGTGCGAATCACCAATCAGCGCGACGGTCGTGGGTGAGGCCTTGGCGGCATAGGCACAGGCCCCCTGATGCACTGCCGCCCAGTCCAGCAGGCAGTCGTCCCGGAAAGGAACAGACTGGTCGGCGGCGGCGTCGGCCAGCGAAGGGGTCAGGTTGGCAGGAACTTCCTGGGTGTCAGCTGATGCCGCGACGGCGGACTGGACCTGTGCGGTGAGGGCCTGGACAGGCGACTGCGGTGCGGCGGGACTAAGCACGGTCTGGCCGCCTGAGTCCGGCGCTGCGGTACTCGGCGGTGTGGCGACGCTCAGCCGTGGTGCCCGGACCGGAGGTCCGGACCCGACCGGAACCGGCACGACGAGCAGGAACAGCAGCGACGCCGCCACGCCCATCACGGTCGCACCCCCGCCGACAACCAGGCTGGCCGCAGGGGAACGCCGCAGGAACGTCGCAAACCGGATGGGATCTTCGACGGAGTGAGTAGTCAGCACCGCCAGGCCAGCACTCATGGCAACGGCAACAAGTGCTGCCCCCAGCCCGAGTGCGTGCCCAAGAATAACGGGGGCCAGTACGAGCACCGGCCAGTGCCACAGATACCAGGAATACGAGTACCGGCCCACGTGCTGCAACGGCGGCAGGCTCAGTGCGCTGCCCACCCCGCCGCGAGGCTGAGCACTTCCGGTGGCGATCACCAGTGCCGTCCCGAGCACCGGCGCCAGTGCGGCGAACCCGGGATATGGCGTAGACGAACCCAGCCACACGCAACTCGCCAAAATAAGCGCCAGACCCACCCAACCGAGCGCGGCGGCCAGCAACGACGGCAGCCGGCACCACACCGGGGCACTCAGCGCGACCAGGCCCCCGATCGCCAGCTCCCACGCTCGCGACGGCAGTGAAAAAAACGCCCACGGTGGCGCCACCCGCGTCCACTGCAACGCCACGGCAAACGACAGGACCGTGACACTGGTCAGTGTCAGCACGGCGGGTATGACAGCCGGGCCGGCAAACGCCAGCCGGCCAGTCCCAGGACGTTGGTACGCGCCGCTCGCCCGGTGGCCGATCCAGCCGGCGGCGAGCAGCAGCGCTGGCCAAAGCAGGTAAAACTGCTCTTCCACGCCCAGTGACCAGTAGTGCTGGGCCGGCGAGGGAGGTGCGTCCGCAGCCAGGTAGTCCATGCCCTGCAGCGCAAACCGGTAGTTGCCTGCGTACACCGCACTCGCCAGCACGTCGACGAGCACGTTGCGCGCCCGCAGCGCGGGCAGCAACCATGCCGAAGTGACGACCACGGCTACCAACACGGTGGCGGCGGCCGGGAGCAACCGCCGAGCCCGGGAGCTATAGAAGCGGGCCAACCGAACCGTGCCGGTGCTTACCACTTCCCGCCACAACAGGCCGGTGATGAGAAACCCCGAAACCACGAAAAAGACATCGACGCCGACAAAACCACCGGCCAGCCCAGGAACCGTGGCGTGATATAGCACGACAGCCAAGACAGCGATCGCACGGAGCCCCTCAATGTCTGGTCGGAAACCACGGCGGCCGACCTGAATCCCCATCTGGGCAGGCTAAGACCTTGCCCGACGACCAGCCTCCACCGACGCGCCGATGCCCGGATTCAAGTCGCCGGGTAGCGTCTGGCGGCCCAGGCAAGCGCGGCGGGAGTCGGTGTACCGTGTCGGCTTTTCCCATCTCACATCGAAAAAGTAGAAGTAATTCTACCGGTTGGGCTCTTGCCGATCCTTGACTACGTTCGGCAATTCGTAGTCTGCGCGTACGTCGATGTCCTCGCCACCGGTTTCCTCACCTGGTAGCGGATCTGCATCGGCCGCTTCTTTTTCGACGTTTTCGCTAATGCGCATTCGTTTCTCGTACGGTGCACCCTGGGCGTCCTTGTCGTCCGCAGGTGCCGAATCAGTAGCTTCAACCACAGTCTGCCCTTCGCCGCGCTGATCACTCCCCCGCCATTGCCTATACCACTGAGCGTGACGGAAAACGCGTTAAGAAGATCGAAGCACCCGATCGAGTGGTCACGTCATTCCGGCTGGATAACCCCGAGCCGGTTTTGCCGGCGCGAAGCTCGGACTTGCCAGTATGGAGGCGTGGTGGGTGACGATATCCCAGCAGAGGCGCCACGTCAGGTCGTTGTCGTGGGGGCGAGCATGGCCGGGTTGTTCGCTGCTGCCGCCGCAGCCGGCACGAGCAACTCCGTTCTCGTGCTGGAGCGCGACTTCTTGCCTGGTACGCCAAAACCGCGGGCGGGTGTGCCCCAGTCAGAGCAGCCACACGTGTTTCTGTTCCGTGGCCTGCTCGCGCTGGAGGATCTGCTGCCCGGTTCGGGGCAGGAGTTTCTTGATCGTGGAGCAGTGCCGTTCGACACCGGTGACCTGCCGTGGCTTACCCAGCACGGGTGGTTGCCTGTCGGTCGGCGCGCGTTCGAGGTGTTGTCGATGACCCGCCCGCTATTCGAGCACACCGTCCGGCGCAGGGTGGAGGGACTACCGGGGGTACAGATCCGCGAGGGCTGCAGGGTGACGAGTCTGCGCCGCTGCAATCGCCGGTGGGAGGTGAGTGTGGCTGAGGGGCCCCCGGTACTGGCCGATCTTGTCATCGATGCGTCAGGCCGCAGTTCCCGGTTACCGATCTGGCTGGCGAATGCGGGTATGTCGGCGGCACCGGTCGCTGAGGTGGATACCAACCTGGGATACGCCACCCGGATGTATGCGGCCGTTCCATCACAGATGACCGCGGTGGGCGTTGTCATCCAGCAGACGCCGGCGACTTTAGTCGGCGGTATGGCGTTGCAGGTGGAAGATGACCGCTGGTTGGTGACCGCGGTGGGCTGCGGTGAGCACCGGCCGCCGCGAGATGCGACAGGATTCGAGTCTTTTCTCGAGCGACTGCCTGATCCAGCGTTAGCGCAGCTGATTCGCCACGCTGAGCCGGTCAGCGAGGTCGCCGTGCATCGCCAAACCGGCAACCGCCGCCATCACTACGAGCAAGTGCCCGCCTGGCCAGATGGGTTGCTCGTCGTGGGTGATGCGCTGTGCGCATTCAACCCGATCTACGGGCAAGGCATCACGGTCGCGGCCTGCGAAGCCGTGCTCTTGCGCCAGGTACTGGCCGCTGCTCTGGCGCCGGGTTACACCCGTCGATTGCTCCGCAAATTCGCGGCCGTTGTGTCGCTACCCTGGGCTATCGCCACCAGTGAGGATTTGCGCTACCCCACCAGCAAAGGCCACCAGGCCCTGCCGCAGGCGCTGTTTGGTCAATGGGCTCGGCATCTCGCCCGCCTCGCCGTGCACGGAAACTCACGCGCACATGCTGTCCTATCCCGCGTCTACCACCTCATGGGCTCCCCGGCGCAGTTCTTCCACCCAGCTCTGGTCGCCGCAGCCCTCCAAGTTCGGCTCACCGGCTACGGACCCCCCGCGCCGCGCCCGGCGTCCCTCGCTGCCCTGACCCCGCCCACTCCCCGGCCACACCCACCTGCCGACTGACCCCGCAGCGAGCGGGCGCGAGGACGCGACCCCGCGTGTCGTGCCCCCATGCACGGTGTGTCGTGCCCCCATGCACCGTCTGTCGTACGGGCCCGACTGACATCGTCACAGCGGTATAACCCCGCCCCTGAACACGGCCTCAAGTCCCCAAAGGCATTGTTTCTCCGGTCAGGGTCATTCATTGTCATTTCATCGTCTACGCCAGCTGCCCACGATTTGACCGGCAAGGTGGCGGGAGGTGCCCGTGACATGCCGATGATCCACGTCATGCTGCTCGGTCGATTCGAGGTGACGGTTGACGGCATCCCGGTCGCCGTAAGCAATTGGACGCGCCGGCACGCGGCAGCACTGGTGAAGGTGCTCGCCATGGCTCCTGGCAGGCGCCTGCACCGCGCGCAGGTCATCGACTTGCTGTGGCCCGATGACTCGATCGATGAGGCCGTGCCGAAGCTGCACAAGGCGGCACATTTCGCCAGGCGGGCCATCGATGTGTCGAACGCGGTGGTGCTGCGTGGCGACAACGTCGTGCTCTGCCCCGAAGCTGACATAACCGTCGACGTCGACCTGTTCGAAGATCTGGCTCGCCGGGCGCTGGCCGCGCAGGACGTCGAGGCAGCCCGCCAAGCACTCAAGATATACGCCGGCGAGCTGTTACCCGAGGACAGGTACGAGGCGTGGGCCGAGCAGCGCCGCGAACAGCTGCGCCTGCGCCATCTGGACCTGCTACGCCTCGACGGTCGATGGGAGACGGTGGTCGAGCTTGACGCCAGCGATGAGATCGCGCACCTCGCCTTGATGCGGCGCTATGTGGATAACGGGGACCGCCACGCGGCCTTGCGCCAGTTCGAACGCATGACCCGGGTGTTGCGGCAGGAGCTCGGTGTTGCTCCTGGTCGGGAGGCGACAGCGTTGCGGGATCACCTCATCGCCCAGCACGAGCCGGTTAGCCGGCGGGACGACCCCTTGCTCGGCCGCAACCGTGAGCTGTCCATCGCTGAACAAGCGCTGCTCGACTCGGCTGCCGGGCGGAGCAGAACGCTCATCGTCACGGGCCCTCCAGGAGTCGGCAAGTCATCCCTGATCGCTGCCATCCGGTCCCGAGCCGAGCAGCGGGGCTTCTGTGTCGGCCACGGAGCATCGGCGCCGGTCGAGGGAGCGTGGCCGTACACGCCCGTCGTCGAAGCGCTCGCCGGTGTGTGCCGGCATCATCCGACGTTGCTCGATGAGCTACCCGATCACCATCGGACAGAGATCAACCGAGCTCTCGTCGGCGCAGAGATTCCGTGGACCGGCGCGAGCTCGCACCAGCGGCTGTATGTGGCAGCGGCCGAACTGATCCGCCAGGCATCGATCACGAGGGGGCTGTTGCTCACCATCGACGACGTCCACGACGCCGACGACGCCAGCCTCCGCCTGCTGCACTACCTCGCGCGTTCGGTCTTCGACCGGCGAGTCTGCATCGTCTTCACGCATAGGCCGGCTCCGATGTCCAGCACGCTCGCGCAGACGCGCCAGAGCCTGCTCGGCCGTCACCAAGCCGTCGAGCTACCGCTTGCCCCGCTCGGTGCCGATGACGTCGCTGCCCTCATTCGTCGCCACATCTCCCAGCCCGAACCCGAGCAGGTCGAACACATCGCCGCACTCGGTGGAGGCATTCCGTTCGCGGTGATCCAGCTTGCCCGCCGGGTTGCCAGCCAGCCGAGAGGCAAACCACCACTTGATGCCGGCATGATCGGCGGCATCCTGCCCGCGACGTGCGAGGTCCTGCAACGAGTGGCCGTCATCGGGTCGTCGTTCGACACCGATGAGTTCGTCGCACTGTCCGGGCTGGCGGAAGGCGCAGCATTCAACCATCTGGACGCCGCCCTCGCCGCGCTGATTGTCGAGCCTGCATCCACCGGATATCGCTTCCGGCACAGCCTCGTGCGTGACGCGCTCCTCGAGGATCTGACGCCCCACCGACGGCGCCAGATCCACCGTGATGCCGCCACCCGCCTGATCGAGCTGGGCGCATCGGCGGCCCGCATCGGTCATCATCTCCTCCAGTCCGATGCGGGTGCTGATGCCGTGCCGTACCTGTTGCGGGCGGCCGAGACGGATGCGGCCATTGGTGCATACCGGGACGCGCTGGCACTGGTCGAAGCAGCCCGGCCGCACGCCACCGGGCCACAGCGGGCCTTCGCGCTGTCGCTACGCGCTGACCTGCTCAATGCGCTCGCTGACCCGATGGCCATCCCGGCCTACCGTGAGGCACTCGACGCAGCTGACGCGCCCATGGTCCGGCAGCTGCGGGTTCAGCTCGCGCGCTGCGCGATGATGTCAGGTGATATCGACACTGCGGTGGCCGCACTGGACGGGCTCGACACCGACGGTGGCCATGAGGACGCCGACATCCTGCTGGCCCGCGGCAAGTGTGCGTTCTTCACCGCGGATTTCGTGACCGCCCAGGCGGCGGCCGACCAGGCACAGCAGCTGGTGCTGGCCGGCCAACGCAACTGGATGGTGCTCGACCTGGTTTCGTTGCAAGGGTTGCTGGCACATCGCTCGGGTAGCTGGTTCGATCGGATGCGCCTAGAGCTGCGCCGGACCCGGGATAATCCCGAGATCGCCAACGCGATCTTCGACGGCTACCTGTGCGCGGCCGAGTACATGCTGTATGGATCGACTTCATACGCCGAAGTCATCGAGCTCGCCCGCGGTCTGCAGTCGACCGCCAGGCGCAGCGGCGCACTGCGTGCCGAAGCCTTCGCGTCGGCACTGATCGGCGAGGCTGCGCTGCTTTCGGGCGATCTTGAGCTCGCTGCGGCGGAACTGTCCCAGGCGCGCGATCTGCACCGGGAGATGGGCTCTGCGGCAGGCGAGGCACACTCCTTGCAGCGCCTCGCCGAAGTGCGCGTCGCCGAGGGAGACTCCGCAGCAGCGATGCGACTGCTCCAGGACGCACTCCCCTTAGCCCGCGGGTCGATACTTGCCAAGCACCTTCTTCAGCGCATCTTCGGCACGATGATCGTCTCCGCAACTGACACGCGCGAAGCCCGAGCCATCATCGATCGCGCCGAAGCAACGTTCGGCTGGGACGATGCCTGCAACTTTTGTTCGATCATGTTTTCCGTGCCTGCGTCGATTGCATCTGCCCGGGCCGGTGATCTTCGCAGCGCACAGCGGCTACTGGGTTTGGCTGAAAGCTCCGCGGTGATCTGGCAGGGGACCTCGTGGGAGGCAGCCATCGCCGAAGCCCAAGCCGCGGTCGCGGCCGCCAGTGGCGACTTCACCACGGCGCGGGAGCGAATGCATGCCGCCACAGAGGGGTTTGACCGGGCAGGTCAACCGATCGACGCCGAACGGTGTCGTCGCGCCACAGTGCCGTGTTGATCGCACGACCGCTCCTGCCACTGCTGGGCAGCAGCTTGATTCGGCTGCCCAGCAGTACTGGTCAGCTGCTCACGACGGTGGGGCGAACAGTTCGAGCGCGATGTTGTCCGGATCACGGAACGACAGGCCAGATCCGTACCCCTCATCGACGATGTGGCCGTGGGGGATGCCGAGTTCGTCGAGGCGGGCGGCCCACTCCACGAGCTGGCTGCGGTTCTCGCAGCCAAACGCAATGTGATCAAGACCCGGTTTGCGCTCATCGAACGGCTCGTCGCTGACCAGATCAGGGAATCCGTGGAGCCCGAGCAGCGTGTTGCCGAGCTCGTAGACAATGTGCCGGAACGGGCCGGTGTCCTCGTCGATGACCGGCTTGACACCCAGGACCCGGCTGTACCACTCCTCGCTCACGGCGAGATCGGTCACGGTCACGGCGACATGGGTGATGGCGGGCATGGCCGCTGGAATGGCCACAGTGTCTCTCCCTTGTACGTGGCGGTTGAGGTCACCATCACCGTAAGAACTGAGCCTTCCCGGATCCTTCCCTGCGTTGTCCCGCCAGACGTCCTCCGTACTCGCAGGTCGAGGCGCAGGACCAGCGTGGTGAGCAAGATGCCGTACAGGATGGACAACCACCCGATCAGCAGGGCTAGCACGATTGCGCCGGGCAGTGGCTAAAAAGAATCAGCAACCCGGCGACCACCGACAGCAGCCCGGCGACTAGCAAGGGCGCACCTCGCCGTTCGGGACGGAGATGGCCGACGCCTGCGGAAACGCCACCAGGTCCACGCCACCGCCAGGACTGCGCGCAGTAGCAACACCGGCCATGCCTGGCGCAGATCCCCCAGCAATAGCGCGGCGGCACGTTCGCCCGTATTCATCCCGGGCCGGGATACAGACGATGTGGGCAAATCGGGTTGCATGACGACAACCTCCGCAAAAATGATGGCTGCGAAAATTCGGCTCGCGGGCTATCCCGGAAATCGCTGGCCGCGGCTGGCCTCGTGCGGGGTTCGCAGGATTGCTCGTGGCCTCGTCGAGGAGCGCTAAGTGCCACGTCGCGGGAAAGCCTGGCTCCGCTAGGGCGATAGCCCGGCGCCAGGTTAGCCTCTCAGGACAGGGCCACCCAGAAGCCGGACACTTAACTACAGCGCATGCGTGGCGTGCAACAGCGGGGAATTAACACCGGGTGTGCACGTTGTGATAGATCGAGGCGCCGCCGCAGCTTTGTTTGCGCGGTAACCTCAGACGCAGTGTTCCAAGGAGGCAACACCAAGTGGTGCAGAGGGTAATTACCGAGTTCATCGACGACATCGACGGATCACCCGCCGAGCGGACATTCACCTTCGCTGTCGATGGCACCAACTATGAGATCGATCTATCCGCGCAGAACATCGCCGAGTTCAAGTCGGCCATCGGTGGATTCATCGAAAGCGCCCAGAAGGTCAACAACAGCAGGAGCAACAACGGTCGCCGAGCCCGTGGCGCCAGAGCCAGTGGTGGTCGGCAGTCCCGTGAGCAAACCCGAGCTGTGCGGCAGTGGGCCCGCCAGCACGGTCACAATATCGGCAACCGGGGCAGGATTCCGGCGTCGATCCAGCAGGCATTCGACCAGGCGCACGCAGCCGCTTAGTCGATAACCGGCAACCGAGGTGAGTTACGGTGGCGCCGCGCGGCTCGCCGTAACTCCCTCCACATGTTTCGATGGTCACCTCCCCGAAGTCCTGTCAGCCGGCAGCGCTGGAGGTGGACGATGCAATCAAGCGTGCGGGGTACCTCCCGGAAATCTGTGGTGGGTAGCCATCAACGCACAAGACGCGTAATGGGTCCGGTCGCGCTCGCCGTGGCCCTCGCGGCGGCATGCAGTAGTGGGACAGCGACTTCTCCTTCCCATGGTGCCGCCTCGCCTACCAATGCCGCACCGAACAGCCCATCAACCGGGCCTCAGATCACCGTGCGCATGACCGATTTTCATCTGGCGCTGTCCCGGCAAAGCCCCACGCCGGGGACTTACACATTCCTGGCGCTCAACGCCGGCCAGACCGAACATGCCCTGGTGATCGCCGGACCGGACGTGGCAGGTCAGCGCACACCAATTCTCCAGCCAGACCAGTCGGCGAGGCTGACGGCAACCCTGCAGCCTGGTAGCTACGAGCTTTACTGCCCGGTCGATGGTCACAAGGCAGACGGGATGGACACCTATCTCACCGTCCCGAGCATAGACCAGGCCGGCCCTCATTGATGAAATCTCAACTGGGCGTCGAGCACCCACCGCGTTCTGGATGCAGACTGCGATTTTAAGAGCTCAAATAACCGCAGTCTGCATCCAGAACGTGGTGGACTGGGCCGGCTGGCCGTTAACCGTGGTGGAGAGCTAGGGCGGAATTGCTGCGCAGCCGGCGCACACGACGGATCAGGCAACGGTCCAGGGTAGTAGAACTCGCTGACCCGGTCGGGTTCCTTCGGGGTGACGACCCGGAACAGCGTTGCCCCCTTCGGCGCTGCCCGGGCCGCCGCAACCTGCTGAGCTTGCAGGCTCAAGGAAAGGTGGCCATCGACGATGACTCGCGTGACTCGCGTGGTCTTGGAGTACAGCAAAGCCCGTGATCGGCTCGGCGTACATGATGACCAGTCCGGATAGTGCCATCACGATCAGAATCGGGGCAGCGAGGATCGTCGAGTAGAATGGGTCCGCCACACACTGCACAGAAACTTCCCCGGCGCGGTGCGGTCCGTAACTCTGTGCGCCTGCACCGGCCTGCAGGAGGCGTCGGTCCCTGAAATTCGGCCGCAGTGGGCATGCGGGGGATCTGGATCTTTGAAAAATTGCCTCCTTTGCGAACAGGCATCATCCGGACATTTGACATGCCATCGTGTGAATATGGTTGTGGATCTTCGGGCGCGAAGTGCTGGTGCTGGTCACCGCCCGGCGGAGTGTGGTATGAAGTTTTCCATGAGTGGCGCCGCGTTCCTTACGCGTCGGCGACACGTGGATCATGGCCTGGTCTGGACCTGCGCCTGTCCGAGCTCATACTGATCTTATTCATCCATCGCATTGTCAGCCGAGCGCCGGCTTCGGGCCTCGGCTGCTTGGTGCAGATTCTTTCGGACAGGCGGTGCCATTGCGAATTGCCCACAAGGCACAGCATGACACATTTGATGACCTTTGCCGGCCGGTTGACGTCGTGATTCTGAGTCACTTCCCAGAAAGACCATGAGGGAGCATTTCATGAGCGTGGTTGATACCCCAGTTGATAACGGTGTGAACGTCGACGCTTTACTCGGCGTACGCAACGCTCTCGCTGACACCCCAGACATCGCGCAGTTCCAGTGGCGGGCGACGTGTTCCTGGATCAGGGGCACGCACAGCCGGTCCCATGTGGACACGTTCTATGGCTTTGGTGGGGAGCAGCAGCACAAGACGACCTTCGTCTACGACGCTGACCATCCTTTGGCGTTCGCGGCCGAGGACAACGGTGTCACCCCCGTCGAATACGTGCTTGTGGCCCTGGGTAGTTGCCTGACCGCCGGTGTCGCGGCGGTTGCCCAGCAGCGTCAGATCCAGTTGCGCTCGGTACAAGCCACCGTCGAAGCGGAGATGGACCTCCACGGCATCCTCGGTGCCGACCCTGACGTCCGCAATGGTTTCAGCGGGGTCAAGGTGACCTACAACATCGACGCCGATGCCTCTCCTGATGAGATCAAGGCACTGGTGGCGCAATCGCAAAAGCGCTCGGCGGTCTACGACGTGCTCACCAATCCCACCCAGGTGAGCGTCGAAGTAACCACCGGGAACGGGAACTGACCTCGGCGCTGGCGGCCGAGAGTGGCGCAACTGATCAGGCCTATTCAGGAGAGCACCTGTGCGGGATATCACCACGGTCGTCATCGGGGCCGGCCACTGCGGGCTAGCCATGAGCCGCTGCTTGACCGACCGTTCGATCGACCACGTGGTCTTGGAACGCGGTGAGCCGGCGAACTCGTGGCGGACGCAGCGGTGGGACTCCTTTCGTCTGCTGACGCCGAACTGGTTGACCCGGTTGCCGGGCTATTCCTACCGAGGTGATGATCCCGACGGGTTTATGGCAGCGCCCGAGGTCGCCCAACTGATCGACGAATACGCCGCGCTGACGGCCGCACCGGTGTTGACCCAAACCACGGTCACATCGGTGCGGCCCAGCGATGGCGGGTACGTGGTCCAAACTGACCAGGACTCATGGCAGTCCCGGTCGGTGGTACTGGCCTCGGGCGCATGCAACATCCCTGTAGTACCTGCGTTGCAGGATGCAGTGCCGGCAGAAGTCCTGATGGTTACTCCAGCGGGATACCGGGGTCCGGATCAACTTCCCGAAGGTGGGGTGCTCGTCGTGGGTGCCTCGGCCAGTGGGATCCAGATCGCCGATGAAGTCCACCGTTCCGGCAGGGCAGTCACACTGGCCGTCGGAGAACACGTTCGTATGCCGCGGACTTACCGCGGCTTGGACATCTTGTGGTGGATGGAAGCAGCCGGTGTGCTCGACGAGCGCTACGACGAGGTTGCCGACATCGTCCGGGCTCGCTCGCTGCCTTCGATGCAGTTGGTCGGCTCATCTGACCGAGCAACGATCGACCTCAATGCCTTGACCGCGATGGGGGTGCGGTTGGTTGGACGCCTTGCCGGCGTCCGGGACGGACTCGCCCAGTTTTCTGGCTCGCTGCTTAACGTGTGCGCACTGGCTGATTTGAAGTTGGGGCGGCTGCTCGACACGCTTGACGCCTGGGCTGCCGGCGCAGGCGTCGATGGGGCCGGGCCTCCGGTGCGTTTCGCTGCGACGAAGGTGTCCCCCACCCCGCCACTGTCTGTTGATCTACGAAGCGGTGAGATCCGCACCATCATCTGGGCCACCGGCTTTCGTCCGGACCTGTCCTGGCTCGACGTTCCGGTGCTTGACCGCAAGGGCCGGGTCATCCATGACGGCGGGGTGACCAGGTGGCCTGGTCTTTACCTGATCGGCATGCCATTTCTTCGTCGCCGCAAGTCGAGCCTCATCGACGGCGCCGCCCCCGACGCCCGGGACCTGGCGTCTCACCTGGCCGGCTACCTGCACTCCGCCGCCCCGGTCGCCGGCAATGGCGGCCATCGCCGGCCGCAGGCTGGAGGCGATCAACGGTTGGGCGCGATGGTGTATGGCAGGTGACGTGATCCTGGTACGCCGGCGGCATGTAGACCACTGCCGGGTCCAGACCTGTGCCTGTCCGAGCTCGCGCTGATCTCGCTCGTCCATCGATCATCCGCCGAGCCTGAAGGGTCCCTTAGCATGAGTACCGAATCCATCACCGTCGCCGATCGAGACGAGGCCCTGCGCGGCATTGTTGATGCCACCGCGGCAGCCGTGTCGGCAAACGCCGCCAATGCGGCCGTAGTGTTCCGTGCCGCCGGCAGCGGCGCCAGTGGTGTGGCGACCGATATCCGGATCGGCCGCCACGAGACGGTGATCGACGAGCCGCCGGCACTCGGCGGCGCTGACGCCGCTCCTAACCCGGTCGAAACGGCTTTGGCCGGGCTGCTGTCCTGCCAGGTCGTCACCTACCGGTTCTGGGCGGCGAAATTGAATATCCCGCTTGACGACGTCCAGATCGAGACTGAAGGCGACCTGGATGTACGCGGCTTTTTCGGCTTGGACAACGACGTTCGCCCGGGGTTCAACGGCGTACGGGTGAAGGTCCGGCTGACTGGTCCCGCGTCGCCGGAGCAGTACCGGCAGTTGCAGTCCGCGGTGGACCAGCATTGCCCCGTGCTCGATCTGTTCGCGAACCCGACACCTGTTCATACCGAACTGATCAGTAGCTGATCGCTCCGTCGACAACGCCTGGAGGACCGGTGGACCGCCCATGGGGTTTCCGCACCCGCGCCATACACGCTGGCGCGGTCCCCGACGCGGCCACCGGTGCCCGGGCGGTGCCGATCTACCAGAGCACGAGTTTCGTGTTCGAGGACACCGACGACGCGGCCAGCCTGTTCGCGCTGCAGAAGTACGGCACGATCTACAGCCGGATTTCCAACCCGACGGTCGCGGCGTTGGAAGAGCGGCTGGCAAGTCTGGACGGCGGGCTCGGTGCCGTGTGCACCGCCAGCGGGCAGGCCGCTGAGTTCCTCACCTTCGCCTGCCTTGCCGGCACCGGTGATCAGATCGTTGCCGGTGCTGGACTTTACGGCGGGACGATCACCCAGCTGGACGTGACACTGCGCCGGTTTGGTATCGACACCGTGTTCGTGCCGGGAACCGAACCGTCCGCGGTCGCGGCAGCGATCACCGAGCAGACCAAGCTGGTGTTCGCCGAACTGATCGCCAATCCATCGGGTGAGATCGCTGATATCGCGGCGTTGGCCGAGGTGGCCCACTCAGCGGGGGTGCCTTTGGCTATCGATGCCACGCTGGCCACCCCGTTTCTGTGCCGGCCAATCGAGCACGGTGCCGACATCGTGATCCATTCCGCGACGAAGTTCCTCGGCGGTCACGGCACCACCCTTGGTGGCGTAGTGGTCGAATCGGGACGGTTCGACTGGGGTAACGGCCGGTTCCCGCTCATGACCGCGCCGATCCCGTCCTATGGCGGGTTGACGTGGTGGGGCAATTTCCAGGAATACGGTTTCCTCACCAAACTCCGCGCAGAGCAGCTGCGTGATATCGGCCCAGCCCTGTCGCCGATGGCGGCGTTCTTATTGCTGCAGGGTGTGGAAACGCTGCCACTGCGGATGCCGGCACACGTGGCGAACGCGCGTGCCGTCGCCCAATGGCTGGCCGGCGATCCTCGGGTGTCCTACGTCCGGTGGGCAGGGCTACCGAACCATCCGCACCATGACCGGGCGTGCCGCTACCTGCCGCTTGGGCCGGGTGCGGTGTTTTCCTTCGGCGTGCGCGGTGGCCGCGCCGCAGGTCGGAGATTCATCGAATCAGTGAATCTCTGCAGCCATCTCGCCAATGTCGGTGATGCTCGCACGCTGGTGATCCATCCGGCGTCGACGACGCATCAACAGCTTTCTGATACCCAGCTACACGAGTGCGGAGTGCCACCAGATCTCGTGCGGATCAGCGTAGGGCTAGAAGACATCGATGACATTCTGTGGGACCTCGATCTCGCGCTGACCAGCGCAACGAAAGACACCCGATGAACGGCGTAGATCGGTGAGCGAGAACAACGGTTGGACCGACCCGTCAAGCCAGCAGCGGTTGGCGATCCTGCGCCGGACCCGGACCGTGGCGATGGTCGGTGCATCAGCCAATCCCGCGCGTGCCAGCAACTTCGTGGCGACCTACCTGCTGGCCAGCACCAACTATGACGTGTACTTCGTCAACCCCAACGCAACAGAGATCCTCAACCGGCCGGTGTACGGCTCGCTGGCCGAGTTGCCGGTTGTTCCCGACTTGGTGGACGTGTTCCGCCGGCCGGCCGATCTCCCGCAGGTTCTGGCCGAGGTACTGGAAACCGGTGCGTCCACATTGTGGCTGCAGTTCGGGTTATTTGATGTGGCGATCGCGGAGAAGGCCGAAGCCGCTGGGTTGACAGTCGTCATGGACCGTTGCCTGAAAATCGAGCACGCCCGGTTCCACGGCGGGTTGCACCTCGCCGGCTTCAACACCGGAGTTATCAACTCTCGCCGACAGGTCATGTTCCCGGAATGACCGCGTCGGCTATCACCATCAAAGGAGCCTGGCGTGACGGCGACCCGCCAGGACGGCGGCAGTTTGTCGTGGTGCCCGGAATGGCCCTCGAGCGAGGTGGCACGCTGCCCGAAGTACAGCTGGCCTATGAAACCTGGGGGCAGCTCAACGCACAGCGGGACAACGCCGTCTTGGTGTTGCATGCGTTATCGGGGGACAGCCATGTCACCGGTGACCTCGAGCCGGGTCATCCCACCGCAGGCTGGTGGCGTGACGTAGTAGGGCCTGGACTGGGCATCGACACCGACCGGTGGTTCGTGGTCTGCACGAATGTGCTCGGCGGCTGCCAAGGATCAACCGGGCCGTCATCACGGGCTCCCGAGGGCCGGCCATGGGGCAGCCGGTGGCCAGCGACCACCATCCGAGATCAGGTAGCTGCCGAGATACCGCTGGCCAACGCACTGGGGGTGCAGGCGTGGGCCGCTGTTGTTGGCGGATCGATGGGTGGTATGCGGGCGTTGGAATGGGCGCTGTGCCAACCACATCGAGTCCGCCGCATGATCGTGCTCGCGGCCAGCGCCGAGGCCTCGGCCGACCAGGTCGCCACCTGCCGGGTGCAAATCGACGCCATCCGCGCCGACCCGCATTGGCACAACGGGGACTACTACGACACCTCCAACAGTCCCGTCACCGGCATGGCCATCGCCCGGCGGATCGCGCACCTGACCTACCGCTGCGCCGCCGAGGTGGATACCCGATTCGGCCGAGCCGCCACGGCCGGTGGCGACCCACTGGCTGAGGGATTCGCCGTCGAGTCATGGTTGGACCACGCCGCGACAAGCCTGCAAAGCCGCTTCGATGCAGGCAGCTATGTTGCCCTCACCGCGGCGATGAACAGCCATGAAATCGGCCGCGGGCGGGGTGGCACTGCCAGCGCACTTCGCCGAATGCGCGCTCGGCCCACGATCGTTGGAGTGGACTCCGACCGGCTCTATCCCTTGCATCAACAAGCCGAACTCGCCGATCTCCTGGGCGTCGAGCTACAGGTCATACACTCGCAGCGGGGCCACGACGGCTTTCTCGTGGAGACCGACCAGGTCAACGCGGTACTAAAAGCTGCCCTCGACTGAGCGGGCCGCCTGCACATCAATAACGCGCAGGGCCGCCGCCGCGGCCTTATCAGCTTGGGAAGATCATCGAGCTCGGTTCAACCGCGCCCCGGGCGTGCGAGCGGCCGGCTTCTCTGACCGGACTTCCGCAGTTAGTAGGCATATCTGAGCTTGATCGAGTGCATCATGCCTGGTGAGGGGCCTATGGGTGGTCCATCGAGCCAAAAACCTGTAGGCACACGCCTTGCGGCGTGTCGCTGGACGTGACTTGGGCAGGCAGTGTT
>JAFAWY010000048.1 GCA_019241525.1 Pseudonocardiales bacterium
AAGGCACCCGCACCACCGACCGCGACAACACCTCCGCGGTATGCCCATGCCGCGTCTCCGCCTCATCCACATACAACGGACGCACCTCCGGCGGATCATCCGACCGCGGCAAGATCACCCGATGCAACACCCGCCCCGGCACCACCGTGGCGGCGCTCGGCCCCAGCTGCAGGGAGCTGACGTCGGACAGCTTGCTGTCTGCCGCGTTGTTGCGCGCGGCTTCGAGCCGGGCGGCGCGGTCAATCGCCGTGGGAGCCTCAGCCGGCGCTGCTTCGCTGGTAGTCACCGTGACCCCTTTCCCCGCACTGCGCCCCTGTCGACCGCATCCTTGCACGATCGGACGAAGAGCAACGCACTGAGGGCCACTGCGGATGGGCTAGCCCGTTACCGCGTCGTGCCGACCTCAGGCACCGCGACATCACCGGTGTTCAACGCCAGTTGGGTAAGCTCCCAGAGCACGTGGTACGTCGTAGTCTGGGCTTCCTGGATGCGGTGCACCGACGACGAGGGCATGACAAACAGGTAATCGATGGTGCCAGCCTCGGCCATTTTCCCGCCGTCGTAACCGGCCAGCCCGATGGTAAGCATCCCGCGGCGAGTTGCTTCAGCGAAGCCACGCAGCACGTTCTCCGATCCGCCACTGGTGGACAGGCCTAGCGCGATGTCCCCGGCGCGGCCGTTGGCGGCCAGCGATCGGGCGTAGACCACGTCGAAGGACACGTCGTTGGACAGTGCGGTGAGCACCGCGACATCGGTGGTCAGAGCGGCCGCAGGAAACGGCTGGGCACCCGGACCCGGATTTTGAAACAGCTCAGCGACGGCTTGGGCGTCGGTGCTGCTGCCGCCGTTGCCGAAAGTGAACAGCCGTCCACCGGAGGCCAATGACTGGGCCATCGCGCCGGCACACTCGATGAGTTGATCGCGATAGCGCTCCAGGACGTCGGCGCGCAACTGGGCGATTTCCGCGGTTTTTTCGGTGGTCGACCGGCTCACCTGGTCGAGCACCGCGTCAACGTCGGTGGTGCCGGAATACAGGAAGGGATACAGCGACTCGAATCCGGTCATGGTTCACCCCACGACCCGGGGCGAGAGCACCCCGGGCTGCTCGAAGAAGACGTGCACTAGCTCCCACAGCACGTGGTAGGCGGTGACGTGGATCTCCTTGACCACTTGAGGATCGTCGGAGCGCGCCACCAGAACATGGTCCAGCCGCGGGATCCGCGCGATCTGGCCGCCATCGCCGCCGACCAGCGCCACCGTGAGCAAGCCCGCGTCGCGGGCGGCTTCCAGGGCGCGGGCGACGTTGGAGCATTGGCCGTCGGCGGAGATGCCCAACGCGATGTCGTCAGCTGCGGCCAGCAGCCGTAGCTGGGCGGCGAAGCTGTCGTCGAAGCCACCGAAGCGGGCGATCCCGCTCAACGTCGCGGCATCGTTGGCCAGCGACACCGCAGGCAGCGCACGTTTACCCATGATCACCGGGTGCACGAACTCCACCACAATGTGCGCGGCGTCAGCCGCCGCGGACCCGTTGCCGAAACACAGCAACCTGCCACCACGGTGAAATCGCAACGCCATGTCGTAGCAGGCCCGGCCGACCGCCTCCGCGTCCTGACCTAGCGCCCTGGTTGGTTCGGTACGCCGGGCGAAGGCCCGATCGACCTGGTCGCCCGTCAACGTAGCGATCATGCCCGTCCGCCTCTCTGGGAAATGCGACGGTTTTTCGCGATAGTCCTAGTTATTACCATAGTTGTAGTAACTTGTCGGCATGGCGCCGCGCATGAATGCGACTGCGGATACTCGTTCTGGGGAAAGCCACCCTGGGGACCGCAGCAGGGCGCACGGTGCGCTGGCCAGCGCGAGCCGGAGCCGCATCCTGAACATGCTGCGCAGTAGCACGACCCCGTTAGACGTCGAGCACATCGCATCGCGTAGCGGCCTGCATCCCAACACGGTGCGCTTCCATCTCAGGGTGCTGATCGATGCGGGTCTGGCCTGTTGCCGCACCGATCCCCAGGGTTGCTCCGGGCGTCCCCGGCTGGTCTACACCGCTGCCACCGCCGGCTACGGCAACGAGCAGCCGGCTGGCTTCCAGTTGCTGGCCGACATCCTCGCCGGCTACCTGGCGGCGAGCAGCTCGAAACCCGCACGCCAGGCGGAGGAGGCAGGGCAGACGTTCGCGCGCCGCCACCGCCCGCTGGCCTCGGTAGTCGCTGAGGTATCCGCCGACGAGTCCGTCCGCCATGTGGTCGCATTGTTCACCGAACTGGGCTTTGACCCCGAACTGGTTCCTGATGGCCAGGATGTGCAGCTTCGGCTCCAGGCCTGTCCGTTCCACGCGCTGGCCACCAAGTACCCGGAGGTGGTGTGCGCCATGCACCTCGGCCTGCTCCGGGGCACCTTGGCGCAGCTCGAAGCTCCGCTCACCGCCCGCCGGCTACGGCCGTTCGTCGAACCACACCTGTGCATCGCGCACCTGAGCCCACGCCCCTAGCCAGCCCCCTTTACCGCAGTCCGCATCCAGACTGCGGGGGTTTGGCGCCCGCGCTAGCCGGCTTTGGCGAACTGTTCGACGATGGTGCGGCAGAACGCCGGGAGATCATCGGGCCGGCGGCTGGTGATCAGGTTGCCGTCGATGACCACTTCCTCGTCAACGACGGTGCCCCCGGCGTTGCGGATGTCGGTGCGGATACTCGGGTAGCTGGTCAAGGTGCGCCCGTGGACGACACCGGCTTCGACCAGCGTCCACGGTGCGTGACAGATCGCGGCAACCGGCTTACCCGAGTCGACGAAGTCACGCACGAAGGCCACCGCGGCCTCGTCCTGCCGCAGCGTATCCGGGTTCACCGCGCCACCAGGCAGGATCAGCGCGTCATAGTCGTCGACGGTGACCTCTGAGACCACCCGGTCCACGTCGAATTTGTCAGCCGGTTCGATGTCATGGTTGGTGGCCTGGATGGTGCCTGGCTCCAGGGACACCAGCTCAGCACTTGCGCCGGCGTCGGTGACTGCCTGCCGCGGCTGGACCAGCTCTACCTGTTCCACGCCCGGGGCTGCCAGGATGGCCACCCGCCGGCCTGTCAAGCTGCTATCCGCCATGTTGGGGGCGTACCCGCGCGGGCAGCGGGGCAAACCCGGAAAGGCTGCGGCACGGACTCACCAGTCGCCGGTGCTGCCCGAGTCGTTCGGTCCCCCGCCGGCGTCACCGCCGAAGTCACTGTCCTGGCCGACGACCCAATCGCCCTGATTGGCCGAGTCGTCCGCGCCACGCTCGCGGTCGTACATCATTTCGTCGCGGCGGAACTGCTGCTCTTCGCCTTGCACCTTGCCCAGCTCGTAGCCGAGCAATCCGCCACCCACCGCGCCGATCGCCCCGGCCGCGCCTGCTCCCATTCCCGACCGGTAGGGCGGCGGGCCGTAGGAGGCGCCGTAGTCCGGATAGGGGCCCATCGGCGGTGGTCCTCCTGTTGCCGATCCAGGCATTGGCCGCCCGGGACCGGACCGCCCACGCCGGCGGAGCAAGACAATGACGCCCACGACCGCGCCGAGCAATAGGAGGATGAACAGTAAGCCGATACCTCCGGTACCTCCGGAATGCCTGGCCACTGGTTGCGCGGGTGCGTGACCGCGGCGCGCCGCGGTGAGGCTGGTGCGTAGATTGTCCAGCGCCGCGGTAACCGCGGCAGTATAGTCCTGACTGTCATGCATTGCGGTAACGAATGCGCGGTTGGCGTTGGATTCTGCGGCGAGCGCGACATTTTGTGGGATGCCGGCTTGAGAGCCGATCTGGATCGTCTCGTGACGGGACTGCGTATTGACGCCCAGTACGATCGGGAAAGTCGCGCTGACCTTATTTTTGACGTCGGTGTCAAATGTGGACTTGCTGGCCGCGTCTTGCGTCGTAGCCCAGATATAGACCCCAACGGGTAACGTGGCCGCGTCGTTTTGCACCACGGTCGCGTTCAATACGTGGGCGTCATCCTGGATCTGAACGGTGCCGGCCCAAGCGGGCGCCCCTACGGTCAACACCGCGACGAGCACCGCGAGCGGCACGGTGAGGCGAACAGCGTGCTTGCGCATACCCGCTTCGACCCTTCTGCTTGTCCGCTTGCCGGATTCCCGGAAATTGGCACCCACGGCTGGCCGCGTTGGTGGCGTTCCACGATCAGCGGCACCACCAAGCCCGATAAGTTACGACACGGCCTCGATCGGTAGGCAGGAGGCTCATCCGTGCCGCGTTGCCAGCCACCTGAACGCCGATATGGTGGATGATTTCGCGCTCTTCGTTATCTGCGACAGCTAGGAACACGATACCCTGGGGCATCACGGCGCCGACATGGGTTCTCCAGCGACATCGTGCAGACCGGCCCTCCCTACGGAAGACGGACCTGGCGCCCGGATCGCGGACTGGGCAGCGATCGGACCCGCTCGTGCAAGCCTCCCCAGACGAGCACGATCTTCAACCGGGGGTACCGGTTCGCCGGAGAGACCGTTACAGAAAAGAACCGTTTCGGGGCTTCATCTCCCCCAATCGGGTGAACGCATCGAGCGTCACCTGGGACACAATCTGTCCAGGGAGAGGGAGCTACAAGGAGGGGGAAAATGAAGGTATCAGAGGTCTTCTCGCTGGGTGGCGGTGGCTGCGACTGCGGCTGCGGTTGCTATAACGAACATGCTTACTACCACGGTCACTTCGGCCACTACGACTACGGCAGCTACGGGCCCAGCAACTACGGCGCGTACGACAGCCACGGGTTCCACCGCTTCCACCCGTACTTCGAAGGCTGGTACTGAGCATCGCTGGTTATCGGTGGCGGCCCTCATTCTCTCACGGGTGGGGGCCACCCCGTTGCAATTATCATCACTTCACGATAAGCGTGCCGGTCATATATTCGTGGAACCTGCAGTAGTACGGATAACGGCCTGCCTTGCTCGGCGCAGTAATCTCGCCCTGCTGCCCCATGGCGATACTGCCAGTGTCGAAGGACTTGTCCTTCGCGGTCAGGGTGTGCGCAGCCGGATCCTGGTTGATCACCGTGACCTTCGCTCCCGGTATAACCGTCAACACCACCGGCTGGTAAGCGAATTTATCGATCACGATGGTGTTGGGTGGGCCGGACGGTGCCACTGCACTGCCGTTGCTGGCGCCCGACTGGCCGCCCATGCCACCACACCCCGCGACGAGCCCAAGCAATGCCAGCAGCACGGCAACGTACCGGTTCATCGCCAGGTCACCGCACTGCCAAGCTGTCTGGCTTGAGCGCAGTGCTGATGCCGATGAAGGTATCCGGGATCGGGTACTCACCGATGATGAAGTTCAGGATCGCGGCGTGCATGGTTTCCACCGGTTGGATGGTGGCCGCCGTCATGATCGCGGTGTGATCCGACAGGTTCGTGGTGGCCGCGGTGTAGGTCTGCGCGGCAACATTTTCCAGGTTCAGCGCGAACTTGGCCACGTCGGGAACCGATCTCGCCGCGGCGAGTAAGGCCATCTGCTGCTGGGTGATCGACAGCGGTGCGTCACTGAGGATCGGCTTTCCGGCTCTGGACAATGCCGTGTTCCAGGCTTGCGCGTGGTCGGAGTGCTGCTTCATCGCCGTCTGCACGAATGTGGCCACCGCCGGGGGCACCGCGCCGAGTTCCCCGGTGCCGACTTTCCTCAACACCTCCTCGTAGGCGCTCACCGCCAGGTTTTCCAACGCCGCGGCCACCGCCACCATCTTGAGATCCCCGGGGTAGGTCTCTTGCGGTGGGGGCGGGGACGCCGGCGTTCGTGACGCCGCCGGCGCAGCCGGCTGCCCGCCGGAGCAGGCGGCGGCCGCACCGAGGGCGACCGCACCGGCGGCGCCGAGGAAAAAGCTTCGCCGGGTGGATGGCTGGCGCACGACGGCACCGAGGTTGGCGGTCAGCTCGTCGAGCCCCTTGCACAGCGGCGGAAAGGTCGATTCGTGCAGTTCATCGAGTTGGCGGGTCAGCTCGCTTAGCTCACGCTCACTGATCACCATCGCGGCGTCCCCACCGGGCTTGGCACGGCGGGAGAAGATGCTCATTTCACCGCTCCTTCCTCGACCGGAGCGGCCATCGCGGTGGGACAGAACGCGTCGGGAAAGCCCACGCTGCCTGCTGAGGACGGCAACTCCGCGATCTGCGGAGGCCGCGCGATGAGCTGCGGCTGGTTGGCTTTGAGCAGTGCCTGCACCGTCAACAAGATCGCCTTGTGCATGGATTCCACCCCGGCCACGCTGGCGAACAGCTGCCGCAATTCCGCGGTGCTGACCAACCCGACGTCCTTGGCGTAGGTCTGCGCGGCCACATCCTCCAGGGTGATCGCCAGGCCGACCGCGTCGTCCGGCGTCTTGATGGCGGGTAACGCCTGCCTGACCATCTCCGCGTACTTCGGATCCGGAGCGGTCTGGGGCTTGCCGCCCAGCCGCTGGACTGCGGCATTGAACGCCGCCGCGTGCTCGCTGTGCTGCATCATCGTCCGTTCGGCGAACATCTTGACTTCCGGCTTCGCCTGCGGGCCGCCGATGAAGGGCAAGGTCAGCGCCATCTGGTAGGTCTGCACCGCGAGGTTTTCCAGGCTTGCCGCGGTCTGCAACGCGGCGACGTCGTCGCGGGGCGCTCCCTGCGCTGCCCCTGTGGCTGCTGCCGCGGGGCCATGCGCCGAAAACTGCCGGAATCGGTTCTTGCTGTGCACGAAAGCCTCCAAGCCTACGGTGGATGCTGGCCATCACGCGGTGTTGCATTTTCGACCGGTTTACGTGACCAGTTCGCCACGGCACGGTCACGATGAGGTCACAGTCGCGCGCACGGCAGTGCCGCCGCAGGGGCTAGAACCACCTTTCGAGGATCAGCGCGAGGCCGTCCTCGGAGTTACCAGCGGTGATCTCGTCAGCAGCCTCCAGCACCACGGGATGCCCATTGGCCATCGCCACTCCGTGGCCTGCCCACTGCAGCATCGGCAGGTCGTTGGGCATGTCGCCGATAGCCAGCACATCGGCCGCGGAGATGCCGAGTTCGCCGGCCAGCCGGGCCAGCCCGGTGCCCTTCGTGACGCCGGGCGCGGAAAGCTCGATCAAGCCGTAGCCGGTGGAGTAAGTGACATCCAGCGCGGAACCGAGAAGGTCACGAACGGCAGCGGCCATCACCTCGCTGCTGGCCGCTTCTTGGCGGACCAGCAGTTTGATCGCCGGCCGGCCGAGGATCAGATCGCGCGGCGCGGTCTCAGAATCCGCGCCGGGCCACGGGTGGGTGTAGCCGGGCTCGGCGAGGAATTGGTCGACACCGTTCTGCAGGGCACTTTCGGTGGGCAGCTCGACAGCGAGCTTGGCGTCCGGCAACGCGGTGGCCACCACGTCGGCCGCATCCCGCAACTGCACCGGATCCAGCGTCACCGTGTAACTGACCCGGTCGGTCGCTGCGTCGTAGTGCACTGCGCCGTTGGCGCAGACTGCCAGGCCGGCATGCCCGAGTTGCTCGACGATCGGTGGGATCCATCGCGGCGGTCGCCCGGTGACCAGCACGAAAGGGACCCCGGCTGCCACCACCCGATGCACGGCTGCACGGGTGCGCGCGGAGATCCCGTCGGTCGGGTCCAGCAGCGTGCCGTCAACGTCCGAGGCAATCAACCGCGGCCTGCGCATACCTCGACATTACGTGGACGCCGGCCGGTGCTCGGGTGGCCGAGCGTCCATGAGGCTGCTGATGCTCACCTGTAGTGCAGCATGAACTGGTTGGCGCACTGCTCGATACGGTCCGCGTTACCAGCGGACTGCTCAAGGCACTGGCGGTAAATCTGGCCGGCCGGCGTGTTGAGCACGGACACCCAAAACACGATCAGCACGATCGCGATGAGTACTCCGATCGCGCCCAGCACGATGCCGGCCACCGACAAACCGCCATTGGTGGCCTCACCCCGCCTGGCCCGACCCCGGCCGAGCACCCCGAAGATCACCGCCGGGATACCGAGGACGATGCCTCCGAGAACCGTCCAAGACAACAACAGCGCAACCAGGCCGAGTGCAAAAGCGGCTATCCCGAAACCGTTGCGGGGCTGCGCCAGCGGATTACCCGGCGCGTTCATGCGGCTCACCTCACCTCGTCGGTGCCCTCGTCCCCCCATCATCACACCGATTGGCACCCTCCGACCGCGTTGGGCGCGCCCCGGGGCGCAGCCTGGATGCAGACTGCGGAAATAAGGGGACTTACGCCGGGCTGAGGAGGGGGAGGTCGCCGAGGGCGGGTTGGAGTGCGGTGGGTACGCGCACCGAGCCGTCGGCCTGCTGGTGGTTTTCCAGGATCGCCACGATCCAGCGCGTCGTGGCCAGGGTGCCGTTGAGTGTCGCGGCGGTCTGCGGGCGCCCTTCCCCGTCGCGATACCGGATACCCAGGCGGCGGGCCTGGAACGTGGTGCAATTCGAGGTCGAGGTGAGCTCGCGGTAGGTCCGCTGGGACGGTAGCCACGCCTCGCAGTCGAACTTGCGCGCCGCTGAGCTACCCAGATCCCCGGCCGCGACGTCGATGACCCGGTAGGGCACCTCGATCGCGGCCAGCATCTGCTCCTCCCACGCCAGCAGCCGGTCATGCTCGGCAGCAGCGTCTTCGGGGCGGCAATAGACGAACATCTCGACCTTGTCGAACTGGTGCACCCGGAAGATGCCGCGGGTGTCCTTGCCGTAGGAACCGGCCTCCCGGCGGAAACAGGACGACCAACCGGCATAGCGCAACGAGCCGCCGGACAGGTCGATGATCTCGTCGGAGTGGTAGCCGGCCAGCGGCACTTCGGAAGTGCCCACCAGGTACAGATCGTCATCACGCAGCCGGTACACCTCGGCGGCGTGCGCACCGAGGAATCCGGTGCCCTCCATGATCTCCGGGCGGACCAACACCGGCGGGATCATCAGGGTGAACCCGGACGCGATCGCGCGGGAGGCGGCCAGCTGCAGCAGCCCGAGGGACAGCTGTGCACCCAGACCGGTGAGGAAGTTGAACCGGGCACCGGACACCTTGGCGCCGCGCTCGGTGTCGAACAGGCGTAGCGACGTGCCGAGCTCGACGTGGTCGCGCGGATCGAAATCGAACTCCGGTGGCGTGCCGACCTGCTTGAGTACGACGTAGTCATCCTCGCCGCCGGCCGGCACCCCGTCAACGATCAGGTTCGACACCGCGCGGTACGCATCGTGGAATGCCTGCTCCGCGCTGGCCTGCTCGGCTTCGGCGGCCTTGACGTCCGCGGCGAGCTGCTTGGCCTGGGCAAGCAACTCGTCTCGCTGCTCGCCTCGCGCCCGGCCGACCTGCTTACCCAGCGCCTTCTGCTCAGCACGCAGCGAGTCGGCCGCGGCGACGGCCTTGCGACGGCGTTCATCAGCGCCGATCAGGGTGTCGACGGCATCTTCGGGTTCACCGCGGGCGCGCTGCGAGGCGCGTACCCGGTCCGGGTCTTCCCGCAGCACTTTGAGATCGATCACGGCTGGTCAGCCTAGCCCGGCTCGTCGCCGGCCAGCATGGCGCGGTCACCACGTCGTGAACTCGACACCACCGACATTCTGCTGGCCGAAAATGTCGGTAACGTCGAGTTCACGACAAGACCGGTTGACTTCGTCTAGCTCGGGTCATCACCGGCCAGCACGGCGGCGGCCTCCAACAGCATCCAGCCCGACAGCTGCACGGACAGATCCCGCTCGGGCAGGCCCGGCGCGGGCGGGCGCGCCGGCACCGTCCACTCGGGACCGAACACCGGGCCGCCGTCAGCCACACCCCGGTTGCGCCAGGCCGCCTCGGCCGAGTCCAGCACGAGCCGGGACGCCACCTTGCCGTCCGGCAGGGCTCGCGCGGCCACGGCGAGATAGCGGACCAGGATGCCGGTGAACAACCCGCCGTCGCCACCGCCGTGCCCGCGCAGCACTCCCCCGTCGGTGAGGTGCTCCGCGACCGCCTGCACCGTCGACTCTGCCTGTTCCCACCAGCGCGCCGCACCGGTGGCGGTGCCCAACTCGACGCAGGCACCCAGCAGCACGCCCTGGCAATAGCTGTAAATGGCGGGCTCGATCGACCGCACCGAGCCGTCCGGGTTCACCCGGGCGCCGTCGAAGATCAGGCCGGTGTCCGGGTCGATCAGGTACTCGAGCATCCAGTCCACCAGGGACGTCGCGATGCCCAGGTTGCCCCGCCGGGCGTAGAAAATCGCAGCCGGACCCGTCGCCGGGACGTTGACGAAGTCATCGTCGACCCGCCAGCGCATTCCCCCGCCAGGACCCCGGCCGAACCGCAGCTGACGCATGATCGCATCGAGTGCGCCCGGTTTGCGCAGTCCGGTCAGCGTCGCGGTGCGCTGGAGAGCAAGGCCGAGCCACGCGATGTCGTCGTAGTAGTTGTTCACCCAGCCGGTGAGGTTGCGCAGCCGCACGCCGCGCACCAGCGCGGCGATGGCCTCTCGCCGCCACTGCGTCGGAGCGCGCTGGTAGGCGTCGAGCATGCAGTCCAGCAGGTGCGCCTGCCACCAGTAATGCCACTGCAGCTGCCCCGACCCGGGCCAGCTGGGGCGGCCCAGCCGGGTGTCCAGCAGGCCTGGCAGCCAGCGCAGGTGCCGGGTGTGCACGGCCCGCTCGGCCGCCGCCGCCCGGCCAGCCCAGGCGCTCACCACGCACCTGCCAAGTCGGCATGCTGGCGGATCCAGGCGTGCATGGCGATCCCGGCGGCGACCCCGGCGTTGATCGACCGGGTGGAGCCGAACTGTGCGATCGAGACGGTCAACGTGGCCCCTTGGCGGGCCTGCACGGTCAGGCCGGGGCCTTCCTGCCCGAACAGCAGCAGGCAGTCCCGCGGCAGCTCGGTGGTTTCCAGCGGCAGCGCGCCTGGTGAGTTGTCCACGGCGACCACGGTGAGGTTGCCGGCTGCGGCGTGTGCCAGCAGCTGGGCGATGTCGTCGTGGTGGCGCAGGTGCTGGTAGCGGTCGGTGACCATGGCGCCGCGCCGGTTCCACCGGCGCCGGCCCACGATGTGCACCTCCTTGACGGCGAACGCGTTGGCGGTGCGCACCACGGTGCCGATGTTGTGATCGTGGTCGAAGTTCTCGATGGCCACGTGCAACGGGTGGCGGCGAGTGTCCAGGTCGGCGACGATCGCGTCGCGGCGCCAGTACCGGTAGGCGTCGACGACGTTGCGGCGGTCACCCTGGCGCAGCAACTCGGGGTCGTAGCGGGGGTCGTCGGGCCACGGACCGTGCCACGGTCCGACCCCTACTGTCTCACCCCACTCGGTAGGTCCTATGTCTGTGATCACAATTCCAGGTCACCCAGCTTCAAGATCGCGCGGTAGGGCAGCCCGGCGGCTTCGATGGCCTGTCGGGCACCGGTGTTGCGGTCCACGACGGTGGCCACCCCGACGACGTGGGCGTCCGCCTGCCGCAACGCTTCCACGGCGGTGAGCACCGACGCCCCGGTGGTCGACGTGTCCTCGACGGCAAGCACAGCACGACCCGCCACATCCGGACCCTCGATCCGCCGCTGCATCCCGTGCTGCTTGACCGACTTGCGCACCACGAAAGCATTTACCGGTGGCCCGGGCGCGTGCAGCACCGCGCTGGCCACCGGGTCCGCCCCCAGGGTCAGGCCGCCTACCGCCTGGTAGGACCAGTCGGCGGTCAGCTCGCGGACCAGGCGGCCGATCAGCGGAGCGCCCTCGTGATGCAGCGTCACCCGGCGCAGGTCCACGTAGTAATCCGCCTCAACGCCGGAGGACAGCCTCACCCGGCCGGGCACCACCGCCAGCTGCCGCACCAGCGACGCCAGCCGGTCGCGGGGCTGGGTCACGGGCGACCCCTTCCGGTGCGCCCGGCGAACCGGCGCACCAGACCGCGAGGTAACACGTCGACCAGCCCGACCAGTGCCCGGTACTGCAGGCTCGGCACCGAGATGGTGCGTCCCCGCCGCAGATCGGCCAGGCATTCGCGCACCACGTCGTCGGCATCGAGGTAGAACGCCGACGGGGTGCCGGTCATGTCGATCCCCGCCCGGTCATGGAACTCGGTGCGGACGAATCCCGGGCACAGCGCGATGACCTGTACCCCGGTGCCGGCCAGCGCCACTGCCAAGCCTTCGGAGAACTGCGTGACGTACGCCTTGCTCGGGCCGTAGGTGACTCCCCGGCCGGGCAGGAAGCTCGCCACGCTGGACACGTTGATCACTGCACCGCGCCCGGCCTGGATCATGCCGGGAAGTGCAGCGTGCGTCAGCCGCATCACGCTGGTGACGTTGACGTCGAGTTGGGCCTGCAGGTCGTCGATGTCCGCGTCGACGAAACTGCCGGCGCGGACGCTGAAACCGGCGTTGTTCACCAACAGATCGACGGGGTGTGCCGAGCGCAACCGTTTCTCGACGGCTTCCCGCTCGGCGGCGTTGGCCAGATCGGCCGGGAGGACTTCGGCGGTAATGCCGTGCTGCTGGCAGAGCTGCGAGGACAGTCGCTCCAGCCGTTCCCGGTTCCGGGCGACGAGCACAAGGTCGTAACCCTCAGCGGCGAGCCTCCGGGCGAACGCAGCTCCGATTCCCGCGGTCGGGCCGGTAATCAGCGCGGTTGGCATAGTGACCAGGCTAGCGACGCAGGCGCCGCCGTGGCCCCTGCATCTCCACGCCGCGATAGCTGCGCTTGAGTCGACGCGGGGCAGCGGGCTGCCAGGGCGCCCGCCCAGAGGCCCGCCGCCGGCAGCACCGGCCGGTCTTTCATCCCGTTGATGACGCCCGCGGCCGAGGTGTACCAGGCGACCGCTGCGGTGATCACACCGACGATGCCGCCGATCCTGCCGAGATCGTGGTTGCCGGTGAACTCACGAGAAACAGGATGACCTCGGGAGGCGATGCGCACCCGATGGAAACTTCATCAACGGTGGCAAACCTCCAGCTGATCCGTCACTGCGGCGCTGCTGGGGACCAGGAGGTCGGGGTTCTGGTGAGCGTGGCATCGGGCGATCCGGCCGGCTCGCGCGGGGAGTCCACTCGCTCCGGGGCCTGGCCGGAATCCCACCCGTCCGCGGGGGCCTCTGCCGGCAGCCGCTGCGTCGCGGGGGCGGTAGGCGGCTTGTACCGGTGCGTTGCCCGCGGTGCCGGCACCGCCGCCGGTTGCGGTTGCGGCCCGGTGGCATCTTCAGCGGGTGCGCTCGGCACCGTCGCACTGGGTGGTACCGGGCTGGGCATCGGGAGGACAGCCGACGGCTCCACCGACGACACGGGGCCACCGGCCGCGGGGGTTACTTCGGAGCTTACGGGGGCTGGCGGACTCACCGGTACAGCAGACACCGTTGGCGCCGGGGCGGCGGGGGCATCTGAGCGGTTGTGAGCGGTGATGAGCAGCACCGCGACCGCGCCACCGGTCAGAGCCAGGCACCCTCCGGCTGCAACGAGCCTGCCCCAGCGCTGCCGGCCCTGGGCCTGCCGCCGCAACGCCTCCCAGGGATCCTCGTCAGGCTCATCGGCCCCCAGCGGGCTCTCAGGGGACGACTCCGTCGGATCCGGTGCCTGCCGCGTCTGCGGCTTCTCGAACAACGGTGCGGCGCTGGTCGCCGTCTTCGGCGCGGCCCGCTCAGCCCCTATCCGATCGCGCAGGGCACGCAACTCGTCGATCGCCAGGATCTGATCAGCATCCGACTCGTCCACAACCTCACCTAACGGCCCACCAAGCCCGCTCGATGCTGAGATGCACGCGGATGGACTAAGAGCAGGAGTCATGTTGGTAGCTGATGTCCTGGGTCGTGCCGCGCCCGACCGTGCCCAGCAGTTTGCCAGCTACTACGACTACTACGACTCCAACATCGCAAAGTAGAAGGTCTACTACACGGCGGGCAACCCGCTGCAAACGGCGGCCCAAAACTCGATCGTGGACATAGGGATGAGCGAAGGGGATCCTAGAACGTCGACGCACTCAACGG
>JAFAWY010000114.1 GCA_019241525.1 Pseudonocardiales bacterium
ATAGGGCCACCGTGGTGGACAGCGCATGCACGCCGGTCAGCGGGGTGAGGTTGGGCACCGGGCCGGTGGTTCCCCAGCCGCTGATGGCGTAGCTGGCATGCCCGACCCCGGCGGCGGTGACCGTGGCCCATCCTTCGCTCAACGTCACCGGCCTTCCATCACTGGCGGCCGCTGCGACGTCAGACAGTTCAGCGGCGCAGATCCCGGCGCGCAGCAGCTGCTCGGCGTCCAGCGGGCGGGCCGTTACCCCCCGGGCCTGCAACCTTGCCCGCACCCGGGACAGCGCTGCGATCAGCGTACGGTGGCAGCCGGGTCACCCCACCGCCGCGTTCGCCGACCGCAGCAGGGCAGCGGCGAGGATCCAGCCGCACCGCGATCCAGGTGGTGCGGCGGGCGGCTGCCGGCAACGGACCCAGCACCTCCAGGTAGGAGCGCAGCGCCGGCGAGGACGGCGGCAATGCCGCATTGCCCGGGTAACAGTGCCAGACCACCTGGATCGCGTCTAACACCACACCGCGGTCTTCCAGGCAGGAAGCCAGCGAGCCCAGTGGCAGGCCAGCGATGCCGGCAGTGCTGTTAATGGGAGCGATCATCGAGGCAGCAGCGTCCACTTGCAGCACGGCGGTCCAGGCGCCGCGGTGCCATGCGAAGCCCACTGGTTCGTGCCGGCGGTCGGCGCCGGAGACGATGGTCAGATCGGGGATCAGCAGGCTCAGCACCTGCGCTCGGGGATCGCCAGCAGCTGGCGACGACACCACCGACGGCAAGCTCCTGCCGTGTGAGCGCACCAGGTAACGGCCGCTGAGCTGGATCCACCGCACCAACCACCGGCCATGCCAGCGTCCGACAGCCAGCGGTACCGCACTCAGTGCGACGAGTACGGCAGCCCACCACAGGCCAGGGTGAATGGCGAGCAGCACCAGACCCAGCGCTACGCCAATCTCCAGCACCACCAGGTTTGTCACCGGCAGCGGACCCAGGTGGGCGCCCGGTGCGTGTAGCCGGGCGCCCACCTGCCGCGTCGACTCCCGCTGAGGTGGAGCCGATGCTGCCGTCATGTCTGCGCCTCTGCGCCTTTCCGGGAAACGGTGATTCGCTATCGTGCGGCACCGTACCTCTCAGGCAGGAATGGCAGGCACCCGATGTCCAGTGACCCGACCACCACGTCGCAGGTACAGGCGTACCGCTTCGTGCTGCGCAGGATGGAGTCAGCTCTGGTTCGCCAGGACGCGGCGATGCTGCACGAGCCGATGCACCTGCGTGCGACGGCGATCGGCCTGCTCCTGGCGGTATTGCTGCTGGTCGCCTTCTTCGTCGTCGGCAAGATCCATCCCACGAGCACTGCCGCGCTTGCCGCCGACTTCATGGTCACCCCGGCCCGTGCCGCTGGTGCCCTTTGACCACGTGCACCACCACCAGCGTCAGTCCCAGCAGCAGGAGAGCGGCGGCTGAACCGACAAGGGCTACCGTGCGGGGCAGGGCGCGGTCAGTGTTGTCTCTGCCATCTCTGTTGGGTCTGTCATCTCGCTGTTGGGGTTGGAAGCCTGATAGCTGCGCGGTGCTGGCCGCTGCCGCAGCGCCGTCTCGCTGCGGGCGCCCTTCCTCCGGGAGCACCGCGGTCAGCGCGGCGATCGGGTCGATCATCCCGTAACCGACATCCTGGCTGCGCCTGCGCGGACCTGCGCCGTGCTGCGCGGTCTGCTCGATGCGGTGCATGACCTGGCGGGCGGACAGGTGGGGGAATCGTTCCCGGACCAGCGCGGCGAGCCCGGCGACGTACGGCACAGCGAAGCTGGTGCCGTCGAGTGGTCGGAGCTGGCCGCGGGAATCGACAAGCCCGCTGGTCAACCCCGAGCGCCCGGCGGCGAGCGATACCGCATCGGTGCCGGGCGCGGCCACATCGACCCACGGGCCGTGGATGGAGAAATCTGCTGGCGCGCCCTTGCCGTCGGTAGCGGCGACGGTCAGCACGTCGGAGTCGAACCAGCCGGGGGAGGAGATTGTGGTGACCTTTCCGGGGCTGTTCTGCTTGCAGCTGCCGCTGGTGTTGGCTGCGGCTACCACGACTACAGCGTTGTGTTCCACCGCGTAGTGCACCGCGGCCTGCAGGTCCGGCGCGTTGACCTGGTCTGGTTCGGCCGGAAAACACGCAGCCTCGGAGATGTTGATCACTGTGGCACCGAGCTGTACCGCGCGCACCACGGCTCGCGCCATGCTCACCGTGTCTCCCGCCATGGCGCTGCGCGTCTGCTCACCGGTGTCGAGCTGGCGCAGTGGCACTGAGTAGAAGGTGCTGGCTTGCCGGATGGCGACAATCTGCGCTGCGGGTGCCACCCCGACGAACTGGCTGCTCGCATCGGGTGCCGCGGCGATGAGGCCGGCGACGGTGGTGCCGTGACCGTCGCAGTCGAACAGACCGGTCCGGTTTTCGATGTAGTCGCCACCGTCGATCATCCTGCCGAGCAGCCGGGGATGCGGCTGCACGCCGCTGTCGATCACTGCGACGCGCTGACCGCGGCCGGTTGCATACCGCTGCGCTTCCCGGATCCGCAGCTGCCGTTGTGCCGGCGGCTCACCAGCGAGGTTCTGGCCACTGCTGCTGGCCTGCGGATGGCAGGGCGCTTGCTGCACGACTGGGCCGATCTGCCGGGTAGCCGGGTTGTTGACGAGATAGGGCATGGCGCCGGCGCTCGCGGGGGTGGGCAGCGCTGACATGTCCACCGCGGGAGGTACGCCGGGTGGCCGGGCGCTGGGTTGCGCCGCCGCCGGCCACCCCGCACTCGCCAGGTACAGGACCGTCGCAGTGACGGCTACCAGCGAGTAGCGGCGCCGACCGGAAACTCTCACAGTGCCTGGACGGTGCGGTAGAGATCCAGCACGCCCAGCGCCAGTGGCAGCACCGAGGCGATCAGCACAGCTTCTCCCACGTCCACCGAGCGGCGTAGCACGGGCGAGAACCGGTGCTTGGGCACCACCACACCACAGACCAGCGCCAGGATCGCCAGAACCAGCAGGACCGCAACGCCGGCCAGGAGCACACCGGGCTGCCTGGCCGTGGCCAGCAAACCGGCCATCAGCCCGGCCACCGTGACCATCCCGCTCACCAGCAGGGCAATCGCTTGGTTGCCGTTGGCGTAGGACCGCGCCCGCAACAACAGCACGGCAGCCACCACAGCGCCCAGCACGATCCCCACCCCGCCACCGGTTGCCGCGACCACCGCACCGATCGCGGCTGCCGCACCGCATCCAGCGATCATGCCGGTCAGGTATTCGTGCGCCACTGCGACCCGGCGCTCGATCTGGCCGCAATCTGGGAACCCCGGGTCTTTCTCTAAGTCCGTGGCGTTACCGGGCACCTGGGGCATAGGCAACCGAGACAGGTGGATCGTCAGCCTTGGCAACGCCGAGAGGCCGCCGAGGGCGACTGCAGCGGTGCCTGCTGCGATACCGGCGGCGGGACGGTGCACCAGGCTGGCGCTGAGAAAGGCGAGCAAGCCCACAGCAGCGGCGGTGGCGCTGGCGACGAAAGGCGTGACGCCTGCCCCGAGTAACGCAATCGATGCAACGGCCAGCACGAGAGTCAGTGTGCACGCCAGCAGGAAGTTTTCTGCGTGCATGCCGCCGGGCACGAGGTACAACCCGCTGACGAACCCCAGGGGCAGGCTTCCCGCCGCAATCACCACACCCGCACTGGTCTCGCCATACAACCGACCGGTCACCACGCCGGCGATCACCGCGATGATGGCTGTCACCGCTGCGAGGGCGCCGACACCCAGGCCGGCTCCGGTCGTGACCCTGACCAGGGCCCCCGCGCGGAGCAGCCCGGCGGCACTAGCCAGCAGGGCCAATCCAGCCCCGATAAGCCCGAGCATGCGCGCGGTGTGCTCGGTCCACGGCCGGTAGCTGACCGGGGTTGCCTCAGCGATGGCTTCCACCACGTCGTCGAAGAGCGGGGGCGGCGGGTTGTCGTTGCGGCGGCGGATCTGCAGCAGATCGCCGTCGACCACGCCCAATGAGCTCAGCGAACGGTCCGGATCGACCGCATCGCCACCGAGTCTGGCCAGGCACCAGCCACCGTGCTTGCTGCCGCCGTCGGCGCTGGACTCGCCAGCCATCTCCAGCAGCATCGGCAGCAGGTTGGCCACTGCGATGTCTGACGGCAGCGCCAGGTCGATGCGGGTACGTGGGGCCACGACGGTCACTCGAGTGAAAACACTGGACGGGGGCGCCGGCTGTTGAGTGCTGGACAGTTGAACCCTGGGTGGGGCTGGATTCGAGGCTGGGTTGACGTGGGTCGGCACCAGTTGCGCTCCTCGCTTACCTGCGGCTGCGGCGCTGTAGCCCGGGGAGTATCCCTGCGTTCAACGCCCGGGATTCGGCAGGGTCGGTCGGCGCCGGTCAGGTGGCCGCAAGGCTGCTACCTGCGACAGCACGCTAACGCGTTGATCGCCGTTCCAGTGCCGTGCCGAGCACTGATCGGCCCGGCGCTGACTCACCATCGCCGAGATGCCGCCAACCGACGGCCAGTGGCTGCGTGCTCGGCTGCCTCGTTCGGCGGGCGCGTCGTGAACCTCCTGGCCCGGCCGGGTCGATGGAGTCGAGTTCACAGCTCGCAGGTCAGCGCGGTAGTGCGAGGCCAGCCCGTAGTGCCCGCTAGGGTGGCGCGCTGCTACGCGCGCGGATCGCCCCCGGAGGTGAGCTGGCATGAGCACCGTGCAGTTGCGGCGACTACCCCGGCTGGGCGCGCCGAAGATGCCCGGTGGGGAGCTTCACCTGGAGCCGCCGCCGGAGGTGCCCAGGGCCCTGCCGGGCAGCATGATCCAGAAAGCAATGCCGATCGTGATGATCGTGGCTGTGCTCGGCATGGTCGCCTATGTCTTTCTGACTCCCGGACCCGACAAGAGCAACCCGCTGTTCCTCATGTTCCCGATCATGATGGTGATCTCGACTATCGGCATGTTCGCTGGCGGCCGCGGAGCCGGCCAGGCCAAGGCCGAGATGAACGAGGACCGCAAGGATTACCTGCGCTACCTGGGCCAGATGCGGCAGCGGGCCCGGGTATCCGCGCAGGAGCAACGCGCGGCGCTGGAATGGAGCCATCCCGACCCGGCCGCGCTGTGGTCGATCGCCGCTAGCCGGCGGGTATGGGAACGCCGCAGCGGGGACTCCGACTTTTGCCACGTACGGATTTGCCGTGGCCCGCAACGGCTGGCTACCCGGCTGGTGCCACCCCAGACCGGCCCCGTTGACCAGCTGGAACCAATCACCACCCTGGCGCTGCGACGGTTCGTCCGGGCGCATTCCATCGTGCCGGAACTGCCGATCGCCATCTCCATCCGGGGATTCGCCGCGATCGGCGTCTCCGGAGATCCGGCCGCCTGCCGAGCATTGGCGCGGGCAATGGTCGCCCAGCTGGCCACCTTCCACGCCCCAGATGATCTTCTCATCGCGCTCGTCACGGCCGGGCGGGCGAAAGTCGACTGGGAATGGGCCAAGTGGCTGCCACACGTGCAGCACCCCAGCCGGATCGACGGCGCCGGTCCGATGCGGATGATGGCGTCCTCACTGGCCCAGATCGAGCGTCTGCTCGGTGATCAGCTCCGTGACCGGCCACGGTTTGCCCGCAACGCCCACCCGCCGGGCGAGGCGCCGTACATCCTGATCGTCATCGACGGCGGGGAGGTCAGCGGAGCAGAACAGATCATCCTCGAGGAGGGCCTGGCCGGGGTCGCCCTGCTCGACCTCTCGGCGTCCCTGGGCGCCCTGACCAGCCGCCGCGGACTCCAGCTGGACATCGAAGGGGCGGAGATCGGCGCCCGCGGGGCGGCCGGGATCGAGTTCTTCGGTGCTCCTGATGCGCTGACTGCCGTTGAAGCCGAGACGGTGGCGCGCACGTTGGCCCCCTACCGCCTCGGCGCGCCGGATGCGCCGGCCGACAACGAACCGTTGCTGGCCAACACTGGCCTGCTCGGGCTGCTCGGCCTGCCCGAGGACCCGCACGCCTTCGACGTCGCCCAAGCCTGGCGGCCACGGCCACTCCGGGACCGGCTGCGGGTGCCCATCGGGCTCGGTGAGTTCGGCCAACTGGTGGAGCTGGACATCAAGGAGGCAGCTCAGGGCGGCATGGGGCCGCACGGGCTGTGCGTGGGTGCGACCGGATCCGGAAACACGACTCTTCGCTTAAGACACACCTATCGGGTGACATCTGGCGTGGCTGGGTTACGGGAACGGTTGTCGGTCGCTCGTCTTTGCTTCGCGAAATATGACCCGCCCCCGGCAGCGGACACGGTGTGTCGCTGCCGGGGGCGAGGTCGTGCTGTTGGTGAGTTTAGTGCGCGGTGGTTGGTTGGCGGGGTTGGAGGATGGCTCGGAGCGCGGTGCGCTGGGTGTCGGTCAGCGGTGGGGCGTGAGCCACGAGGTGCTGGATGTGCGCGGTGAGGCTGTCCAGGCTCGGCCGTGGTGACGGGACCGTTGGGGTGGTGCTGGGGTGGTCACCTGGTGCGGGGCCGGTCGGTGGGGTGGTTATGGTCGGGGTGTTGGCACATCACCTCCAAACGATCGTAGATCGCGCGGGCGAAGATGTATAACGAGTCAGCGGCGAGGAAGGTACGGTCTTCCGCCCGATTGTGCGATGGGACGCGGGTGTGACGCGCCGATTGGCCCCGCTACCGCGACCGCCGCGCCGCCGATGGGGGTAGCGGGGGGTCTCTACCCGGGTAGACCCCCCGGGTAATGGCCGCTGACCAGCGCGGTAACGGGGGGTAGACCCCGTGCGCCGGCTGTCTAACGGCGGTGTTTGCGCCCGTGGTGGCCGCCGGTCGGGGATGGCGGGACGTGGGGCAGGCGCTGAGGCACCAGCGGTGCGCTAGGGCACATGCCTCACGTCGGCGCCCCGTCTATTGCCGGTGCTGACTTGCGGCGAGGCAGACCACCCGGCGAGGCAGGCCCCTGTGCGTGGGCCGGAGACAGGTCCGTTTCAGCGGTCGAGACGGGGTAGCGCTATGTGCCTCGGGATCGCCGTGGTGAGCCCCCGGTATCGCGGGGAAGAAGGGGAAGCAAGGGATGCGTGATCAGCTCGCTGCTCGCTCGCAGGACGAGGGCAACCGGGCCGATGAGGTGTCCGCCCGCCGGTTTCCCCTTTTCCTGCCGACTGCTTGAAACCCGTCCCAGGCATGTCCGGCCGGACCTGTGCGGGACGGGGGTGGTGGGACAGTGTCCGTGCGGTCGCCGAGCTGCGCAGAGTAGTCATGGGCGGGCGGTTGGGACAGGGTGGGACGGCTGTCCCCAGCCCGTCCCGACCCGGTTGACAGGCCCACCTCGACGGCGCACGGCGGTGCGGGACGGGACACCCGATGTCCGCACTACCGTGGTCATCCGATAATTACTGTACGTAGTTGAGTGCCGTGAGGGGGGAGGCAATGTCCCGGGGTGGTCAATGCCGGAATCGGGGTGAAGGAGAGTGTGGCCGGAGGCGCGTGCAGGGTCCCTGCGCGGCCATACTCCCTGGTCAAGTCAGGGAGGCGCGGGGAGGGACCCGGCAGGGAGAACTCCCTCGCATCCCTCGGTGCCTCCCTGACTAACTCCCCCAATCACTCGAACTGAATAGGTGTCACCCGATCGGTAGTTGGGAACACTGTGAGCTGACAACGGTGACGGTGTTCGGGCCCAGTCCAGCCGCGACCAAAGTGCCAGCGCGGGAGCACCAGCGGCAGAACACGCGGCTCGGGAATATCTCGGGGGAGTCGATGCACCCGTGCCTGCCGCGAGGGTTGCCTGTGCAAGGGCGGCTAGCTCCCCCGGTGGCACACCGGTCATCATCGCTGCGCCACTCATCGCGCCTCGCTCGGCCTGACGACCGCGACCCACCGACCTCGATCGGCCTGGGCGCCCGGTTCACCGGTCCCACTTTTTCTTCGTAATACTCGTGGCTGTCGACTACCTCGGAGACAGTCCGGCGAGAGCACGTCCGGGTGGTCCTTCGGCCATCTTCTGTCGCGTTGAGCCGCCAACCACCCCAGCGCAAAACGCCGACCACTACATGTAGGCGCCGGACGCGACGTCGTGAACAGGCGGCCCCGTCGGTGGCAAATGCTGTAACTCCTAGTCACCGACTCTACCGCAGCGGCATAGTCGATCAGGTCGACCAGACCTCGCGGTCGTCGCGCGCCGGCGCAAAGTCAGGATGTCGGGCCGTTCATCCAACGACTGCCCGCCGATCGATACCCACGCCTATCGAAGAACTGCCCCGAAGTCACTCGCCAAGTCTGCGCGCGCCGACGGGTGCGCACTTCTCGCAGAGCAGCACCATGCCGGCCACCTTATGCAAGGACATATACCTCTCGGCCGTCATGAAGGTGCCGTCCTCGCGGGGTAGCTGCACATCGCGTTCGCATCCGCACTTCTCACACGCCAGTGACATCCATTGGGCAGGTTCAAAGCTTGTCGTCATGCCCGCATCGTGTCAGAACCTGGCGCGGCGACGTGACCCGCTGGCGTTGGCAAGCTGCGCCACCCCTCCTGCTCCCAGGCGCTTCGCGACTAGCTCGACTAACAAAACGCCGGACGAGAATTAGTTGACCAACAAACAGCTGTGCGATCTCGTCCGAGGACGCAGAACGGGCGGCGCCTACGGCCAGACGTGAGGACTCTCGGCCCGTGCAAAGTTGGAAGGCCGGGCCCTCCGACGGCTCGACCTCCGGGGTGGTCGACAGCCTGGGGATTACGCAGATCGAGGAACGCCAAGGTGGTTACGGGGGCTACCGGCTGGCCCGGTGAACCAATCACCGCAATCGGCGTGACAAGTACGCTGGGAGCAGGCTACGACCAGCCAGCGGATCGGGTACGCCACCGGGATCGTCGACAGAACCTCCCCTTGGGGCACCCGCCGCGGCTGCTGACCTGGTCAAGTTTGTTCTGGCATGGTGCTGGCCGGCTGACTAGGCGTGGGTGAGGCTGAAAAAGCTAGGATCGTCACCAGCTACGCTGGACCCGTCGGGGGACTACTTGGCCGCGTTGGCGAGCCAGTTGGCACAGTTGGTTGGTGTCCTTGTCCTCGGAGCGGACTGCGGCTACGCCGTGTGGACAATGAGTGAGGGGTCCCCGCGTGCGCGGTGTCGTCGTCGGGTCAGGAAAGAGGACGCAAGCCGTGGAGCACCAACACGCCGCGCATGACCTCGCTGAGGCGTTTGGGTCTTTCGATCGGGCCCGCCTTGATCGAATGAGCGAGGTCGATCGAGCGAGCCAGCTAGACGCCCGCCAGCGGCTCCATGACTATGTGGACGGGTTGTGGGCAGACATCCAGCAGGCC
>JAFAWY010000120.1 GCA_019241525.1 Pseudonocardiales bacterium
TCTAATCGGCTGCTACTTTCGCGGCGGCAGTTGTTGAAGTGTCCAGGTGTTGCTGTCTGGGTCACTGAAGGTGGCAAAGGATCCCCACGGCTGAACGTCGACTTCGGTGACCTCTACCCCTCGGTCGATGAGTTGCCGCCGGGCAGCTGCGACGTCCTGGACGACCACCTGCAGTCCGCGCTGCGAACCCGGCGGCATCTCGGTGATCCCGGTGCCTATAGCGATCGAGCAGGCAGATCCGGGAGGGGTGAGCTGGACGAAGCGCAGTGTGTCCGTCACCTGATGGTCAACGTCGGCGTGGAAGCCGCCCTGCTCGACATAGAAAGCCTTGGCCCGATCGACGTCGGTCACGGGAACGAAAACCAGCTCGAGTTTCCAATCCATGACCGCAACGTATCTATCGACTCTGACATTCAGGGGTTGATACCGGCTTGCCGGTACGGCGTGCAACACTGCCTCACTGTTTGGCTTCCACATGAACAGCCGCCGCCCGCGACATTCAGCCGACCACGAGGACCTGGCCGAACTGGACCTGGCGTTCCCACCGCCAACCCGCAAGACACCCCTCCAGACGCTCTGAACAGCGTCACACCCATCTCCCAACGCAGGTATGCCCGGCGGTGACCGGAACCCGGTGATGTCAGGTTCGACGTCAAGACCTGGAGGCGCGCCGACCGTCTGGTCGCAGCCGGGCAACCAGCTCGCCACGGCTGCGGACACCCACCTTGACGAAGACCGACTTCAGGTGGTCCTGCACGGTGTGGGTAGAGATGAACAGACGGCCGGCGATGTCGGCGGTCGAATGCCCGGCGATCACTTCGCGGCAGATATCGCGCTCCCGAGCCGTCAAACCGTAGGCCGCGAGCAGCAGACCGATCAGCTGATCACCGGTCGCGGACTCGATGGTGACCGCGACCTGGCCGTCGTCGCCACCGATCAGCGGGCTGGCGTGGAGGATGGCCCACTGACCGTGCGCGTCGCGCAGCCGCGCGCGGAAGCTGCCCGAGGCCGCGGTGCGGGCGCCCACCGCCAATGCCTGCATCATCACCAGAAACCGGCCGGGTGCGATGTCATCGAGCCGGTCCTGCCATTGGCGTGCCGCCGGGGTCACCGCGCGCAGTTCGCCGCGCGGACCGACGACCACGATTGCCGGATGGCCGCCAGAGGTCCAGCGACCAGCCTCCGCGCGCACCGCCAACCTGGTCGCCGTCGCAATCGCCGGGCCCACCGCGGCGAGGAACTCCGTCTCGCGGTCGGTGAAGTCACCACCGACCCGCACCAGCCCAGCCGCGCCCCAGCACGCTCCGTCGTCCAGGAACAGCACGCGCAGCTCGTGATCCAACCCCAAGGGGCGCCACACGTGGTGGAGCCGGCCGCTGCGGTCGCGTTCACGATCGGGCAAATCAGACAGCTTGGCGATGGGTTGCTGGCGGGAAGCCAGCGCGGCGAACGTATGCGGCTCGCCAGCGGAGTACTCGGCTTCAGCCAGCCGCGGCTCGTACTCCGGCGGGATCCGGGTCTGACCGCTGACCATGGTGCTGATCACGAGGGTTTCCGGGTCGATGGCTGCCCAGCAAGTCAGCTCGGTGCTGACCGCGCCGCCGATCACGCGGATCGCCGCAGCGTGCAGCTCACTGACCCCGGGTCCCGCAGCGGCCAGCGCCGCGATGTCTCGGCGAGCGCGGTGTGCCCGTTGTTCCCACACCGCCAAAGTATGTGACCGGCAACCTTCGCGGGGCATTCCCAGAATTCTGGGATCGACCCGGCCAGCCGGCCCGACCTAGCGTCGCCAGCATGACTCACCGAGTGCAGTACATGGCAGCAGGCGATGGCGCCGAACTCGTCGCCCCGGACGCGGTCCTTACCGTGAAGATCGACGCAGACCACACGGACGAGCACTACGAACTTTTCGAGGTCGACGCGCCGCGAGGGCCGGCAACGCCGCTGCACCGCACCGGCTGGGGCAAGGCCTACTACGTCCTGCATGGCCGCATGATCGTCCAGATCGAAGACGAGGGCTTCGACCTCGGGCCGGGGTCGTCGATCACCATCCCCCCAGCAGTGCTGCACACCTTCACGGTGCTCAGCCCCACGGTGAAGTTCCTGGTGGTGAGCCTGACCGGTGCTATGGGCCGGTTCCACGCCGACCTGGACGCTTCGGTGCCCCACGGCTGCCCGATCGAGCAGTCCGCGCAGCAGGTCCAACAGGTCGTGGACCGCCACGACGTCACCGTGGCCGGCTTGCAAGCAGTCCGATGACCGTGATCGCCTGGACGTTCGCGCTGCTGGCGGCAGCGCCATACCTCCTGGCCTTCGTATGGGAAGCCCTGCTGTTCCGCCGTCCCAGCGTGCATCAGGGAATCTTCTTCGTCCCCGCTGCCGACGTCGCGGCCGTCCAACTCTGGGCCTTCGGCGTCGGCTTCTACAACCTGTTTCTCGCCTGCGGAGCCATCGCCGGCGTGATCGCCTGGGGAGCTGGTGACGAGACGGTCGGGCGGGCGCTGGTCATCGACACCTGCTTGGTCATGTTCCTCGGAGGTGTTGTGCTCGTTGTCGCCGACCGGATGGAGCTAGGTCGTCCCCGCGGGAAGGGTCTTGGCGGGGCACTGGCTGCGGGCGGCCCAGCGCTCATCACGCTCATCGCCGCGGCCTGGTGAACAGCTCCGCGGTGGAGGCAAATTCTCGGCGTGTTGGCGGCGTCCACGGCGGTTGTTGTTCATTGCTTCCGTAACGCACCCGGCTTGTGGACGGCGTCCTTGCCGCTCTTGTCGCTGCGGACCCGGTACTGCGGATCGTCTTGTGAGGCACGCACTGTGCGGCCCGCGGCCTTGGTGTCCTCGGTGATCTCTTCGATCACCTCTCCCTCGGTCGTGGAGCCGTGGCTGCGCCAAGTCACGCGGTCACCCTTGTGCAGCTTGTCGTCGGTCATGTTGGTATCTCCGGGCGCGCCGTTGTTCGCGAATACAGCGCGCTTTGGCTACCCCGCCGGAAGTTGATGAAACCACCGTGTGTACGGGGAGTCGGATATGTCACCGCGCCACTGCCGGACGGATTGATCAGGCTCTCCTGCGGGAATACCGGCCACTACGTAACTGTGTCCTGGCGACCGTGGGGAAGCGATGAGCAGCAATGACCAGCAACAACGACAGACGCGGACGGATTTCGCCAAAGCCGTCAACATGTCGGTCAAGGAGCTGCAACGGTGGCTGGATACCGAGGAATCCAAGTCAGTGGGCCAGTCCGACGATGGTGGCGAGTCCAAGGGACACCACAGCGGGCGGCGGATCGTCGAGATCAAATCAACGAAGGTCGGTGATCTGACCGACGACGACCACCGGCACATGCGCAAGGTCGTCGGCTACGTGCACCGCCATCTCGCGCAGCGACCTGAGGGCGACGTCGCCGACACGAAGTGGCGGTATTCGCTGATGAATTGGGGCCACGATCCGCTGAAGTGAGCAAGTAGCGACGGCGCGGCCCTGGCGCGGTGGCGGGCGGATCTGAGGTAGACCGCGTCCGGCCCCCGGACAGCTCACCGCAAGTGTCGGTTACTGATCATTGCTGTGCGGTGGCCGGCCGGCTCGGGCACCGAACAGGTGCCCTACGCACCGGGGGCGCGGTTACCGTCTGAGCGTGAACTCGCCGAGGAACATGAGGTGGATCGATCGACCGTTCGACGGGCGCTGCGCATTCTCGCCGAGGGTGGTCGCATCACGCCGGCCTCCGAGCGCAAGTACGAAGTCCATGTCCGGGCGTCCCGCGAACGGCCGATACCGGTTCTCCGGGATATCGACACCGGACCGGGCAGATGTACTCGCGAATGGAAGAATCCGGCCTCCGCATCCACTGTGAGGAGTCAGTAACATGCAGAATTCCCAGAGACGAAGTGCGGCAGAAGTTAAAAATAGGTGCAAACCAACCAGTGCCGGCACTTTGGGGCCGGTGCCACGATCAGCGGAATCACATTATAGGGCTTACTTGCCGGATTGTCGGTGATCGACAGAAACTGGCCTACCGACATGACCCCACAACCTGAGCCGAGACCCAGCGGCCTCACAATCCGAACAATTTCATCCCGAATCGCATACACCAATCAGTGGATGCAATTGCGTGAAGATGTCATAGAACGACCCGATGGCTCCCAGGGCATCTACAGTTACATTGAAAAACCAGATTTCGCCCTCATTGTTCCCGTTGAACGTGACGGTTTTTACCTTGTCGAGCAGTATCGATACCCGGTTTCCCACCGGTCATGGGAGTTTCCACAGGGTACCCTGCCTGGGAGGAAGGACGCGGAACCGGAAGCACTCGCCCGGCAAGAACTCGCCGAAGAGACCGGGCTGCGAGCCGGACGGCTCGAGCGACTCGGCCACCTTTATCCGGCTAAAGGGATGAGCAGTCAAGCTTTTACAGTATTCGTCGCCGACCAACTCGAGGCCGGCGAACACTCGCGAGAGCATGAGGAACAGGATATGCGTCAGGATTGGTTCTCCAGGTTCGAAGTCGAAGACATGATTCGGCGCGGCGCCATCACCGACGATTCGACAATCGCCGCCTACCTTCTCTATTGGCTGTCGATGAAAAAACCTGCCGACGAGTAAAGCCTGCTGTACGCGCCGACGGGTCGACTGGCCGCATCTCTTTGAACCACACCGGAACCATGGGAAGCTGGGCCACCACCGTGAGATCGCCGTCACCAACGGCGGCAGATCTCGTTAATCTCTAAAGCACCCGGCTGGCACCTTGGGGAGAACGTTGCCCGATTCGTTCGTGCACCTACACGTCCACACCGAGTACTCGATGCTCGACGGCGCGGCGAAGATCAGCTCGCTGTTCGCCGAGGCCGAGCGGCTGGAGATGCCTGCGGTCGCGATGACCGACCACGGCAACATGTACGGCACGGCGGAGTTCTACCGGCAGTCACAGAAAAGCAGCGTCAGACCGATCATCGGCATCGAGGCCTACCTCGCCCCGGGCAGCCGCCACCACAAGAAGCCGGTGTTCTGGGGGCAGGCCAACCAGCGCGGCACTGACGAGTACGGCGAGGGCGGCGACGTCTCCGGCGCCGGCGCCTACACGCATATGACCATGCTGGCGGCAAACTCCACCGGCTTGCGCAACCTGTTCCGGCTGTCCAGCCTGGCGTCCTTCGAGGGTTACTACCGCAAGCCCCGCATGGACCGCGACCTGATCCGCGACCACGCGCAGGGCATCATCGCCACCACCGGTTGCCCGTCCGGTGAGGTGCAGACCCGGCTCCGGCTGGGCCAGCCCGCGGAAGCGCTCCAGGCCGCCGCCGATTACCAGGACATCTTCGGCGCAGAGAACTTCTTCCTGGAATTGATGGACCACGGCCTGCCGATCGAACGATCAGTCCGCGAAGGCCTGCTGGACATCGGCCGCAAACTCCAGCTGCAGCCGCTGGCCACCAACGACAGCCACTACGTCACCCAGAACCAGGCCGACGCGCATGCAGCGCTGCTGTGCGTCCAGTCCGGCAAGACGCTGGACGACCCGAACCGGTTCAAGTTCGACGGTGACGGCTACTACCTCAAATCCGCCGCGGAGATGCGCGAGTACTGGGATCGCGAGGTCGCCGGCGCGGCGGACTCGACCCTGCTGATCGCGGAGCGGATCGAGTCGTACGACGAGGTTTTCGCCGAAGTCAACCGGATGCCGCGGTTCCCGCTGGCCGAGGGCGAAACGGAGGATCTGCTGCTGCGCCGGGAGGTGGAGCAGTACGCACCTATCCGCTTCCCGAACGGGCTGCCCCCGGAGTATCAGGAACGCATCGAGACCGAGCTCCGGGTGATCTCTCAAATGGGATTTCCGGGGTACTTCCTGGTGGTCGGCGACCTGGTGCGATGGGCAAAGTCCCAGAAGATCGCGGTCGGTCCCGGCCGCGGCTCGGCGACCGGTTCGCTGGTGTCCTACATCCTGCACATCACCGACCTCGACCCGATCGAGCACTCGCTGATCTTCGAGCGGTTCTTGAACCCGGAGCGGATCAGTCCTCCCGACATCGACCTGGACTTCGACGAGCGCCGGCGCGGCGAGGTGCTGGAGTACACCGTCAACAAGTGGGGCGCGGAGAATGTCGCCCAGGTCATCACCTTCGGCACCATCAAGACCAAGGCGGCGTTGAAGGACGCCGCGCGCGTGCTGCACGGCCAGCCAGGCTTCGCCATCGCCGACCGCATCTCCAAAGCACTACCACCACCGGTGTTCGCCAAGGACATCCCGCTGGCGGGCATCTTCGATCCGCAACACGAGCGCTACGCCGAGGCCGCCGAGATCCGCACGCTGATCGAGTCTGACCCGCAGGTCGCCAAGATCGTGGAAACCGCGCGCGGGCTGGAGGGACTGACCCGTAACGCGGGTGTGCACGCCTGCGCGGTCATCCTCTCTTCACAGCCGTTGCTGGATGTCATCCCGTTATGGCAGCGCGAGGACGGCTCTATCATCACCGGTTGGGACTTCCCGGCCTGCGAGGCCGTGGGTCTGCTGAAGATGGACTTCCTCGGCCTGCGCACCTTGACCGTGATCGACGACACGATCAAGGAAGTGCGCGCCAACCACGGCGTGGACATCGATCTGGCCACCCTGCCGCTGGACGACCAAGCGACCTACCGGCTCCTGGGTCGCGGCGACACGCTGGGAGTCTTCCAGCTTGACGGTGCCGCGATGCGCGACCTGCTGCGCCGGATGCAGCCCAAACACTTCGGTGACATTGCCGCCGTGCTGGCGCTGTACCGGCCCGGCCCGATGGCCGCCAACGCGCACATCGACTACGCCGAGCGCTCCAACGGCCGGCAGAAGATCAAACCGATCCACCCGGAGCTGCGCGAGGCACTGGAGCCGATCCTCGGCGAGACCTACCACCTGCTGGTCTACCAGGAGCAGGTTATGGCGATTGCCCAGCGGCTGGCCGGCTACAGCCTGGGCGGCGCGGACCTGCTGCGCCGAGCCATGGGCAAGAAGAAAAAGGAGATCATTGAAAAGGAGTTCGAGCGTTTCCGCGCCGGCATGATCGGCAACGGCTTCTCCGCGGAGGCGACTCAGACCCTGTGGGATGTCATGCTGCCCTTCGCCGGGTATGCATTTAACAAATCACACACCGCCGGCTACGGTTTGGTCTCGTACTGGACGGCCTACCTGAAGGCCAATTACCCGGCCGAGTTCATGGCCGCCCAACTCACCTCGATCGGTGACAACAAAGACAAGTCGGCCATTTACCTGGCGGAATGCCGACGCATGGGAATCAAAGTGCTCCCCCCGGACGTCAACGACTCCGGCCTGTACTTCGCCGCCGTCGGCAAGGACATCCGGTTCGGCCTGGGCGCGATCCGCAACGTCGGCGCGAACGTGGTCCAGTCAATTATCTCCACCCGGGAAGCCAAGGGCCGCTTCACTTCGTTTGCGGACTTCCTGGAGAAGGTGGAGCTGGTGTGCTGCAATAAGCGCACCATCGAGTCGTTGATCAAGGCCGGCTCGTTTGACTCGTTCGGCCACACCAGGCTGTCGCTGACCCAGGTGCACGAGGAAGCCGTCGACGCGGTGACCGGGTTGAAACGCCAGGAAGCGCTCGGGCAGTTCGATCTGTTCGGGTTCAACGCCGGTGCCACCAGCGCCTCCGACTCGTCCCCGCTGGCCCATCTGGTACTGCGGCCAGAAGAGTGGCCCGCCAAAGAACTGCTGCGCTACGAGCGGGAAATGCTCGGACTGTACGTCTCGGCGCATCCCCTGGACGGCGCCGAGCGGATCTTACGCAAGCATGCTCCCAAGTCGATCGCCGCCGTGCTCGACGAGGCACCCAAGGATGGCGAGGTCGTGGTGTCCGGCATGATCGCCACGGTTGATCGGCGAGTGAACAAGCAAGGCGAGCCGTGGGCGATCGTCACGGTGGAGGATCTCGACGGCTCAATCGAGGTGCTGTTCTTCGCCAAGGCCTATTCGATCCTGCATGAGAACCTGGTGTCAGACGCTGCGGTTGCCATCAAGGGGCGGGTGAACTGGCGGGAAGACAAAATGTCCGTTTTCGGGATGGAAGTGATCCCGCTGGACCTGGGTAGCGTCGAACGCAACGTGGTAGCGACACTGCCGTTCGTGCTGCGCGCCGACGCCTTCAAACTCGATCGGGACGTGGCCAGGGAGTTACGAAACACCCTGGCTGCCCACAAGGGAGAGACACCGGTACGCCTCGTATTGTGCAACAACGGCAAGGAAACGGCGCTGGCGCTGAATGACTATTCGGTGACCGTGGGGTCCTCATTGCTCGGCGAGTTGAAGGCTATTTCGGGTATCACGGTGGCCTCATAACATGGAGATTCATCCGGGTCTGACACTGGCTGGACCCGGCTGCTGGGACTTGATGGAATCTGATCCGTCTCGAGGGTGCGGCGTGCCTGCGTTGGCGCCACATTCATTGGCTGGTACGTCGCATGATGGTGATTCTGGCGCGTCGAACAGGATCGCTCCGGTGCCCCGAGAGGTGAAATAGTTCCAGGCCCAGTCGACGAGTACCTGGAGGCGGTTCCGGAAGCTGATCAGGTAGACGATGTGGACGACGAGCCAGAGCAGCCAGGCTACGAACCCGCCGAACTGGAGTGGATACCGCCCAGTCATGCGGCGAGACAGTGGCAGTTCGGCGACCGCATCACCGCGACCGAGCACCGCCATCACGCCTTTATCGCGGTAGCGAAACTCTTGCAGCGGTTGGCCTTTGATCAACCGAGCGACCTGTTTACCGGCATGCCGCCCGCTCTGGATGGCCACTGGCGCCAGTTGCGGCAACGGCCGACCGTCCGGCGCACCCGGGATCGCGGCGAGGTCCCCGGCGGCGAACACCCCGGGGTGATCGGGTATCTGCAGCTGCGGGTCGACGACGATCTGGCCGCGCCGGTTGAGTTCCAACCCGAGCGCCCGGCTCAGGGCATTGGCCTGGACGCCGGCGGCCCAGATCACCGTGTCGGTGTTGATCCGCTCGCCGCCGCTGAGGGTCACCCCGCAGGAGTCGGCGGCCTTGACGCTGCGGTTGAGGCGGACATCGACGCGGCGGTGGCACAGGTCGATCAGCGCGCGCTGGGACGAGCGTGGGCTCAGCGCGCTGAGCAGGCGTGGTCCGGCTTCAACGAGCGTTACACCGAGCCTGGCCGCCGGGCCGACAACCTCGTGGGCCATCGAGCTCAGTGCCCCGGCAGTCTCCACGCCGGTGGGTCCACCACCGACCACAACGACCCGGATCGGCCTGCCACCGGATCCACTGTTCCTGGGGCTTACGTTGCGCGCTGCCCGCTCCAGGGTGCTCAACAGGTGCCTGCGCAGCCGGACGGCGTCGGTCAGCGTGTACAGCGGCCACGCATGTTCACGCATCCCCGGCACACCGAAGAAATTCGTCTCCGCCCCCGCTGCCAGGATCAGGTAGTCGAAATCGATCGTGGAGCCGTCCTGGCATCGCAGCACTCGTTGGGCCCAGTCTACGTCGACCAATTCGCCTACCTGGACGGTCAGGTTCGCCTGTCGACGAAAGACCGCACGCAGCGCGGAACCGACTTCTTCCGGTGGCAGGTAAGCAGTGCTGACCTGATAAAGCAACGGTTGGAAAGTGTGATAGTTGTTCTTGTCCAACAAGGTGACATCTGCGTCGACTCGCCGCAAAGCGTGTGCGGCATTCAGCCCGGCGAAGCCACCGCCGAGCACCACGATGTGCGGGCGGGTTCGACCTCGGTCACTAGCTCCACCAGCCGGCACGGACGACTCATTTTCTCGGAGCGGACTTTCGGACAACGCGGTGCGACCCCCACGCTAGCTATGGCCACCGAGAATACGGAGGAAGTCCAGGTTATCTCCTGGCGCTCCGCAGTGTTGATCAGTCATCGGCGGCAGTTGATTGTTCGTAGTGTTTCCATGCATGGCGATGCTGCTCGTCCGCGCGACGCTGCGCATCTTCCCGCACCCGCCGCAGCTGCTCAGGCGTGGCGCGGTTCTCGGTGACAGCGACCTCTGCGGCAATCATGTCGCGTGTCTCGGCAGATTGCTCCGCGGAGCTGTCCTCTGGGCGCTGCTCGGCAGGGGGTTGTTCGCCCGGCACCATCCTCAGCGGTGCGCTACCGCCTGGCAAGGTGGGCCAGAACAAGGTCGGGATGAGCATGCCGTTAACGAGCGCTAAGCCGAGGTGCAGGAAGTGATCCGCCGTATTCAGCCTCAGCCAGGTGTCCTGCGAGTGGCCAGTGCTGGCTGCACCGGCGATGACGAAGGCCAAGGTGTAGATGGCTGCTTGTGCCATCGCCCAGAACCGGCCGATGCGGGCCCACACTGCGGCAACCACACTTGCGGCGGCCATGGCCAGCAGCAGCAGGCTGTGCGGCGTGTTGAAGGTGAACCAGGCGACGTGGCCCACCCCCGTCGGGGAGCCTGCGGCAGCGAGCAAGCCGGCTAGGGCCAACACAGCGATCAGCAGGGCCTGCCCTACCAGAACGATCCGGCCAGTTTGCTGCAGCCGCATCACAATCTCCCGTGCCGGCACCGTCGCTTCCGCTCACGGAGTTCCCCTCGAGACGCCCGCTTACACACGGCACGCCGGGTAAAGCGAACACGACGGCGCGATGGTTTGCTCGCGCCGATCGGGGGAATTCTTCAGCCGCGCCAGATGCAGGACGATGGTGTGACGACCCGCGGCGGCGATCGGAGAGCCATGGATATCACCCAGCTGATCCTTGATGACCATCATGAGCAGCGACGGCTCTTCGCCATCCTCGAACAGATGGATCCCGGTGACACGGCGGCATTGGACGCTGTCTGGGAACGGCTTGCCGCTTTTCTCGAGGTACACGCCGAGGCCGAGGAAGAGCTGTTCTACCCGGAGCTGCTGCGCGTAGGCCAAGGCGTCAACGGTACCGATCCGGAGGCCGAGACCAAAGACGCGATCCATGATCACAACGAGATCCGCGATGCGGTCGCGGAGGTGTCAAAGCATGAGGTCGGCACCGAGGGCTGGTACGAGGCGGTCGCGAAGGCCAATGAGGCCAATAGCGACCACATGGCCGAAGAAGAACGCGAGGGCCTGACCGACTTTCGCCGTCACGCGAGCCTCCAGCTGCGCCACGATTTGGCCGTGGCCTTCGCCACCTTTGAGGCCAAGCACGTCACCGGCGTCACGCCGAAGGACAAAGACCCCGACCGCTACATCCGTGAGGTCGAAGAAGAGATCGCCGACGGCCAGAGCACCACAGCGGGGAAATCACTGGGTATCGGGAGTCTCAACAAAGGCTGATCGGATCGGTCGGCGACTTCAGCGACATCGCACTTTGCCGATATCCCACGACGAAGCACGGCAACCCACGGCAACCGTAGTGAGACAGGGCTGTCTATCTGGCTGCACCGCCGATATGCTGGCTCGGTAGCACGCTCGTCGATCATCAATTCGCGAGCCTCGGCGGCGGTGGGCTCTGCATCGTTACAGTGCGGCACCAGGCGCCGAGTCACGTCCCCGTCCACCCTCCTACGAGCCGAGGATTCGCTGATGAGTGCTCTGCCCCCCGATTACTTCACCAAACCCGTCTCCGAAGTCGATCCCGAGATTGCCGAGGCCCTCGACAACGAGCTGGCTCGCCAGGAAAACACCCTGGAGATGATCGCCTCGGAGAACTTCGTACCGCAGGCAGTCCTGGATTGCCAGGGCTCGGTGCTCACCAACAAGTATGCGGAGGGTTACCCGGGCCGGCGGTACTACGGGGGATGCGAGTTCGTCGACGTGGCCGAGCAGCTGGCCATCGACCGAGCCAAGGAGCTCTTCGGTGCCGAGCACGTCAACGTTCAACCCAACGGCGGCGCCTCGGCCAACGCCATTGTCTACAGCGCGCTGATGGAACCCGGTGACACATTCTTGGGGATGAAGCTCGATCATGGCGGGCATCTCACCCACGGCATGCGGCTGAACTTTTCCGGCCTGTACTACGACGTGGTCGCCTACGGGGTGGACAAGGACACCTCGCTGGTGGATATGGACGAGGTCGAACGGCTGGCCAAGGAGCACCGGCCGAAGATGATCCTCGCGGGCTGGTCAGCCTACCCCCGCCAGCTCGACTTTCCCCGCTTCCGGGAAATCGCCGATCAGGTGGGCGCCCATCTGGTCGTCGACATGGCACACTTCGCCGGCCTGGTCGCCGCCGGTGAACACCCCAACCCGGTCCCCTATGCAGACATCGTCACCACCACGATCCACAAGACCCTGGGTGGACCGCGCAGCGGGATGATCCTCTGCAAGGACGAGTTCCGCAAGAAGATCAACTCGCGAACGTTCCCCGGCTGGCAAGGCGGCCCGCTGATGCACGTCATCGCCGCCAAGGCAGTGGCACTGAAGATTGCCGCAACGGAAGAATTCCGCGAGCGCCAGCGGCGCACCCGTGCCGGCGCCCAGGCGCTGGCCGAAGAAATGCTCGCCGGCGGGATCAACGTCCTCACCGGCGGCACCGACGTTCATCTGGTGCTCGCCGACCTGCGGGACTCCCCGTTGAACGGCAAGCAGGCCGAAGACCGGCTCGCCGAGGTGGGCATCACCGTCAACCGCAACGCGGTGCCGTTTGACCCTCGCCCCCCGGCTGTCGCGTCCGGCCTGCGGATCGGGTCGCCAGGGCTGGCCACCCGAGGCATGCAAGAAAGCGACTTCCGCGAGGTCGGCAAGGTCATCACCGAGGCGCTCACCGGCGACCTGGATGACGCCAAAAGGGCGGCATTGCTTGAGCGCACCAGCGCGCTGGCCAAGCGCTACCCGCTGTACCCGCAGCTCACCGCCCACGCGGCACGGTGACCGCCATGGCAACAGGACCCGTGCACTTATACGTCCCCGGCCCGACCAACG
>JAFAWY010000121.1 GCA_019241525.1 Pseudonocardiales bacterium
GTCCTCGAAGCGACGACCGGCATGCGGCGCAGCGAACTCGCCGGTGTGCACCGTGACGGGATCGATTTCGACATCGGCACTCTTACCGTCGGCTCGACCCGTGTCGTGATAGACGGCAAGGTCGTCGAGGAGGACGGCAAATCCGACAACAGCCGGCGCACCATCGCGCTGGATCCCTACACGCTCGGCGTGCTGCGTTCCCATGTGAACATGCTTGACGCCGAGCGCGCGGTAGCTGGCGAGCACTATCAAGACCACGGGCTGCTGTTCTGCTGGGAGGACGGTCGCCCGCCGCACCCGGACACCATCACTGCCCGCTTCAACCGACTGGCTCAGGCTGCTGGGCTGCCCCGCATCCGGCTGCACGACGTGCGGCACAGCTACGCCACCGCTGGCCGGCTGGCGCGAGTCGACACCAAAGCACTGAGCCAACGAGTCGGGCACACGTCGGTGAGCTTCACGATGGAGACCTACATGCACGGCGACCTGGAGGCCGATCGCGAGGTTGCTCACGCGCTGGCATCGGTGATCCTGGCTGGTCTACCGGGACGGGTTAGCCCTGGTGAGACGGTATGAGCGTCGACAGAGCGTTACCAAATCCGTTACCACTGGGGCATAAAACAGGCCCGGCCTACAAGAAGACCGGGCCTGTTTTCCCTGGTAGCGGGGGGCGGATTCGAACCGCCGACCTCTGGGTTATGAGCCCAGCGAGCTACCGAGCTGCTCCACCCCGCGTTGCTGACGCAACTGTACGCGCACGGTCATCGGCGGGCAAATCGACTGCTCAGCGGTCAGCCACCGCCACCTGTGGGCGGGGCAGCAGCGCTACCGGCCACCCTCGAGGCGGCGTCGAACCGTTTGCTGGCGGCATCAAGGTCGGCCAGCGCCTTGCCTTGCGCGGCGAAGTCACCAGCTGCCTGTGCCTGGTGCAACCGCTGCAGCGCGCTGGCGATATCAGCAACCGCCTGGTGCAGATCCTGGTTGGCCGTGCCGGCCGATACCGGTGGTGGCACGGCACCCTGGTTAGGCGGCCTGGTCTGCTGGCCGGGCGAGGCAGTTGCGTCGCCGGCCCCTGCACCGAACACCTGATTGAGCGCGCCGCGCAAGGTCGGGTCGTACCCGATGCGATCACCGTAGGCGACCAGTACCCGATTGAGTTGCGGGAACGTCGCTTGCCGGTTTGCCCGCTCGATATAGACAGGCTCCACATATAGCAACCCACCACCGACAGGCAGCGTGAGCAAGTTCCCAAAGCGGACGTCTGTCTCCGACTGTCGCAGAAGGTTCAGTTCTTTGCTGACTTCCGCAGAAGACACGAACCTGTTCTGCACCTGCTCTGGGCCCAGCGTCTGGGCTTCACTGGGCAGCTCAAGAACCGTAATCTTGCCGTAATTCTGCGGATCGCACCCCACCGAGATATAGGACGCTAGGAACGGTCGGCGTAGGCTGACCAGCGCGCTGGTGAGCTGGAACTGGGCCGGGCCTGGCCCATTCGGTGATCCAGCCAGGACATAGTAGGGCGGCTGGTCGACGCCGGGCTGATTCTGCGTGGGATCTGCGGGCACGTTCCAGAAGTCGTCATTGGTGAAAAACACCGACGGGTTGTTGACGTGATAGCGAGCGAGCATCTCCCGCTGTACCTTGAACAGGTCTTCGGGGTAACGGAAATGCTGTCTCAGCTCGTTGCTGATCGCACTACTGGGTTGCACGGTCCCCGGGAAGATATCCATCCAGGTGCGCAGCACCGGATCGGTGTCATCCATTGCGTACAGCGTCACAGTGCCGTCATAGGCATCCACGGTCGCCTTGACTGAATTGCGGATGTAGCTGATTTCGTCATCCGGCAGCCGGGAGACACCGGTCAGCGTGTCAGTAGTCGCTTTGCCCAGCACGGTCCGTTGCGCGTACGGGTAATTATCCAAGGTCGTGTAACCGTCGAGAATCCACTCGATCTTCCCGTTGATCACCGCGGGATACGGGTCGCCATCGACAGTCAGCCACGGCGCGACCTTTTCCACCCGGTCCCGAGGATGCTGATTGTAGATGATCCTTGAGTCCGCACCGATCGCCTGGTTGAATAGAATATTACGCTCGCCGTAGTACGAGGCAAACATTAACCGGCGCGCCCAACTCCCCAGCGCTACGCCGCCCTTACCTTGATAGGTGTAATTTTCCGGACGGCCGTCGAACTCCCGGGGCGGCGCACCAGGATTGCCGCCGACGATTGCGTAGTCGTCGATCAACTCACCGAAGTAGATCCGCGGCTGAGTTACCGGGATATCACCTTGCCGCGAGGTGTCCGATACGGTGAAGACCGGGTAGCCACCTTCTCCGGAGCCGGCGTCGGCCAGCGCCGAGTTCACGGTGTTGGCTGGGGCAGCGACGAAACCGTTGCCGTGGGTGAAGGTCAGATGCTGGTTGATCCAGGTGCGCTGGTTTTCAGCCAGCGATGCAGATTCCAACTCCCGTACTGCGACAATATAATCCTGCGGCTTACCATTAACCGTGTAACGGTCGACATCGAGCTTGTCCGGAAATCCGTAGAAGTTTTCCCGCTGCTGCAGCTGGGTGAACGTCTGAGAAAGCACACTGGGGTCGAGCAAACGGATGTTCGGGATAGTGGCTGTGTCGGCGTGCACGTCGGAAGGTGATACATCGCTGCGCCCCGAGTACTGCTCGTATGTGACCTGACGGTCGGTAAGGCCGTAGGCCTGCCGAGTTGCGGCGATATTGCGCTGGATAGAGGGTGCTTCACGCTCGTTGGCGTTGGGTCGCACTACGAACTGCTCCAGTACCGCCGGCCAGGCAGCGCCTACCAGGATGCTGGACAGCAACAGCAGCGCGATGGCGATCGCTGGCAGTTGCAGGTTGCGCAGCACCGCTCCGGCAAAAAAGGCGACCGCGCAGATCACCGCGATGCACATCAGGATGAGCTTGGCTGGGAGTACCGCGTTGAGATCGGTGTAGCTGGCGCCGGTAAACAGCGGATTTCGCCGTGAAAACAACAGGCTGTAACGATCCAGGTAGTAGCCCACTGCTTTGAGCAGTACAAAGACGCCGGCCAATACCGCGAGCTGAACACGGGCCGGAGCGGAGAGTTGACCGCCACGGCCGGCCAGCCGCAGCCCTCCGAACAGGTAATGGGTGATCAGCGCGCCGATGAAGGAGATCACCACAATGACGAAACCCCAGCCTAGCAGCTTGCGATAGAACGGCAGGTCGAAAGCGTAGAAGCTGACGTCTTTGTGGAATTGGGGATCGGACACACCGAAACTGGCACCGTGGAGAAACATCTGCACCGTTTGCCAGTCGCCTAATGCAGAAAGTCCAGCGATGAGCCCGACCAGCACAGGTACCCCGACACCGACCAGCTGGAGCCGTGTCAAGATCGCCGTCCGGTACCGGGCTACTGGATCGTCTGGTCCTGTCACCGGTACGAACACCGGGCGAGTCCGATATGCGATCACCAGATTGACCGCAAGCAGGCCGCCTACCAGCAAGCCGACGATGAGAAATTGCACCAAACGGGTGACCAGAACGGTGGAGAAAACCGATCGGAATCCCACCTCGTCGAACCACAGCCAATCCACGTAGGTATCGATCAACCGCGACCCGACGATGAGGAGCACCAGCACCGCAACCCCGACCGCGATCAGGATTCTGGCGCGACGGGACAACGCGGGAACAGCGACGGGGGGCCGGTTGGCCACAGGACACGCTCCTGGCGACGACGGCAATGCGGTGCAGACGCCCCCTGCGAGGCGTGAGCCGCGCAAGGTTGAGTCCTGCATGTCCAACTCTACGGAGAGCCCTAGGGTTCCGATCCTTGTGGCTCCGTGCTACTGCCTGTGCGCAACGAGCGGTGCAACGATGACGGGGTGAGCATGCCGCCGCACCCTTCCATGCTGTCCCTCGCCCTGCCTGCCACCGCACGAGAAGTCGAGCAGTTCGTCGCAGCCGCCGGATGGGACCAGCAGCCGCAACTGTTCGCCCTCGTTGCCACGGCGACCTTGCTGGCTAACCAACCGGACCTGGCCGACCAGCTGGATGCAGAGGCGGCACTCACTCCGATCGCCCAGGAAGCCTTCCCCGAGGGAGAGCTTGACGCGGCGCTGGCCGGCATCGAATGGCCAGATTCAGTAGCTGGCTGCGCGCTGGCCCAGGAAATCGTGATATTGCCGCCGACGGCTGAAGCTGACCTTGGTGCGCTACCTGACGACCCAGCGCAAGCTCGTCGCGCCGCCATCAAGCATCCGCAGCGGCGAGAGGGCAGGCTGGTGGCCGCAGTACTCCGGGACGGCGTCGGAGCGTGCGTGTTGCGGTTACGGGCCAGCCCCGGCGGTGGCCAGCGAGACGACGAACTGGTAGAGGACCCGCAACTCGCTCCGAACTTGCTGCGGGCGCTGCTAGCCACGTTGCACTAACGGATCGGTGACCGCGCCTGCTCAGCAGCGGGGCGGTTGCTGACCCGCACGAATTGCATCCAGCGCGTGCACGGCATCCGTCAGGGTGCTCACCCGCACCAGGCGTAACCCTGCCGGGGCACGCTGCACCGCCTCGGCACAGTTGTCCGCCGGCACGAGGAACACCGTGGCCCCCGCCTCCCGTGCCCGGATCATCTTGAGCGGGATACCACCGATCGCGCCCACCTGACCAGCGGTGGTGATCTCCCCAGTGCCCGCCACGAAGGTGTTACCGGCCAACGCCCCAGGGGTCAGCTTGTCCACGACGGCCAGCGCGAACATCAGTCCCGCCGACGGGCCGCCGATATCACCGAGGTTGATGGTGACGGTGAAGGGCACGTCGGGCTTTTCGGTCAGCCCGACGCCCAGGTATCCGCGACCTGGCTGGGCTCCTGGTCCCAGAGTGATCACTGCCTCTTGCGGTGAGGTATCGCCGCGCTGGAAGCGGACATGGACAAGTTGCCCAGGGCGACTACTGGCGAGCAGGTCTACTGCCTGCTGCGCCGTGCGCACCTCGTGACCGTCCAATGCCAGCAGCCGGTCCCCAGCAATCAGCTTGCCGTTGGCGGCGCCGCGCGGGAGCACCTGACCGGTCACGACGTCGACTGGGTAACCCAGGTAGTGCAGCGCGGCTGCCTTGGCGTTGGATTCGGAGTCCCGGAACATCTGCTGGTTTTGCTTCTCCACCTGCTGCTCGGACAGCTCTGGGGGGAAGATCTCGTCGCGAGGAACCAGCTCGCTCTGCCCGGAGACCCACAGCGCGAGCGCTGTGTAGAGCGTGACGTTGTCGACCACCGACACCGTCGTCATGTTCAGATGCCCACTGGTCGGGTAGATCTGAGTACCTCTGATGTCGACTACGGTCTTGCCGGCCACCACTCCTAACGTGTCGAACGTCGGTCCCGGACGAAGCGCGACGTAGGGCACCGTCGCGAAGGCGCCCAGTAACCCCAGCATCACGGCCAGGCCGAGGCTGACCAGCAGGGTCCAGGTGCGGCGGGTCACGGCCGAACAGCGTACGTGCTGGGGATCCGCGTACCGTGGACGCATGAACGACGTGCCCTTCGGTTTCGGCTCCGACGATCCTCGGGATCCCGACCGGAGGAACAAACCGGAAGACAGCAGCGGGGGTCCCGACCCGGCGAATCCGTTTGCGGCTTTCGGCTCCGGAGGCTTCGACGTCGGTGCACTTGGCCAGATGCTCACCCAGCTGGGCCAGATGATCAGCCAGGGCGCAGCTCAAGGTGGCAGTGGCCCGGTGAACTACGACCTGGCCCGGCAGATGGCGGTACAGAAGCTGTCCACCACCGGGTTGCCTTCAGCCCAGCAGGCCACCGCAGTCACCGACGCGGTGCACCTGGCCGAATTGTGGCTGGATCCGGCAACCACACTGCCCACCGGAGTGCACAGCACCGCTGCCTGGTCACCACGAGACTGGGTCGAGGCGACGTTGCCAACCTGGCAACGATTGTGTGACCCGGTGGCCCGCCGGATGGCCAGTTCCTGGATCGATGCACTGCCCGGCGAGGTCCGCCAGGCGGCCGGCCCCCTCGTGGCAATGATCGAGCAGATGGGCGGGATGGCCTTCGGCTCGCAACTCGGCACGGCACTGGCACAGCTCGGTGGCGAGGTGCTCACCTCGACCGAAATCGGGCTGCCGCTTGGCCCCTTGGGCGTGGCGGCGCTGCTGCCGGCCGCTATCGACCAGTTCGCCACCGGGTTGGAACGCAAGAGCTCCGAGGTGATCGTTTTCCTGGCCGCCCGGGAGGCCGCCCACCACCGCCTGTTCGGGCATGTGCCCTGGCTGCGCCAGCGGCTGCTGGGCACCGTGGAGCAGTTCGCCCACGGCATCCAGGTGGACACCGACGCGCTGTCTGAACTCGCCCGCCAAGTCGACCCCACAGACCCGCAGAGCATGCATCAGCTGCTGTCCTCTGGCCTGCTCGAGCAACGGCACAGTCCCGAGCAGAAGGCCGCTCTGAGCCGGCTGGAAACACTGCTCGCACTGGTCGAGGGTTGGGTCGATGTGGTCGTCGCAGAGGCGCTGGGTGAGCGCCTTCCTGGCGCCGAGGCGTTACGGGAGACACTGCGCCGCCGGCGGGCGTCGGGGGGGCCGGCCGAGCAAACCTTCGCCACGCTGGTCGGGTTGGAATTACGGCCGCGCAAGCTGCGTGCTGCCGCCGATCTGTGGCGCCGGCTCACCGAAGCACATGACATCGAGCGCCGGGACGCCCTGTGGAACCACCCGGACCTGTTGCCTACCAGCGACGATCTGGACTCCCCCGGCGCCTTCGTCGATCGGGTGGCGAAGCATGCTGCCGATCTCGACGACCCGATCGCCGCATTGGAACGTACCGCGGCGGATGCCCCACACGAGCCGCAGCCGCCCGATGATCCCGGTGCATCCGGCGATGACCCCGCACCGTCTTCCAGCGGTTAAGACGGTTGTGCCGGGCTGGGCGTTGTATCCCCACCCACGCCCCGGCGTTCCCCACCCAGCACCCACGCCTATCCACAAAACATCCACAATTGTGGACAACCTGTGGACAGTCAGTTGAGGTACCAGACTGGGCCAGTCAGGATGGCGGCCATGATCTCGCCCAACGACGGTGCTGCCTTGCCGACCACCGGTGACACTGCCCTCAGCGATGTTCCCGAGCAGCTGCGATTGGCACCAGGCCGAGTCGCACTGTGGCGTTCGCCCACGTGCTTGCAGCTCGGGCTGGATCCTCAACACGCCATGGTGCTGGACGAACTGCCCGAACCGCTGGCCGCGCTGCTCAAACGGATGGACGGCGTGTGCAGCACCACCGAACTGCTCGACGAGGCGCAAGCAGCCGGATTCTCCCGGATTGAAGCTCTCACGATGCTCGCCGAACTGCACCGGTGCGGTCTGGTGCAGGAGGTAACAGCGCCCGATCCCAGCCGGCCCGGATGGCACCGGGTAGCGCTGGCAGCCGAAGCGGTCGGCTGGTCTATCCACAGCTGTCACCCGGCTCGCCACGTGCTGCGGCAACGGCGTACGGCGGTGGCGCGAATAATCGGGTCTGGCCGGGTCGGCGTGGCGGTGGCGACTGCGCTGGCCGCCGCCGGAATCGGGCATGTTGTAGTGCAGGCCACGGGCACGGTCAGCGCCGCAGACTTGGGTACCGGCTACCTTCCCGACGACCTCGGCCGACCTCGCGCCGCAGCAGCTGCTGACGCCGTGCGCCGCGCTGCCCCGGAGGTGGTCGTTGCCGCACGTCGCCGGCCTGATCTGATCGTGCTCACCGACATGGTGGTGCCGGAACCGACCGTGGTGACCGAACTGCTCGGTAGCGGGATTCCCCACCTGGTCGGCTACGCCCACGAGGGGATGGCGGTGGTGGGCCCGCTGGTGTGGCCGGGCCGCACAGGCTGCCTGCGCTGCGCCGACTTGCACCGTGCGGACACCGACTCTGCGTGGCCGAAGCTGGCCGCGCAGCTCGTCGGACAACGCCCGACTGCGGGACTGGCCTGCACCCAGCTGGCTGCTGCGCTGACCGCCGAGCAGGTGCTGGCCATGCTCGCGGGACCACAATCAGGGTTTCCGGTCCCGCCCACCTGGGGTGCGGTGCTCCAGCTTGACCCGGTGCGCGGCAGCTTCACCTGCCTACCCCGGCCAGCTCATCCGCGCTGCGGCTGCGGCGCCAGATGATGTATCTGGTCGGCCACGATGCGCGGTGTCACGCAGAATAAGCAGGGAAAGGAGACAATCGTCGCTGTGACCGAGATTCCGCGCCGAGCGACGCAACGCACCGCCCGGCTGGCGAGCCTCCCGCTGGGGGTGGCTGGAAGGGTCGCTGCCGGCTGGGGCAAGCGGCTAGTCGGACACGACGCGGATGATGTCAATGCGCAGCTGTCCGCGCGCACCGCTGAGCAGTTGTTCTCCGTGCTTGGCGAGCTCAAGGGCGGTGCCATGAAGTTCGGGCAGGCGCTGAGCGTGTTCGAGGCAGCAATTCCTGATCAGTTGGCCGCACCGTACCGCGAGGCATTGACCAAACTACAGTCAGAAGCGCCTCCGATGTCGCCGCAATCAGTGCGACGGATGCTCGACGAGCAACTCGGCACGGGATGGCGGCGCCGCTTCGCCGATTTCTCGGATGAGCCGGCTGCAGCAGCCAGCATCGGTCAAGTCCATCGGGCGGTGTGGCATGACGGTCGTGAGGTTGCCGTCAAGGTGCAATATCCAGGCGCGGACGAGGCACTGCGGTCGGATTTGCGGCAGTTGCAAAGGTTCAGCCGGTTCTTCCAGGCGATTGTGCCGGGTATGGAAGTTAAACCATTGCTGAGCGAGTTGCGCGACCGGATGGTGGAGGAACTGGATTACCACGACGAGGCGAACAACCAGCGGGTGTTTGCCGCCGCGTTTCGTGGCCATCCCGATATCGTTGTCCCCGCGATCGTGGCGAGTGCCCCAAAGGTGATCGTTTCTGAGTGGATCAATGGCGTCCCGATGGCGCAAATCATCCGCAGCGGCTCACGATCAGAACGAGATGACATCGGTACCAAGCTGTCGCTGTTCCATTCCTGCTCACCCGCTGTTACCGGGCTGTTGCATGCAGATCCGCACCCGGGAAACTTCGTGCGCCTAGACGACGGACGGCTGGGCGTGCTGGACTTTGGCGCTGCGGCGAAGCTGCCTGGCGGAGCTCCTCGCACTCTCGGGGTGGCAATCCGGTTAGCTGTCGAGGAACGCTCGGCCGAACTACTTGAATTGCTGCGCTCGGAAGGTTTCGTGCGGCCGGGAATGCAGCTGCGCGCCGAGGATGTGCTCGCCTATCTTAGTCCGTTCGCCGACCCCGTCCGCACCGAGATATTTCATTTCACCCGCGCCTGGATGCAAGCCCAGGCTGAGCGGGTCGGCGATTTCTCAGGCCCGGATTTCCGTACTGGGCGGGCGCTGAACCTGCCACCGAGCTACCTGCTCATCCACCGGGTAAGCACCGGAACATTTGGGGTGCTATGCCAGCTGGACGCCACCGTGCCGTTGCGCGGAATTGCTCAGCGCTGGCAACCAGGTTTCGCGAACTGAACCCTCTGCTTGCCGCCCTTCCTTACTTTTCCCGACATGGAGCTATATCGGGGTAAACGTCATATCCCCGATATAGCTCCATGTCCGGCGCATGCCGCGGGTCAGCGAACTACAGGCGCTCGGCGGCGCGGTGGGCCCGCCGTTCTGCGTAACGGGCCAGGCGTTGCCAGCGGCGAACCGCGGCCAGCCTCCGGGCAACCTGTTCTTGCCGAGCCCGGCGCTGATCATGGCACATTCGATCTCGGGCGAGCACTTCGTACAGCAACATGGTGGCGCTCCAGGAAAGTCATAGCGATCGAGCGGAAGCCGGCTACTGGCGACCGCATGGTTGGTAGTCGTTGTGGCCAGCGGGGACCCAGGTTGGGGGACTCTTGAAGAGCCCCCCAACCTCAGGCGGCGGTGCCCCGGCTGGCGGACTCGCGTTCGGCACGTTCCCGCTCCAGGGCGGCCTTGCTGGGGCGGCCACGGGGGCGCTTACGCGGGATGACAGCCCCGTGCTCGAAGATCTCGCCGCCCCACACGCCCCACGGCTCCTGCCGGGACAACGCGCTGTCCAAGCAGGCGAGCCTGATGGGGCATTCAGTGCACAGCTGCTTGGCCTGTTCCAGCTCAGCGGGTGACTCGGCGAACCAAAGATCCGGGTTGTGATGTGAGCGGCAGGGCAAGGTGTCCGATCCGGACGGCACCGTATCGAGCAGGGGGGCCAGCTCTGCGCTACCTAGCAGGACGGGCAACGCTCCGCCGTCCAGCGGGACGGTCGCGGTCAACACTTGTCTCTCCTCCTCGGTGCCGGTCCGCCGCGGGATGAGTGCCTCGCAAACGCACCGAGGCCGCGGATCCCGCTGCGGGGTCCGCGGCCTCGGTGAGCCGGATGTCGCTGGCTCGGGGATCAAGGCTCCGATGCGGACTTGTGCATACGGTCGGTAGCTGGCAGATCACTGCCAATCGGGTTGATGAGGACGGGGTGGAAGGGACGCTCAGCGAGCAGCCAGCGCGCGCTCATCGGCGCGGTCCACGGACGCTTGGACTGAATGCCCCCAGACACAGCGACGAGCCCGAACTGCGGGAAGCAACGGGCACCGGTGGTCGTGTTGATCTCCATCGGATACTCCTCCTTCCCGCCTGGCCCATGTGCAGTGCTGGGCGATCCACCCTGGTCAGCCGCATACCACGACCGCTTCCAGGAAGTAGGAGCAAGAGTAGGACCCTGCTGATACACGAGCAACCGAATTATTTTGGGAATTTGTTGCTCACGCCTGTTCACGTCCGGCCGGCGTAGGACCGTCCCGCGGTCACCGGTGCCAGGCCGTGGAGAAACCGACTGCGCTGGCGGGAAGGCCGCCCGCCTGGGCTGCGAGTCAGCGCCCACGACAGCGCAAGCCAGCGCCGAGCCCGGGTCACTCCCACGTACAGCAACCGGCGCTCCTCCTCCAGCGCAGCCTGGTCGCCGTCAGCGTACTGAATGGGCAACGTGCCGTCGGCCAGACCGACCAGGAACACCGCATCCCATTCCAGCCCCTTTGCGGAGTGCAACGAGGCCAACGTCACACCTTGTACCGCGGGCGGATGCGCAGCATCCGCCCGCGCGTCGAGCTCGGCGACGAACTGGCCAAGATCAGCTAGGGGGATACTGGCAGCGAGATCATCGGCCAGCTCGGCGAGCGCGCGCAGCGACTCCCAACGGGTTCGGGCGGCACTGCCCGCTGGTGGCTGCGCGGTCAGACCGTGCCGGGCCAGTACCGCCCGAACGTTGGCGCCCAGCCCGGCTGCTGACTCCAGGGTGGCTGCCGTGGCGGCCGCTCGCAGCGCTCGAATCGCACTGCGCACTTCCAAGCGGTGAAAGAAGCGCTCACCGCCGCGGACCTGGACGGGGATGCCCAGCGCGTCCAAGGCTTGCTCGTAGGCCTGCGACTGAGCGTTCACCCGGTACAGCACAGCGATCTGGGCAGGCGGGACACCCTCGCGCAGCAGCTGCTCGATCGACGCGGCTACAGCGCCGGCTTCAGCGAGTTCGTCGTCATGCTCGGTGAATGCCGGCTCCGGACCCGCCGGCTGCTGACCCTCTAACGGCAGCCGGGCACCAGCAGGGCGGCCGCGGGCACTGGAGATCACCCGATTCGCCAGCGACACCACCTGCGGAGTGGAGCGGTAGTCGCGGTGCAACCGTACCGTCACCCCATCAGGGAACCGTCGGCTGAATTCCAGGAGGAAACGAGGGGTTGCACCGGCGAAGGAATAGATGGTCTGGTTGGCATCACCGACCACGGTGAGGTCGTCACGGCCGCCTAGCCAGGCGTCGAGCACTCGCTGCTGCAGCGGGGTGACGTCCTGGTATTCGTCGATGACAAAACAGCGGTAACGGTCCCGGAACTCCTGCGCCACATCCGGGTGTCCCTCCACGGCAGCTGCCGTGTGCAGCAGGATGTCGTCGAAGTCGAGCAACTGGTTGCGGTTTTTGAGTTCCTCGTATACGGCATACACCGCCGCGACCTGCGCTACCGGCGCCGGCGGCTGCCGCCGAGCTGCGGCCACAGCGGCCGGATACTGCACCGGGCTGATCAGGTTCGCCTTGGCCCATTCGATCTCACCCGCGAAGTCGCGGACATCGTCGGCACCGGTGGCCGCCCCCGCGCGCTGCGCGGCCTGACCGACCAGTCGCGGCTTGTGCTCCAGCAGCGGCCACGACTGACCCCCAACCACTCGGGGCCAGAAGTAACGCAGCTGCCGAAGCGCTGCGGCATGGAAGGTGCGCGCCTGCACACCGCCTACTGCCAGGTCACGTAGCCGGGTGCGCAGCTCCCCCGCCGCGCGGGCGGTGAACGTGACAGCCAGCACCTGCCCCGGCGCGACATGACCGGTCCGGACCAGCTGGGCGATCCGCCGGGTGATGGTGCGGGTCTTTCCGGTACCTGCGCCGGCCAGCACACAGACCGGCCCGCGTGGCGCGCAGACCGCGGCGCGCTGCTCTGCGTCAAGGCCGTTCAGCGGGTCTCGGTGCTCCCCCACGACCGGCATCCTCCCAGAGCTGTCCGACGGTCAGGAACATCGCGCAAGGTTTCCCTGTTGATGCTGAGCGTGAATGACGTGACGATGTACTCGACGGTGTGGTGCGGCTACTGCCGGCGGCTCAAGGCACAACTGGATCGCGCGGGCATCCCCTTCCGGGAAGTGGACATCGAACACGATGCAGCGGCCGCTGAGTTCGTGGCAGGCGTCAACGGGGGCAATCAGACGGTGCCGACCGTGCTCTTACCAAACGGTTCGGTGCTGACGAACCCGACCATCGACGAGATCATCGCGGCCACTCCTGCCTAACGCTGACCCTGCCGGAAATTGGCCACGAAGCGTTATGATTGCCCGCGTGCTTGGTCGGTAAGCGGCTGACGCGGGGGCGGTGTGCCAGTGAAAACCAGGGACCGGAAACGGTGGGAACGAGAACTCACTGACCACATGCGGCGCCATGCCGCTGACCTTCATCAAGTATCTCGGCCGCGAGCCCAGGCCGGAATGTGGATGACTGCGCCGCGGCTCATCCTCTGGACGCTCATGGTAGTGATCATCACCAGTGTGGGCTGGGCGGTTGGCCTTTACGTCTTCTAACTGGTTGACGTACTTGCCGTGGCGGGCATGCCGGTCACGGCAGTTCCACGCCACCCAATCCCGCCAGCGGATCGGACAGCCGCTTGGCGTCTCCCACCACGACGCCGGTGAACCGGCTGGGAGCAAAGAAATGTGCTGCGGCCTCGGCTACTTCAGCGGCTGTGACGACGCGTAGCCGGCTGGGGTGGGTAAGCAGCCAGTCGAGGTCCAGGCCAAGGCCGGCCAAGGTCACCAGCTGACCCGCCAGTCCACGCTGAGATGCCAAATTGATGGTCAGCGATCCGATCGCGTAGTGGCGAACGCTGTCTACCTCGGCCTCACCGGGAGGCACAACGGTCATCCGGCCCAACTCGTAGCGGGTCTCCAGCAGTGCTGCCGCAGTGACTTCACTTGCTGTGTCCGCCTCGGCGACCAATGTGGCTCCGGAAGAGGTGAACTCGAGGCCACTGTGTGCGCTGTAGGTGTAGCCCTTGTCCTCCCGGATGTTCTCCACCCAGCGGGACGAGAAGTACCCACCGAACACCAGGTTTGCCAGCTGCAACGCCGGATAGCGTTCATCGTCACGCGGCACCGCCTGCGCGGACAGCCGCAGCTGGGACTGCACTGCGCCGTCGCGGTGCACCAAGAGCACATCAGCGGGGGTCAAGGGTGGCAGCGGCGCCAGCCCGACGGCAGGGTGGTCGGACTGCCAGCCCGCCAGCATTGACGCGACCAATTCGACCGCACGATCCGGCACGATGTCACCCACAAGCACCAGCACCGCGCGGCGGGGTACCACCGAACGGCGGTGCAGCGCACGAACGGCGGCCGGCGTCACCGCGGCGACGTCGTCAGGTTCGGGCCACTCCCGGGCGAACGGATGGTTGCCGTAGCGACGCCGTTGCAGCGCCTCCCGGGCGATCACCTGCGGCCTGGACCGGCTCAGCGTGAGGCGTTCCACCAGGCGGTCCCGTTCCCGGATTACCTCAGGGCTGGCATACGAGGCCGCCCTGAGTGCGTCGCCGAGCACATCGAGTGCTATGTCCAACCCGCTGGCCAGAGCTGACCCCGACACCGACAGGTGCTCAGGATCGACTACGGCCGACAGCTCACCGCCGACAGCGGCGAGCACCTTGTCGATGGTGAACCGGTCCCGCCGGGGCGTGCCTTGCAGCAGGGTGGCGCCGAGCAACTCGGCACGGGCCGGGTGTGTGCGATGCGTGCCACCAAAAGGGATCCTCAACCGCAGTTCGACCATCGGCACCGCGGGCCGCCGCACCGCAATGACTCGCAGGCCGGTGTCCAGCACGGTATCCACAGCAGATGGTGCGCTGGGAGTGCGTGGCGGTCCTAGCGGCGGCAGCGGACGCGGCCCTAGCTCAGTGCTGCCGATCTGCTCGGCGGTGCGGTGCGGCATCACGCCTCCCCAACCGAAGAACCGCTTGCGGGTTCGAGCGCTGACACCGAAGAACCGCTTGCGGGTTCGACGATCAGCACAGCGCGGGAATCCGGTCGCAGCTGGCTGGCCGCCTTCGCGACTTGTTCAGCGGTCATCCCGGCCACCAGGGCGGGCGCTTCGGTGATCAATTCGGCCCGCCCGTGCAGCAACTCGAACGAGCCGATCCCGACGGTGCGGCTTACCAACCGGTCGTGCTCACGGAATAGCGTCGCAGCCCACCGAGCGGTGATGCGGGCCAACTCTTCGGGCTCGGGGCCGTTGGCAGCGAGTTCAGCAAGCTCCTCATCGGTCGCAGCGATCACTGCCTCGACGTCCACACTGCCGGGATGGATTGCGGTAATGGTGAAGGTATCCGGGTCGCGGGCATCCAGCGGCGCACCAAAGAGACCACTACCTGCACCGATATCGGTCACCAGCGCGTCGGTGTGCACCAGACGCTGCTCAAGACGGGAAGAGTCACCGTCAGATAACACCGCAGCAACGACCTCATAGGCGAGGTAGTCCTCGAAGCTGGCAGCCGGATCGGGCATCCGGTAGCCGAGGGCCAATGCGGGTAACGGTGCATGCGGATCGCGATAGCGATGCCGACGTTCTCCCTGTGGTGGCGGCTCACCGAACGATGGCCGTAGCGGTACTGGACGCGCGGGCACGTCATCGAAGTGCCGGTGCACCAGCTCGAGTGCTGCGTCCACGGTGAAATCTCCGGACACCGTGAGCACTGCGTTACCTGGCGCATAGTAGGCGTCGAAGAACGCCGCGCAGTCTTCCACGGTGGCCGCTTCCAGCTCGGAGAAATCACCATAGCCGTTGTGCGCATTGGGAAAGGTGTCATAGAGCACTGGGGGCAGCGTGATCCAGGGGAACCCGCCATAGGGCCGGTTCAGCACGTTGAGCCGGATCTCTTCTTTGACGACGTCGACCTGATTGCGCAGGTTTTCCGCGGTGAGCCGGGGCGCCCGCATCCGGTCGGCTTCCAGGAACAGCGCGCGTTCCAACGCCGCCGACGGCACGATTTCAAAATAGTTGGTGTAATCGGGGTGAGTGGAACCGTTGAATGTCCCGCCCGAAGCCTGCACATAACGAAAGTGGGCGAGCTTTTCCAGACTCTCGCTGCCCTGGAACATCAAATGCTCGAACAAGTGCGCGAACCCGGTGCGGCCTTGCGGTTCGGAACGAAACCCGACGTCGTAGTGCACACCGACGGCGACCACGGGAGCTGATCGGTCCGGGCAGAGCACCACCCGCAGCCCATTGGACAGGGTCTCGCGGTGCAGCTCGACCGCGGGCAAGGGGATACGGGTCATGGGCCCACCCTACGGTGGGCGACGATCCGGTCGCCGCGCAGCCGCCATGCCAGCAACGCTCCCGCGATCCCAGCGACTGCTACACCGATCGCGCCCAGACGCTGCCCATTCCTTGCTGCGTTGGGGACCCCGGTTCCGGCCAGGCGCGCGACCCATTCGCCAGCCGGCAGCCGGTCAGGCACCTCGACGAACACCACCTCGCCGAGCCGGTGACCGCACCCATCCAGCCGGGCCGGCACCACCCGGCCCGTTACCAACTCAACGTGCACCAGATCTTCGGCATTGGCGGGGCCGCACAACACCGACTCCACCACAGTGGCCTTGGCGACGCGGAATTGGCCGCCACCGGGAGGTGGCCACAGCAACCACCCCATCCCGATCGACACGAGCACGATCATCACCGCAAGCAGCACGCCACCGGCTCGAGCGGTACCCCTGGCTGCCACCGGGCCATCGTAGCCAGGCGGCTTGTTGGCCAAGGATGTGCTGCTCAGTGAGGCTTGTAGCCGGTCGCGTGCGCTGCCCCGCGATCTGAAATCAGCAGCGGCGCAGACCCACCTCCCGTGCCCCAGCGGCCAGCGAGTCGAGACCGAATGCTTCCACAGGGCCCAGCGCCCCTGGCCCGGATACACCATGCTCGGCCGCCCGCTGCGCACCCCAGGCAAGTAGATCCGCGGTGAGCTGGTACGGATCACCGGACGCGACCCTGGCCTGGGCCAGCTTGGCGCCAGATGCGTCATAGGCGGTGGCTACGACGTGGGAGTTGACTTGCGCGAGCGCCCCTGGATCGGGCTCGTCAGCAACGAAGCGCTGCGCGAAGGTCCCGATGGCGCCCACTAACGACCGGGCACCAGGTAGCGCCAGCACCGCCGGTACGACATGGCAGGACAACTGCGCCAGGCGTGTCGCGGGAGTGCGCCGGCCGAGGTAGACGTCCACCTCCGACAGACCCGCTAATCCCGCCGCGGCTGCGAGCCGAGGCAGCGCGTAATGCTCGGTAGCGCCGACGGCCGTCACTGGGTACTCCACCCCGGCCACCTTGACGATGCGAAATCGCGATGCAGTGGGTTCGGCCTGGATGCTGCCGTCGCGCCAGGTAAAGCTTGGCTCGGTGAGTAACCCGGCAGCGGATCCGAAGGTGCCCCCACTGATCACCTGCGCCCTACCGACCCCACCGACCAGGTAGACAACCTCGATGCGGTGCACCGGTTGCTGCAAGCCGTGCAGCGCCAGCGCACCGGCGAGGTTGCCGGGCACGTAGTCGTAGCCGAAAGCCGTGATGAGGCCAGCCCCGGTCCGCTGCGCTGCCGGGCCGAAATCCTCGAATACCCGGCGGATGAACGGCGGCTCGCCTGTGGAGTCGAGATAAATCGCACCCGCCTCGACCGCTGCCCCCAGTGCCGGTTCCCCGAGCCGGACAAATGGACCGACGGTGCTGACCAGCACGTCATTCCGGCCGATCAGACGCTGCACCGTCGCGGGATCGGTCACATCAGCCCGCGCCACCTCCAAGTTCCCCAGCCGGGCTGCCAGCGCACCGAGCCGAGCGGTATTGCGCCCGGCCAGGATCGGACGCAAACCCCGCCGCACCATGGCCTGCGCCACCCGGCCGCCGGTGTAGCCGGTCGCACCGAACAGCACGATCATCGGGAGGGTGCGGCTAGGTGCTCGACGAGACGAGCCAGCGCCGGTATGGCGGCACGGACAGCGGCCTGATCTGTGCTCGGTAGTTCGTCAAGCGCATCGCCGATGCGCCGCTGGTGGGCCTGCTCCCAGCCGGCAAGCTTGGCGCGGCCTGCTGGGGTCAGGGTCACCACGGCAACACGCCGGTCGGAGGGGTCCGGGCTCCGCTCGGCCAGATCTGCCTCGACGAGGGCCTGGACTAGCCCGCTGACGGTGTTAGGCGCGAGTCGCAACAGGTCGGCGAGCTGGCCGATGCGGATTGATTGGTGATCCCGTACCGCGAGCAACAGTTCGACTTGCGCCATCGGTAGGAATTCCCATGGGTAATCGGTACGGATACTCGTGCGCAGCGCGCGCCGCAGCTGGGTAACCACCTCGGTGAGGGCCCGGGCTTCGGACGACACCACAGCTTGTGCAGCCTTGGATGCAGGCGCTGCCATGCCAGGAGCTTAGCCCACCCACTCATCGGTACCCGATTATGTCGGTCACCGATACAATTCCTCATGCCGGCGTTGCGGTGACCGCTGCGGGGGAACGGAGCCTGCCGTGAACTTGTCTGTATTAGTCCGCGAGCGGGCGCGGCCGGCGCGGATACGCGACTGGCCAGAAGCCTGGCGGCTGGCCGTCGCGACGGTGTGCTTGGGCGCATTCATGGGCCAGCTCGACGCTAGCATCGTGACCTTGACCTACCGATCGCTGCGTACCGAGTTCGGCGCTTCCTTGGCGGAGGTGCAGTGGGTATCACTGTCCTACCTGGTGACCCTGGCCGCACTGCTGATCCCGGCTGGGCGGTTAGCTGACGCGCACGGTCGCAAGCTGCTGTACCTGTACGGCTTCGTGGTGTTCGCCACCGCATCGGCCGCGTGCGGCTTCGCGCCGTCGCTCGGCGCGCTGGTCGCCTTGCGGGTTCTGCAGGGCGCCGGTGCCGCACTGATGCAAGCCAATAGCGTCGCTTTGATCGCCACCGGCGCTCCCCCGCATCGGCTACGTGCGGCGCTCGGGATCCAGGCAGCCGCCCAAGCTGTCGGGCTGGCACTGGGCCCCACAGTGGGCGGCCTGGTGATCTCCAGCCTGGGCTGGCGGTGGGTATTCTTGATCAACGTCCCGATCGGCGTGCTCGGCGTGATTGCGGGTGTCTACTTGCTACCTCGCACCCGGCAACGCACCCCAACCTCCGGATGGGATCTTTCCGGCCTCGTGCTGCTGAGCACCGCGACCACCGCGTGCTTACTGGCCATGTCGGCCGCATCCGGGCTGTCGCTGCCGGGTTGGGCGGTGATCACGCTGCCAGTGCTCGCGGTCGCCAGTATGGCCGCCTTTCTGCTGCGCCAGCGCTACGCGACCGCACCGCTGTTGGATCTGGGTCTGCTGCGCAGCCGTGCGGTCACCGCCGGATTGCTGGGCGCGCTGGGTGGATATCTGGTGCTGTTCGGCCCGCTGGTTCTCGTCCCGGTCGTGCTGACTGCGGACGGCTATGCAGAACTACGCGCCGGGCTTATCCTCACCGCACTGCCGGCCGGGTTCGCCATCGCTGCCGCGATCGGTGAACAACTCATGCCCAGCGGTTGGACTGACCGCGTCCGCTGCACCGTCGGTGCGCTGCTCGCTGTCGTTGTGTTGAGTGCGCTACTGGTTGTGCCACTGACGGATGCCTGGTTGATCCCGCTGCTGGGCGGGCTCGGGATCGCGTTGGGGATCTTCACGCCGGCGAACAACAGCCTGGTGATGCGGGCCATGCCCGCTCGTAGCGCCGGTACCGGCGGGGGATTGCTCAATATGACCCGTGGCTTGGGCACCAGCCTCGGCGTTGCGCTGGTCACGCTGGCGTTGCATCAGAGCGTGGCCCACCTGCCGGTCGACAGGCCACGCATCGCCCTTGCCTCCCTCACCACCGTTGCAGCCTTCGTGCTGCTGTCCACCCGGCTCAGTCCCGCCACACCCGCTGCCCATTCCTGACATGGGACATCTCGGGGCAGGGCGGAAGAACTGGCTACTCCGCGCGCAGTGCTTTGGCCAGTTCGGCGCGGCTGCTGATGCCGAGTTTCGCGTAAGCATTAGCCAGGTGCGCCTCCACGGTCCGGACCGAGAGGACCAAGCGCTCGGCGATGGCCTGATTCTTCAGGCCCTGCACAACCAGGCTGGCGACTTCGCCTTCCCGAGTGGTCAGCGGTCGCGGCGCGAGCTGCTCCAGAGCCGGAGTGCGGATCTCCTCGCAAGCTCGGGCCAGGCCAGCGGCGCGAGCTGTGGAGGCCGCCGCTCGCCGCCGATCACCGGCGCGCAGGTGCGCTGCGGCAGCATGCGCTGCGGCGTCGGTTGCCAGTAACCGGGCTCCCAACTTCTCGAACTCTGCGGCCACTTCATCCAGCCCGCCACCGGCATTGGCGGCCGCTGCCTCGGCATGCGCGCTATAGGCAGCTACCAGGGGACCCTCGACCTGTTCGGCCAGCTGCCGCAACCGGTTGGCCACCTCGCTTGCCCGTCCTAACCGGACCGCGGCATGCAGCGCTTGCGCCTCGACAGCCCGCTGACCCATGTCACCGGCTACCCTGGCCGCCTGCTGTGTACGATCGATCGCCTGAGCGGTGCGGTCCTCGGCGGCCGCTTGCCAAGCCTCCGCCATCAACCACTCCGGTTCGAACACCGCGCAGTGCCGCCCGATCTCGCCGCTATCCAGCAGCCTCCTGGCCTGGGCGGCGTCGCCTAGCTGAGCATGGGTTTGTGCCAGCAGGGCAATACACAGTTCCCGGAACCCTCCTGGGTCGCATTGACCCAGCCCGGCGACCGCCTCGGCGAGCCATCGGATGGCGGTACGTGGACGTCCTGCGGCTAGTGATGCCCATCCGATATGAGCGGCGGCCAGAGCATCCCCGGCCCACTGCGGCTGGCTCATGCACCACTCGTGTAAGGCAGTGGCTCGAGCTACCGCCTCGGGTACACGCCCAACCCGCATGAGCGCTGAGATCTCGGCATGCGCCAGGACCTGGCGGCATAACGCCATTTCCGGCTCAGTCGTGCAGCGGGCCAGAGCCGCCCAACCCGCTTCCACGGCGGACAGCACTTCGGTGGTGCGTCCCTGGACAGTCAACCCCGCCCCGGTTGCGCTCGACGCCCACACCGCAGCCTCTGGACTGACGCCCTCTGAGGCCAGGATCTCGGCGCCTGACTCTGCCGCCTGCTGCGGCCTCCCAGCAAAAAACGCCAGTACGCCCTGGACCGCGCTAATGCGCCGGCGCACCTCGTTGTCAACGGCGTCAGCGACAGCTTTGTGCAGCATCCCCTCGGCCTTGGCCACCTGGTGGACACCGAAAAACAGATTCAGTGCCCGCACCACGGCCAGCCGTGACCGGTCCTCTGCAGAAGTGGCGAAGGGGGCTGTCGCCGCTGCGACCTCGTCGGCTTCGTCTGGGCAGCCCTGCCAGCGCACCGCCTCGATCAAGGCCAGGTGTGCCTGCACCCCGTCGCGGCCGTCACTTCCGTCAATCGCAGCCTGCGCCAGGCGGGCGGCGTTTTCGTGATCGAGTAGGGCGTTAGCGTGTACGGCGGCATCGGCCAGCAGGCTGGCGTGTGCCTGCGGTTGATCGCTATCCAGCAGCAGCAGACCGGCCCGGAGCAGGTCGTCTTGGCGTTTCCACGGCAGGTGTGTGTTCGCCAGCCTGCGGCGCAACTGGCAGGCATTGGCCTCCGGAAGCTGATCCCGCACCACGGTGGCGTAGATGGGATGCGCCAACCGCACCTCAGCTCGCCAGCCACTGTTGACGACCCTGACCAAGCCCCGGCGCTCCAACACCGCGACCACCTCGGGATTGATCAAACTGGCCACCCGCCCCAGACCTAGCGGCTCGTCGGTGGCCAGCAGCTCCAGCGCGGTTCTCTCGTCGGCCCCCAATCCACCGAGCTGGCCCTGGACGATCTCGCGGAGGCGGGGAGTGGGCTCCATGCGGCCTTCCCAGCGCCACACGCCATCGCGCATCCGCAACTTCCCGGTCTCGCAGCCGCCTTCGACCAGTTCCCGCAGGAAAAGGGCGTTCCCGCGGGTAGCCCGCCACAGCCGTTCGATGGTGCGGCTGTCGACCACCCCGCCGAGCACAATGGTGACGAGACGGTTCATTGCCGCCCGCGGCAGTTGCGTCAGTTCCAGCCGGTCGGCCAAGCCGTTTTTCCATAGCGTCACCACTGGATCCGGCGCAGGTTCTCCGGTGCGCACGGTCAGCACCACGCATGCTGTGCGGGTCAAGGCCAGCTGATGGAGCAGCGTCACCGACAGCTCATCAAGCAGGTGTGCATCGTCCACGCCGATGACCAACCGGTGGCCCTTGCCCTGCTCGGCGATCGCGGCTCCGGCTCGCTGCAGCAACGTCAACGGCTCAGACACTGTTTCCACTGCAGGTACCAGGTGCGCCACCGCTCCCAAAGGAATGGCCGCCGCCGCGTTAGTTCCCGCGGCCCACCGCGTCACCCGACCACCACGCTTTGCCACTGCCAGCGCTTCGCGAGCAAGTCGTGTCTTGCCAACGCCGGCCGGGCCGGCGATGACGACGCTGCGTGATTCCCCACCAGTTAAACGCTCTGCGATAAACTGCAACTCTGAGTCACGCCCTGTGAGCGTCCACGAATCCGTTCTCATCGCAGGCCCGACCTACGCGCTCGGCACCCGGCGCTGGTCGGAGGCAATGTTGACGGCACAGCCGGCCGCCACGGCCCCCCCTGACACATTGGCTACGCCCCCCCGCGTCGCGCCAATACCCCCTGGACGTCAGCATAAGCTAACTGTGACGAGATAGCCATGGGCGACTTGTTCTTAGACGGTGAATACTACAGTGAGTAGGATAGTAAGATCCCACTTCGGTAACAGTGCGTATACCTGCGGTAACAGGTTGTTTCTACATTTAATTGTCTTCAAATAGAGGATCGCCCCTAGTCGATCCCATTTCTGTCCACTACTTACCCACCATTATCCGGAGTCGGGCACAACGGATGACATCCCCGATGTCTGAGAGCGGGTGATGCGGGGCGAGCCGCGGTAGCGCAGTACCGACGCTCCGGTGGCCTCCACGGCCAACGTGTCGCTGACGGTGACGACCGCATGGCTGGCCCCAGACAGTTCTGCGTCGAGGCGGTGGGCGGTGAGGTCACCGAGCGGCAACCGGCTGGCTCCGGCCGCCTCCAGGTGAAAATCTTGCACCTGCCCAAACACTCCCACAGTGCCAGCTCCGGAAACGCCGGCCTGCAAGCGGTCCACCTGGACCGGCCCGGTCACCGAGCCCACGCCGCTCACCACCAGCTGCAGCGTGGGGCTGCGCACGGTATCGGTCAGCACGACGCGGCTGGCTCCGCTGCTAGCCACCCGATCAAGCCGGCCCACGGTCACGTCGGCCGACAGGGTGGCATTCCGGACGTTCATACCCGGCTTGATACCTAGCCGCAGCACTCCGCCGGTCACAGTGGCGTCGATCCGGTCAACCAGGTTGTCGTCCATCCTGACCACCGCCTGCGCCGGTCCGCCCGTCCGCAAGTGCACGACGAAATTCGCCGCGGCCACCACCGCGGTGACTCGGGAAAGGGCAACCGTCCGGCTAGTCAGCCGGCCGGAGCCAGCCAGGGCGGCGGGATCGGAGAAGTCGCCACCGAGCGCACCGGGTGTCCCGTCAGCACCGGCGCCACCGTCGGCGTTGCCACCGTTACCGCCATGGCCGTTGCTCCCCCAACTGCCATAGCCGTCCCCACCGTCACCCCCAATACCTCCGGCACCTCCGCTGGTGGTTCTGCTGGTACCAGCCGTGCCGGTACCAGCAGAACCTGGAAATGATCCCGTCGAGGTGCAACCCGCCAACAGTGCCGTGATCGCCAGCATCACTGCCGCCCGGGGAACCTGGATGGTGCCCCACCAAACACTGCACTCCGGGTCATCAGGCACTACACTTTCCCCGCGCGTGTCCGCGCTATCGGCGAGCGAGTAAGCAGCCAGCGCACAGGCCGGCGGACCATCATGCCCAGCATCAACAACGATCCCACCCACGGGATCAATAGCAAGATGACCTGCACGACGCCCAGCGTGCTCTCGGCGATGTGGCCCTCCACCGCTGCAGCCGCCACTGCCCGGCACAGGTAGACCAGCCGATCCCATACCACCGGCAGCACCTTGGGGATCACCAGTAAGAACCCGATCAACCAATACCCCAGGTAAGGCACCACGATGAGGACCCACAGGGTGATCGTGCGACGAGCCCACGGCTTGAGCTCTTGCACCCGGGGATGGGTCGGCCGCCCGGGGATAATGCTCGCCAGCACCGGACCCATCCGGCTGAAAAGATCCGGTACACCAATCAGGTCGGACAGGATGTAGTAGCCATCCAGCCGGATCATCGGCAGGAACTGCGTCGCGGTCTCGATATGAAGTGCCACGATGGCCACCAGCAGCCACGGTGCGCCGGTATCGAGGTAGGCTGCGCACATTCCGGTAATGAACACCGCGTTGAAATAGACGCCGCCGAGATCGGTTCGCAGCCGCCCAACCCGGCTCAAACGATAGGAATCGGTGACCGTGCTGTAGAGCGCCGGCCACACCAAGTACAGCCCAAAGCCCATCACTCCAGGTTTGGCGCCACCATAGCGGCACGCGGCTACGTGCCCGCACTCGTGAAACGCGGCCGAGACCAGTAGCAACCCGATCACCAGCAACGTCAATGCCGGCTGATACACCAATGCCACCGCACTCGGCACGATCTGTCCCAGACCACCCTGAGCAATGATGGCCACGTCCAACCCGACGAATGCAGCCAGTGCGGCCAGAATCACCGGGGGCCAGAACATCGGTCCGAATAACCCGGCAATACGCCAGACCAACCTCTCGGGCACTACGCCGACCCGAAACTTTAACGCCAGCAACGGATCGGACTTCACCGCCATCTTTGGCTTGCCGTCGCCCTGCTCTGCGCCAGGTTGACCAGGCACCGAATCGTCGGCCACGATTCCTACCGGCTGCAACCGCTTTTCCAGCAGAAACGCCACCTGTTCGGCCTGCACTATCTTGCCGATCTCAGCGCTGAGCACCGTGGCCAGCTGCTCATGGTCACGCTCGCCATCCAGGCTGGCCGCCAACAGATATAACAAGCGCGGCAACTGGATGACCTGTCCGTCGACACGACGCACAATGTAGGGCGCCTGGACGAAACCCGATCCCTGATACTCCCCGATCAGTTCGATTCCCTCGGCCAGTCGCGGCGCCGTACCCACAACTGAGCCTGAATCAACCATCACACGTTCAGTGTCGATGACGCCCTCCCCGACTCCCCGACCCGAGCTCGCTGTAGCCGGATTCGAAACCTGCTACCACCGGCAACTTGCACCCAAAACACCCTGTAAAGGGCAGACACTCGACGGCGGCATTATTGAATCGTCATCCAGCCTAACCGATACCTAATGCCTTAGTATGGTTGTCGACTACTTAGTTTCAGCGGCGTCATTGCGTAAGGTTGCGGTGCTATAGCATTGCGAAGGGGCGGCCGACTCCAGCCACCCCTTTCGCACTACGGCGCACCTGATGACGCCTGAACTACCCTTCGACTCAGCTGTTGATGGCCCCTCCGGCACCGCCAGTACCATCGCCGCCTACGCCGCCGAAGCCGCTACCTGCGGAGTTGGTCTGGTCGCCCAGCAGGTTGACGTTGATGAGGTTGGCGCCGATTCCGCCACGCCCGATGCCACCGCGACCACCAACGCCGCCCTCGCCACCACGGCCACCGCTGATCGTGGTGAACATCGACATCAGGGTACGGTGCGGCAACAGCTCGGCACGCTGCCTGTCGAGGTCAGCAAAGCTCAGTGCGTCAGACATAGATCCTCCTAGGAAAGGTGTTCCGGCGGCCTGTCGATGACCCCGGGGACTACGGACACCGCATCGGTGGCAGTACCGATTCGGCGCTCACCTACCGTGCCCATAGCCACACCCTCGTGGCAATCAGTAGTCGTACTTAACTCTTCTAGGTGCACTACGTAGTCTCAAGGACACTCCTGCTACGTAGCGACTACAGATGCCACGGAGATCCAGTCGGCGAATCACCTACGTCGAAAGTCCGCCTCACCCCATTTTCCCTGGTAATTGGGCCCTACTGGCTGGGAGGGGTGACCGGGCCCCGAGCACCCCTCCACCAGCCAGCGGCGCTACGCACGATCAGGTGATCACCTAGTCGTGCAGCCCATCTCAGCTGCCCAGCGCCCCACCGGTGCCGCCCCCAGCGTCACCGCCAGCACCGCCGGTCCCATCGCCGGCGCCGTTGACCTGGTCGCCGAACAGGTCGATGTTGAGGATGTTCAGGCCGATGCCACCACGGCCCTGGCCGCCCGCGCCACCCTTGCCGGCGTTGCCGCCACGGCCACCACTGGCATCCGTGTGCAGGAGCGACATGACAGTGCGGGCCGGGAGCAACTCCACGTGCTGAGAGTCAACTTCAGCAAAGCTCAATGCGTCAGACATCAATCCTCCTAGGAAAGGTGATCCCGGCTAACCGGGCCGAAACACCTCATCGGTTGGCAGTGCCGATTTGGCTATCCACACCTTGCCTAGCCGCACGGTCGGGTGGCAATCAGTAGTCACACGTAACTGTGCCGCAGCTACTACCTAGGACGCGGATTTTCTTCTCATACCTAGCCGACCACAAAGTCCACTTAAGCGTGCCACCACAAGTACCTATCTCGGAACCGACTCCCCGAACCATCTGGAGTCCGAACTGCTGCACTTGAATCAGGGGGTAAAGGGGGCAGCAAATTGAGCCACCCCCTTTACCAATTCCTGTCGCGCACGACCCCTGTGATCGTCCGACGACACTAATTGGGTCAGCTGTGGACAGATCCGCCCTTGCCACCATCGGCCGAGCCGCCGGCACCGCCGGTTCCGTCGCCAGCGCTGTTGGTCTGGTCACCGAAAAGGTCGATGTTCAGCACGTTCAGACCAATTCCGCCGCGACCCTGGCCACCGGCGCCACCGTGGCCACCGTTGCCGCCACGGCCGCCGTTCTCGCCACCGGTGTGCAGCAGGGACATGACGGTGCGAGCCGGCAGGAGCTCCACGTGTTGCCCGTCGATCTCCGCAAAGCTCAGTGCGTCAGACATCAAATCCTCCTAGGGAATATTGCCCCGGTGATACCCGAGGACTACATCGCTTCATCGGCGGCATTACCGATTCAGCAACACATACTTTGCCCGCCATTAAGGCCACCCGGCAATCAGTAATCGCACGTAACTCCACAGCGTGGACCACGTAGCCATGTGGAATTCTGCTATTCCGGTACCTACCACGGAGATACGTTCACGAACTGGCCTCGATAAGTACAGCAAACGAAAGGGAGGGGTACCCGCTAAGCGGGCCACCCCTCCCCGATAAACGGCACACTGCGATCGTTAGATCGCTAGCAGCATCGGCTCACTCAGCTTTGCACAGCTCCACCGTTGCCACCATCGGCGGTGCCGCCCGCGCCACCGGTCCCGTCACCAGCGCTGTTGGTCTGGTCGCCGAACAGGTCAATGTTCAGAAGGTTCACCCCGATGCCCCCGCGGCCGGCGCCACCGTTGCCGGCGTGGCCGGCGTTCCCGCCACGGCCGCCGTTTTCGCCACCGAGGTGTACCAGCGACATCACGGTACGGGCAGGCAGGAGCTCCACGTGCTGCCCGTCGATCTCAACAAAGCTCAATGCGTCAGACATCAAATCCTCCTAGGAAAGGACGCCCCGGAGACTTCCGGGACGAAAACACGTCATCGGCGGCATACCGACTCGGCATCACATACACTGCCCACATCAGGGTCGCGAGACAATCAGTATTCACACGTAACTCGCAGGTCCGAACTACCTAACGAACCGGCTGCAAACCAACAATATGCCGACCGGATACGTAGCTGACCGCGACTGGCGTCGCATATTTGGAACCCAAGATTTACCGTAGAAAAAAGCGCACCGGGAAGGGTGGCCGAATGGCCACCCTTCCCGGTGCGTGATCGCTCTGCAGTGACGATCTGGTGGCTGCAGAGCGGTTGGTTAGGAAGCTGCAGGGGCAGCCGCAGCAGGAGCGGCAGTGGCAGCACCACCAGTAGTGGCACCACCATCGGCGCTGCTCTCGCCACCAAGGCCACCGGTCAGCGAGTTGGTCACGTTGCCCTCGGTGTAGAAGTACGGGTACAAGAAAAACGCCTTGCCCTCGCCCTCGCCACCAACGCCACCCTTGCCACCCTGGCCACCGTTGCCGGCGTCTCCGCCGCGTGCGCCGGAAAGGTTGAACAATGACAGAACAGTACGTGCAGGCAGCAGTTCGACGTGCTGCACGTCGATCTCCGCGAAGCTCAGTGCATCCATAAGGTCCTCCTAGGAAAGGTGAGTCCCGGGGCAAACCGGGGACACAAACCACCCTCATCGACCTAGTTTGCCGACTGGGTACCATCTACCCTGCCGAGGAGTAACGCTATGCGGCAATCGGTAATCGCACGTAAATCCCAGAGTGAAGTACCTAGCAAACGTCCTCACTTTTTACACGTAGTCCAGCGCCCATATGTTACGGAGATTGGCGGCACCGGACACCAATGCTGCCTTGTCAATCCCCAACTGCCGGTTCAGCCAGCAGGTATGCCACGTAAGAGGTCCCGCAACCCGTCGGCATCGAGCAGGTCAGTAGGCCGCAGCGTGCGGTTGTCCCGGACGTAGTGAAATGCTGCCCGCACCCGATCGAGCGGAGCTCCGGACAGCGCCGACCAGGCCAACCGGTAGGCGGCGAGCTGCACGCTCACCGCCGGCAGTGCCAACTCATCGGGCACGGGTCCGGTCTTCCAATCGACCACTGTCCACCCGCCGTCCGGGTCCGCGAACACCGCATCCATCCGGCCGCGCACGCCTACTCCGTCCAACACCGTCTCGAACGGAACTTCAACATCATGCGCGCTACGGTGTGCCCACGCACTGGCGAGAAACGCCGCCTGTAGGGACGCCAGATCAGTGTTCGGCGCGGCTGACTCGTCGGCAGCGCCGGGGAGTTCATCATGATCGATCAACCGGGTGGAACCGAACCGCCGTTCCAGCCAGGCGTGAAATGCGGTCCCGTTGCGCGCCATCGGGTTTGGGGGCAACGGCAGCGGCCTGCGTAACCGCGCCGCCAGGGCTGCCGGGTCGGCGGCGAGTTCCACAAGCTGGCTCACTGACAGGTGTGCGGGCAGCAGTACCTGTTGGTGAGCCCGCCGGGCATCTCGCTCGGCGAGCAGCACGTCCACCTCTTGCTGCCATTGCCCTGCAGCAGGCACTGGTGAGTCGTCTGTAGTGCACAGCTTGAGGGCGTCGTGTACTAGCGCAGCGCCCGCCACCACCGCATCGCGGCGGTGCCCGAGCGGGTCAACTGGCCAGGCTTGTTGCCTCGGCGCAGCGTCGAGCGGGTTGGTCTGGCCCTCCGCAGGGGCCGGCGCCCACTGATCGATAACGCAAGGGACGGCATCGCGAATCTCCAGCAGGAACGGCGATACCTGCTTCGGCGCGGTCCCGGCCTCAGCCCAATGATGACCACTGACCAGAAGTGCCTGCTGGGCACGGGTCAGGGCGACATACAGCAGCCGGCGTTCCTCCGTCAGCCGGCGGGCGTCAAAAGCCTCCTCGTGGGCGGCCAGGATCTCGGCCAGTTGCTTCTGATCCGCCCCGGCAGGCAGCGTGAGATCGGGCAGATCTGCACGGTCGCCGCGCAGGGCTACCGGCAGCTCGGTGACCGTCCGCAGCCACGACGAGCTTTTCTTAGCCGCCGGGAATATCCCGTCGACCAGGTGTGGAAGGGCCACCACCTGCCATTCGAGGCCTTTGGCGGCATGCACGGTCAGGATCTGCACCCGATCTGGGGCGACTTCCACCTCACCTTGCTCCAGACCGTCTTCGGCGTCCTCGGCGGTGCTCAAGTAGTCCAGCAGTGCGGGTAAACCAGCCAGTGGGCTGGCAGCGGCAAAGTCTGCGACCACATCGGCAAAGGCATCCAGATGGGCTCGACCCGCGGGTCCGGGACGGACCAGCGATTCGGTGTCGAGCAGCAAGGTGCGCTCGGCATCGGCAACCAGGTCGGTCAGCGGCTGGCTGATCCGGCGGCGCAACGCTCGTAACTCGGCAGCCAGCGTGCGCAGCCGCCGGTAGCCCAGCTCGGAGTAGCGCGCCGGGTCGCCGGGTGAGTCCAACGCATCCACCAACCCCGCCGCCTCAGCTGCTTCCCCGGGCAGATCGCCAGGCAACGCAGCCAGCACCGCGGCCGCATCAGCGCTCTGGCTTGATCCATTCTGGTCGGTACCACCCGTACCCGGTGCCGACTGGTGATCGATCGCCAATTCCCGGGCCCGTTCCCACAAGGCGGCCAGATCGGCCGTGCCGATCCGCCAGCGCGCACCGGTGAGCAGCCGCACCGCGGCGGTGCCGGCAAGCGGGTCGACGAGTAACCGCAGCACGCTCACCAGGTCGCGGATCTCCGGCGTGTCGAGCAACCCACCGAGCCCCACCACCTCGACCGGTACCTCGCGGGCCCGCAGCGCCGCGGCCAGCGGGGCCATATCCGCGCGGCGGCGCACCAGCACCGCAGCACTGGGCGGGATCCCGCGATCGGCCACTGCGCGGTGCCAGCGGTCGGCGATGGCGGCGGCAACCCAGCTGACTTCGGTATGGGCGTCGGGCAGCAACGCAACGCGAACCTCACCGGATTCAGCGCCATCCCGGCAGCACAACTCCCCTACCCGGACCGCGCCACCGCGCAACTCACCGGAAGCCGCGTTCGCCACCGCGAGAACCTCTGGCGGGTTGCGGAAGCTGGTCAGCAGGCCGCGGGTAACGGCCGGTGACCCGTCGGCGCGGGGGAAATCGGTCGTGAAGCGCGGCAGGTTCGCCGCAGAGGCACCGCGCCAGCCGTAGATCGACTGGCACGGGTCACCGACCGCGGTCACCGGGATTCCGGTAGCACCGAACAGCGACCGCAACAACACTCGCTGGCTATGCCCGGTGTCCTGGTACTCGTCGAGCAGCACTGCCTGGAAACGGGCCCGCTGCGCCGCACCCACCTCCGGATGGTCACGCGCCAACATGGCGGCAACGCTCATCTGGTCACCGAAGTCCAGCACCGCCTCGCGGCGCTTGAGCTCGAAGTAACGCTGCACTAGCGGCAGCATCGCCAGCCGCGACCGTTGCGCCTCCAACGCCGGCTTGAGATCAGCGCGCAGCGGGCCACGCTGGCGGGACCCGGGTGCGGCAGTGACCAGCGCATTGATCAACGCTTCGGTATATTCGCGCAGCTGGGCCGGCTCGCACAGATGCTCGGCAAGCTGCCCGGCAATCCCAAGCAGCCAGCCGGTGACCGTCCGCGGCACCTTCCCGTCCAGATCCAGATCAGGTTCCCATCCAGCGGTGACCCGGTGTGCTAACTGCCACGCGCCGGTCTGGGTAAGCAACCGGGCCCCAGGGTCGGTGGGTAATCGCAGCCCGTGCTCGGCGACCAGCCGGCCTGCGTAGGCGTGATAGGTCAGCACGGTGGCCTCACCGGTCAGCGCGGCGGCCCTGCGCTGACCGGTGGAGTCCAGTCGATCCAGCACCGGTGAGCCGGCGAGCCGGCGTAGCCGCGTCCGGATCCGTTCGGCGAGCTGCTGGGCCGCCTTGCGGGTGAATGTCAAGCCGAGCACGCCATCGGGTGTGATGTACCCGTTGGCGACCAACCACACCACCCGGGCCGCCATTGTCTCTGTCTTACCCGATCCCGCGCCGGCGATGACAAGTGTCGGTTCGTCCGGCTCGGCGGCGATGACGTCGGCTTGCTCAGCGGTGGGCGGGGGCGTACCGAGTTCGGCGGCGAGCTCAACGGGTCCGATACCGGCGGTCGGCCGCCCGCCTTCGTCCGGTGACGCCGTCACTCCGTCACCTGCCGGCCCGAGTCGTGCAGGGGGCATGCGATCTTGGAGGGGCATCGGGCGCAATCGCCGTTGTCGATGGCGAGGAACTGTGGCCCCGCAGTGCGCCGGGCCGCCTCCCGCACGACACCGCGCCAGTGCGCCACGCCGGATGGGCCCAGTGGCTGTTGATTGCGCTGTACGGCGGCGGCGGTGCGAGCGGACACCTGCACGATGCAGGCACCCCCGGGCTCGGCGGGCAAACCCTGATCGGTAAAGGCACCGTGCGCGGCCGCGAGCTGGTAGACCGCCAGCTGCGGGTGATCTTCGGCAGCCTTCTTGCTGACCGGTACCTTGCTGGTCTTCACATCGACGATGACCGGGCGGCCATGGCAGTCACGCTCCAGCCGATCCACCCGACCGCGCAGCATGACCGCAGGGTCGCTATCAGGCGTATCAGGGCCGGGTGGTGGAAGGTGCACCTCGATGTCTTGCTCGCAGCACACTTCGGTGAACTCACCACGGCTATCACGCCACCAGCGGCGGAACATCTCCACCATCTGGCGGACCCGTTGCTGCTCAGCGCGGGAGTACCACGGGGCCCCCGCATCGACGCCGGCCCACGCTTGCGCCAGAGCGTCTTCAAGCTGCTCCTCGGTAGCCCCAGCTGCCACCGCCTGAACCAACCTGTGCACGATTGACCCGGTAACGGCGCCCAGCGCCTGGACGTCCTCGCCGCCATGCCGGGTGAGCAGCCACCGCAACGGGCAATTCGACACCAGCTCGACCAGCGACGGTGACACCCTGGCAGGTTCACCGAGCATTCGCAGCGCGGCCTGACTCGACAGCGGCCCAAGCCCATACCAGGAATCGGGATGCGCGCCAGGGACTCCCGCCTGGGCTAGCTGCGCCAGACCCGCTGCCGCATCGTGGCGCCGCTGGTCGGTCTCCTCGGGATCGCAACACACCCGGCGCAACTCGGCGACGAGTTCGGGCAGGCTCAGGCCCCGGTTCCGGGCGGCGGCGGGGTGCTCGAAGATCGATGCACCGGGTTCTTCGAGTTCAGCGAGGAACCGGGAGGGCTGTTCGTCTTCCCCTTGTACCGCGCTGACCAGCAACCGGCGCCGGGCACGGCTGGCCGCCACCAGCAACAGTCGCCGTTCCTCGGCCAGCAGCGGCGCGGTGCGCGATACCGTGCTGGAGTCGATGCCGGCGACTACGTCGACGAGCTGCTCCACGCCGAGTAGCGAGCCCCGTAACCGCAAGTCTGGCCAGCTGCCTTCCTGCACTGCGGGCACCGCGACGACGGACCACTCACGCCCTGCGGCCGCATGAACGGTCAGTACGGCTACCGCATTACCCTGAGGCGACCGATCAGCCAGCGAACCACCGGGTATCTGTTGCTCGCTGAGATAGTCGCAGAAGCCGAGCACCCCGGACGGACCACAGTCAGCGCCTGGGAGGCGATCCGCATAGCGAGCGGCAGCGTCGAACAGCGCGACGACCGCATCAAGGTCCCGATCGGCTTGCGCACCGGCGGGGCCACCACGCATCGCCAGGGCGGCCCAGCGCGACGCGAGCCCACTGCGGTGCCATACCTGCCACAGCACCTCCTCTGCGGTCTTGCCGCTGCGGGCGGCATCGGCGGCCGTTCGCAGCAAGCCGGCAAGTCTCCTTACCGGTGCCGCAGTGCGGTGGTCGAACCCGTCGAGTGGGTCGGCGCGATCCAGCGCGTCAACCAGCAGCTCACCGCTGGTTCGGGTACCGCCTGCGGCGAGCTCGCGGCGGCGCAGCTCCCGACGCAGCCTGCGCAATCCGACCGGGTCGGCGCCCACGAAGGGGGAGGTGAGCAGCGCATCTGCCGTCTCCTGGTCGAGCGCTGCGCGGTGCACCGCGCAGCGCAGCACCGCCAGCAATGGCACCACCGCGCCCTCGTAGGCCACTGGCACCTCCTCGCGGGGCACCGCTACCGGTACCCCTACCGCGAGCAGCGCCCGGCGCAATGCCGGCAATGCCCTCGCCGTGGAGCGCACCAGCACCGCCATGTCCGACCACGCCACGCCGTGCAGCAGGTGGGCCCGGCGTAGCTGATCAGCTACCCAGGACGCCTCGGCGGCCGCGGAACCAAACACCCGGACGGTGACCTGCCCACCCGGACTCTCCCCCACCGGACCGTGCTGGTCAGCGCGCGGGCCGGGCAGCCGGCTGGCCAGCCGTGACACGGCGGTCCGCACTGCTGGGGCCATCCGGTGGTCGGTGCACATCCGCACCACCGGCGACTCGCCGGTGGTCAGCAGGCTCGGATCGGCGCCGCGAAAGGAAAAGATCGTCTGGTCTGGATCGCCGAACAGCAACAGCTCGTGTGCCCGGGAGCCGAGCCTGCTGATCAGCCTGGCCTGCAACGGGTCGAGGTGCTGCGCATCGTCGACGATGAGGTGGCGCACCCGGTCGGATTCTCGGCGCAACACCTCGGCGTCGGTATCAAGAACCAGCAGCGCCGCGGACACCAGCTCAGCGGCGTCCAGAGCCGGCGCGGTGGCTTGCGGGATAGCGGTGCCCACCGATCCGCGAAGCAGCATGACCTGCTCGTAGCTGCGGAAGAAACGCCCAGCCGCCATCCACTCGTCGCGCCCGCTGCGGCGGCCTAGGGAGATGAGATCCTCTGGGGCCAGTCCGCGTTCCGCAGCGCGCATCAGCAAGTCTCGCAACTGCGCGGCGAAGGCCGGCAAACTCAGTGCCGGACGTAGGCGCGGCGGCCAACCTCGCCCGCCGGCTTGCAGCTCTCCGGCCAGCAGGTCCCGGATCACCACATCCTGCTCGGCGCCGGACAGCAATCGGGGCGGTGGCACATCGTGCAGCGAGGCCTGCAGCCTGAGGACGGAAAACGCATAGGAGTGCACGGTGCGCACTAGCGGTTCCCGCACGGTAGGCGTGACACCGCCGGCGACCAGCTGCTCGACAATGCGTTCCCTGAGGTCAACGGCCGCGCGGCGGCTGGATGCGAGCACCAGCACCTGCTCGGGATCTGCTCCCTGCCGTACCCGATCGGCGACGGTGTGGGCCACTAGGGTGGTCTTACCGGTACCCGGACCGCCCAACACCCGAAGCGGGCCCCCGGCGTGCTCCAAAACCCGGCAGGCATCGGAACCCCACAGCGCGGTGCGCGGTGTGACGGTTACGCAACGAATCAGGTCGGGCACGCTGCGCATGCAACCATGGGGCGCCGACAATCGGCGGCGCGGGACGGCACACCAGCCGCCGTGAACGCTGCACATGCTGCGTGGCCAGGCAGTCGGCAAGTCGATCTCGTCGAGTTCCGGCACTTTCACCGAGTCCCAAGACAGCGATCATGGGATAGTCGATCCGAGTGCCGGCGGAGGAAGACGGCGTTGGATCACGACAGCTGGGAGCGAGTACGGGAGGTCGTAGCCGCCATCCCGGCGGGCTCCGTGCTCGCCTACGGAGACGTCGCCGCCCAAGCCGGCCTACCTGGTCGAGCCCGGCTAGTGGGGCGCATCCTGGCCGAAGACGGTCACGACCTCCCCTGGCACCGGGTCCTTCGCGCCGACGGCACTCCGGCGCCCCACATCGCCACCGAGCAACTAACCCGGCTGCGCGTTGAAGGCGTGCTAGCCCACAACGGGCGCATCCCGATGCGGCGCTACCGCAGTCTGGACGCAGACTGCGGTAATTGCAGCCCGGAAAACCCCAGTCTGTATCCAGAGTGCGGTCGTGGATGATGTAACTGGAATGTTACCGCTTGTAAAGAATCAGCCAGCCGCGGGACGGGTAAACCGCGAGCCAGCTCACAAGTCAAATGTGTACTTCTCGCCGAGGGAACCAAGTCTTCGCAGGTCATCGAGCCCGATGGTGCATTTTGATGATTTTGCCACATGAACATTGTGTTACATAGGACGCACCACCGTCGGGGTGGAGATGTGAGCATTATCCGTCCTTGTTGAAGCACCAGGAAACCAGCGTCTAGGGTGGCGATCAGTCCCCGCAGCAAATGATCGCCCGAAGAGGTGGCGACCGTGACCAATACTCGTGATGACAATTCCGGCGATTTACTGCTACGGATGGGCCGGCATTTCCAACGTGGGCGCACTTCGGCCGATCTACGTACCGTACACCGAATCGGCGGTCGATCGGCGGATGTGTTCTACCGGGACCGGTGGGCCTACGACAAGGTGGTCCGCTCGACTCACGGGGTCAACTGCACCGGTTCATGTTCGTGGAAAATTTACGTCAAGGACGGGATCATCACCTGGGAAGCACAGCAAACCGACTATCCTTCGATCGGGCCGGACAAGCCCGAATACGAGCCCCGTGGTTGCCCTCGAGGTGCGTCATTCTCGTGGTACACCTACTCGCCAGCCAGAGTGCGTTATCCCTATGTGCGCGGCACGCTGCTGGAGCTGTATCGCGAGGCAAAACAGCGACTCAAGGATCCCGTGCTGGCATGGGCGGAGGTGGCCGGCGACCCCGAGAAAGCCGGCCGGTACAAAGCGGCGCGCGGCATGGGCGGCTTCGTCCGGGCCGAATGGTGGGAGGCCGTCGAGATCGCTGCGGCGGCCCATGTGCACACCGTCAAGCGCTATGGCCCTGACCGGATTGCCGGATTCTCGCCGATCCCGGCGATGTCGATGGTCAGTCACGCCGCTGGCGCCCGGTTCATCTCGTTGATCGGCGGGGCCATGCTGTCGTTCTACGACTGGTACGCCGACCTTCCGGAAGCCTCGCCTCAAGTGTTTGGCGACCAGACCGACGTGCCGGAGTCTGCCGACTGGTTCGACGCCGGGTACTTGATCATGTGGGGTTCCAACGTCCCCGTCACGCGTACTCCGGATGCGCATTACATGACCGAAGCGCGATACCGCGGCCAGAAAGTCGTTGTGGTGTCGCCGGACTACGGTGATCACACCAAATTCGCCGATGAGTGGTTGCCGGGGCGGCCGGGCACCGACGCCGCCCTGGCCATGGCGATGGGGCACGTCATCCTCAAAGAATTCTTCGTCGACCGCCAGACGCCGCGGTTTCTGGACTACCTCAAACGTTTCACCGACCTGCCATTTCTCATTACGCTCCATCAGGAAGGCGATAACTACCTGCCGGGCAAGTTCCTTACTGCAGCGGAGCTGGGGGATACCGGTGAAGGTGCCGAGTCGAAAACCGTGCTCGTGGATGCGCGCACGGGGCACCCGGTGATCCCGAATGGTTCACTGGGCCACCGGTTCACCGCCTCCGGGGAAGGCCGGTGGAATCTCGACCTCGACGGCGTGGACCCACTGCTGAGTTTCTACGGCGAGGGCAGCGCGGAGGTCAGCCTGCCGCGCTTCGATTCAGGCAAACCCGGCATACTGCGCCGCGGGGTGCCGACCCGGACGGTCGCCGGCAAGCTCGTCACGACGGTGTTCGATCTGCTGCTGGCCCAGTACGGGGTGCACCGGCCGGGTCTGCCGGGTAGCTGGCCCAGCGGTTACGACGACGCAGAGCAGCCCTATACGCCGGCCTGGCAAGAGTCGATTACCGGGGTGCCAGCGGCCGCGGCCGAACGGATCGGCCGGGAGTTCGCCGACAACGCCGAGCGTTCCGGCGGTCGCTCGATGATCCTCATGGGCGCGGGCACCAACCACTGGTTCCACTCTGACCAGATCTACCGGTCGTTTCTCGCGCTGGTGATGCTGACCGGGTGCCAGGGGGTCAACGGCGGCGGCTGGGCGCATTACGTTGGGCAGGAAAAGTGCCGGCCGATCACCGGCTGGGCCACGCTGGCTTTCGGCCTGGACTGGCAGCGCCCGCCACGGCAGATGCAGGGCACCATCTACTGGTACCTGGCCACCGACCAGTGGCGTTATGACCCGTTTACCACGGAAGCAATGGCGTCGCCACTGGCGCAAGGGCGTTTCGTGGGGCGTACCGCGGCGGACAACATTGCGCTGGCCAGCCGGCTGGGCTGGATGCCCAGCTACCCCACGTTCAACCGCAACCCGCTGGAGCTGGCCGATGAGGCAGATCGGCTGGGCAAGGGCGCCGCCCAGCACGTCGTGGACGGGCTGGCCACCGGACACCTGCGGTTTGCCTGCGAGGACCCCGACGCGCTGGAGAATTTCCCGCGGTGTCTGACCGTGTGGCGAGCCAACTTGCTGGGGTCGTCGGCCAAGGGCAACGAATACTTCCTGCGCCACTTGCTGGGCACTGCCTCCAACCTGCAAGCCACCGACGCTGAGGGAGTGCATCCGGATGAGGTGACCTGGCGTGATGCCGCACCGGCGGGCAAGCTCGACTTGCTGCTGTCGCTGGACTTCCGGATGACCAGCACCACGCTGTTTTCCGACATCGTGCTTCCTGCCGCTACCTGGTACGAGAAGCACGACCTGTCCAGCACCGACATGCACCCTTATGTGCACGCATTCTCCCCGGCGATCTCGCCGCCGTGGGAGACCAAAACTGATTTCGAGGCCTTCCACCGGATCGCGCGTAGCTTCTCGCAGCTGGCTGACAAACACCTCGGCGTACGCCGCGACATCGTGGCCGTCCCGCTGATGCACGACACCGCCGACGCCACCGCGCAACCCGGCGGCCGGGTACTTGACTGGAAAATCGGCGAGTGCGAGCCCATACCCGGCAAGACCATGCCGCGGCTGGTCGTGGTCGAGCGCGACTACCCGGCAATCGGCGAGAAGATGGCCGCGCTCGGGCCGCTGGTGGAGCGGGTAGGACTGACCACGAAAGGGGTTACCGTCCACCCGGATGCCGAGGTCGATTGCCTCAAGGCGACCAATGGCACGGTCATCTCCGGGAGCGCTGCCGGGCGGCCGTCGCTGGCCAAGGACATCCACGCCGCCGAGGCCATCCTGGCGCTGTCGGGCACCACCAACGGCCGGCTGGCCACCGAGGGCTTCCGCACCCTGGAGCGGCGCACCGGCACCACACTGGCCGACCTTGCCACGGAGAACGCGGGTAAGCGAGTCACCTTTGCCGACACCCAGGCGAGGCCGGTACCGGTAATCACGTCACCCGAGTGGTCGGGCAGCGAAACCGGGGGCCGGCGCTACTCCCCGTTCACCATCAACACCGAGCGGCTCAAGCCGTGGCACACTCTCACCGGCCGGCAGCATTTCTACCTCGATCATGACTGGATGTCCGAACTCGGCGAGCAACTGCCGATCTTCCGGCCGCCGCTGGACATGACCGGGTTGTTCGGTGAACCGAACATCGGGGCGCTGAGCTCCAACGGGCACCGCGCGGTCACCGTCCGGTACCTCACGCCGCACTCGAAGTGGTCTATCCACTCCGCCTACCAGGACAACCTACACATGCTCACGCTGTCCCGGGGCGGGCAGGCCATCTGGATGTCCGATGTGGACGCCGCCAAGATCGGGGTAAAAGACAACGACTGGATCGAAGCGGTCAACCGCAACGGCGTCGTCGTCGCCCGGGCGATCGTCAGCCACCGGATGCCCGAAGGCACCGTGTTCATGTACCACGCCCAGGACCGCGCGGTAGGAGTGCCGCGCACGGAGAAGACCGGCAAGCGTGGCGGCATCCACAACGCACTGACCCGGTTGATGATCAAGCCGACGCACCTGATCGGTGGCTACGCCCAGCAGTCGTTCGCACTGAACTACCACGGCCCCACCGGCAACCAGCGAGATGAAGTCACGACCATCCGCCGCCGCAGCCAGGAGGTGACCTACTGATGCGAGTCATGGCACAGCTGGCCATGGTCATGAACCTGGACAAATGCATCGGGTGCCACACCTGCAGCGTCACCTGCAAGCAGGCGTGGACCAACCGCGGCGGGGTCGAATACGCCTGGTTCAACAACGTGGAAACTCGACCCGGGCAGGGGTACCCGCGGCAGTACCAGGACCAGCAACGTTGGAAGGGCGGCTGGACGCTGACCAAGCGGGGCCGGCTGACCTTGCGCTCGGGCTCGCGGGTCAAGCGGCTGCTGAACATCTTCGCCAATCCCGACCTGCCTACGGTAGGCGACTACTACGAGCCCTGGACCTACGACTACGACAATCTCCTGTCGGCTCCCCCGAGCGATACGACTCCGGTAGCCCGGCCGAAGTCCCAGATCACCGGTGCAGACACCACAATCACCTGGGGAGCCAACTGGGACGACGACCTGGGCGGCGGCCCCGAACAGATCAGCCGCGATCCGGTGCTGGCCAAAATATCCGCGCAGGTGAAGCTGGAATTCGAGCAGACGTTCATGTTCTACCTGCCACGGATCTGCGAGCACTGTCTGAACCCGTCGTGCGCGGCGTCGTGCCCCTCTGGGGCGATCTACAAGCGCAGCGAGGACGGCATCGTGCTGGTCGACCAGGACCGCTGCCGTGGCTGGCGGCAGTGTGTCACCGGCTGCCCGTACAAGAAGATCTACTTCAATCACAAGACCGGCAAGGCCGAGAAGTGCACCTTCTGCTACCCACGGGTCGAGGTAGGAATTCCCACAGTTTGCGCGGAAACCTGCGTCGGACGGCTGCGCTACATCGGGGTGCTGCTCTATGACGCGGATGCGGTGCTCGCCGCCGCATCGGTACCGGATGACCAGGATCTCTACCCCGCGCAGCTGGGTGTGTTCCTCAACCCGCACGACCCGCGAGTGGTGGCTGAGGCCGAACGGGCGGGGATCGCCAGTGAGTGGATCGAGGCGGCCCAGGTATCGCCGGTCTACCAGCTGATCGTGGACTACCAGGTGGCTCTGCCGCTGCACCCGGAGTACCGCACCATGCCGATGGTCTGGTACGTCCCGCCGCTGTCGCCGGTAGTGGACGTGTTAGCCGGCACCGGGCATGACGGGGAGGACGCCGGCAACCTGTTCGGCGCGATCGACGCGCTGCGCATCCCGGTCGAGTACCTGGCCGAGCTGTTCACCGCGGGTGCTGTTGCCCCGGTTCGCGCCGCACTGGAGCGGCTGGCGGCCATGCGCGCACACATGCGCCGGGTCAACCTCGGCGAGCCGGCGCGGCCGGAGATCGCCGAATCGGTGCACCTGACGCCGGCGGAGATCGAGGCGATGTACCGGCTGCTGGCCATCGCGAAATACGAGCATCGTTACGTCATCCCCAACGCGGCCGCTGCGGATGCACACCGGCTGGACGCCCTGGCCAGCGGCTGCAGCCTGGACTCCGATGGCGGGCCAGGCATGACCGCGTTCGACGCCGCGGACAGCAAGTTTCACCTCACCGCGTCCCCAGCTGATACCAACGGTGCTGCTGCGCCGGTGGATAAGGCGCGCCGGATCAACCTGCTCGACTGGGACGGCAAAAACACCGACGGGCTGTTTCCCCCGGTAACGGCGAACGGTGCGGAGCACGTTCCGGAGCGCACCCGATGAGGACCAGGCGGCTCGGCCAGCGCAAGACCGATGCTGCCCCGGGTGGGTTGACGCAGCGCGACCAGCGCCTGGTGTGGCGGATCGCCGCGCTGCTGCTGGACTACCCGACCCAGCAAACCTACGGCCTGCTCGACGACCTGAGCGCGGCAGCTAGCACGCTGCCCGCCCCGTCTGGGCCGGCGCTGCTGGCGTTGGTGGATCGAATCTGTCAAACCGCGCCGATCGAGCTGGCCGCGCACTACGTCGAGACCTTCGACTTGCGGCGCCGGCATTGCCTACACCTGACTTACTACGCCTACGGTGACACCCGGCAACGAGGGATGGCATTGCTGCGGTTCAAGCATGCTTACCGTGCAGCGGGCGTTGAGCTCGGCGAGCACGAGCTGCCCGATCATCTGGCCGTGGTGCTTGAGTTCGCCTCGACCGTCGACCCGGCAGCCGGCTGGCAGCTGCTGGTCGAGTACCGGCCGGTCATGGAACTGCTCAGGCAATCCCTCGGGGAAGCCGGCTCGCCCTACGCCGCGGCGCTCGACGCGGTATGCACCACATTGCCCCAGCTCAACGCCGCTGACCAGCGCCGGGTTGCGCAGCTGGCCGCGCAGGGGCCGCCGGAGGAAAAGGTGGGCCTGGAACCGTTCGGGATAGATCCGATGCTGACCGAGGCAAATGAGAGACGACCCAGCGGGGGACGCCGGTGACCACACTGCTTTGGCTGACCGTGCCGTATGTGGCGTTCACTTCGTTCCTCTTGGGCCACCTGTGGCGGTACCGGCACGACCAGTTCGGCTGGACCACCCGCTCCTCGCAGCTCTACGAAAGCAGGCTGCTACAGCTGGGCAGCCCGATGTTTCACTTCGGGCTGCTCGCGGTACTCGGCGGTCACGTGCTCGGCATCCTGGTTCCGGCGAGTTGGACTGCCGCGCTGGGGCTGTCAGAGTTCGCCTACCACCTGATATCGGTGTCCCTAGGCACGCTGTCTGGACTGGCCACGGTTGCCGGGCTGGCGATCCTGCTGTACCGACGGATCACCGTGCCGGCGGTGCGCCGGGCCACCACCCGCATCGACAAGGTCATGTATACGCTGCTGACCGCTGCGATCTTGAGCGGAATGCTTAACACCATCGGTGGCAACCTGGTCGGGGGCGGCTACGACTACCGAGCTACCGTGTCACCCTGGTTCCGCAGCCTGTTCACCATCTCCCCGCATCCCGAGTTGATGGCTACCACTCCGATCAGTTTCCAGATCCACAACCTGCTGGTGCTGGTGCTGCTGGCGATCTGGCCCTACACCCGGCTGGTCCATGTGTTCAGCGCGCCACTGGGCTACCTGACACGTCCCTACGTCGTATACCGCAGCCGCGGTGGCGTGCTGCCGCCGAACGCGCGCCGCTACGTTCGAGCCTGGGACGTGTCCACCCGCACATGACGACGGCGCTACGACGTGATGTCTACGGCTTCGGCCCGCCGCGCGCTTGCTTCGTCGGGTGACAGGTCCACCGGCCAGATGGTGATGGCGTTGGGGGGCAAGTCGATGGAGCAGGTACGGCCGGGTACCAATTCGGGATGCGGGGCGGTGCGCGCGGTGAGTTCGACACCTCCGGACAGCAGCAGGGTGAGGTCGTCGTGTGCGGGTAATCCGATCCGGTCGATGACTTCGGCGGGGTAGTCCCCACCGTCGATCCGGATGTGCTCGGGATGAATGGACCAGGTCACCATGGTTCCCTCAGGCAGGTCCCGGCGGTTGGTGGGTATGGACAGCCCTCCGGTGCGCAGGTCGCCGGATGCGGATATCTGACCAGCCAGCAAGTTCGTGGCACCGAGCAGTCGGGCAGCCTGCGGGCTGGTGGGATGACTGAAAACCCGGGCCCGCAGACCCGCCTGCAGCAACCGCCCATCTGCGATGATCACCACGTCGTCGGCGAGCAACGCGGCCTCCGCCGGGTCATGGGTGACCAGGACGGTGGTCAGACCAGTCTCGCGTTGCAGGTTCCGCAGTTCCCGGCGCAGCTGGTCGCGCACCGGGGTGTCCAGGCCGGTCGACGGCTCGTCGAGCAGCAACAGGCGGGGCTGGCGGGCCAACGCCCGGGCCAGCGCGACGCGGCGACGCTGCCCACCGGACAGCCCTTCGGGCCTGCGGTGCGCAAGGTTCTCGATGCCCAGGTGGGATAGCCAGTAGGCGGCCAGCGCGGGATCAGCGTCGACCCCGAAGGTGACCTGGCGCCAGACCGGCAAACGCGGTAGCAAGGCTGAGTCCTGCGGCAGGTAGCCGACGTTGCGGGCTTCTGGCGGCAGCCCGGACAGCTCCTGCTGACCCAGCCTGACCGTGGTGGAGCTGCCTGTGGCCAGACCGGCGAGCAGCCGCAATGTGATGGTCTTGCCAGAACCCGAAGCGCCCAGCAATGCCAGGCGACGACCCGACGGCTGGTAGGTCACCCGCAGGTCGAAACCGCCGAACCGGGCGGCGAGGTCGAACCCCAGCGGTGGGCCGGGCTCACCGGTTGCCGGCGGCTTAGGTGAAGGAAGGTGAGCTCCGCGGCGCCGGGGAAGTCGCGCTCGGGAGATCACCCCGGTCAGAGTCAGGACGACAAACGCCCCGGCCAGCGCCACCGCAACCGGCAGCAGTGTGGTGGTCAAACCGGCGGCGCCGAACTGCACGAAGGTGAAGACCGGCAGCGTGTAGGGGTGATAGGCGAGGATGACGGTGGCGCCGAACTCCCCGAAGGCCCGTAACCACGCCAGCAGCAGGCCGGCACTGATCCCCGGAGCGGCCACTGGCAGCCAGACCCGCAGGAACCGCGACAGCCGGGTATGGCCCAGGGTGGCGGCGACGTCGTCGTAGGACGGTTCCACCGCGGCGAATGCAGAGCGGGCCGAGACAATGAGGAAGGGAGCGGCCACGAATATCTGTGCCAGCACGATGCCCACACGACTTTCGGTCAGTGCACCATGAAACAGCTGACCTAGAAACGTGTACGGCCCCACCAGGTAGATCAGCAGGATACCGGCAACGAGCGGCGGCATCGCCAGTGGCAGCTGCACCAGCACGCCGATCAAATCCCGGACCCGGCCATGTGCCCGGGCCAGCAGGTAGCCCAGCGGGGTGCCCAGCACGGCGATCACCACGGTGGCGACGCTGGCCGTCTCCATGGAGACCATCAACGACGCGAACAGGCCACCGGGCTGCGATTCTTGCGCGGTGATGCCACCCACCTGACCGGTGAACCGGACGACGAACGCAATGATCGGGACGATCAGGTAAGCCAGCAGCAGCACGGACAGCCCGACCAGCGGGCTGATCCCCCGCGTTCTCACCCGGCGCCCACCACCGATTGCAGGTCCTTGGGCACGGATGCTTGGTTTCCGGATACCTTCGGCTGCTGGATCAGCTCGAATCCGTGCTCTTTCAGCGTCGTCGTGCCCTGGCTTCCGAGCAGGTATTTCACGAATGCCTCTCCACCTGCTGGATTGGCGGCCTGGTTGAGTACGGTGATCGTGTACTGGGCAGCAAGGTTGACGGGCGACAATGACGCGGTGGGATCGCCCAAGTCGGCGCTTTCGATGGAATAGAAGAACCCGGCATCGAGCTGGCCTGCCTGCAGGCGCCCGACCAAGTCGGTCTCCGGAAAGACCGTCAAGTTCCGGTTGATCTGCTCAGCCATGCCTGGCTGGTTTTGATCTTTGGCGACCTGCTGGACAGCTTGGGCGGCCAGTTTGCCTTTGGGATCCAGCTTCGGGTCGGTGCTCCCGAGCCGGAACCCGGGTTGGCTGACCACTTCGTACCACGGCTTGGTCTTGAGCTGGTCAGCGAACTTGCTGCCCGGGTTGTAGGCCAATACCAGCGGCGAACGCGCGAAGGTGGTGTACCAGGACACGAACCCGTTGGGGCCCATCAGCTTGGTGTCGACCGCAGGATCAGCGGAGATGAAGACATCGCCCTGACGGATTTTGCCCTGGAGCTCGTTGGCTATTTGCGACGAACCAGCCCCGTAGCCCTGATACTGGTAACCGGTGGCCTTGGCAAATGCCGGCCCCATGGTCTTCTCCATGATGGACACCAACGAGCCGGCGTAGAGCACCCGAACTATGCGCTGACCACCGCCTCCCGCCCCGCTTGTGCCTGCCCCACCGCAACCCGCAGCCAGCAGGGCAATCATCGCCAGCAGGGCAACCACGATCCAGCCCATGCGCCGCCGGACCGGGGGCGTGCCGATGGTGATCGTCATCCGTCTCCGCCTTCCTACGTCTTCCACGCTCATCACTATCGGGTGAATGATGACGCGTTTGCACTATAGGTCTGCGCCTCGCGCCGCGCATACGGGAACGCCAATCACGATTCGGCGCAGAGCCGGTAATCGCAAGCGCCGGATACAGGCTCGGAGCGACAACGCGCGCCCAGCAGTTCATCCGCTGAGCAGGCGGAGTAACTGATTCCGGTCTGGCCCCGGGATCCGCATTGGAGCACCGTGGGCCACGCTGTCGATCGGATCCTTTATGCCGGGGCGTTGGAGCACTTCGTGTGGCAGCGCCAGGCACAGCACAGTTTCGAGTAGCGCACAAAAGACCACCGGGTCCCAGCGACGGCTTTGACGAACCGGTCCATCACCGAGTTGCGTTCCGGTGGTGGCCGCCCGTCCCGCAACGCAGTGATCTCCGCGATCCGAGCACGGTCGGCAGCAACCTGATTCCAGTAGTACGGAGCGACGTGTTGTTCGGTGTGCTGGTGCCAGATCTGAGCGAGTTCAGCGGGGTCGTCGAAGTGGGCGCGCACGACACTGCGCAACAGTTGGGCGTGCACCAACCCGACCGAGTGTGACTCAGTAGGGCGGTGATGCGGAAGGGCGGCGGTGTCTTTAAGTAGTTGGTTGAACGCCGCCGATTTATGCGCTCCGCAGTGCTGCATCCAGCCCGGCGAGCTGCACCAGCCGGTCGACAACTGCCGGGTGCGCACCGAGCGGCGCGGCGACCACATCAGCCTGAGCGACGGCGAGCTTGCGGTAGAACAGCCCCGGGGCGAGCAACCATGGGGCCACCGCGACCCGGCACTCCCCAGCCGCCCGCAACCCTGCGACCAGCGGCATAACCTTGGGCCAACCAGTGGCTATGAACCCGACGCGAACCCGACGTCCCAGTTGGCCGGACAGCCAGCACGCCGCAGTCCGGACATCGGCCACGGCCCGCGGATCCGAGGAGCCCGCCGCAGCCAACACCACTGCGTCGTTTCGGCGCCAGCCTGCCTCGCGTAGCCGGTCGGTCAACCCCGCCACCAGCAGCGGATGCGGTCCTAGTGCGCTGCTGATCGTGACATCGCTACGGCCGGTAGCAGCCACTTCTCCGGGCACATCGGTACGCACGTGATAACCGGAGCTTAAGAAGGCGGGAATCACGGTAACCGGGCCAGGTGCGCTCGCGACGACTTCGCGCACCCCGGGACCGAGCACGTCGACGAAGCACAGTGACACCACGTTGCCAGGTAGCCGGGTGCGTAGCGCGTCGGCCAGCTGATGCGCCGTCGCGACACCGGCGGGGTCGCGGGTGCCATGCGCAGCGACGACGATCGTGCGAGGGGCGCGCCCTTCACGGGTGCCTAGCACCACCTTCACCGGCAGTCTCCGATATCTAAGGCGAGCCGGTAGCCACGCTTGACCACAGTCTGTACCAACCGCGGGGCGCCCAGTGCAGCCCGCAGCCGGGCCACCGCGGTCTCCACCGCGTGTTCATCGTCACCCGCCGCAGGCATCACGGCCAACATCTCGGCGCGCGGGACCACCCGTCCGGGACGGGCCGCCAGCAGCCGCAGCAGAGCCATCGGGGTCGGCGGAACAGCGCGCAACATCCCATCGACGACGGCGGCATGTCCGCGCAATTCGAGTACATGACCAGCGACGGGCCATCGTGGCACGCGGGCAGGCAGTGCCTCGGACAAGGTACGTACCAGCGCGCCGATCCGGGCCCGGTCCGGCTGCACGGTAGGCACGTCTCGAGCCACCAGCGGGCCGGCGGTGACGGGACCGACGCAGGCAGCCAGCACCTCCCGGCGCAGGAGTTGCAGCAATTGCTGGAGCACGCCTAACTCGTCAGCTCGGCTCAGCACGCTGGCCGCCGCGGGAGCGCTGGTGAAACTCACCGCGTCGACACAGCCGTCCAGGACAGCCCCGAGTAGCCGATCCAGCGGTGCTAGATCGTCTGGCAGCACCCACCGGTAGACGGGCACCTGCACGACCTCCGCGCCGGCGCACCGTAGCGCGTCGACGAAGTCCGGCAACGGCTCGCCGTGCAGCTGGACCGCGACCCTGGTGCCTTCGATGTCATCGGCCAGCAGATGCTCCAGCACCTCGGCCGAAGACTCCGACGGTGGCGACCAGGCGTCGGTGAGGCCGGCGGCCCGAACTGCGCCCCGCGACTTGGGGCCGCGGGACAGCAGGGTGGCCCGGCGCAGCGCACTGATCAGCGACTCGCCGAGCCCCCACCCCTCGGCGGCCTCCACCCAGCCGCGGAACCCGATCCCGGTCGTGATGACGACGACATCCGGTGGCTGGCCGATCAGTTGCTCGGTGGCCGCGTGCAGCTCGGTGTCGTCGGCCAGCGGCACGATCTTGATCGCGGGGGCGTGGAGCACCTCGGCGCCGCGCCGCTCCAGCAATGCGCCCAGCTCCTCGGCTCGCCGCGCGGCGGTGACGCCGACAGTGAAGCCCGCCAGCGGTTTGAGCTCTGCTGCGGACTGGAGTGAGGGTGCGGTCATATCGACCCCAGAGCAGCGTGCGCCGGCGCGCGACACGTGAGGCACGGGGGCGCGACGCGCGCGGTCCGGGTCATGGTGAACAGACTTCCACGGCGCCGTCCACCAGCCGTACCGGATATGTCGGAACCGACACCGTGGGATCGTCCAGACATATCCCGGTGGTGAGGTCGAACACTTGCTTGTAGATCGGCGAGGCCACCGTGGGCCGCCCACCGCGATCGCCGACGATCCCCCGGGATAGCACCGAGGCGCTGCTGAACGGATCCAGATTCGACAGGGCATACAGCTGGCCATCGTGGGTACGGAATACCGCCACCGCGGCCCCGTCGACCAGGGCCGCCACGCCGCGCTCCGGGATCAGATCGTCGTAGCGGCACACCGCGGTCCAGCGGGCCTGCACTTGCGCGGTCACCGGACTGCCGCCAGCTTGGGCCCGGCGATCACCACGGGTTGGCCGGGACGGCGATGAGCAGGCGTGGGTTGTCCCCGTTCCTGCACAAATTCGATGGTGGGATCGGGCACCCCCGGCGCATTGACGAACGAGGTGAACCGGGCCAGCTTGACCGGGTCATCCAGGACCGCGCGCCACTCGTCGGAATAACCGGCCACGTGCGCCTCTATCGCGGCGTCGAGCTCGGCGCAGATGCCCAGCGAGTCGTGCACGATGACGTCGCGCAGATGATCGAGGCCGCCCTCCATCTCGTCCAGCCATGGCGCGGTGCGCTGCAGCCGGTCGGCCGTGCGCACGTAAAACATCAGGAACCGGTCGATGGTGCGCACCAGGGTTTCGGTATCCACATCCGAGACCAGCAGGTCAGCGTGCCGGGGACGGAATCCGCCGTTGCCGCAGACGTACAGATTCCAGCCCTTTTCGGTGGCGATCACCCCGAAGTCCTTGCTGCGGGCCTCGGCGCACTCCCGTGCGCATCCCGACACAGCGGCCTTCACCTTGTGCGGGGCACGCAACCCGCGGTAGCGCAGCTCCAGCGCGATGGCCAGGCCGACCGAGTCCTGCACGCCGTAACGGCACCAATCGGTTCCGACGCACGACTTCACAGTGCGCAACGCCTTGCCGTAGGCGTGCCCGGACTCGAATCCGGCGTCCACCAGCCGGCGCCAGATCGCCGGCAGCTGCTCGACCCGCGCTCCGAACAGGTCGATCCGCTGCCCGCCGGTAATCTTGGTGTAGAGCCCGAAGTCGCGGGCTACCTCGCCGAGCACGATGAGTTTCTCCGGAGTGATTTCCCCGCCAGGCACCCTGGGCACAACCGAATAGGTGCCGTTGCGTTGCAGGTTGGCCAGGAAATGGTCGTTGGTGTCCTGCAGCGCAGCCTGCTCACCATCCAGGATATGACTGCCAGGGTTGAGCACCCCGCTCAGCGAGGCCAAGATCGAGGCCACTGCGGGCTTGCAGATATCGCAGCCCCGCCCGGTGCCGTGCTTGGTGACCAGTTCGGAGAAGGTCCGGGCCCGGGTCACAGCGACGATCTGGAACAGCTCCGCCCGGCTGTGCGCAAAGTGCTCACACAGCGCCTTGGACTGCTCCACACCTTGCGCGGCGAGTAGTTTTTTCAACATCGGTACGCAGGATCCGCACCCGGTGCCCGCTTTCGTGCATGCCTTGAGCGCGGGCACAGTAGTGCACCCCTGCTGGTGCACCGCAGAGGTGATCGTCTCGACGGTGACCCCGTGGCACGAGCACACCTGCGCACCGGCCGGCAAGGCACCGGCATCGAGCTCACTGCCGGACGGGGAGATCAGCGCACCCGGATCAGCCGGCAGCTCGGCACCGACGAGCGCGCGCAATGTGCCGTAAAGCTCGGCATCGCCGACCAGGACCCCACCCAGCAATGTCCGCGCGTCGTCGGACACGACGAGCTTGGCGTAACGACCGGCAACGGGATCGTTGTGGATGACCTCCAGTGCGCCCTCAACCTTGGCGTGGGCATCGCCGAAGCTGGCCACATCGACGCCAAGCAGCTTGAGCTTGGTGGAAGTATCCGCACCGGGGAAGGTGGCGGTGCCACCGAGCAGCCGGTCGGCTACCACCTCAGCCATCGCGTAACCCGGCGCAACCAGCCCGTAACAGCGGCCCCCGACCGCAGCGCACTCCCCGATCGCCCAGATGTGCTCATCGGCAGTACGGCAACCGTCGTCAACCAGTACCCCACCCCGCTCACCGAGCGGCAGTTTCGCCTCGCGAGCTAGTTGATCGCGCGGCCGCACCCCGGTGGAAAACACCACGACATCGGTGTCGAGCTCGGTGCCGTCAGACAACCGAACCAGCAACCGACCACGGTCCTCTTCGATGGCCTTGGTGGCATTGCCGCAGTACACCCGGACTCCAAGACCCTCGATGAACCGGCGCAGCAGCGCACCGCCACCCTCATCCACCTGCATCGGCATCAACCAGGACGCGAGCTCGACTACGTGCGGGGACAGCCCCAGCTGGCGCAACGCGTAGGCGGCCTCCAGACCGAGCAGCCCGCCGCCGACCACCACTCCGGACCGGCGGCCGGCCGCGGTGCTGTGCATCGCCCGTTTCGCCGCCGCTCGGATGGCGTCGAGGTCCTCGGGAGTGCGGTAGACGTAGCAGCCGGCCAAATCGTGCCCGGGAACCGGGGGCACGAACGGCGCTGACCCGGTGGCCAGCACCAGCGCGTCGTAGCTCACCCGCTGCCCAGACGCGGTGCGGACCCTTCGCCGGCGCCGGTCGATCGCCGCGCAGGGATCACCCAACCGCAGCTCCACCCGGTCGTCGGCGACGGCAGGCAGGGCCAGCGCGTCGGCGTCCCAGGAGTCGACATAGGACGAGAGAGCAACCCGGTCATAGGCCGGCCTGCTCTCCTCGGCCAGCACCACGATTCGCCATTCGTGCCGGACGTCCCGACCGATCAGAGCCTCCACCAGCCGATGGCCCACCATGCCGTGGCCGACAACGACGACGGTGCGCATCGCGTTGCTCCTTGTCAGTTTCGCCATCCTTTTGCCTCAGCGCACGATCGGAGCTGATTACGGTTGTGGTGAGTTGCTCGGTGCAATTGAGCAACTCACCAGCGGTTGCAGACCTTGATGACATCGTGAGCGCGTTACGTGAACACGGTGTTTCCGGTCTGTTTCATCGCATCGTGATTCGTCACACCTGCGCATAGGCCAGTCGTGGTGTTTCGGATGTGGCAGCAGCGGACGCCCGGCGCAGGTAAAGCACGTAGGTCACCACCACACAGGCGCCGTAAAACGCCATGAAGGACCAGAACGCGAGAACCCCGGACTGCGCCGTCAAGAATGACTGGCGGAAAGCAAGGTTGATGAACACGCCGCCTAGCGCGCCGATCGAGCCGGCGATACCGATCACCGCACCGGATAGCCGGCGTGCCCGCATCAGCGCGGACTGCTTCGACTCACCGGAGCTGATCGCCATCCGGGCCTGCACGTCAAAAATTGAGGGGATCATCTTGTAGGTCGATCCGTTGCCGAGCCCGGAGAGCACGAATAACAGCAAGAAACCGATCACGAACAGGGGCAACGACTTCTGCTGTGATGCCACAATCACCACACCGGTGGCCAACGCCATGGCAAAGAAGTTCACGAACGTGACTTTGGCGCCGCCGAAGCGGTCGGCCAACCAGCCACCGACGGGACGGATCAGTGAGCCGATGAGCGGGCCGAGGAAAACTACTGAGGCGGCCTGCAAAGGGGTACGACCGAACTGGTTTTGCAGCACCAGACCGAACGCGAAACTGTAGCCGATGAACGAGCCGAACGTGCCGATGTAGAGAAACGACATCACCCAGGTCTGAGGCTGCCTGATCGCTTCCCGCATCGCGCCGGTGTCATTGCGCATCGAGGAGATGTTGTCCATAAACAGCGCGGCGCATATTGCCGAGATGACGATGAGCGGGACGTAGATCGCCAATACCAGGCGCGGGCTAGTGGTGCCGACAAGCGCGATCACCAGCAGCCCGATCAACTGGACAGCGGCCACCCCGATGTTGCCGCCACCAGCGTTGAGGCCCAGCGCCCAACCCTTGCGGCCCTCCGGGAAGAAGGCATTGATGTTGGTCATTGACGAGGCAAAATTGCCCCCACCCAACCCAGCCAGCGCAGCGACTACAAGGAACGTCGTATACGAAGTCCCTGGATGCATGACCACGATGGCCAGCACTGTGGGAATAAGCAGCAACAACGCGCTGACAATGGTCCAGTTACGCCCGCCGAATCGAGCCGGCGCCATGGCATACGGAATCCTGATCAACGATCCGATCAACGCTGGCAGAGATACGAGAAAGAATTTGCCCGCTGGATCGACGCCGTAGGCCTTGCCCATGAACAGTACCAGGACCGACCAAATGGTCCACATCGAAAACCCGATGTGCTCGACGAAGATCGAGAACCACAGGTTCCGATTTGCCACACGCTTGCCGACCGTCTGCCAGAAACCGGGATCGTCAGGCTCCCAGTGGTCGAGCCATCGCCCCCCACGCGCCGGTCTGCCCGGCAACATCACCTCGGTTGTGCTCATAGCGCCTCCTGAGCTGGTGGGTACCAGGAGTGACGCTATGGGCCGCTTGTGTTCACTGTGTTGCTCGACGTTGCAAAACCGAGAACTCCAGTTCACATGACCGTGCCTGGCCGACGTGAGGTACCAGGTCGATGTGATGTAGTGAGATGTTTGGTCTAGTAAACGGGTAGCGATGGGTCAACCTGCTTGACCCAAGCCAGCACCCCACCACCAACATGCACAGCATCTCGGAAACCCGCCTTATGCAGGGCGGCCAGTGCTTCGGCGGAACGTTGCCCGGACTTGCAGTGCAACACCAGGGGCTTGTCCTGGGGCAAGTCGGCCAGCACCTCACCGGACAGGATCCGGTCCTTGGGGATCAGCGTTGACCCTGGAATCCTGACGATCTCGTACTCGTTCGGCTCTCGAACATCGATCAGCGCGAACTCCTTACCGGAGTCGATCATTTCCTTGAGCTCCGCGGCCGTGATCGTCGAGCTGGCCGCCGCGGTGGCAGCCGCGTCGCTGACCGCGCCGCAGAACTCCTCGTAATCGATCAGCTTGGTGATCGGCTCAGCAGTCGGGTCCCGGCGGATCTTGATGGTGCGGTAGCTCATCTCCAAGGCGTCGTACACCATCAGCCGGCCCAGGAGCGGCTCGCCGATCCCGGTGATCAGCTTGATCGCCTCGGTCACCATGATCGACCCGATCGATGCGCAGAGCACTCCCAGCACGCCGCCCTCGGCGCAAGAGGGCACCATTCCGGGAGGAGGCGGCTCCGGGTACAGATCGCGATACTGCAAACCCTGCCCGCCGGGAGCGTCTGCCCAGAACACCGATGCCTGGCCCTCGAAGCGGAAGATCGACCCCCATACGTACGGCTTGCCCAGCAGTACCGCAGTGTCGTTGACCAGGTAGCGGGTGGCGAAGTTGTCGGTGCCGTCCAGGATGAGGTCATAGTCGCGGAAGATTTCCAGGGAGTTGGACGAGTCCAGCCGTACCGGATACAGGTTCACCTGGACGAAGGGGTTGATCTCGCGAATGGAGTCACGGGCGGACTCGCCCTTGGGGCGGCCAAGGTCAGACTGACCGTGGATCACCTGGCGCTGCAGGTTTGACTCATCGACCTCGTCGAACTCGACGATTCCCAACGTGCCCACGCCGGCGGCGGCCAGATAGAGCAAAGCCGGACTACCCAACCCGCCGGCACCGATGACCAGCACCTTCGCATTCTTCAGCCGTTTCTGACCCTCCATCCCAACCTCCGGGATGATCAGGTGGCGGCTGTAGCGTGCCACCTCTTCCCGGGTCAGCTCGGCGGCCGGTTCCACCAGCGGCGGCAAGCTCATCAGCACTCTCCTCACCGTATCGTGCTGCCTTGCTCACCTGAACGTACTCAACCCGTCCCCTCTTCCCGTTCCCCGCTCCCATTACCGCAGTCTGGATGCAGACTGCGGTTTCCAGGCCCGGTTTTACCGCAGTCTGCATCCAGACTGCGGTAGCGGAAGCGGTGGGGATACCGGCGAGTAGGGTTAGCGGGGTTGGGCGGAGGTGAAGCAGGCCAATGACCGAGATCGCATCCACCCGGGTGGATGCAGCGCCCCGCGGGGTACGGATGCCCCGGGATGAGAGGCGCGCTCAGTTACTCGCCGCAGCAACCGATGTGTTTGTCAACAATGGCTACCACGCCACCGTCATGGACGACATCGCCGAGCATGCCGGGGTCAGCAAGCCGGTGCTTTACCAGCATTTTCCCGGCAAACTCGAGCTGTACCTGGCATTACTGGACCGCCACGCCGACGAGCTGGTCCATCGTGTCCAGACAGCGATCAAGGAAACGAACGACAACTCGCAGCGCGTACGCAACGCCGTCGGCGCGTACTTCGATTTCGTTGATGGTGAAGGCGAGGCGTTCCGGCTGGTCTTCGAATCGGACCTGCGCAACCAACCGTCTGTGCAGGACATCGTGGACCGAATGCACGCCGCGTGCGTGCAAGCCATCGCCCAAGCCGTGGTGGCCGATGCTGGCTTGGATGCCGACCGCGCCTGGCTGGTCGCGGTCGGAGTGGTGGGCGCCAGCGAGCACGGTGCGCGCTACTGGCTGACCCGCCGCCACGAACTGCCCAAGGAAGAAGCAGTTGCTCTCACTGCGTCGCTGGTGTGGAAGGGCCTGGCCGGCTTTCCTTTGCAGCACAGCTGACTCGGTCTCCGCTGGCCGCGGACCCGGCGTTGCCGAACGCCAGGACACGACACACCGGGCGCCAGCGCACGACACACCGGACACCGGGGCGCGACACGCTAGGTATGGGGGATACGACACGCACGCGCGGCGTTGCGGCTAGTTCCCGGCGGCGTAGGAGTGGCTGGCCTGGACTATGGCGGTGACGATCTCCAGTTCGGTCGCATCACGCGGTCCGAAGATCATGACCATGCCCGGCGTTAGCCGCAGCCCGGCCAGCGGGTGAGCTACCGCCCAGCCCTTCGCCAGCGCATCGTGAGCCAGTGCGATCGGTAGCGCAAGATGCAGGCTGCCGTCGTAGGCGGGATGCAGGTGGGCGAACTCCCCGAGATCGGGCACGATAAAGGCCTCGCGCGGGCCCCGGGCATTGCCAGAACCCAAGAAGAAGGCGCGGGCCCCGGGCACGGAGACGGCGCTGGGCGCCGTCGCGACACCATCTAGCTGTACGACCCGCTCGAACAGCGCCTCCTGTAGCTCGGCGGGAGCATTTTGCGATACCTGTTGTTGCGGGGTGGTGACGCTGACCTCCGGTGTCTCGCCGCGACGTTCCGGCAACCGGCCATGCGGCAAGGTGGGCCAACGTGCCTGCCCGGTGGGCATCTCGGCCACCGGTGTGGCGCGTTGCAGGAAACCCAGCCGCGCCTCGATCCAGCCGCAAAGCCCGGCCACCGTTTCCGCGGTCAGCTTGTGGCCACCCGGCTGGCGCTGTGCCCACAACGGCGAGCCACTGTCTCGCACCAGGTAGTCCCACGTCCGACGCTGCAGCTCCAGCGGGATGACCAGGTCCCGCGCGCCATGTGTCAGAAAAACCGGTATTCCGGCCAGCCGCCCGCGCGTCATCGGCACGTCCGAGTCGACCGGCAACACGCCGTACAACAGCGCCGCCGCGGCGAAGCGAGCCGGGTCGGCGAGCAACATCCCGCCGGCCGCAGCCGCGCCGCCCCCCACGCCGATGAGCACCACCGGCACCTCGGGCGTTCCACGCTGGTCAATCCATGCACGCAAGGCAGCCAAACCCGGGGGCGAGTGGCCCGGTGCCGCCTGTGGGACGCGCACCGCAGCGTAAGCAGCGCCGTCCGGGAGGCACCGCACGAACATCGCCAGATCCGTTTGGAGGCTGTCGCCAAACCCATCCCCGAGGCATTCACTACCCAGGAACAAGACGATCAGCGGAGCCTCCGGATCGCACGAGCCCCACCGGGTGATCAGCGGTGAGGCAGATCCCGTCACGCGGTACTCACTCCCTTCCACCGGGACAGCTCCGCGGTCAGATCCAGCTCCTCTACCGGCGCGCTCGATTCGTAGCTGCCCCACCGGTCGCGCGGCAGCATCCACATGATCTCGAACTCGTTGCCGTCGGGATCGACGCCGTACAAGCTTTTGGTGGCTCCATGGCTGGACTCGCCACGCAATGCCCCCGAGGCCAGCAAGACCTTCCGCGCACCGACCAGATCGTCGATGGTGTCGACCTGCCAGGCCAGGTGGTACAAGCCGACATACCCGCGTGGCGGGCGGGTGGCCCCTGAACCCAACCCGAACAATCCCAGGTCGTGATGGTTTTCCGAACGGCTGGCGCGAAGGAATGCGGCGTTGGCCCGAGGCTCGGTGGCGATCACCGTCATTCCCAGGACATCCCGGTAGAACTCGACTGCGCGGTCTAGATCGCTGACGAACAGCACTGCGTGGTTGAGCCGGCGAACCGCGATCATGGACAGCCTCCTGGACAGGCGTGACAGCCGTGACCACGGTACGGCCCAGCTCAGCTGCGCGCAGCTGGATCAGGCCTGGGCGGGCACCAGCAGGGTGAAGGTCGGCGGAGCGGGCCGGGTCAACCGGAGCCGGCCCCCTTCGGCTTCGGCCAGGCTGCGGGCCAGCGCCAGACCGATGCCATGTCCCTCGGCCAGCCGGGAACGTCTGGTGAACAGCTCCGGTTCGGGCGCGGTGATCCCCGAGCCTTCGTCGGAGACATCGATAGCCAGGGCATCAACGGCATTGCGCACCGCCACCGAGACGGTGCCCGAGCCGTGCGTGGCGGCGTTGTCCAGCAGCACGGTGAGCACCTGCCGCACCGCAGCCGTGGATGCGAGGGATACCGGCGCATGGGGGTCCACCGCCACGTGCAGTTCCCGGTCCTGAGCAGCCAGCCGGTCATGCCAGCCCGCTTCGATCTCGTCCAGAAGGGCCGGCAGATCCAGGGGCGTGGTGTTGGAGCTGCGCGTGTCCCGGGCCAGCGCGAGCAGCTCCTCGATGGTCTGCTCCAAGCGGTCGGCGGCGGCAATGCCGTCAGTGATGGCCTGGCGAAGGTCCTGCCCTGGCCGGTCCAAGGCCGCTTCCAGCCGCAGGCGCAACCCAGTCAGCGGAGTCCTCAGTTGGTGGGACGCGTCGGCGGAGAAGGAACGTTCCCGCGCCAGCATGTCGTCAAGCCGCCCTGCCGTACTGTTGAGCGCCGATCCCACGGAATCGATCTCTGGGATGGCGGCTGGTGCGGTCCGGACGCTGAAGTCACCCTGCCCGAGACGCCGTGCCGCTTCCGACAGCTTTTCCAGCGGTTCGGCCAGCCGCCGGGCCTGGCGGCGCGCGACCAACCAGACCGTGCCGATGGCCAGCCCACCCAAGCCGAGCATGGCCAGCCACACCAGGCCCACCATCCGGTAGACGGTGCGCAACGGACTGGCGGCGCGGACCGCGCCGATTACGTCACTGTCATGGGTCACCGGCACCGCGACCACCAGATCCTCGTTGACGTCGGCGGTGTTGATCTCACCGTGCAGCGCCTTGTGCACCGGGACGTCACCACCTTGGGGTCCAGCGCCCAAGATGAGTAAGCCGCGGTCGACATAGACCGCGAGCTGGGTCCCGTCTTTAGGATCACGAAGATCGGTCGGCATGTTCCCGCGGAGAACATCCGCCGTGACGGCCGCTGCCGCGGCATCTGCTACCCGCAGCAGTTTTGTGCGCTCGTCAGATTTTGCGTACTTCAGCACGCCGGCGGCCAGCGGCACGCCGAACAAGCCGATGGCGAGCACGGCGGCCAGCACCGCGAGGCCCACGATGCGAGTGCGCACGATGCGTTAATACCACGCTCGTGAGCAGAATTCGGTGCCCGAACGCGGTCAGGCAGGCACATGCCCCGACGGAGCCTCCAGCCGGTAACCGTGGCCACGCAAGGTGGTGATCCGGGGCACCGCCCCCAGGGTGGCCATTCCAGCCAACTTGCGGCGTAGCGCGGCGACATGTACATCCAGCGTTTTCGTGGGACCGAACCAGTTTTCGTCCCATACCTGTGCCATCAACGTCTCGCGGCTGATCGCCGCTTCCGGTGCTGCCGCAAGACGGGCGAGCAGATCAAACTCCTTGGCGCGCAGCGGCATCTCCTGCCCTGCTACGGTCGCTCGCCGGCTGCCGGTATCCACCACCAGATCACCGACCGTGAGCAGAGGGTGGGCTTCCGGGTTCACCGGAGCCACCCGGCGCAGGTGCGCCCGCACCCGGGCCAGCAACTCGGCCAACCGCACCGGCTTGGTCAGGTAGTCGTCCGCGCCGGCTTCCAAGCCCACCACGACGTCCATCTCCTCGGTGCGAGCGGTCAGGATGACCAGGACCGCCGTGGGGTTGCTGGCCCGCAATTGCCGGCATACCTCGACGCCGTCTAAGTCGGGCAAACCCAAGTCCAGCAGCACCAGATCGAAGTCGGTTTCGGCGGCCGCATGCAGCGCACCCCGGCCGGTGCGCTGCCATCTGACCTGGTGGCCGTGCGCGCGCAAGCTCGACTCCAGCACGCTGCCGATGGTCTCGTCGTCCTCTACTACCAGCAGCCGCGACACATCCGGCAGCCTAGTGCAGCCCGTGAACCGCACTCAGCGCTGTAACACCGAATACACTTCCGAGCAGCGGGTCAGCCGCCGACCGAAAACCCTACGCGCCGGCTGTCTGCCGGCCCGATTTCGATATACGCGACCCGCGAGGCAGGCACCATGAACCGGCGGCCTTTGTCGTCGACCAGGGTGAGCAGTCCCTGGCTGTTTCGCAGCGCATCGGTAACTATGGCCTGTATCCGGTCCGGCGAGTCATCGGTGGACACCGTCAGCTCGCGAGGACTGTCCGCGACGCCAATCTTGACCTCCACGCCGAACCTCCATGGTGTGATCGACCTTGACGTCACGGGGACACCAGGGGTCACCAGGCTAGTGGAGTGCTCACCCGAGCCCGAGAGCGGCCATCCGACGGCCGTGCAGGATCTCCACCCGACGGATCAGCGTGGCGAGGCCGGCCAGATCCCCGGAGCCGCGGACGATCAGATCAGCCAGCGCCTCTCGCTCTGCCACGATGTGCTGCGCATTCGTCACCGCCTCGCCGAGCAGCCGCCGTCCCCACAGGGCCAACCGGTCGCGGGTTGTCCGGTCCTGCTCGCAGGCACTGCGCACCTCTCGCTCGGCGAACGCCGAATGCCCGGTATCGGCCAGCACCTCTTTGACCAGCGCGGCGGTAGCGTCGTCCAGCCAGCCGCCCACCTCGCCGTAGAAGTCCGCCGCCAGCCCGTCCCCGACGTAGGCCTTCACCAGCGCCTCCAGCCAGGACCGCGGTGCCGTCGAGGCATGGAACTGATCGAAGCGCGCCACGAACGGGCGCATCGCCTCGTCTACCGCGACGCCCATCCCCCGTAGGTGATTCTCGATGAGCCGGAAATGTCCGATCTCGGCAGCCGCCATGCTGGCCATCGCCGCCCGGCCGGCCAGTGTGGGGGCACTGCGAGCATCCTCTGCGAGCCGGTCGAAGGCCGACAGTTCGCCGTAGGCGAGGACGCCCAACAAATCGATGATGCCCTCACGTGCCACGTCCACGGCCGCGAGCGTAGTGCCGGATCGCAACGGTGCGCGGTGTCACGCGCATACCTGACGCGCGGACGGGTAACATGTGTATACGTGGCGTGACGCACGGCTGTGATAACTCCGTAGCCGCACGCCCGGCTCGGTGGCCGATGCCGCCGAGTGGATGACATGTGAGCGCGGACCTGGCGTCTTCGTTCCCGGCTGAGGTGGCGCCACTCGCGGCGCCCAGCTGGTTAGAGCGAGACAACAGTGAGATGGCAGGCACGCGCCGGTACGAGAGAGGCGAGCACGCTGACCGTCAGCCAGACCACACTGCCAACCACCTACCACTTGGAAGCTTCCGACCTCAGCACCACCGACGGTGCCCATACCGATCGCGACGAA
>JAFAWY010000092.1 GCA_019241525.1 Pseudonocardiales bacterium
CTGGTTTGCCAGCCGACGCATGACCTTCTGCGCGTCAGCACCGGCAGTGGGCCCAGGCGGGATGGTCTCCCGCAGATAGTGGCGCCCACCAGTCAGCGGGTCGATCCCGGCGTACACCGAGACGCGCAGCGCGCCGCTGGGCAGCTCCTGGACGCTGCCGCGCTGCCGCCTGTTGCGTCTTGCGGAGGGTGCTGCCATGGCACGCACTGTAGCGCCATTCGCACCACGTTTGATTCCACGTGATCGAGACAAGCTCTCAGTCTGGGACTGTTTTCCCAGCTGAGAGGTGGAGCCGCCTCGGGGAATCGAACCCCGGACCTGCTCATTACGAGTGAGCCGCTCTGGCCGACTGAGCTAAGGCGGCAATGCGGGCCAGCAAGCGGCACCCAGTCTAGCGGGAGGCCGTTCACCCACCGGCTGGCCCTGCCACCGTGAGCCACGCTGCGCGCGACCCGCCGACGATAGCCGGTGGTGCAGGATCAGCCGCGGTCAGCGTGATTCATGTTCCAAGCAATGATGACCGACGATGAGCTCAGGGATTGTCACGCGCTATACAGCGCGCTCGTCAAGGACTCGATAGCGATCCGCGGTTTGACGTTAAGCTCCACCGCCTCGCGGCAGGCGAGCACCGCCTCCAGCCGGTGGAGCAACGCCTCCGGCGGTAGGTGAGCAGCCACAGTAGCGATGTCGGCGGCGCGGTCGGGGTGTGTCAGGGCCACCGCTGACCCGAGAGCGGTGACCAGGGTGTCGCGGTAGAAGCCGGCGAGGTCCACCAGGGCGCGGTCCAGCGCATCGCGCTGGGTACGAGTGGCCCGAGACTTCTGGCGACGTTCCAGCTCGCGGATAGCACCCTTCGCGCCGCGCGCCGCCGCCGCGGCACCCTTCCCAGTCCCGCCAGCGCCCAGAGCCGTCTCCAGCTCCGATGTTTCGGCGGCGTTGCGCGCCGCAGTCAAGCCGTCGGCTTCCGCTTCGGCCGCGGCGACCAGCTCGTCAGCCATGATGAATACGTCTGCCAGCGAGCGAAGCGCGGTCGGCACGCGCAACACAGCTTCCCGGCGGCCCCGTGCCTGCGGGTCGGTGGCCAACCGGCGCGCACGCCCGACGTGGCCGCCGCAGATCGAGGCAGCCCACGCAGCAACAGCGGCGTCGATCCCGTCCCGGGTCACCAATACCTCGGCGATTGCCGCAGCCAACGGGGTCCGCAGGCTGACCGGGCGGCAGCGCGAGCGCAGCGTCACGGCGATGTCCTCGGGGTGGTCCGAGGGCGCGCAGAGCAGGAAGACGGTGCGGGGCGGCGGCTCCTCCACAGCTTTGAGCAACGCGTTGGCCGCACCCTCGGTCAACCGGTCAGCATCCTCGATCAGGAGCACTTGCCAACGACCTATCGAGGGCCGCCGGGAGGCCCCGGCAACCAGCGCGCGCATCTCCGCCACCGAAATGGACAGGCCTTCCGGAACCACCTGGCGGACATCGGGGTGGGTGCCGGCCAGGGTGGTACGGCAACCTGAGCAGATGCCGCACCCCGGCCCAGCTTCGGGATCGGTGCACTGGAGCGCCGCGGCGAAGGCTCGCGCCGCTACCGAGCGGCCGCTGCCCGGAGGACCAGTGAACAGCCAGGCATGAGTCATCACCCCCGCAGGGCCCGTGCCACTAGCCGAACGAGCGGCCTCGACAAGGGCAGCAACGGCCGGACCCTGGCCAACCAGATCGGCCCACACGTTCATCCGCGACCAGCCGAGGATGATCGCCGGCGCACCGCAGACCGCAGATCGGCCAGCAGGGATCCGTCGTGCCGGTCGTCCATCTGGCGGTGTGCGGACACACCGACTATCGCGGCCACCAGCCCTGCACACAGCAGCACCGGCCGGGTGCCGTCGATGGTCACTGGTTGGCTGAACAGGGTGATCGTGCGTTGCTGCACGAGCCCGACAGCTAACGGAACCAGGGCCATCGAAGCAAGCAGGTCAAGGCGGACCAGGGACTGAATGAACGCGATGGTGCGCCCGCGCATCTCATCAGCAACCTGGGCACCGATGATGGTCAGGCCGGTGAGAAACGCGATTCCCCCGCCACATCCCACGCCGATGACGGCAACCAGGGCAACGATGAGGTGCGGCGCCAGCGAAACGGCGACCAGTCCCAATCCAGCCGCCACGATGGCGAGCCCGAACAATCGGCGGTGCTGGATCCGCCGGGCTGCCACCGGCATCACCGCCATCCCTAAACCCAGCCCAACGAACAATGACGCAAACAGCAACCCGTATGCAGCGTCACCGCCGCCCAGGCTCGTGGAGTACAGCTTCGCGCAGGCAATGACGGCACCGCCGGCCGCGAACGCGCCGATGATCCCGGTGACCAGCCCGCGGACCAGAGGGGTGGCGCGGACGAACACCACACCATCACGCAACATCGCGAGCAGCCCAGGCTGGGCGTCGCGGCGGGTCATGGCCCGGCCGGAAATTTCTGGGATCCGGGTGCCGACCACGAGCGCGCAGAAGGCATAGGCGACACCATTGATGCTCAGCGCCAGGTAGGCCGCGCCTTCGGGACCGGTAAACGTGGGGCCGAACCTGGACAGTGCGCTGAACACGCCGGAGGCGACCAGCACCGCCACCCCATAGGTCATGATCAGGGACAGCTGGTTGGCAGTTTCCACCTGGTCTGGGCGGCGCAGGAGGTTGGGGATTGACGCGTCTTTGGCCGGAATCCAGAACAGTGCGCACAACTCGATGAGAAACGTCGCAATGAACAGCCAGGCCAGCTCCCCGACCAGCGGAATGGACAGGAACAACCCGGCACGCAGGACGTCACAGACAACCATCTGATGCCGGCGGTCCAGTTTGTCCGCCAGCGCCCCGGCTAGCGGGCCAAGCAGCATTGCCGGCAGTAGCTTGGTCGCGACCACACCGCCGAGCGCGAAGCTTTGCGCCTGGTAGCCCGAAGTGAGGTGGGTGGCCAGGGCGGACAGCGCCAGCAGAGATTGCCACTCGGCGACCGCGGTGATCGCCGTAACACCCCACAGCCGGCGAAACGCCGGTATGGCCAGCACACCGCGCACTCCCTGCGCGGCAGATGCCGCCAGGGCGGGCTCGGCTTGGCGGTCCATGCGGCTCCATGGCTAGCGGGTGACGGTCCTTACATCCGGATGGAGTCAAGCAGGTCTGCAAGGTGTTGCGCGAATTGGGGCGCGACGCCGGGGCCAAGGCGAGCCAGCGGCAGAGGCCGCGTTTCCGCTCGATGCTGACAGTTCAGCCGTTGAGCGGTGGCAGGTTGCTGATGACAGTCTCCGTGAACTGCTTCGCCGGGATGCACGGGTCCTCGCGTGACGGGCGCAGCGAGGTATACCGGGCGATCAGCGTCTGATTGTCCGAGACCGCGACCCGGTAATAGCAGCTGGTGCCGTCCACGTCGTCCTTCGTGCGGATCGCCGGCAACCCCCCCACCTCGGTCACCTCGAAGACCGGGATGTTGTTTCGCTGGCTGTAGACATTGCCCAGCACGTCGTTGCCGATGTCGACGAAGATGGCGAACTCGCGGGTGTGCGCCTTGTCGGTCCACTCGCAGCCGGTGTTGCCCAAGACGTTCTTGGGGGTGCCAGGCTGGTCGATGTGGTTGGTATCGAGCTGCGCGGGCATCACCAGCAGGCACGGTTGGATAGCGGTCAGGTTGCGGGGATTGCGGACTGGCGGGATCGGGTCATCCGGCGCCCGAGCAGACGATGCTGGTGCTCCCAGCGTCATGTCCACATCACCAGGCTGCCCGCTGCCCGATGAACAACCGGCCAGCACCACGACCATCGCCAGCACCGCCAGGTGGGCACGCATGCACATCACAGCTTCCCCGAGCGCAGGAGAACAACGCGCGGAGTCTGCCATGTGCCCATCCCTGGCTCCGACGGCGGGTCGACCCGCGCCAGAACGTGTGCTACGGGATCAGCCTGACGAAGGCGTCCACGATGCCAGTGATGATGAAGTAGAGCAGTACCGCGAAGACGATCGCCATGATCAGGAAGAAGGCGCCAGCGCCTCCGTCGGATCGGGTCTGCGTGGGCAAGCGGCGCACGACCCGGCGGCCGGTATCACGAAGCGAACGGGACCCGTCAATCAGCGGCTGGCGGTAACCCTGCCCCCCACGTCCACGCGGCGGCAGCTGAGCCGCCGGCACCGGCGCGGCGATGACCGGCCGCAGATTGTAGGCCCGAGAACGCCCCGCCGCCTCCGGAGTAGCCGGTGCCGGCGGCGGTGCTGCAACATCGGGCGGCGGAGCGTCGGGCACCGTCTCGCTGGGAACTGCGGCAGCAGCCGGGTCCTGATCGGCCGTCCGGGCGGTCTCCTCACCGAGCGCTGCGGCTACCGCCTCCGGAGTCATGCCGGCCGGTGGGATGGGGGGCAGCACGAACGGTGGCGGCACCGCGGGCTGTGGCCGGCGGCTCTTATCAGCTGGGACAGGCAGCTCCGTGCCGTCGACGCCGAACAACGCGTCCGGCCACGGCTCACTCATAGGTTCATGGTCGCACGGGTCGGCATAACAACGTTATGCCGGGTTTCTCGCGATCACCCGCGCGCGGCGGCACGCGCCTTGGCGCGCTTGTCTGCGAGCAGTTCAGCGGCGCGCTCGTCGGTAAGGGTCTCGACGCTGTCACCCTTGCGCAACGACGCGTTGACGCCTTCCCCGTCGGTGACGTACGGCCCGAACCGGCCTTCCTTGACCACCATCGGCTTGCCGGTCACCGGGTCTGCGGCCAGTTCTCGAAGTGGTGGCTTGGCGGTGGCCTGCCGGCCGCGCCGTTTGGGCTCGGCGTAGATCTTGCGCGCCTCGTCGAGGGTCACGGTGAAGATCTGCTCCTCATCGGCCAGCGATCGGGAATCGGTTCCCCGCTTGAGGTAAGGGCCGTAACGGCCGTTCTGCGCAGTGATCTCTTGGCCGGTGTCCGGATCAACACCCACCACCCGCGGCAGCGAGAGCAGCCGGAGCGCATCTTCCAGGGTCACCGTCTCCAGGCTCATCGACTTGAACAGCGAGCCGGTGCGGGGCTTGGCCTTCTTGGCGCCACCGTCATCGGGGAGCACCTCGGTGACGTAGGGACCGTAACGCCCCTCCTTGGCGACGATCTCATGACCGGTCACCGGATCGGTGCCCAGCAGGCGGCCCTCCGCCGGGGTGGCGAACAGTTTCTCGGCGATCTCGGCGGTCAGCTCGTCGGGCGGCAAGTCGTCGGGCAAGTTAGCCCGCTGTTGCTCGCCGTCGACGATCCGCTCGAGGTAGGCGCCGTAGCGACCGACCCGCACCACCACGTCACGCCCGGCGTCATCGGTGAACAGCGGGATAGAGTTGATCTCGCGGGCGTCGATCTCTTCCAGGTTCACCCCGACGAGCTTTTTCAGGCCGCCGAAGCGGGCCACCGACATGGCGCCGTCCGACCTGCCCGCTCCCTGGGAACCCCCGCCGGGCGAGCCGAAATAGAAGCCGGCCAGCCAGTCGGTGCGCTGTTGCGCACCGGAGGCGATGGAGTCCAGAGCGTCCTCCATGGCCGCGGTGAAGTCGTAGTCCACGAGGCAACCGAAGTGCCGCTCCAGCAGCCCCACCACTGCGAAGGCCACCCAGGACGGCACCAGTGCCGAACCACGCTTCCACACGTACCCGCGGTCCTGGATGGTGTTGATGATCGACGCGTAGGTGGACGGCCGGCCAATGCCCAGCTCCTCGAGGGCCTTGACCAGGCTGGCCTCCGTGTAGCGCGGCGGTGGGGTCGTGGTGTGCCCTTCCGGTACCAGCTCGGTAGCGGTAATCCGCTGACCCTCGGAGAGCTGGGGAAGGCGGCGCTCGGCGTCGTCGGCCTCGCCGCCGGCCTCCTCGTCGACGGTCTCGACGTAGGCCTTGAGGAAGCCGGGGAAGGTGATGGTCCGGCCGGACGCGGCAAACGTGCATTGTTCGCCTGTGCCTGCACTGCCGGTGATCCGCACGCTCATCGTGGTACCGCGGGCGTCGGCCATCTGCGATGCGATGGTGCGCTGCCAGATCAACTCGTAGAGGCGGAACTCGTCGGCGTCCAGTACACCGGCCAGCGCACCGGGTGTCGCAAAGCTCTCCCCGGCGGGCCGGATCGCCTCGTGCGCTTCCTGCGCGTTTTTGACCTTGCGGGTGTACTGCCGGGGGCCGTCGTGCAGGAAGCGCTCACCATAGAGTTCGCGAGCCTGCTGGCGGGCCGCCGCGATGGCCGTCTCGGACAGCATCGTGGAATCGGTCCGCATGTAGGTGATGTAGCCGTTCTCGTAGAGCCGCTGCGCGGTGCGCATCGTGCGCTCGGCCGAAAAGCGCAATTTGCGACCTGCCTCCTGCTGCAAGGTGGAGGTCATGAACGGCGGGTAAGGCCGACGGGTGTACGGCTTCTCTTCGACTCGAGCGACGGTCAGCGCTGCCGCCGCGAGCGCCTCGGCCAGGCGACCGGCGTATGCCTCGTCGATGACCAGCAGGTCAGCGTCGGCACGCTTGAGTGTCCCGTCAGCGCTGAAGTCACGCCCGGTGGCCACCCGGTGGCCGTCGACGTCAACCAGGCGGGCGCCGAAGGTACGCGGGGAGGCCTGCGCGCCGGCATCAAGGGTGGCCGCGAGATCCCAGTAGGACGCGGGCACGAAAGCCATCCGCTCCCGCTCGCGCCGAACGATGATGCGCGTCGCCACCGACTGCACCCGGCCGGCCGACAGCTTAGGCATCACCTTGCGCCAGAGCACCGGGGAAACCTCGTAGCCGTAGAGCCGGTCCAGGATGCGCCGGGTCTCCTGCGCATCCACCAAGTCGTGGTCGATGTCGCGGGGGTGTGCAGCAGCCGCGAGGATGGCCGGCTCGGTGATCTCGTGAAATACCATCCGGCGCACCGGTACCGTCGGCTTGAGGGTCTCCACCAGGTGCCAGGCGATCGCCTCTCCCTCGCGGTCTTCATCGGTGGCGAGGTAGAGCTCGTCGACGCCCTTCAGCGCGTTGCGCAACTCGGTGACGGTGGCGCGCTTGTCCGGAGTGATGATGTACAACGGCTCGAAAGCGTGATCGACGTCCACACCGAGCCGTGCCCAGGCTTCGCCCTTGTACTTGGCGGGCACGTCCGCGGCACCGCGGGGTAGGTCACGGATGTGCCCGCGCGAGGACTGCACGACGTAGTCTGATCCGAGATAAGAAGCGATCTTGCGAGCCTTGGCGGGCGATTCCACGATCACCAGGCGGCGGCCGGCACCGTTGGACCGAGCGCTGGCGGTGGACCCCGAAGGCGGCTTTGCCGTGGTAGCAGTGCGCCTTCCCCGCCCGGACCCGGCGGCCGGACCTGCCTTCGTGCTCGATCGTGCCACGCTCAACTCACCTCGTGTGCGACTTACTGGTACCCCGACCCCATGCCCCCGTTGCGCCAAGTCACAGTGTGCACAACTTGGCAACCCTAGAAGGCAGTCAGCGTCGCACAACCAGTCGCGAACAACCAGCCTTATTGCCTGACGCCACGGAGGTAAACCCGCTCTCCCAGCTCGTTATTTCCCAGCCGCCGCAGTCGCTAGTTGCTTGCATTCCGGCGCGGCACGAAACGCGGGAGCCAGCTGGGGGTTGCTGGTCAACCCCTGCATCTGAGCGCTGGCCGCGGACAGATCAGGGCCGGCGAGATGGCTGGCCTTGTTCACGAAATCCGGGTCCTTCGCGTCCAACGTGGCGAGCTTGGCACGCTGGTCGCCGACAGTGCCCGCCGCCGTGGTGAAAAAGCCCACCGCGGTGTCCTGGACATGCTTGCCGTCGTCGACCCGTGGCGGCCCCAGCTTTTCCAGCTTCTGCGCGGTATTGGTGAACGCACGCTGGGCGATATCGGAGAACTCAAGCAGCCCGTTTTTCTGGCCCTGCGGCGACGTGTCCGACTTCGCGATCGCGGCCACACCGCTGATCACCTCACCCAGACCGCCACAGAAGGCACCTGTCCAGACCACCGGGTCGGATCCCTGGGCGGCCGCGGGTGCCGACTTGGCATCGCCGGAACCCGAGCCACACCCGGTGGCCGCCAGTGTCAGCAAGACACCGGCGGCAACACCGGCACGGCAACGTAATGAAGGCAACACGTACTCCTAGCTCAGACGCTGTCAAACACGCAGGGTTGGGTCACGCAGCTCCAGGCCGCGCGCTGACCTGAGGCGCTGGTGAGGCGTCGACCAACGAGGTGGAGCGTCGCTTGGACACCACGACCGCGACCACGATAATCGCCGCCGCGACCACTGCGACGCCCACCCGGATGCCCAACGCGTTGGGCAATGCGGAAACCGTCACGATCGCCGGTGCGATCAACACCGACACCAGGTTCATCACCTTGATCAGTGGGTTGATGGCCGGGCCCGCAGTATCCTTGAATGGATCACCCACGGTGTCACCGATGACCGTGGCGGCGTGCGCATCAGATCCCTTTCCGCCATGGTGACCGTCTTCGACGAGCTTCTTGCCGTTATCCCAGGCACCACCCGAGTTGGCCAGGAAGATAGCCATCAGAGTGCCGGTGACGATCGCGCCCGCCAGGTAACCGGCCAGCGGGCCGATACCCAGGCCGAAGCCGACCGCGATCGGCGCCAGTACCGCAAGCAGGCCGGGCGTGGCGAGTTCTCGCAACGAATCCTTGGTACAGATGTCGACCACTCGCCCGTACTCGGGCCGCTCCGAGTAATCCATGATTCCTGGGTGGTCGCGGAACTGCCGGCGCACCTCATAGACCACGGCTCCGGCGGCCCGACCCACCGCGTTGATCGCCAAGCCGGAGAACATGAACACCACCGCGGCCCCGATGGCCAGGCCGACCAGGACATTGGGCACGGAGACGTTGAACGCCGCGTTCAGGTCCAGGTTCGCAGCGGCGGAGCGGATGGCGTCACGGTAGGAACCGAACAGAGCCGTCGCGGCGAGCACGGCGGTGGCGATCGCGATGCCCTTGGTGATCGCCTTGGTGGTGTTGCCGACCGCGTCGAGCTCGGTGAGGATGCCCACGCCGTCGCCCTTGACATCGCCGGACATCTCGGCGATGCCCTGGGCGTTGTCGCTGACCGGGCCGAAGGTGTCCATCGCGACGATGACGCCGACGGTGGTGAGCAGGCCGGTACCGGCTAGTGCGACAGCGAACAGCGAGACGGTGACCACGCCGGACAGCAGGTACGCCGCATACACCGCGGCGCCGATCACCAGCGCGGTGTAGACCGCCGATTCGAAACCGATCGAGATACCGGACAGGATGACGGTAGCGGCTCCGGTCAGCGAACTGGTGCCGACGTCGCGGACCGGGCGGTGCTCGGTGCCGGTGAAGTAGCCGGTGAGCCACAGGATGATGCCGGCCAGGACGATACCGATGATCACGGCAACTGCGGCGATGACGGCCGGGTTGCCGGTGAGTTCGCCGACCGGCCTGCCGTCCACCTCGGTGACCCCAGCCAGGCCGCTGAAGGTACGGGGCAGATAGAGGAACGCGGCGACGGTGCAGGCGATGGCGGAGATCGTCGCAGCAATGTAGAAGGAACGGTTGATCGCGCGCAGTCCCGGCTCACCGGCCCGTACTCGGGTCACGTACACCCCGATCACCGCGGTGACCACTCCGATGGCCGGCACGATGAGCGGGAACAGCAGGCCCTTGAGCCCGAACGCCGCGGTCCCCAGGATCAGTGCCGCCACCAGCGTCACGGCGTAGGACTCGAACAGGTCAGCAGCCATGCCGGCGCAGTCACCGACGTTGTCTCCCACGTTGTCGGCGATGGTGGCGGCGTTGCGCGGGTCGTCTTCCGGGATGCCCGCCTCGACCTTGCCGACCAGGTCACCACCCACGTCGGCGGCTTTGGTGAAGATGCCGCCGCCGACACGCATGAACATGGCCAGCAGCGCGGCACCGAAGCCGAAACCTTCCAGGACCCGGGGCGCGTGCCCGGCGTAGACCAGGACCACCAGCGACGCGCCGAACAGTCCCAGCCCGACGGTGGACATACCGACCACGCCACCGGTGCGAAACGCGATGCGCATTGCTTTTTCGCGACCGGCCGGCTCGTTGGCGGCCGCAGCGACCCGGATGTTCGCCCGGGTGGACAGCCACATGCCCAGGTAGCCGATCGATGCCGAGAACAACGCACCAGCCAGGAAGAAGATCGAGCGACCGACCCGCTCGCTCATGTCGTTGGCAGGCAGCGCGAACAGCACCAGGAACACGACCACGGCGAAGCCGGACAGCGTCTTGAACTGCCGGCTCAGGTACGCCGAGGCACCTTCCTGAACCGCCCGGCCGATGTCCTGCATGCGCGGCGTGCCCTGGCCCGCTTTGAGCACCTCTTTGAGCAGGACGGCGCCGACGGCCAGCGCGGCGAGAGCGACCACGGCGACCACCCCGACAATGGTGTAGTCACCCCCGCTGAGATCAAGACTCCCGCCTGCTTGGGCGAGGTCATATCGGGACATCGGCCCTCCTGATTTCCGCGCAGCACACCCCGTGGCGCCGCGCATTGCGGCGTCATGGCCGGTCAGTCTAGGCGTGCCCGCACAGCTCAGCGCGCGCGGGACCGTTACTGAGCTCAGCTGATCATGATATGTCCCCTGATGCCCGCTGCCATGAACCTGACATGACGGACGTTGTTGGTCCGCGGGAGGTCATTCGGCGTCGAGTTCACGACGGCGCTTCGTTAGCGTGACGTGGGTGCAGTGTGATGGGCACGGGCTGCTGCAGCGGCTGCTCGCCGGTGGTGGCGAATCGGCACTGCGGCACGTTACGACGATTCCCGCTCGGGCAGCGACGGTGGTGGACTGGCCGGCCTGGGTGCCTGACCAGTTGCGCGTGTCGCTCGTTGGGGCGGGCGTGTCGGCGCCCTGGGCACATCAGATTGCCGTCGCAGAGCTGGCGCGGGCCGGGCGCCACGTCGTGATCGCCACCGGTACCGCGTCGGGCAAGTCGCTGGCCTATCAGCTGCCGGTACTGACGGAGTTGCTGGCCGATGCTGGCGCCACCGCGTTGTATCTGGCTCCGACCAAGGCGTTAGCGGCCGACCAGATCCGGGCGGTCGATGCCCTCGGCATGGCTGCCGTGCGGCCGGCCAGCTTCGATGGGGACACCCCCAAGGTCGAGCGAGACTGGGTGCGCTCGCACGCGCGGTGGGTGTTCACCAACCCGGACATGCTGCATCACGGCCTGCTCGCGCGGCACGATCGCTGGGCACGCTTGCTGCGGCGGCTTCGTTTTGTGGTGATCGATGAGTGCCACGTGTACCGGGGAGTTTTCGGTTCCCATGTCGCTTTGCTGCTGCGCCGGTTGCGCCGGGTGGCCGCGCGCTACGGCGCTTCCCCGGCGTTCCTGCTCGCGTCAGCGACCGTCGCGGACCCAGCTGGATCGGCGTCCCGGCTGACCGGCCTGGACACGGTAGCCGTTACCGAGGACGGCTCGCCGCGTGCTCAGCGCACTATCGCGCTGTGGGAGCCGCCGTTACTGGATGAACTGACCGGGGAGAACGGTGCGCCGGTGCGGCGCTCGGCGGGTGCGGAGTCCGCCCGGCTGCTGGCGGACCTCGTGCTGGAAGGCGCGCGCACGCTGGTATTCGTGCGGTCCCGGCGGGGCGCAGAGCTCACCGCCTTGAGCGCCCAGCGGGCGCTGACCGCGGCTGCAGCAGATGATCTGGCTTGCCGGATTGCGGCCTACCGCGCGGGCTACCTGGCCGAGGAACGCCGGTCGCTGGAGGCCGCGCTGGATGCCGGGGAGTTACTGGGGGTTGCCTCGACCAATGCGTTAGAGCTTGGAGTGGACATCGCCGGACTCGACGCGGTGGTGCTGGCGGGCTATCCGGGTACCAGGGCGTCGTTCTGGCAGCAGGCCGGGAGGGCCGGACGAGCCGGGTCCGCGGCGCTGGTGGTGTTCGTCGCCCGGGATGACCCGCTGGACACCTACCTGGTGCACCACAGTGCGGCGTTGCTGGGCGCTTCGGTGGAGGCCACGGTTCTGGATCCGACCAATCCTTACGTGCTGCGTCCGCAGCTGGCTTGCGCAGCCGCCGAGCTGCCGCTGACCGATGCCTGCCTGGACTTGTTGGGTGGCGAGATGGCCCGTTCGGTGGTCACCGAGCTGGTCGCCGAGGGCACGCTGCGCCGCCGCCCCGGTGGGTGGTTCTGGGCCTGTCCCCGCCAGCGCCCGCATTCCGAGGTCGACATCCGCGGGTCGGGTGGGGGTCAGGTGGCGGTGGTGGAGGCCGACACCGGGCGGTTGCTGGGCACCGTCGACGCCGGTTCGGCCTATACCGCGGTGCACCCAGGCGCGGTGTACCTGCATCGGGGTGATTCCTTCGTCGTTGACGAGCTCGACCTGGACTCCGGCATCGCGCTGGTGCATCCGGAGGAGCCTGCGTGGCACACCTCAGCCCGCTCGGTTACGGATATTTGCGTCGTGTCCGTCGTGGACCGTCGATGCCGCGGTGGGGTGTCCGTCGCGTTAGGCGAGGTGGAGGTCACTTCGCAGGTGGTGAGCTACCTGCGCCGGCTGCCGTCGGGCGAGGTGCTCGACGCGGTGCCGCTGGACCTGCCGGCATCGACGCTGTGCACGCGGGCGGTCTGGTTCACCGTCTCGGAAGCGGTGCTGGAGGCCGCCGGACTAGTCCCAGCCGTCTGGCCAGGGGCGTTACACGCCGCCGAGCACGCCGCCATCGGGCTGCTGCCGCTGGTCGCGACCTGCGATCGGTGGGACATCGGTGGGGTGTCCACCGCGCGGCATCCCGATACCGGCGAACCCACCGTGTTCGTCCACGACGGTCACCCGGGAGGTGCCGGCTTTGCCGACCGTGCGCATGCCGCCGTGGTGCCCTGGCTGACCGCGACCCGGGACGCCATCGCCGCGTGCGAGTGCCCAGCGGGTTGCCCTTCCTGCGTGCAATCACCGAAATGCGGCAACGCCAACGACCCGCTGGACAAAGCAGGTGCGATCACCGTGCTCGATGCCGTGCTCGCGGCTCTGGCCGAAGCTGGGGCTGCGCAGGTTCCGCCAGCACATGACGAGCCACCGACACTCATCGACGCTGCCGATCTGCCATAGCCGAGCACCACGGCCTACCTCGGATCGATGAGGCGGGGGTAGGCCACGACACGGCACGGGGGCACGACACACAGTGCACGGGGGCGCGACACGCCAGGGAGGGGTTAGGCGGGGCCGGCGCGGGCTCGGGCGGTGGCGGCCCCCAGGCTGGCGAGCCATCCGGGTGGCTGTGCAGCGACGTCCACGAGCACGTCCCAGTCACTGGCTCGGCAAGACACCAGCGTTACGTGCATCCGGTCGGTAACGCGGCGGGCCTGGCTACAGGCGTACTGCTCGCCGATCACCATGTGGGCGGCGGCGGCCAGCGCGGCCAGGTCCGCTGCCGACTCAGCGTGATGGCGGGCGACCAGATCCTCGCCCAGATGGAGACCGAACACCCCCAGGCTGGCCAGCGCCGCGATCCCGACGGCTGCCCAGACCGTGGCCACCCCACGGTCACCCTGGATGAACGCCGTCACGGCGCCTCGCCCGGCTCCATCACCGCAGCGGCCTCGGCGGCGACCTTGATGCCCGGTAACAGCGCAGGCACCGGGTTCGCCGACACCCGCGCGGAGACCTCGTCCCCGTGGACGGCCACCACCACAACCGCGCCGCGCGGGGCGATCCGGTGGGCGAGTTGTTCGGCCCGATCCGGCTCGCCCCGCGCGGTCAGCCGCGCGGCTTCGCGGGCCGCGTCGACGCACCGCAACTGTGCCGCCACCGCAGAGACTGCCGCCAGCACCAAGGCCAGCACCGCGACCAGCGAACACAGCGCCAGTGCGGCCTCCACGGTCACCGCTCCCCGGTCATCGGTCGCGTCGAGCGGTGCCTTCAGAACTTCGGCCATCAGAACTTCACGGACAGCGCCTGCTGCACCAGGTCGGTGAGCGCTGTCGTGATCGCACCGCCAGTGAC
>JAFAWY010000135.1 GCA_019241525.1 Pseudonocardiales bacterium
CGTCAGGAACAAGCAGCCTGGTCATTCCTCACGGCGCGCCGGAGCAGCAGCCGAAGCGATGCGTGTGCAACGCCAGCGGTGTCCGCAGACGAATCCCCAGCGGACATTATTTGCCGCCGGTCAGGACTCCCAACCCAAAATTGATCATCATGTCCGAAATTGATCGGCGATTGAATTTATGGAGTCCTATGAGCTGGAGAATGCGTTGTCAGCGCCACCAGCGCAGCAGGGACTCTCTAAGTGGCAGAGTCCCTTGATCGTTGGCCCAGCGGCTCTTGACCGGTGCGATCGACCGTGACCAGGATCGGCCGCGGAGAAGGCCGGCCCGGACGTAACCCAGCAAGTTGATCAATTGTGCGAGGCCCGGTGGCCTGAGGAGTTTTCATTCTCGGTCATCGGGCCTTTTGGTGTGCGCCGCCGCCGGGCCGGCCGCCCGCAGCTGAGCGAGGACCGGATCGGCCCGGCGACCAGCGGCGGCGGCCGAAGGCCGCACTTGACCAGAGAAGAGAAAATCCTCACGTGCGACACGAGGACACATGTCTGACTTCGATTGAGGGGTAACGCGCTGGCTTCAAATGACGGGTAACACTGCCGCCCTCGGGTCTGCTTCGCGCGATTGGTGTCGCGTGGGGGGAGCCGGGGCTGATGCTCGTGGAGTTGAGCGTCGTGGAGCAGCGTTATCACGCCGTCATGGAGGTCGTCTCCGGCGGTGTTCCTGTTGTTGAGGTCGCCGAACGTTATAGGGTATCGCGTAAGACGGTGCACGCGTGGCTGCGTCGCTACCGCCAAGACGGTCTGCCCGGGTTGACGGATCGGTCGCATCGTCCGCATCGCCACCCGGGGCAGCTGGCCGCCGAGATCGAGGCGCGGGTGTGCGAGTTGCGCCGGGCCCATCCGCGGTGGGGACCACGGAGGCTGGTGCATGAACTGCGCCGGTTGAACATCACTGCGGTGCCGTCGCGCTCGACGGTGTATCGGGTGCTGGTCCGACACGGTCTGGTGGGCGCGATTGCTCGCAAGCGTCGGCGGCAGGATTACCGGCGTTGGGAGCGTTCGGGGCCGATGCAGTTGTGGCAACTGGTTGTCATGGGCTCGGTGTTGATTAAGGATTCCTCGGCTCCAGGCGGGGTCAGGGAGGCCAAGCTGATCTCGGGAATTGACGACCACTCGCCCTATTCGGTGATCGGCACGGTGGTGGCTCGGGCCACGGCTCGGGCGGTGTGCACCGCTTTTGTGACCGCCATGGCCGAGTACGGGATTCCCGATGAAGTGCTCAGCGACAACGGTCGGCAATTCACCGGTCGCTTTGGGGCGCCTCGCCCAGCCGAGGTGTTGTTTGAGCGGATCTGCCGGCACAACGGCATCACCCAACGGCTGACCAAACCTCGATCGCCCACCACGACGGGGAAAGTGGAGCGCTGGCATCGGAGCATCCAAGACGAACTGCTGGATCCGCACGGCCCGTTCGACAGTCTGAAGGCCGCACAAGCCGCGGTGGATGCCTGGCGCATCGAGTACGACACGGCCCGCCCACATCAGTCCCTGGATATGGCCACCCCCGCCGAGCGGTTCGCCCCGGTCCCGGTCGAACAGCGTGGCGTGCTGGGACTGTGGCGCCCGCCTGAGCTGGCTGCTGCAGGTCCCAGCACCCAGCTCGTCGAGGACCCTGACTCTCTCGACGACGAACCCGACGATGCCGGACCGTCAGCCACCGACCCGGTCGCGGCACCCGGTGGATCGATAGTCGACCAACCGGTGGCGACGCACGGCCAGGCGCTGGACATCGATGCGGTGGAAATCGACCGCCTCGTGCCAGCCAGCGGCAACCTCGGGATCTGTGGCCAGCAGTTTTGGCTGGGCCCAGCCCGGGCCGGACGCACGCTGACCCTGTGGATTGACACCACCACCGTGCACCTAAGCCTCGACGGGCAGCATTTCAAAACCCTGCCGTCCCGCCTGACCAGCCTCGACCTGACCCGGCTACGCGCCCACGGCGCCCGACCCGCCGGCCCACCGCCGCCGGCACGACCGTCGTGGACCGAACTCACCGCTGGCGCACCCGTAGAAATCCACCGCAGCGTCAACGCCGTGGGCATGGTCTCCATCGCGGGCCACTACCGCTCCGTCGGCCAACAATTCGCCGGCCGGCGGATCACTCTGCGCCTGGAAACCACCGTCGCTCACGTCATCATCGACGGGGTCCTAACCCGCACCATCCCGCTGACTCTGACCCCGACCCAACGCGCACGCCTCCAAGGCGCCCGGCCCACCCGGTCCGGCTCCCCTGATCGACCAGCGACCCGCTCGGGTCCAGCGCACGGTGTCCTGCCGCGGCGGCACTCAAATCATCGGCCAACGCGTCCAAGTCGGACTGCGCTATGCCGGACAAATCGTCACCATCGAAGTTGACGAGACCACCCTGCGGGTCTACGACCACCGCGACCGCCTGATCAAAAATGTTCCCCGCACCAGCCGCAAGGAGGTCCGCCGCCACAAGGCCTACGGTCACACCACCATCCACACAACCGCCTAGGCACCGTTACCCATCACCAGAAGCCAAAACGGCACCCATCATCTGAACCCAGACATGATCCGGAGAGATCCGAACATGATCCGGACAGGAATACTCAGAATACCCAGAAACACCCGTATTCCCAGAACACCCGTATCTCAACCTCATACCTCAACTGCGAGCGTTCACTACAGATGTACGTACTATCCCATATATTGGTAATCGGCGAGCGCTTGCGGTGAGCGTCCGATAGCCTGCGTCATGGCATTGGTAAGCGGGCGCGTGCCGTGGGGGTCCCCGTTTGCGCTAAATAATGTGCAGGGTGAGTGGGCCCGACATTTATATCCGGCACGAGAACATTAAGCCGCAGGGCCCCTGCATGTCGTGATAGTGTCCCGCACATCCGGGCGCTTTTGCTCGAGGAGTTCAAGCGGGGGATTCACGTACTGTCACCGGCGCCTCATGGTGCAATGCTCGCTGCTGCGGCGAGAGGGTGTCTAGATCAGAAATTTTTCTGACTGCACCTTGAATGCCGTGGTGGGGTGCGGCCGGAAGGCCTTTGCAGAATTGCCACCGGTGATGCCGCTGCGGACCGGAGGAAACCTCAAATGCTTAACACCGACCTGGAGTGCATCGTATTTCTTTCGGGGTGGACATGGCTGACGAAAATCCGACACTTGCTGCAGTGGAGCCGATCGACATGACGGACGCCGAACCCATGCGACGAGACCTCATCAAGATCGACAGCCTTCCTATCGTCACCGTTGCGATTAGCTCACTGCAGCTGGATACCTCCCTGAGGCACGGCGGCGAAAACGATGAGCATACCCGGTTGCTGGCCGAATCGGAACAGCAGTTACCACCAATTGTGGTGCACGGCCCGTCAAAGCGGGTCATCGACGGAATCCACCGAGTCCGCGCAGCAATTAGGCGAGGTGAACAGGCGATTGCCGCGAAGATATACCAAGGAACAGACGACGATGCCTTCCTGCTCGCAGTGCAACTCAACATTGCTCACGGGATGCCTTTGACCCGTGCCGAGCGCACGGCAGCGGCGGTACGGATCATTCGATCCCATCCACGATGGTCAGATGGGATGATCGCCGCCACCGTCGGGTTGTCTCCCCGGACTGTGGCCAAGGCACGGCACCGTTCGACCCCGCAAAGTCCTGAGTCGACCACCAGACTCGGCCAAGACGGCCGACTACGACCCATCGACCCTGCCGCCGGCAGACTCAGGGTCGCCACACTGTTGACCGACAACCCCACCGCACCAATCCGCGCCATCGCGCACCAAGCCGGAGTGTCCTCCTCCACAGTCCAGGACGTACGCCAGCGCCTGCGCGCCGGACAGCCCCCAATCCCCAACTCCCACCAGACCCCTCGCCACCAACCCAACCCGACCGAAACCGACGCTGACCCACACACCCGCACAACCCTCGGCCGGGTAGCCGCCGACCGTGTAGACATCGCGGCCATCGTGGCTCACCTTAGAAAAGATTCCTCACAGCAGGCCAGCGACGTCACACAATCTCTCCTGTGGTGTCTGGCCAGATACCGGATTGAAATGCCCGTGGCCAACAAAATCATCAAGATGGTTGCCCCTCGCTTGGCCAGGCCGATAGCCCAACTCGCCCGCGAATACGCCCGAATATGGACCCACATCGCCACACAGCTGGAACAACACGCGGCCCTAAGCGCCGCCACGACCGTCCCCCACCCGGCGACGCCCACCTCTGCGACGCACATGCGATACCCAGCAGCCGAGGCCACTGTGAAAAAACCGCGACCAAGCAATAACTAGCGGCTGGCGATCTTTGAAAATTTTACGATGGCAATCGAGAATAAACGGGCCGGTGATAATGCCATACAAATGGATCAGCAGGTCGGCGCGCACAGTTTTAACCTTGGTCGCCACCCTCCGCGATATGCGGATGCCGCATGTCAACAAAACAATTTAAACACTTACCGGATCAACACCAAAAGCATGGCTACATGATGCAACGAGGGCCGCCGGATCAGATCGGGTGGATTTTGGCAGCCAGACTTCACGAAATCAACCGTAATGAATCATCATTGCGCCGAGAGGGCTGACGTGACGACAAATCTTTTCGACGACCCCAACGGCAGCACCTACCTAATGTTGATCAACGATGAGGCCCAGTACCCTCCTGTGGCCAGCTTTCGCTGACGTGCCCGCTGGTCCCTATTTCACTCTGTAGGAATCCAGCGGGAGTCCGCTCGGCTATCCCGACCTACCTAGAGTCACTCGCGGGGTCTTCCGGATGGCCTCGGTCCGTGACGAGGCCGGGTATGTCACCCTGGGAGCGCGGAGTCGATGTGGCTCGCCAATTCCGCTGGCGACGGGTGCGCCCATACCTTTGCCGGTGTTACCACGATGTCCAGGTCAGACTGCAGCTTGCGGGTCAGAGCTACCGCAAGGAGTGAGTCCAGACCGATGTCGGTGAACTTGGCGTGCGCCGGCACAGCAGAGGGCTGGGCTCCCAGCAAGGTGGCCAAGGCGTGGACCACAGCCTCCTGTAGGAGCAGTGCCCTGGCTGGTCCCGGCGCCCCGGCGCGCACTTGGAACACCGGCGCGGCGTCACCCGGCGCGGCTGCTTCGCTGCCCAATTCGGCGAGCAACGGGTTGCCTCTGACGTGCGGGTAGGCGCGGAAGATCACGTCCGGCTGGTAGTCGAACACTCCGGTGTTCACCCGCTGGTGGCGCAGCAGATCCTCCAACGCCGCGAACCCGTCGGCGGTGGAGATGGTGTCGAACCCGCGGGCGGCGAAGTGGGTCGCGCGTCCAGCTTCGCCCCAGGCGCCCCAGTTGACCGACAGGGTGGTCAATCCCTGGTTGCAGCGCCACTTGGCGAAGGCGTCTACCCACGCTCCGGCGGCAGCGTAATTCGCCTGGCCGGCGTTGCCCAGCATCGCCGACATTGATGAGAACACGACAAACCAGTCCAGGACGTGGTTGCGGGTTGCGTCGTGCAGGTTGACCACGCCGTTCACTTTGGGGCGCCACACGCGTTCGATCCGATCCGGGGTAAGGCCGGTGATCGGTGTGTCATCGAGCACCACGGCGGTGTGCAAGACGCCTCGCAGCTGCCCACCGGCGGCGGCTACCAGCCGACGTGCCGTGTCCGGATCGGCGATGTCGCCGCTGACCACCTCCACCTCGCACCCGGCGACCGCAACGGCGTGCAGGATCGCGGCGGCCTCGGGTGCCGGGTCACCACGCCCCCCGACGACGACCCGTCCCGCGCTGTGTTTTGCCAGCCAACGGACGGCCTCCAGGCCCAAGCCCCTGGTCCCGCCGGTGACGATATAGGCGCCACCGGCATGCACCGCGGTGTCCCTCGCCGGCGCGTGAACGCCCAGGCGCTGTCCGGGAGGCGGGAACGCCAGGACGACCCGTCCGATGTGATCGCCCGAAGCAAGCCGCTTGAACCCGTCAGCCGCCTCGGGCAGCGGCACGACCGTGCGGGGCAGCAGGGGCAGGCGCCCGGCCTCGATGTGGGCTAGCACCTGATGCATCGCCGCCCGGAACACCGCTGGTCGTTCCCTGGCGGTGAGCACGAGGTCAAGCGCGGTGTAGGTGATGCCGTGGCGGAAGGTGCCGAGGTCGACGCGTGCGCCGTCGTACAGGTCGCGTTTGCCGATCTCCACGAAACGGCCGGTGGGCGCGAGCAGGCCCAGGGACGCTCTCATGGCAGCCCCGGTCAAGGAGTTGATCACCACGTCGACGCCGCGCCCACCGGTCGCTTTCACCACTTGTTTTGCGAAGTCCAGGGTGCGGGAGTCGAACACGTGCTCCACGCCGTGTTCACGCAGGTAGCGGCGCTTGGTCTCGGTGCCTGCCGTGCCGATGACGGTGGCGCCGAGCAACCGGGCCACCGCGATCGCGGCCAGCCCGGTGCCGCCGGCAGCCGAGTGCACCAGCACGGTCTCCCCCTCCCGCAGGCATGCGAGGTCGTGCAACGCGTGCCAGGCCGTGATGTAGGTCAGCACGGACGGGGTGACGTCGATCGGCTCGATGTGGTCCGGGATGCGCGCCGTCAGGTCCGCCTTCGCCAGGCAGTGCGACGCCATCGTGCCGGTTCCTTCGGGAACCACGCTGATGACGCGGTCACCGGGTCGAAGGTCCCTGACATCGTTGCCGACCGTAAGCACCACGCCTGCGGCGTCGGCCCCCAGCCGGGGCAGCGATCCGTCGTCGGTGGGATAGATGCCCAAGGCGATCAGGACGTCCCGGAAGTGCACGGTGACCGCCTCGGGTCGCAGTAGCACCTCACCGGGTCCCGGCGCGGGCAGCGGTTCGTCGGTAGAGATCAACTCAAGCTGCTCCAGACCGCCCTCGGTTTCCAGGGTGTACCGGTCCTTACCGGCGACCACGCCGTGCACGCCGGCCGTGCGCGGCGGTCGCAACGCCAGCGGGGCACGCGTCAGCCTGGCCACGTAGCGCTGCCCCGACCTCCAAGCCACCTCCGTCTCCGCTGTGGCGGTGATCAGCTCGGCGGCGATGTCGGCCGTGCCCAGGTCACCGTTGTCGTCGCTGTCGATCCAGGTCACCGCCGAGTGGGGTTGTTCGATGGACGCCACGCGCAGCAACCCACGCAGGGCACATACCCCTGGTTCGACCGGATCGCCGTCGAGTACCGGTCGCGCGTTCACACTGATCAACCAGAGCCTGGGTGGCGTGACATGGTGCGCGTGCTCGCGGAGCACCGACGCGACCCGTGTCACGCGGTCGAGGTCGTGGAGTTCACCCGTGGTGCACCAGACGACACCCGCGGCACACGGGCCCGGTGCCGCGAGAGCGTCCACCCGGACGACGTCGCGTGCACCGAGCTCCCCCAGTGCGCCAGCGAGCCGAGCGGCCATGCCGTTGCGGTCGTCGGGCTCCTCCACCACCACCCACGCGCCGGTTGCGCCCGGCTCGGCAGACGGTGCGGGCAGCGGCGCCGGAAGCCAAGAAATTTCGAACAACCTGGAGTTCACCAACGCGTTCCCGGCGGATGCGCCGGGATTGGTGATCAGTTCCACGCCTTCCAGAGCGCCGACCCACTCACCGGTCGTGTCGTAGAGGTCGGCGCGTCCGGTCGCGGCGTTCGAGCCGTTGCGGCGCACCTGGGGCCGGACCCAGGTGATGCGACCCGGATCAGCGGGTAGCACGACCTCGGCGATCCGGGTGGGCAGCCACGGGGCTTTCCCGGCCTCGCCGCCCCGCTCGTCGTCAGCGACCAGGAGGGCGGCCACCGACAGCACGCAGCCGTCGAACAGCACCGGATGCACCTTCGGCGCCTTGGTTCGGATCACCGCATCCGGCGGCACGTGCAGCCGGGTGACGCCGTCGCCGGCGATGGCGACGATCGAGTGAAACGCCGGTCCGGTGTCCAGCCCGATCCCGCGGAACCTCTTGTACAGACCCTCGGCCATGGGGGCCTCCCCGGGGACCGGCAGGGCAGGGCGGACGTCCACCGGTCCTCCTTCGCACCGGGTGACCGTCGCGGCGGCGACGCGTTCCCACCCGCCACCGCCGGGCTGGACGACCTGCACGTCCACCCACCCGCCGATCCGGATAGCCAAAACCTGCAAAGGCACCGAGCCGGTAAGCGGCACGATCCGCTCGAACCGCACGTCGCGCAGGCACAGCTCGTCGAGGGCGCAGTCCAACAGTTCGGTGACCGCAGCCAAGACCAGTTCGACGTAGGCGGCCCCCGGCACCAGCGGTGTGCCGCACAAGACGTGCTGCTGCAACCACTCGACGCGGTCGGTGCCGAGATTGGCGCTCCACACGTGACGGGTGCGGTCGTCGGCGTCAGAGTCAGGCACGGTCCAACGCTCGCCCAACCACATGTGCGCGGCCGTGCCGCGGGACTCGTTCGCCGATTCTTGCCAGTACCGAGACCGGTCAAACGCCGTGGGCGGTAGCGTGATGAGCTTTCCACCACCGTTGACGGCGTCCAGGTCCACCGGCACACCCGCCACATGCAACGTCGCCGCCGCACGGCACATCGCTTCGTGGCCGTCCTGGTCGCGCACCAGGGACGGCACCGCTGTCACCGGAGTGCGCAGCACCGCTGCGGTCTCCTCCACCGCCTGAGTCAGCAGCGGGTGCGGTGAACACTCCAGAAATACCCGGTGGCCATCCTCGATCAACGCCATGCACGCCCGGTCCACCCGGACCGGGGCGCGCAGGTTCTGCGCCCAGTACTCACCGTTGAAGACCACCGGCGCGCGGGGGTCCTGGGCGGTCGAGTAGAAAGGCACCTCCGGGATCGCACCGGACAGCCACGTCGTCTGGGCGGCGATGTCGGCGATGATCGGGTCAACCTGCGGGGAGTGCGCGGCGACTACCACGGCGATCTTCTTGCAGAACACACCCCGGTTCTGCCAGCTGCGCACCAACCTCTCGACGATCTCCTGATCACCGGCCACCACGGTGGAGGCCGGAGCGGTCACCACCGCCACCGACACTCCCGGCAGATCCTCGATCTCGGCCTCGACCTGGTTGACCGGAAGCGCGACGACCACCATGCGACCGCCGGCCACGCGTTGCGGCAGTGACGAGCGGATGAGGGTGATACGCATGCCGTCCTCGGGTGAGAGGATGCCCGCGGCCACCGCGGCGGCGGCTTCGCCCATCGAATGCCCCACCACGGCGGCCGGGCGCAGGCCACGCTGCCCCCACATCTCCGCGAGTGCGGTCTGCACCGCGAACAGCACCGGTTGGACTACGTCCATGCGCTCGAGGTGCTCGCCGGACTCCAGCAGTCGCCGCACCGGCACGTCGGCCGCGACGAGGTCCAGGCGATCGATCATGCGGGTGAACGTCGGATCGCGGTCGAGCAGGTCACAGGCCATGCCCGCCCATTGCGAACCGTGGCCGGAAAAGACCCACACCGGCATGTCGCAGGAGCCGGTCGGCCCGGTCACGACAGCGGGGTGCTGCCTGCTCTCGGCCAGCGCGCGCAGACCGCCGACGAGTTCCCCGTGGTCTGCCGCGATGACACAGGCGCGCGTCGTCAGGTGGCTGCGGCGCACGGCCAAAGTATGCGCGACGTCGACCGGTCGGGGCCGGGCCGACTCGATGTGATCGGCCAGCCGAGCGGCAGTGGCCGCCAATCCCCCTGCCGAGGCCGCCGATACGGGGTGCACCGCCAGCCGGTTGCATCCGGGCGCCGGGTCGTTGCCGACGTCATCCGGATCAATGGATGCCTGTTCCACGATGGCGTGCGCGTTCGAGCCTGTCACGCCGAAAGCCGACACCGCAGCACGCCGCGGTCGGCCCCCACCGTTCCAGGTGGTGGTCTCGGTGGGGACGTAGAATCTGGTTCCCTCGGCGTCGATCTCCGTGTTCCAGCGGGCGAAGTGCAGGTTCGCCGGGATGACTCCGCGTTGCACCGCGAGCGTGGCCTTGATCAGGCCGAGCACGCCCGCTGCGCTTTCTGGGTGACCGATGTTGGTTTTGACTGATCCCAGCGCGCAGGGCGTGCCGGAGCAGCCATAGGCGTCGCTCAGTGCGCCGAACTCGATCGGGTCACCCACGGGTGTGCCTGTGCCGTGGGTCTCGATGTAGCCGATGTCGTCGGCCGTGACGCCCGCGGTTCGCATCGCACTGGTCACCACCGCGCATTGCGCCGAGCGCGACGGCTGAGCAATGCCCCGCACCCGCCCGGCGTGATTGACCGCGGTCCCGGTGATGACGGCCAGCACCCGGTTACCGTCGCGCTGGGCGTCGCCCAGCCGCCTGAGAGCTACCATGCCGCAACCCTCGCCGCGCACGAAACCGTCCGCACTTGCGTCAAAAGCGGCGCACCGTCCACGTGCCGACAGCGCGCCGGCGCGTGCAAAGCCGATGATGCCTCCCCACTCCAGCTGCACGGTCACCCCGCCCGCCAAGGCGAGGTCGGTCTCCCCGTCGTGCAGCGAGCGGCACGCCAGGTGCACCGCGATCAGCGACGAGGCGCAGGCAGCGTCCACCGCCAGGGATGGTCCGTTGACGTCGAGGATGTAGGAGATCCGCCCGGGTGCGCCCGACGGGATCGCGGAGATGCCGTGGTAGATGTTGAAGTCGGCGATGGTGAACCGCTTGACGTAGTCGGCACCGGAGATGCCGATGAACAGGCCGGTCTGCGACCCGATTAGCGAACGCGGCGGCACGCCCGCATCCTCCAGCACCTCCCAGGTGGTTTCCATCAGCAGGCGGTGTTGCGGGTCGACGCTGGGCGCCTCGCCCACCGGCACCCCGAAGAAGCCGGGGTCGAACAGGTCGATGTCGTCGAGGAACGAGCCGTTGCGCAACATTCCCGTGTCGGCGAGATCGGCGGGCACTACCCGCTCGTCGTCTCGCCACCTCCTGCCCGGATCCGAGCCCGCCACCACGTCGCGCCGCTCCAGCAAGACCTGCCAGAGTTGTTCTGCGGACGTCACCCCTCCCGGGGCTCTGCACGCCGTTCCGATGATCGCGATCGGTGTTTGGAGTCGGGTGACCTGGCTGTTCGCTGTCATTAATGACGTCCTTGTCGTTGCGAGTGCCGGCCACCGCAGGCTCGGCGGAAAATCACAAGAACAGGCCGATAGCCTTCAACGCCGCGCGCGCCGCGGGAGTATCGAGCAGTTCGGGGATCGTGGTGCTGCCGGTGATGTAGGAGTCCACCTGGCGCCACACAGGCGGTACGGCTGTCAGGGCGGTGTGAAACAGGCCGGGACGTCTGGTGAAAACATTCATCACCTGCCGCGACGCCAGCATCTCCACCTCGAGCGTCGAGTGCACCGCTGTGACGTAGCCTGCGCGCGCCCGCTCCAAATCTGCTTCGTTGCGGGCGCGTGCGATGCGCGCCGCCGCAGCTCCAGCCCACACTCCGGACCGCAGCGCGAAGGAAATCCCCTCCCGGGACCACGGGTCACACAGGCCAGCGGCGTCGCCGGCTACCAAAACTCGGTGCCGCGCCAGCGGTGAGTCCCTGCGTCGGCACCTGGTCAGATGTCCCGTGTCGTGCAGCGGGGTCAGGTGCCCGAGTTTGTGGCGGTGGAGAAAGTCGCGCAGGTAGGACCTCGTCGCCTCACCCCGGCCCTTGGCCGCTACCACCCCGGCGGTGCACACGTCACCCTTGGGGAACACCCAGCCAAACGACCCCGGCAACGGCCCCCACTCCAGGAGCATGCGGCCACGCCATCTCGACGCCGCTCCAGCGTCGATGGGCACTTCAACTTCGAGGGCGAGGTCCACTTGCTCGCAGCGCACGCCGATGTAGCGGCTCACCCTGCTGGCGCTCCCATCGGCCCCCACCAGCGCCCGAGCGTGAACCAGGTCGCCGGTTGCGGTGCGGACGGTGACGATGCCTTCTCCGTCCTCGATCGCCACCACGGCGGTGCGGTCCCGCACCGAGGCACCAGCCTCTGCGGCCACGCAGGTTAAAGCGGCGTCGAGCTCGTCGCGGAACACCATCTTGCACCGCACCGCGCCCTCGGAACTCACGGTGCGCTGCCTGCGTCCCATCAAAGCGAAGGTGACCCACTCGATCTCGTCCCGGACCGCTACCTGCAATCCATCGGGCAGAAATGCCTGCGCGCAGCCGATCAAGCCGCCACCGCAGGTCTTGTAACGCGGGATAGCAGCACGCTCGACCAGCAGCACCCGGCAGCCTGCTTCGGCGGCAACCCGGGCCGCACTCGCACCTGCAGGACCCGCCCCGACCACCACGACGTCCCAAATGTCTCGGTTTAATCGATCGGCTTCCATGTATCTACCATTTCCCAACACCGCACGAACTCGCGCACCGGTTGCCGGCCCACCGCCTACCGGCAAGTCCGCCCTTGCGATTCGTCTAGTCGGTGTTCAACAAGTACGAATTAAGACCGAAGGCTGAATGCGAGCGCCAACCGTCGTCCGAAAAATCACCTTCGCCGACTCGGTCAGGAAAATCACCATCCGTGGGCGCCATTATCACCAGTTGAAGCGGTCGATAAGAGACCGGCGCCGCCAGGAGCCGTGCTCGGGCTCCGGCGGATCTCTCTTGCGCACTTTACCGGACCGCGATATCCACACTCCATCATGCTTGCAAACTAGAACTGATTGGTAGGCAGGTGAAGACGAAGCCATACGGTTAAGTCGTCGGGGATGGCGAGCCACCCCATTGGCGAAAGTTGTGACCATCAGTGATGAACGCGCACAGCGATTCGACACGGTTCCAGCCTGGGGGCGTTACCGCGAAAGTGTTGACCCCTATGGCTTGATAATCATAGCCGCCGCCGTCTACCATCCCGCTGCCTTCGCCTCGAAGTTGATCGACCGCGCAAGCACATTGATGACCTACCGGGAGCATGCCGGCACGGCCGGGCGGCGTCGATCAGCACTGGGGTAAACCGCTGCACCCACCGGTAAACGGTGCAATGATCAACTGTCACACCACGCTCGGCCAACATGGATGACTTCTTCGGCATTCACACGGTGATCAAGCAGAACACACCTCCATGGCAGGTTACCGGCGTATCTGTGCTAGCCCTACACCGCACGTCGCCAGTATGTTGATCGTCCCGATCTTGACCGCAACCATGATGAGTGAGTTTGGTCAGTGCACCTGGCGATCGGTCTGAGGATGCCTGAGCTCATGCGGTCGAGCGCGGAACGTGTCCGCGCCTGGTAGCTTCTGTTGGATGATGTCAGCGCGCCTCGTTGCGTTGAAGTCCGATAGCAACCACTATGGACTCGAACGTTTTGCCGCTTGGAATGGTCGACATGTTGGCCATTAATTAAGGTTGCCTACCGTACGTCCGCGCCTAAAAAGGGTCCGTGATGGTTAATCCGGAATCAGCTTTACAGTTACAAAGACTGTTGGATATGCTGAAGAATAAGGCGCTGGAGACGTCGGGCGAAGGCGGCCAGCAGGCTTCAAACGAAATATTTTCGAGGCCGGTACTCGGCAGTAGAATAGCTAATCCGGAAATATCCTCCCGGCTCCATAGGCTACTCGAACTTTTAGCGAACAAGACGGTCGAGGGCTCGATCAGATGGGATGAACATTTATTTGACCAGCTGTTCGTCGCCTCGGTTGCGAAATCGACGTTCGCCATCGAAAGAGGACATCGAAACGTCATTGACCTTTTCGCGTTGGATATCTACGACCCACGGGGCGCTTTAGCCGCACGGATCACGACCGCCGATGAACAGTATCCGGAAAGCATCCGGGAGGCAATAAGGACACTTTGGAACATTGTTAGTGCTCGTGCATCGCATCTAGTCAGTGTTCTCGATCAAGCGCTAGACGCCCTCGAGCAACGGTCGCCATCGGAACATTGGCGAGCTTAGCGGTGGTTGTAGGTGGTTGTGCGGCGAGTGCGGTTTCGTAGACGTTGCTCCAGCGATAGAACAACGGAACTAAGCCCGAGAAGCACCCAGGCATCGACGTCTGACTGCCTGGAAAAGGACCGATTGTCAAAGCCGAACCGAGATGACCCAGGGGTGGAAAGATCCCGCATGAGACCACGCAGCTGGTCAATAATTGCGGTCGATCCGAGGATGAGTTCCATCGCCGTCCGGGCGGCTTGTTGCTTAGACAACAGCTCGCGGAGTAGGTCGACCATGATGGCTTGCAGCTCATCTTCAAAGACCTCGACCAGGGATAGTTCCGGCGCCAGATAACGGATCGATCCCTCAATATTTCCAAAAGCCTTACCGAGAAGCGATATCACCGGGCTCGTTTGCACACCGCGCTTCGTGGCACTTTTGAGCACCGCAGTTAACGTGACACCAAAATTAAGATCGGCCAGGGAGGCCCCGAGAATCTTGGGTACCAGCCTTGACATGTCATTGGCGAAGCCTCCGGCGTCAGCCCACGGCGTCGCCCGACCCATCTCAATCCAGGCTTTGGATAATCCATGCCCGTCGTTTTGCCCCAGGGTTAAGAGAATGAGTACCATCAGCATGCTGGTGCGACGATCCACCCGGCCAACCATGCCCCAATCAATAAGCGACGCCTTTTGCCCCGGGTATACGAATATGTTCCCTGGATGCGGATCGGCATGAAAATAACGGTCGACGAAAAAACCGTGGTATATGTAGGCGAGCAGGTCGCGGCCGATGGCCAACCGTTCTTCGACAGTGAAGGCGGCGGGGTGGGCGTCTCGGATCGATACTCCGGGCGCCAAGCTCTGAATGAGCACGCGTGGCATCGCGAGTAGTACATCAGGAACGGACAGGTGCTTGAACTTTTGCACAGAGCTGCGGCCCTGGTCCATGTTCCGAGCCTCGGCGATGAAATCGAGTTCTGGCTCCATGGCGTCAAACACCACACCGAGCATGGCGTCTACGTCGATGACCGCGTTGAACCGAGGAGCCGCTTTGGCCATGAGGCGAGCCGCCCGTCGAAGCAGGGCCATGTCCTGTTGCACGATTTGCTTGATGCCCGGCCGTTGGATCTTGACCACTGCCGGTGTCCCATCCCACAACGTCGCCCGGTAGGCCTGCGCCAGCGAAGCGGCGCCCAGCGGGGTCTGCGTCTGCATGTCAAGGAACAGCAGCTTCCAGTCCGGGCTGAGCTCCTCGGCGAGAACCGGCTCAAAGTCCCCAAACGGTGCGACAGAGACCTGGTCGTGTAGCTTTTTCAACTCGGTGATCAGGGAAGGCCGAATAAAATCGGGACGGGTGGATAAGATCTGTCCCACTTTGATGTAAAAAGGGCCGAGCCGTTCCAAAGCGAGCCGCACGTTGCGCGCGCGCTGACGCTCGTGTTCCTCGACGTCGACGGGAGGGCGACGGCGACTTTTTACCGCGCGCCCGACCTCGTCGGCGAAAAGTTGACCTAAGACCTTGGCGACGAACTGCAGACGGCTAAGGCCCACCGATGGCCAACCTCCGCTCCTACAGCGCAGGCAGATCAGTCACCTCATGCGCTGCCACGAGGATTTCGATCTTACGATTTCCCTACGGGATTTGCCTTCCCGGCTGCGCCAGCGATGTCACCGACCGTGCCCAGGGCACCGGTCAACGTTTCAATCAGGGGAAGTAGTTTTTCGATGAGCTGCGACAGTTTCGCGATCTGCTCAGGCAAGCCTGTTAAGCTACCGACTGTACTATTGAGGTCACTAACCGTGTTAGCCAAGCCGCCTACTGCGGCAGTGGCACTACCCACGGCGCCGCCTGCGGCACCGGCCATGTTACCAACCGGCATCCCCGGCAGTCCTCCAAGCGCGGGGCTTTTCGTGGCGGGTTCCCGCTCAAGAATTTCGTCGAGGGCCTTTTTCGCATCATCGGCAAAGTTGCCGATCAGATCTTCAAAGGTCTTCTTCTTCAACTCCATGGGGTCCTCCCCGTCACCTACACTCATCACGACATCTGCCGCTGAACACCGAATTATCTGCGCACATTAACGAGATCAACAGACATCACCGGCATGCCCAACCTTAAGGGGCAGCGCGCCCTCAGGCAACCGATACGGCCAGTCGCGAGAGGTCGAACCCTTCCCGTTAACTCACCAGCATGACGCATGCAGATGGCGATACTTTGGGTATCCAGACGTTCGTACGATTGGGTGCCTGGTGGTTCTCGACTAGAGATCCAGTTGACTGCGGGATATGAACCCATATTGTTGTGCGCAATAATCAGGCTCCTCCGCTCGGGCAGTCTGCACCGCGGAGAAGCTTAGGGCGTATCGGGGAGCGCCGGCGACCAATGTCTACTCAGCTTGTCAGCGCACGGCTACGTGTACTTCACGTTATCCGCACATTAACAACTCCTACTGCGGCTATCGGGATGACCTCGCGATGCGTCATGTTCGGTGTCCGGTCGCCGCTGCTGCCAGCAATCAGCTTCATCGACGGCTGCTGGCGATGATCCGACAAAACTTGCTGCAGCAGACGACCGCCCCGGGCGCAGGCGACATCTTGGCTCGATGTCGAGCGCTGGTGCAGCCTGCTCTGTTGACTGCCATGGAGCGGTTGCATCCCCAGCTTCAGCAGATGGCCGGGTTTTCATTCGGCTGGTGCGACCAGCATGGGACGCCCGAAACCAGAGCCGGTACCAGCGGCAAGGGCATCCGCCAGGCTCTGGCCGTCCTGTCCGCCGAAGCCGCCGGCGGATCAGCCGAGATGGCCTTGCCGGGCGCAGTCGCTGTCGAACTCGTGCATGCATTTTCTCTGGTGCACGACGACATCATGGATGGTGATGAGAAGCGCCGACACCGGGCAACCCTGTGGAAAGCGTACGGGGTCGGCCCTGCCCTGCTTGCGGGAGATGCCCTGTTAGGGCTGGCTGTGGAAACTGTCGTCAACGTCTGCGGCGAACATGCCCTTGAGGCGGTGCGCTATCTCGCTGCCGCGATCACTGACCTGGCTTGCGGCCAGGCTCAAGACCTTGACTTTGAAGACCGGCCCTGGACGGGCGCCAACGCGGTCGCTGTCGATGAGTACCAGGCGATGGCCGATCAGAAAACCGGCGCGCTGCTACGCTGTGCCGCCGCTATCGGAGCCGTGCTGACCGGTGGTCCACCCCCGGTTATCCGCGCCCTCGCGGTCATGGGACTTTATCTGGGCCGCGCCTTTCAAGCCGTCGATGACCTACTGGGAATCTGTGGTGATCCGTCGATCACCGGCAAACCAATATACAGCGACTTACGACGAGGGAAAAAAACATTGCCCATCCTCGCCGCAATCAACAGCGGCACCTCCCCCGGACACCGCCTCGGCGAATTGTTGAATTCCCACCAACCACTCGACGAAAACCTCTTCCCGCTAGCGGCGGCACTCATCGAAGAAGCCGGCGGCCTCTGCCGTGCCCGCCAGGAGTCACAGCGCAACCTCACCTGCGCGCTACGAATCCTTGACAACGCGCCCATTGCAAATTCCGCGACCAAAGAATTAGCCGCTATAGCTACATTCCTGGACAAACGCGCCCGATGACGATCCCACACGCCGCAGGAGTACGCCTATGATCTCAACCTCATCTACCTCCAAACCCGGTACCCAGTTGACGTCCCTACCAAGCGCACCACCCCACCCGACAGGACTGATTGGCACTACGGTGACCGAAACCGCCGACTATCGTGTGGAGATTCCGCCCTTTTTCTGCCCTATCGATCCCGTTATGCACCCCCATGTCCGTGATGTGGAGCAAGCCTCAACGCAGTGGGCAATACGTACCGGGTTGTGCCGAACCGATGCCCAACTAGCGCGGTGGCAGGGAACCCGCTCGGCCGACTTTTACGCTGGAATGGTGCCCCACGGTATTGTTGAGCATCTCCAGGTCGCCGCCGACTGGGTCTACTGGGGCTTCAGCTTTGATGATCACCGCTGTGATGAAGGCTCCAACGCCACCGAACCCACCCGCTTCGTGCCAGTGGTCGCCCGGCTCCTACGGGTGCTGGAAAGCCAGGATGAGACGCTGTGTGATCAGGACCCCTACCTGCTGGGCCTGTGTGACCTGGCCCGGCGCTACCGCCAGCTGGGTACCGCTGTGCAGACACGACGGTGGATCACCGCACACCACCTGTGGCTGTTTGGTGTCATCCAACAAAACACCCACCGCGCCCACGGCGGTCCCTTCAACATCGATGATTACATCGCTACCCGCCTTCACGACTGCGGAGGCCCACCCACCCAGTCAATGTATGAATTTGTCAACGGTTCCGAGGTCCCCGGATCCGAAATGAACTCACCTCCCGTACGAGCCATCACCGAACTATTCTGGCTCATCGCCGCCCTCGACAACGACCGGATCTCCCGCCACAAGGAAATCCTCGGCCAACACGACACCTACAACCTCATCGACGTCATCGCCCGTTGCCAAAATCGCTGCCACCGAGACGCAACCGACCAAATGATCGCCTACCGAGACCGGCTGATGCGCCTATTCCTGCTGCTACGCAATCAACTCACCAAAACAGCGTCAGCTCCACTGCGAACCTACCTGGACTCGCTCGGCCACGGCATCCGCTCCAACATCGACTGGAGCTTGACCGTACCGCGCTATAACACGCTTTACGCCAACGATGGAACCACCCAAACGGCCACAATCACACTCACCGGCTCCTGCAGTGACCAACCCGCCGCCGACACTCTTGATCCCTTGCCGTGGCCCTCAGTGGCATGGTGGTGGACTCAGCTCGAATGACGTACCGCACTGAAGGTCGGACCGCTGTGCGCAGCAGGCTACCACCAGAGCTGTAGACCTGTCGAGCCTTAGCTGAATGCTGAGGAATACAACTCTTATAACGGTACGGACGGTTACACTTCGGCACATGTACCAACGCATACCACTTGTGGCTAATAAACCGGAGAGCCGATGACCTCAATGCGCGAACCTTTTACCCGTGGCCTAGAAAATGCCATTTTTCTATCCGATCGAATCGGCAATCCATCCCAACGTGACGCTAGTCGAGGCACGCGCCCATGACTGGCTTGCCGGATGGGATTACTTCGGTAATCCACTCAGCGTCCACCAAGAGGTGTTCGTCCTCGACCTACTGCGGTTTGGCTAATAATGACCAAGGCGAGCATGCGACCGTATACACGTTGTTCAGACAGTGCGGCGAATTCAATTAATAGCCCAGATGGCGCAGGGAGACCTTTGCCGAAGCGACACCAATCGCGCATCGCTGCGGCGGTGAGTTCGGGCCCGTTGTCCATGCGCAGGTTCTGTGGTCTCCGTCCGGTCTCAGCGATGATCTTGTCGAGCAGGATGGTGGTGTCATCAGCGGTGAATGACCGCGCCGCCGTGGTGGCCAGTGCTTGGCGGGTGAACTCATCGACCGCGTTGCAAAACCGGATCTGCCGACCATCGGTACTGACGTCAACCTGGAAGTCCAACGCCCACACCTCATCGGGCCGGGTGGCGGCGAGCCGGTCACCCCGCTGGGGCCCGATGCGTTGCTTTTTGCGGGTACGGGCAGGCCGGGTCAGGCCCTCCTCAGCCCAATACCGGCGGACCCCGCTTGCAGTTGACCACCAGGCCCTCGCGGCGCAGCAACCAATACGCCTTACGCCAGCCCCATCGCGGATAAGCCCGGGCAATCTGCCGCAGCCGCACCCGCACGCTGGTCTGCATCTCGCTAGGGGGACGCGGCCGGCAGCGCTGGGTGGAGCGGTGCTGGCCGACCACCGCACACGCCCGGCGTTGGGAAACCCCGAACCGTGCTGCAACACCTCCACAGCGCGGCGCCTGCGGCCGGGGCCTCACCAGTTTCCCCGGGCCAACTCCTTGAGCATGTCAATATCCAGGGCCTGTTCGGCGACCATCTTCTTCAGCCGGGCGTTTTCCCGTTCCAGCTCCTTCAGCCGCTTGGCGTCATCGCCCTTCATTCCGCCGTACTGATTACGCCACCGGTACAAGTTGCTTCGGTGATCTCCAGATGCTTGCACACCTCCGCCAGCCCCATACCCTGCCCGAGCTGCTTTTCGCCCTCCCGCAGCTTGCGGATGATCTGCTCCGGCGTATGCCGCCGACGTCGCGAAGCCATCGTCTACGAGTCCTCCCACGCCCATCATCGGGCATCGGACTCTCACAACAGATGGACCACTATCCGAGGGCCCGGTCAAGCTGACTTTGTATCCGCCCTTGTCATGTCGTCAGGAAACAGTCCACCAAGGTCGCTCTTATCATTGCCGGTGTCATCGATCCTTCGCGTCCAGTGCCGGCTCGCACGGTCGGGCATTCGGGACTAGTTCGAGACTAGTTGCGGACTAGTTCGCGGACTACCAGCGCCCGAGGGTTTCGTCGTTTGATTGGTGTGCGGGTCAAAACGACGCGCCACGACGACCCGGAGGAACAGCAAACAATGCAGTTGGAAATCAAGACCGACAGTGTTGAGTTCGTGGTCTCTCGCGCACCACAGCCTAAGAACGACAACGACGGGCGGCAAAGGCAGCCACGGGTGCCGGGTCGGCGGCTGGGTCATGACCACCTCAACGATGACCCCCGATCTGGCCCACCTGAAAGAGATGCACGAGCGCGCCGAGCAGCTGCGCGAGGAGGCGGCCGAGGCCGAGCGTGTGGCGTTCCTGGCCTGGCAGCAGGCCTACGGCGCCTACGAAGTCGCCTGCGATGAGGCCTCTGCGGCGTGGACGGCCTGGTTAGCAGCTGTCACCCCTTAGTGCGGCGCCCGGCCGGTCGGGCCTGGAAACCAAGGCCGGCCGGGCGCCCCGCTTCACCCATCACCTTCACGACAGAGGAGCTCTCTATGAGCCTACGACGCAACGAGCGCGACCAAAACGCCCGCATCGGCACTCACCAGCGTCCGGAGCGCACTGGGCGCCAGTGGCCACCGGTACAGCGGCGGTGGTCACTGATGGATACCTACCTCGTCGCCGGATTGGTCGCGGGTAGTGCCGTGCTGTGTGTCGTGGTGTGGCTGCTGGCCAAGATTGGCCACGCACTGATCAAAGTTGCGGAAGCACTGGCCGCAGGCGACCAAGCCTACGAACGCGGTGCCTGGGTCAACCGCATCACCGACGCCGAAGCCGGGGTCGGGTACGTCTTCGGGGAGGGCATTCGCGAACCCCTGCGGGTCCGCGCTGGTTGGGTCCCCGACCAGACGATCAAAGCGCTCGAAGCCTTCGTCACTGCGTCCGCTCCGCAAGACAGCGCACTGCGCGCACTACCCGCCACCGCATCAACGCCCGGATGCACGGCATGACCCCGACCTCCGCTCTTCCACCACAGGTTGTGGAGCAGATCGTCACCCGGGCCGGCAGGGCGGACTTCGACCGGTGGGCCGACCAAGTCACCCGGTGCGGCCACTGCGCCCACCCGGTCCTGCTGCGCGGCCGGGTCGAGCACCACACCGCCACCGGTCAGCAGGTGACGTACTCGACCGATGGCGAACCGGATCGCGTGCTGCTAATTCGCTGCGGCAACCGTCGAGCAGCGGTCTGCCCATCCTGCTCCTATGAGTACGCCGGGGACATGTGGCAGCTGCTCTACGCCGGCGCAGCCGGCGGCCGCAAGGGCGTCCCCGAATCCATCCGATCCCACCTATTAGTGTTTGCCACCCTGACCGCACCCGGGTTCGGGCCAGTCCACACCACCCGCACCGACCGAACCGGACCAGCCCGCTGCCGGCCCACCCAAGGCAAACCACAACTGTGTCCACACAAGCGGCCCACCTGGTGCACCACCATCCACGCCGACGATGACCCGCGACTCGGTCAGCCTCTCTGCCCGGACTGCTACGACTACCCCGCCCACGTTGCCTTCAACTGGCACGCCCCCGAACTATGGCGCCGCTTCACCATCACCCTGCGCCGCACCCTGGCCCGACAAACCGGACTCACCGCGGCCGAGTTCGCCCGCCGCTGCCGGCTGTCCTTTGTCAAAGTCGCCGAATTCCAACGCCGTGGCGTGGTGCACTTCCATACCCTGATCCGGCTGGATGGACCCGGCGACGACTACCAGCCACCACAGATCAGCATCGATGCCACCGCGCTCATCCACGCGATCCAGCAAACCGCCGCCCAGGTGCGGCTCACCGTCACAATGCCCGACGAACCAGAACTGGTCCTGCGCTTCGGCACTCAACTAGACACCCAGACCGTCAATGGTGGCCCGGCAGGCGAGCTGACCCCCGAACATGCCGCGCGCTATATCGCCAAATACGCCACCAAAAGCGCCGAAGACTTCGGCCTCGGCCCACGACGCATCACCCCCGAAACACTTCCCCTACTCAACGTCTCCCAACACATTGACCGACTAATCCATACCGCCTGGGAACTCGGCGAACACCCCACTTATGAGGGACTGCGCCGATGGGTGCACATGCTCGGCTTCCGCGGACACTTCGCCTCAAAAAGCCGCCACTTCTCAACCACCCTGGGGGCCATCCGCCGTGAAAGACGGACCTACCGGCAACGCCAGGCCGCCGAACACGCGCGCGAACTGCTAGCCGACGAGCAAGACACCACGCTCGTCGTCGCCCGCTGGGAGTTCGCTGGAGTCGGCTACCTGACTAGCGGAGATGCCGCACTTGCCCTATCTGCTGCCGCCCGAGCCCGCGAACAACGACAAGCTGCCCGTGACGCTGCATAACAAACCAGCAAACAAAGAAGGGACAACACGAGTCGACGAAGAGTTGCGGCCCGGACCGCAATTCGCGCCGAAGTGGTACAGCATCGCTCAAGTTGCGCAAATGCTCGGCTTTGGGTTGAGCAAAACGAAGATGCTTGTCGCGACGGCGAGCTGCGTTCCCTGAAAGACGGCAAGCATCGCCGTATTTTGCCCGAATGGGTCGACGAGTACATCGAACGTCGAGTCAAGGAAGGTGCAGCATGACTGGCCGGGCAAGAGCAAACGGGGAAGGCTCGATCTTTTCTTACCGCAACGGATTTGCCGCCTATGTATGGGTCACAAAGCCCAATGGGCAACGTCAGCGCAAATACATCTACGGAAAGACTCGCGAGGAGGTGCATGAGAAGCGGCTGAAACTTCAGCAACGGGCACGGCAAGGACCCATAGCAACGAGCGTCCCAAAGCTCGGCGAATTCCTCGTCTACTGGCTTGAGGAGGTGGTGAAACCGAACCTGGCACCCGCCACGTACGTCAACTATGAGATGTTCGTCCGCCGACACATCACACCGATGCTCGGTGCTCGACGGCTCGATCGGCTCAGTGTGCGGGATGTCCAAACCTGGATCAATGAAGTGGCTCGGACGTGTCAATGCTGCGCGCAAGGCAAGGACGCCGCTCGCGCTGAGAACAAACGTCGTTGCTGCGCCGTAGGCAAGTGCTGTGAGCAGCGGGTTTCGGCCCGGACCATCAGCGACATCCGGGCTTGCTTACGGGCAGCGTTGTCTCAAGCGGTGACGGAGGACCTTATTGCCAAAAACATCGCGAGCTCGATCAAGCTCCCTTCCGTACGTAAACGTAAAGGCAAAGCATGGAGCAGCGACGAAGCCCGCCAATTCTTGGAGTCCGCTCGGTCGGAGCGCGATGCCCTCTACGCGGTCTACGTGCTGATCCTCGTGCTAGGGCTGCGCAAGGGTGAGGCGCTCGGCCTGACCTGGGATGACATCAACCTCGACGAGGGAGAACTATCGATCGGTCGTCAGCTGCAACGCGTGAGCAGGCAATTGCTGCACCGGGAGACCAAAACCGCCACCTCCGATGCAACGCTGCCCTTGCCGGATATTTGTACCGCCGCACTGCGACTGAGGAAGGCAGAGGAGGCGTACACCAGAGAACTAGCAGGGGCGGCGTGGCAGGGTGGCAAGCTGATCTTCACGACCAAGTGGGGCACGCCGATCGAGCCGCGCAACTTCAACCGAGCTTGGGATACCCGGTGCACGAAGGCCAGCGTCCGGAAGATCACAGTGCATGATGGGCGGCGCACCTGCGCGACGCTGTTGGTGGACTTGGACGTGCATCCTCGCGAGGTGATGCAGATTCTTCGCCATGCCCAAATCGCGGTGACCATGGAGATCTACGCCCAAGCGTCGTCGAAGGCCACTCGGGCTGCGTTGAAGCGGTTGGGAGACAGTCTCGGTGGATGACCTACTGCTGTACTTTGCTGCTGTACGAGGGCTTGAGAACCGGTTTGAAGATCGCCCAACAAGGGCTCTGAGCTGGGGTGGAGCTGAGGGGAATCGAACCCCTGACCTTCTCGATGCGAACGAGACGCGCTACCAACTGCGCTACAGCCCCCGAGGTACGCGGAAAGTTTAGCAGCCGGTCATTGGTCTACTCGCCGACCGCCCGACGGTAAGGGGGTTCGAACACGGGCCGCAGTTCTTCGAAGATCGGGTCCTCGTCGTCGCAGTCCACCGCCACTGCGGTCGGGTGCATCGCGGGCGACTCCGCAGCAGGCTGGCCTACCGTCGGTTCACGAATGGGCTCTTCGTCGTGCACACCATCGCTGGCGACCTCAGTGGCGACAGAAACCCTGGGGCGAGAGCCGGCAAGGCGCGCGGCCCGACGCTGCCGCACCTCCTCTTCAATGCGGACCTGGCGGCGTAGATAACTCAGGTAGACGATGGTCGCTGCATCAAATCCCGCGTGCCCCCACCACAGCAGTGTGGACATCGTGAAAGCCAGTACCACGGTGGCGAGGGATCCGATCACCAAGCCGAGCACTACGCGCTGGCGAAACACATATTTCGCCTGAGCTAGCTGTGCGGCGACTTCCGGGTCGTACCCACCGCGGCCCGCTCGGTATCGGCGCTCGTCTACAGCTGGCTCCCGCTGCACTACCCGACCGGGAATCATGGGTACCTCCTGATCACACTGGTGTGCTGCTGGGGACCGATCGGGCCTACGCAGTACCCGACCGGCGAGCGCGGATTCGGCGGTGTGGGCCACCTCCTGGCGTCGCTTCGCGACCATCGGCACGAGAACCACGAGCCATGCCCCTGCCAGCGCAGCGAAGATCAGCGAGCTGGGCACCTGGCGCCCCCCACCCCGTCCGCTGTCCGGTGCTGTCGGCTTGCATTCCGGGATCACGGTAGCCATTGCCACTACCCGGATGCCGGAGGCGCGCCGTGATGATCGTGTGTGCTCATGCGGGCGCGACACACCGGGCACCGCGGAACGACACACCAGGCACGGAGACGCGACACACCGGGCGGTGGGGACTAGAGATGGTGGGCGTGACCGGAGCGGATCAGGCGGGAGATCATACCGCCGCCGATTTCGTCCCGGGTCACGGCGAGCAGCCGATGATCTCGCCATTCACCGTCTACCTCAAGATAGCGTTGCAAGAGACCTTCATCGCGAAATCCGAGCTTGGCGAGCACCCGCAGGCTCGCCGCGTTCTCCGGCCGCACGGTGGCCTCCACTCGGTGCAGCCCCACCGGCCCAAACGCATGATCCACCGCCAGTGCCACTGCGGCTGTGGCGACGCCACCTCCGGCCGCCTGTGACTCCACCCAGTACCCCACCCACGCCGAGCGCAATGAGCCTCGCACCACGTTGCCCAGCGTCAGCTGACCTGCGAACCGGCCATCGAGCGTGACGGCGAACGGTAGTGCCTGCCCCCGCCGGGCGGTCGCCCGCAGCCCGCTGCACAGCACCGGCCAGGCCATCGGGGTAAAGCGCTCCGCCCAGGTCCCTTCCCCATCGGGCTCCCACACCCGCAGGTAGTCCTCATCGCGCAGGCGCAGCCGGCTCCATGTGGCGCCGTCGCGCAACCGCACAGGACGCAGGCCAACCTCCCCTGCCGCGACCTTGACCGGACCCAGCCGCACTGGCCAGCCAGGATGGCGGCTATCAGGCCCCGATCCGAACACGGCAACCTCATCCGCGCTGTGCGAGGAAGCTGACAGCTACCTGCTCGCCCACCGGCACCTCGGTGGCGTCGGTGTCGATCAGGATCAGGCAGTTCGCATCCGCCAGCGAGGCCAGCAGATGAGCGCCTGAGGTGCCCAGCGGTTGCACCAGGTATTCCGCAGTATCCGGATCACGCAACAGCTGGCCACGGAGAAACCCGCGACGACCAGCCGTGGACGTCACCGGGGACAGCAAACGTGCAGTAATGGTCCGGCGATAGGGATTGCGCTTGCCCAGCGCCAGCCGGATCAGGGGCCGCACCAACACCTCGAAAACCACCAGTGCGCTCATCGGGTTGCTTGGTAACAAGAAGGTGGGCACCGAGTCTGCACCCAGCCGACCGAAGCCCTGCACCGAGCCCGGGTGCATAGCTACCCGCTCGATGTCCAGCGAACCCAGCTCGGCCAGTACACCACACAGCTGCTCACCCATCGCCCCGCCCACCGCACCGGTCACCACCACGATCTCCGAGACCAGCAGCCTGCTTTCCACCGCCTCGCGCAACCGAGAAGGCTCACTGGACACGATGCCAACCCGGTGCACTTCAGCGCCGGCGTCACGGGCGGCTGCGGCCAGCGCGTAGGAGTTGATGTCGTAGACCTGCCCGACGCCGGGAGTCCGGTCGATATCGACCAGTTCCTCACCGACCGACAGGACCGACAACCGCGGCCGCGGATGAACCAGTATCTTCGCCCGTCCCACCGCAGCAAGCAGCCCGACCTGCGCGGCGCCGATCACCGCTCCCGGGCGCACCGCGACGTCACCGGTCTGCACATCCTCCCCGACGCGGCGTACGTACGCTTTCGACGGCACCGCGCGGACCACGGTGACCCGAGGCGCGTGGGCCATCCCATCGTCGGTATCGCCCAGCGGTACCACCGCATCGGCCAGCGCGGGAAGCGCCGATCCAGTGGCCACCCGGACCGCCTGGCCAGGTTGCAGCCGTAGCGGCTGCCGGGAACCGGCGATGATCTCGCCCACCACCGGCAAGGTCACCGGAACATCTGTGACATCCACGCTGCGCACCGCGTACCCGTCTACCGCGGCCTGGTCAAAACCGGGCAGCGAGCGTTGCGCCACGACCTCCTCCGCGCACAGCAGGCCCTGCGCCTCCGAGATCGCCACCCGCACCGGCGCAGGACGCATTGCGGCGTCCAAGACCCGCGCGAGCTGCTCGTCCAGCGACCTCACATGCTCTCCTACTCCACCCTGTCACGTAACCAGCTGCGCAGTTCAGGGCCCATTTCGGGATCCCTGAGCGCGAAGTCCACCGACGCCCGCAGCAATCCCGCGGGGTTGCCCAGGTCGTGACGCACACCGCGATGCACTACGACGTGGACCGGATGGCCATCATCGATCAGCAGCGCGATGGCATCAGTAAGCTGGAGTTCACCACCTGCACCGGGGACTATCCGGTGCAGCGCGCCGAACACGGCGCGATCAAGCAGGTAGCGACCAGCCGCCGCCAGCGTGGACGGCGCCGCCTCGGGAGCTGGCTTCTCCACCATTCCGAGCACCCGCTTGACGTCTTCCTCTTCGGTGCCGTCGACGGTGAACACCCCGTAGGCGGAGACTTGCTCGCGGGGCACGTCGAAGGCACACAGCACGCTGCCTCCATACCGCTGACGAACTGCAGCCATGGTGCTGAGCACCCCAGCGGGTAGCACCAGATCATCAGGCAGCAGCACGGCTACCGCGTCATCAGAATCATCGAGCAATGGTTCAGCGCAGCCCACCGCATGTCCCAACCCCAACGGCTTGTCTTGCAGCGCAACCTCGGCACGGATCAATTCGGGGGCCCGTCGCACCTTGTCGAGCAGCGCGTCCTTGTCCCGCCCGCGCAGTTCGGCTTCCAGATCCGGCGTGGGATCGAAGTACGTCGCCACTGATTCCTTACCCGGGGAGACCACCAGCACCAGACGCTGCGCCCCAGCCTGTGCCGCCTCCGCCGCGACATACTCGATCGCCGGGGTATCGACCACCGGGAGGAGCTCCTTGGGCACGACCTTCGTGGTCGGCAGGAATCGGGTACCGAGCCCGGCAGCTGGCACCACCGCCGTCCGGACATTCATTGACACGCCCATAACCGCCGACCCTATCTGCCGCTAGGACCCGACCGCCCGACACGGAGACTTATCGGGGATTGGGGAGCGTCTATAGCCCCGATAAATCTCCATATCGGCACGTGTGGTGGCGGGTGGGCGAGCGGGTGACCGACAGCGCTGAGCGAGCTAAGTGGGAATTACGGCGGCGGCTGCTGGTGGCACGGCGGTCGGTGCCGGTGGCAGTGCGCCAGGCGGAGTCGGCAGCGCTGGCGACGACAGCGCTGCCCCTCGATCGGCCGGGCAGGGTGTGCGCCTACTGACCGGTGGATACCGAGCCGGGCTCTCCGGAGCTGCTCGACAGCCTGGTACGTAACGGCTGCCAGGTGCTGCTTCCGGTGGTGACACCACAAGGCCCGCTTGATTGGGCTGCTTACACCGGCGTGAGATCACTGCGAGCCGGGCCATGGGGGCTTCGCGAACCGATCGGACCGCTCCTGGGCGCTGAGGCGATCGCCACCGCCGCGCTGGTGCTGGTGCCGGCACTGGCCGTCGATTGGCAGGGGATCCGGCTCGGGCGCGGCGGCGGGCACTACGACCGCACGCTGCCATTGGCCGCACCCGGCACCCGCTGGTGGTCATCGTGCGTGACGACGAGGTCGTGCCCCTGGTGCCGGCACAGCCGCACGACGTCGCGGTCACTGCGGCTCTGAGCCCGCGCCGGGGCCTGTTTGCGCTGCGCCACTGACCGCGCCAGATCTATGCACAGCGGCCAGACTTGCTATCATCACGTGGCACTCTCGAGGGTAGAGTGCTAGTTGGAGGGTGAACGTGCCGACCTACTCCTACGCGTGCACCGCGTGCGAGCACCACTTCGACATCGTGCAGAAGTTTACTGATCCGTCGCTGACCGACTGCCCGGAGTGTTCTGGCCGGCTACGCAAGCTGTTCTCGCCTGTGGGCATTGTCTTCAAGGGCAGCGGTTTCTACCGGACCGACAGCCGTTCCAACAGCGCTGCAAACGGTAAGTCTGACTCCGGGGCCCCAGACAAGAGCTCTGACAAGACCGGGGACAAGCCAAAGACAGCAGAGTCAAAGCCGTCTTCCGACGCCAAGACTTCGTCCCCTAAAGCGTCGAAGGTGGCAGCTCCCGCTGCTTGACCGGAGTCTTGACTGGTCCTGATCGAGTAGTTATCCACAACCGCACGGTTGTCCACAGCCTGCGGCAACAGTGCTATCGCGGCGAGCCGATCTTGCTTAATGTCCCGGACGTGACGGGAAGATCGGGAGGTTGCGATGGGGCGATGGGGTCACCACATCGATCGTGCACCGCTGTTGTGGCAGCGGTGGGATGAACTCCGTCAGGCGGCCGCGTTTAGCCGCGCAGTGCTGCTGCGCCGAGTGGCCGCCGCGGCGCTCGTTGCCTTCGCCGCGGTGGTGGCCCTGTATCCACAGCAAGATCACTCCCCCGGTGAGGTCGTGGTCGTGGCGGCTCAGGACCTGAGTGCTGGCACCGTTGTCGAGGCAAGCCAGCTGACCCTGCGGCGGCTGCCGGCGGAAGCGATACCCGACGGCACAGCCAAAGCCACGGCCGCAGTCCTGGGCCGGACGCTGGCCGCGCCTGTCCGGCGCGGTGAGGCACTGACCGATGTTCGGTTGACGGGTTCCGACCTCGTCCGCTCGATTGCGGCCGATCCTGAGATGGTCAGTGTGCCGCTGCGGTTGGCTGACCCGGACGTCGCCACGCTGCTACACGCTGGCGCCACCGTTGACGTGGTGACTGTGGGACCGCAGCAGGGTGAGCCGGTGATGCTGGCCCGGGGCGCCCGGGTGCTCGCAGTCCTTCAATCCGGTTCCCGCACCGGAGAACGTGACGGAAAACTGGTACTGGTCGCGCTGGATCCGGTTGCGGCCACTCGGGTCGCCGCAACGTCGATATCTCACGATTTAACCGTCACTGTCCATTGAGAACAGTAGAATGATCACCAAGCAGCGTCATGATGTGGGGGACGATTTTCCCACAACCACCGATCATGTTCTTCGGGATCGTTCTCTACCGGATCCGGACAATCGTCTGCAGTGACGTGCGGCAGTACGTCTTCGAGTCCGTGTCTGAACTCGGGCGAACGCTGCTTTTCGCGCTCGGCCGTATTGTCGGGCACGATGTTCTCCCCCCGACCGCGTGATCGGCCAACTCTGCCTGCACCGATCACTTCCGGCCACTAGATCGCAGTGCCAGGATAGGGGCACTCTCCATCTCTCACGACCGGAAGGGCTCCCACCATGAGTCTTGTGGATAAAGTCAAGGATGCGGCTAGCCCCGTGATCGACATGGCCGGGCCCGTCGTCATACAGGCTCTCGAGAAGGCCGGCCCTCTCATGGATATGGCGTTGGAGAAGGCCAACCCATACCTCGAGCAAGCCATGGAGGTCGCTACCCCGTACGTTGAGGTGGCCAGAGAGATGACTGCTCCACTGCTCGAAAGCACGATCAACAAAGCTGGCCCGATTGCCGAGAAGATCTCGGTCACTTATGGCCCGATCATGGATCAGGCCATGGAAGCGGCTGGTCCACTTGTCGGAAAGGCCACCGAAGTTGCCCGGGACTTTGTGGAGGCCACAGTCTTCGCGGTGGACACGGCCACCGGTGGGCGCTTCCATGACCAAATCACCGGCGTGAGCCAGCTAGTCGGGCAAGTGCTCAACCGTAACGGCCAGCAAAGCGCCTGAGCTGAACAGCCGGCAGCCCGTGACGGCAATCGTCCTGGTGCGTCCTGATTGACTACTAAGTTTCCTGGTGCCGGTTGTGTCGGAGTGAGCGCCCGCCCGCGTGGGCGCTCACTCCTGATTTGGCCAGGACAGCTCGTCGATCACCCTTCCGACGAGTGGCGTGAGAGTGGCCATCCCGTCACGAACCGCGGCACGCGATGCTGCCAAGTTCACCACGAGGGTGCTACCCGACACCCCGGCTAACCCCCGCGATAGTCCTGCATCAACGGCGCCAGCGGCGAGACCCGAGGCCCGCAAGGCCTCGGCAATACCGGGAATCGGGCGGTCCAGCACACCGGCTGTGGCATCTGGAGTGACGTCTCGGGGCGACACTCCGGTACCACCGACGGTAACCACGAGATCGACCCCGCCGATCACCGCGGTGTTCAAGGCGTTACGGATGTCTACCGCCTCGCCGGCCACGACCACCGAACCGTCGACTACGAAACCGGCCTCTTCCAGCAGTTCCGTGACCAATGGACCAGTAGAGTCCTCATGCTCCCCATGCGCTACCCGATCATCGACGATCACGACGAGAGCCCGGCCCAGGTTGCGCACGCTGTGTTCCATGGCGAGCACCGTAGCTGGCGCGATCTCCCGGTGTGAAGCAGGTCTCGATCTCCGCGTCAGGGCGGGTCATCACCGGGCGCCCACCTCCTGGCTGCCGAGCGTGACCTGCACTTGGCGGGTGTCCCCGCCGGAGTTCTTGACGGTGAGGGTGGCTCGGGAACCCGGCGGGTGGGAACGAATCGCCGCAATGAGCGCATCCCCGCTGTCGATCAGCCGGTCATCCACCTTAGTGATCATGTCACCCGGCTTGATTCCGGCGGCTGCGGCAGCACCACCGGGGGTGACCTGTTGAACGACAGCAGCGTTGTCCTCTGGTTGGCCAGCGGGCACCGTCACCCCCAGCAGAGCCTGCGTGGCCTGACCGGTGTGCACGAGCTCATTGGCGATCCGCCTGGCCTGGTCAATGGGAATCGCGAAACCCAGCCCGATGGAACCGGCTTGCCCACCAAAGCCCAGCGAAGCGATCGCAGAATTGATGCCGATCACGCGTCCCTGCATGTCGGCAAGCGGGCCACCGGAGTTACCGGGATTGATCGCGGCGTCGGTCTGGAGGGCGTCTAGCACGGTGTCCTGGCCGCTGCCCTCACCGCCGGCGCGCACGGGACGGTCCAGAGCGCTGATGATGCCACTGGTGACGGTGCCGGACAGACCCAGCGGGGAGCCGATCGCCACCACTTCCTGCCCGACCCGGACGTTGCTGGAGCTGCCCAGCTGTGCTGGAGTCAGCCCGCTGACACCTTGCGCCCGCACCACGGCAAGGTCGAAAGACGGCGCCCTGCCGACGATCTGGACCGGCACCGAGCGCCCATCCTGCAGCACGGCAGCCACATCGCCGCCGTTGGCTGCGGGCTCCACGACATGGTTGTTGGTCAAGATCAAACCGTCGGCGCTGAGCACGATACCGCTGCCTTCGGCGGCCACCCGGGAACCGTGCACCCGCAGCTGAACCACGCTCGGGGTGACTCGCTGCGCCACCTGCTCGACCGAACCGTTCGGGACGTTTGCGGCCGGCAATGCGTCGGGCACCGGCAAGTCCAACGCGCTGACGACGCCACCGCCGTGACTGGCGAACTGGTAGCCGACCGCACCACCGACCCCTCCCGCAACCAAAGCCACGATCAGTGAAAGGACGACAGCTCCCGCGATCGGTTTGCCGCGCCGCGGCTCTGCCGCACCGGAAGGTGGCAGACCGATCGGAGTGGTAGGCGGTGAGGCTGCGCCTTGGGCAGACCAGCCTGCTGAAGGGGGCGAGCCGCCCGAGGGCTGATTCCACCCCGCTGGCCGCCAGCTGGGAGACCAAGAGGGATTAGGTTGTGCGCCGGGCTCTCCGGGCTGCTGCGGGCGCGGCGAGTCGTCGGTCATGTGTCTAGGTTGTCCTGAGTTCCTGAGATGTGCATGTGAACCCTCTAGGCGTGTTGTGTGGATGGCCGGCCGGGTAGCTCAAGAATCATCAGCGTGCCACCCTCCGCGCGCCGGCTAGCCCGAACGCTACCGCCGTGACGGGAAGCCACCTGGGCGACGATCGCCAGTCCCAACCCGGAGCCGGGCAGGGTACGCGCATCGGGGGAACGGTAGAAACGCTCGAAGATGTACGGCAGGTCGGCCTCTGCGATTCCTGGTCCGGCATCAGCGATGTGCACCTCGGCGGTGCCGTGGTCCGTGGCGGCCAACCGAACGTCGACGGTCGCCCCCGGAGGACTCCACTTGGCGGCGTTGTCCAGCAGGTTCAGCACAGCGCGCTCGAGAGCGTTGGCGTCTCCGAGCAAGCTCCAAGGCGCGAGGTCGACATCGAATTGGACATCAGGCGCGCGCCGGGCCACCCTGGCCAGCGCGCGCTCAACCACATCGGTGAGCTCCACCGGTTCGTGGACCACCTGCGGAGCGTCCTCGCGGGCCAGCTCGACAAGATCACCGACCAGGGTGGTGAGCTCTTCGACTTGGGCCCGCACGTCGTCGGAAATCTCCTTGCGGTCCTGCTCAGACAACGACGGGGCGTCCGGGCGGTCCGAAGCCGCGAGCAATTCCAGGTTGGTTCGCAATGAAGTGAGCGGAGTGCGTAGCTCGTGGCCGGCGTCGGCGACCAGCCGGCGTTGGCGTTCCTGTGATTCGGCCAGCGCGCCGAGCATGCTGTTGAAGCTCGCGGTAAGCCGAGCCAGCTCGTCATCGCCGGAGATGGCGATCGGCGTCAGGTTGCCAGTGCGGGCCACCCGCTCGGTCGCTTCGGTCAGCCGTTGCACCGGGCGCAGTCCGCCCTGAGCGACCGCAGTGCCGGCCGCGGCGGCCAGCAGCACACCGGCTCCGCCGACCAACGTGAAGACCAGGCCGAGCCGGGCCAGGGTGGTACGCGTGGTGTCCAACCCCCGCGCGACGACCAGCGCAGCGCCTGGGCCCGCAGGCACGGCAGCGACCCGCAGGTCCCGTGCTTTGTCGGTACGTAATGACTGCAGGCGCTGACCGCGCGCCACCGCGAGTTCCTCGGCGCCCATCGCCAGATCGCCACCGACCACGCTGCGGCCGGTGCGGCCATCAAGCAAGCCCACTCTGATGTCCGCCGCGCCGAAGAAGCTGTCCGGTATGCCCCCCAGCTGCTCGGCATTGGCCAACGCGTTGCGCAGCGAGTCGGCGCGCTGCAGCAGTGTCGTGTCGAGCTGGTCATACAAGCTGGTGCGAACGGTGAAATAGCCAGCGAGGGATACCAGGGCAACAGCGCTTCCCACGCACACCGCGGCCAGCGCGGTGACCCTGGTGCGCAGCGACATCCGCCGGTTTCGGAACTTCGGATCGACTAACTGGATCACGGAGGCGTCTCTCGCAATGCGTAACCGACCCCCCGCACGGTGTGGATTAACCTCGGCTCCCCGCCCGCTTCGGTCTTGCGTCGCAGGTACCCGACGTAGACCTCCAGCGCATTGCCGGAGGTGGGGAAATCGTAGCCCCATACGTCTTCCAGGATCCGGCTTCGGGTCAAGACCTGCCGAGGGTGTCGCATGAACAGTTCCAGCAAGCTGAACTCAGTGCGAGTCAGGCTGATCCGGCGCTCACCGCGGGTGACCTCGCGGGTGCTTTCATCGAGCACCAGATCCGCGAAGCTGAGCGGGGCTCCCTCCGGCCCGGCGGATGCGCCGCCATCAGGGGGGGAACGCCGCAGCAGCGCCCGTAGCCGAGCGAGCAGTTCTTCCAGGGCGAAGGGTTTGGGTAAGTAGTCGTCAGCGCCGGCATCGAGCCCGGCGACCCGGTCAGAGATCGCATCCCGGGCGGTGAGCACCAGAATCGGCAGATCATCGCCAGTTCCCCGCAGCCGTCGGCACACTTCAAGGCCGTCAACTCTGGGCATCATCACGTCGAGCACCATCGCATCAGGGCGCGACGTGGCCAACACTTCCAGGGCTTGCTGGCCATCCCCCGCCAGCTGCACCGTGTAGCCGTTGAACTGCAGCGACCGACGTAGCGAGTCCCGAACGGCTCGGTCATCGTCGACCACGAGGATGCGCATAAGCCCAGTGTGGACCCACCGCCTGAGAGGCCGCTTAGACGGCCTGCCCTAACTACGCTGCGTTGTCAAGCGGTAGACGGGTAAACAGAGTCCCTGAGCACGTCGATGAGATACCGGCGAATCTGCGGGCTCATGCTGGTAAGCATGGCATGCAGCCGTTTGGCGGCGTCTGTTCCGGTATCTCCGATGATCTTCGTGGCAGCCGCGGTGAGGGTCAGGCTGACTCGCCGGCGATTGTCGGGGTCCGTCGTGCGGCACACCAGCCCGGCGTGCGCCAACCGGTCAACCATCGCGGAAGTAGCCGGTGGTCGCGTGCCCAATGCCTTGGCGAGGTCGGTAAGGCTCACCGGCGCCAGCGCGCTGATCAGATGCATCGTCGCCAACTGTAACAGCGTCATCCCGCGACCCGCCCACACAGCTGGTGGGCTTGCGGCGACAACGGCCCTCAGGTGCGTGAGGAGCCAGTCGATGTCCTCAGCCTTCACCCCCTCCGTGGGTGGATCACCGCTCGCGGACCGATCGTGAGACCGGGTTGCGGTATGCCGTCCGTCACCCACGGTGCACGCTCACCTCGCTCTGTCTACCAGCTAGCAAGGTTAGCCTAAGTTAAATCAGTACCCGGCACTAGGCCCCTGATCGCCTGAACTTGGCCTTGTTCTCAGCGCAGTGCGTCCGGCCAGCACTGACCGCTCGAACCAGTGGTCATGACGGTCGACGCCACGCCAGGCCGACAGGCGTACGCAGTACGCCTGATCTCCACTGCCCTCGCCGGACTAGGGAGCGTGCCCCTAGTCCGGCGTGGCGCTGATCCCGCATGTGGCCAGGAATTCTACGGCCGGATAGCGCGCTTACTACTTGTTGCCATCACTCAACTTGTCGCGGGCATCCTCAATCGCACCTGCGGCCTTGTCCCGCAGGTCATGCGCACTCTCCTTGACTTCTCCGGCCAAGTGGTCACTCTTTCCAGAGTCCTCAAGTTTCTCATTGCCCGTTAATTGGCCGAGTTTTTCTTTCGCCTCACCGATAAGCTGCTCGGCCTTGTCCATGGCCTTGTCCAGGATGCCCACGCGAGCTCCCTTCTCTGAATTACGGGTTAGTGGTCTTACGGGAAACCCCTGCATTGCCAATCGCCGCCAAATGCCTCAACGACGTGCCGCCGCACCCTACCGAAACTTCGGAGGTCTGACCGTGCTGGGCAGCTATCCGGGTCCTGTCGTCGGGGACCCTTGATCGACAATCAACTGATTCGCCGGCTTCCGCTGAGCCGCTACCCGGCTTTGGCCGCGTGCACCGAAGGCTCACCTTGCCTGCCAGTTGCCATAGCCACCGGCCGGGCACTCCGCGCAGAAGATGCCTCATCGCCGAGGTGAACAAGAATCTCACGGCCCGGCTGTGGCCGCTGCACCTGGCTGTGCTTATGGCGCGAGACGTGCACCGCTGCCTGCCGCTGCCCGGCGGTCATGCCACCCACCACGCCGTACTGCTCGGCGGCAGGGTACACCAGGGCTTCGGCCAGACAGGCTGCTGCCACCGGGCAGCCTGCGCATACCGCCAGTGCCCGCCGCTCCCAGGGATACAGCGACTTGCCGGGAGGACTGTCAGCGGGTCCGAAGAAGATCTCGGGCTCCACGCCCCAACATGCCGGCTTGCGGCGAGCATTACGCTCGCGCGGGGATACTTGATCAAACTTGATCATGCCCACCACCACCTATGGAAAGCCGCTTCATGCTCGTACAGATTTGTAACGGTCTCAGCGGCCGCTCAATGCGGAACTTACGAGTAAGAACCGACTCTTTCTCGAGCAACGCGAGCTGGCCGCGATTGAGTGGAACGATCCCTTTGCCGGGCAGCCTGCAGGTCGTGCAATTGCCTGTACAAAAAAGTTTGCGCCGCCGCCTGCCGCCTTGCCCGAATCGCACGCTTGCGCTCATTAAAGCCATACCCTAGGAGCGCGCCGAGCACGAAGGCGACCAGAAGAGATGCTGCTAGAACGATCAATCCGACACTCATTTCCCACTCCTTCTTACTGGGCATCCCATGTAATTGGTGAGGGGTCTGTCAAGGATCAACCAGTAACGTGCGCTTGGTATCGGCTGCCCGCGCTATGCCATCGGCTCCCGTTGTAGCCGGGCCATGACCGTCTTGGCACTCTTGGCACCATCCTCACCCCCTGTTCGGTGTGGGCCGGGCCAGCTCCGAGACGCTGGCTTTGGTTGCGCTGAGTTACCCGCTGGCGTCGGTGAGTAAACATAGCTGCCTAATGGCCCCGACTCCAGCAACCGACAACGGGGTTTAGGGCAGGTGATGCCCGAACGATGTACTACGGGCTCATCGTGGCTGGGGTAGTCGCAGGCTCATCCAATTGACGCCACATCTCGGTGGCCACGCTGCGGATCAGGACCCGCCCCAGGCCCGCGCGTGTCGCCAGGACGATGAGACGGTCACCACCGGCAAGACGGTGATCGGACGGCGCTGGAAGCTCGAGAGTGTCCGCCGCACGGCGTTGGATCGCAATCACCTGCGCCTGGTGTGGCGCATTAACGGACGCGGCCACCACGCCATCGAGGTCGGAACCTGCCTGAATGGGCACTTCGGCCATGAGCAGGATCCGGCGGCCCACCGGAATGGTGCCCAAGACCTCGCGGCGCAACATCGCCCCGGCAAAAGCCGGCGCCGCGAGACCGGGCACACTCCGCGAGATGGTGATCCCGAAGTTGCGCTCGACTCGTTCGGCAAGGTCACCGTCAAACAAGCGCAAGACGACGCGCAGATGCTCGCTCATTGCGCGGCCGTGCAGGGCCGCTTCAAGATTGGTGACGTCATTGCCGGTCACGGCGACCAGAGCACGGCAGGTACCGACGTAGGCCGCGCGCAGGGTGTCTTCCCGGCTGGCGTCACCGAACACGATTGGCACACCGATTTGCCGTGCGAGCGGCACTCCCCGGGCGTGCTCGTCGATTTCCACGCACACGACAGGAACGCCCAGATCATCTAACTGCGACACCACACGGGCGCCGACGTTGCCCAGGCCCACAACGACCACGTGGCCCACAATGGGCCGGATCCTGCCCAGCACGGTGTCCAGGCGGGAGCTGACCACCGCATCGACGACCGTTGCGGTGACCACCGGGATGATCGAGATCCCGACGATCGTGACCATCGTCTGGACGATCTTGTTGGCGATACTGAGCCCAGTGTCGGGCTGGGCGGCCCCAGCGGCGTCGAGGAGCACGAGGTACAACGCGTCGTACCACGACAGGCCCCCTAGCCTGGCGAACAGGGCGGTAGCAAGCCCCAGCACTACGAGCAGTCCTAGCGCGGTGATTCCCAGCTTGCGGTTGAACGATGCGCCGATGCGCCACCACAGCGTCCGAAGCAGGTCGCGACGGCGACGGTGCGTGGGGTTGTCGCCGAGCGTGGCGTGCCCCTCGGCCAGAACAAGATCGGCCTGCTCCTGGTCTGTAGGGAGCAGGTCGGTTTGCCCTGAATTGCTGGTGTCCGCGAGCGCACAAATCAGCCGATCCGAAGCCACGTCGCATCGTCGCGCAACATAAAGCGTCCGGCCTGGTAGACGCACATAGCTGGGCGCCAGCTCACTCAGGGCACCAGCGACAAAAGATGGAGCCGCCGTCTCAGCATCGGACAGCACGGCGCAGCCGGGGAACAGTGCCTGGATACGTTGCCCGAGGTTCATGTTGAAGAAACGAATCACCAGCCGCGCGTCACGATTGAGTTCCTGCACGCGAAGCGCGGCGTGAATGTTGCCGACGTCGTCTTGATCGACTAGCGCTACCGCGCCGGCCTGTTCCACCTGCGCCGCACGGAAGGCGCTCTCGTGCAATTCTGATGCCTCGATAACGCGCACCTTCGGTATTGCCGAGATCCGTGGCCCATAATTCCGCGCAACCGACGGGAGGATCACGGTCACCTCGTCATCTGTCTGGGTGACCAGCTCCTCGACGAGACGGTAGGCCAGCGGATTGTCGCCGCACACCACCAGGTGCGGACTCCGCGGTTGCTGCTGTTCATCCTCCGTCATCGCCCCGCGAGACTACGGTGTGGGATTTCGGGTCCTGGCCAGGGTCAGTCACCTGCAAGGATGTGCCCTTCCCGAAAGGGTGCGGGCCGTGCAACTCGACCCGGCGCTGAGGCGACCCATCCAACGGATGGACCTGGCTGCTAGATTTCCCCAACTTGTCGCCTTGATCCCACGTTCGTGGTCGCAACGCTGCTGGGCCGCCTACCTGTGGAGTGGAGGGAAGCGATGCCCGAGTCGTTCGAGGCCGGTGGACTCGTTGCCGACGACATGCTCAACGTCACGGTCAGCGAAGTCAACGCAGGAACGACTCTGTGCGTGGTGGCTGGCGAGATCGATTTGCTCACCGGGCCGGGCCTGCGGGAAAGGTTGACAGACGCAATCAACGCCGCACCTGCTCATCTTGTGATCGACTTGTCCGGCGTCCGGCTCCTCGCCTCGATGGGGCTGAGCATCCTTGTCGAGATTCTCGACGTCCAAGAAGCCGCCGGGTACCACCTCGCCCTTGCCGTCGGTAAGAATCGTGCGGTCGTCAACGCCCTGAAGACCACCGGGCTTGATCAGGTCTTCGATCTTCATGACGCGGTGGCGGAAGCCATTGAATCGTGCTCTTCAGGCATTCGCGCGGCGCATCCATCGGCCGCCGATGCGCCCCCCACTGGCCACTAAGCGGATGTTCCACCAGCCAGCTGCCGTGCCGATGATGACCAGGAGTGGGGAACAGCCAGCACCGAGGGGGGTCACTCATCGGTGACCCCTCGGCTGTTCTATCTCGGTGACGGCGCCGGCATTAGCCGGTAGGCGTTACACCCACTGAAGCTGCCAGGCGTTGGTCCGGATCTGCCCAGCGTCAGTCTGAGCCTGCCCGGCGTAGTTGTGCGCCTGCTGAGCTTGATTGTGGGCCTGCTGAAACTGCGCCTGCGCCTGCTGAGCCTGGTTCGGCTCTTTTGACCGCAGCAACACACAGTTACCCGAAGGCTCCGATGCTTTCATAAGCAAGCTGAACCCTCGCCGCTAGGCTCAGGAAGTCACGCACCATGGCACTGACAGGAGGTTCCGACAAGCATTTTTACGCAATCGATTTTAGCTTTCTCTTGCTAGGCGGCGATCCAGCCAAGATAGCCGCATTTCTTGATATGGCGATCGATTCGGGTGATCCGGCTTCTCCGCTTATTCAGATAGTGGTATGGGAATCTCCGTTTGACCTCAGCTGGGTATCGGCTTGTGGCCGGCTCGCGGCAAGGGGCCTGAGCACGCCCTCGCCGCTCGCTGTGGAGCTGGCGCACCACCCCCCTTACGACCTTGCACCACGCCGTGGCCTCGTGTGGCTCGACAACGGCATCACCGCCACCGAGGTCGTCCGCCGACTCGTCCGCGACGTCACCGTGCTGCTCAAGATCTACACAGACTCATCAAACGGAGATCAATGACCGGAGCTGCCGCTCTCGCGGCGAGCCGAGACCATGACACACTCCCCCAACACCCACCGTGAACACTGTAGCCAGCCAAACCGGCAGACCAGAGCCGGCGCGGTAGGCTCTGGACCCGGCAGGCCGCAGGTCAGCCCTCGTAGCTCAGGGGATAGAGCATCGGTTTCCTAAA
>JAFAWY010000146.1 GCA_019241525.1 Pseudonocardiales bacterium
CGGCCAGGAAACCATTCACGCCCGCTCGCACCAGGGCGTGCTCGATCACTGGAAAGCCAAGGGCATCGACACCGATCCCTACGTGCGCCAGATCGACTGGATGTTCTTCAAAGCCCTCGGCGATCGCGACCTCATTTCCAAAGGCCGAGAAGAATGGTTGATCGAGCGGCTGGCCATCATCGCGGCGATCGAACACATCACCGCGATGCTGGGAAACTGGGCACTCAACTCCCCGGCACTGGATGCCGCCGGTGCTGACCCGACCATGCTGGATCTGCTGCGCTGGCACGGCGCGGAGGAAGTCGAACATCGCGCGGTGGCCTTCGATCTGTTCAGCCATCTCGACGGCCGGTACCTGCGCCGCGTCCGGGGCATGACGGTCACCTGGCCGGTCATGTTGTGGCTGTGGGTGCGGGGTGTGGTCTTTTTGATGCGCACCGATCCCGAGCTGACCGGACGGCGCAAAAAGGCACGCTGGCGGTACTACTTCCGAGCCAGCCGCCGACACCTGCTCCCTCCGGCCAACGAGATCGTTCGCGGAGTCCTGAGGTACCACCGACCCCGGTACCACCCGTGGAAAGAGTTTTCCACCGGGCAAGCTGTCGCCTACCTGGCCAGCTCCCCTGCAGCGAACGCCGCGGCGGTGTGACATGGGAGAAGACGTGGTCCCACCTCCTGACCTGCGGGGCCGTCAGCACCCCGACCGGCTATTTTCGCTGCTCGGGAAATTGATAACCATCCTCGAATGGCTCGCCGGGGGGTCCTACATCCACCGGCCCCAACCCCGGCCGATGGATCGTGACCTGCAACTCGTGGTGGATGAAGTACGCGTTGAGGCATCCGACGCCCGCAGCTTCCGGCTCGTCGCCGCACACGGCGCCGAACTGCCCCGCTGGCAACCAGGCAGCCATCTCGACGTGCTGCTGCCCTCCGGCCGGCGCCGTCACTACTCGCTATGCGGCGACCCTACCGACCGGCGCTGCTACCGGATCGCGGTACGGCGACTCGCCGACGGTGGCGGGTCACAAGAGCTCCACCACTCGGTCGGGCCCGGCAGCATCGTGACCATCCGCGGTCCGCGCAACGCCTTTCCCTACGCACCTCCTTTCGTGCCTGCAGCCGGCTATGTGTTCCTCGCGGGCGGGATCGGCATCACGCCGATCCTGCCGATGGTCAAACAGGCAGCCGCTGACGGTGCACCCTGGCAGCTGGTCTACACCGGGCGTTCACGGGCTTCCATGCCCTTCCTGAACGAGCTCAGCGAGTTGGACTCAAACCGGATCCAGATACGACCCTACGACGAGCACGGATTCCCCTCGGGTACTGACCTGCTGGAGCACGCCCCGTCCGGAGCAACCGTGTACTGCTGCGGCCCTGCCCCCATGATCGCCAACGTCCGGGAGGCCTTCCCGGCCAGCGCGGCGGCCGCGTTGCAGTTCGAACGATTCACCGCACCGCCGGTGCTCGACGGCGAACCTTTCGAAATCGCCCTGCGGCGCAGCAAGCGCGTGCTCACCGTGCCCGCCGACGTCTCTGCCCTCGAGGTCATCCGCCAGGCAGTGCCCGGCGTTGCGTACTCCTGCCAGCAGGGATTCTGCGGAACCTGCCGGACCCGGGTGCTGTCCGGCCAGGTCGACCACCGTGACCGGGTACTGACCGATCAACAGCGCACCGACACCATGACGATCTGCGTGTCCCGAAGCCGAGGCGGCGGCCGCATCACGGTGGACCTTTAGCGACGCTCAGTTAATGCTCACCAGATCGACCACGAACACCAGCGTCTCGCCGGGCGTGATCGCCGCAGCAAACCGAATCTGCCCGCAGCCGTCAGCCGGTGGGGTGACGGGTCGGTACCGACGCCTACTCTCCGCTTGCGTGGTCGGGGACGGATTGGGTTAGGGGGTGTTTGCTGGGCTGATCAGCTGGTCGAACTGGGCCGAACCGGTGGGATTGAGTACTGGGATGAGCTTGCCGTTGACCAGCACAGTGGGGGTGCCAAACGAGGACCCATTGGGGCCCTGCTGCAGCAGCGTCTGGTTGTTTTCTGCTGCGGAGAGTTGGGCTTTGACCTGAGCGTCATAGGTTCCCGAGCGAGTGCAGGACTCGAAGCTGGTGCCCGCGCCGAGCGCATGGCCCAAGGCCGCGAGCTGGTCGAGGGTGTAGCCGGGGCCGCCCTCTTGGGGCTGTTTGGCATACAGGCTGGCGTGGTAGCTGGGGAACACCCCGGCTTGGGCCGCGCACAGCCCGGCGTTGGCGGCTTGCAGCGAATAACCCGGCGGGTTGGACCGATCCTCGAGCAGGTTGAGCATGTGGTAGTGGACGCTGATCCGGCCGGCGGTCAGCGCCTGTTGAATCGTCGAGGCGTGCTGGGACTCGAAGGCGTCACAGATCGGGCACAGAAAGTCTTCATACGCATCGACGCTCGTCGGGGCGCTCGGTTGTCCCGCCACCACCACCCCGTCGCGGACGTCGACTGGGTAGGTCGCCGATACCCGCACCGGCGGTACCGCCGCCAGCGTGGGGGTTCGGCCGCGGCTGGCCCATACCCCCAGGCCAACCACGACACCCAGCACCACGATCACCGCGAGGCCCGCGTAAATCCCCGCGCGCCCGCTGCCCGCCGAGCGCCGGGCAGCGTTGACTGCGCGGGATCCAGCCTGGCTAGCCTTTTTTGCCCGTTTGACGCGCTGGGAGTGACCCACCTTCGGCCTCCGATCTACTGGGACGCATCCACGGCCACCGGTCCACCCCTGACCAGCGCCCGATCCAGGCCGAGGTAGCTGCCCGGCCGGATCAGCAACCAACCGGCCAGCAGCAAAAACCCGGTGTCTCGGGCCAGCTCCAGGCCGTAGGCCGTGCGGTCGGCCGCTACCTGCCCACCCCCGCCGAAGCAACCGCAGTCGATCGTCAACCCGCGGGCCCAGACCTGGGCCACCCCGGCCATGAACACCACCAGCAGCAACCCGGACAGTGCCGCCGCCAACCGGGTGCCCACGCCAGCCAGCACCACCAACCCCAGCCCAATCTCCACAAAGGGCAACACCGCCGCCACCGACGACACCACACCCCCCGGCAACACCTGATATGCCTGCACCGCCAGATAGGTCTGAGCCGGATCGGCGGCCTTAAGACCCCCAGCGACTAGCCACACCGCGGCAAGTCCCAGCCGAACCACGGTGCCCACCACATCTAGCGCACGCGCGGACACCCCGCTCATCGCCCAATCCCGGTCACTGCACCCGCGGAGCCCACCGAGCACTCCGATCGCCCCATCTCGGGGATAAGGCCAGCGAAAAAGCCTGACGACGGAGAAATCGGTCCCGCACACAGAAGCGTTAACACGCCAGCACCACCCATGTTCAAGCCGCGTGCTGTCGGTCTCGTCTTCATACGCTGTTCATAGTCCCGGCAGTTGATGTTGCCCCACAGGTTGTCGCGGGTCCCACCTTGACATAGAGACGAAGGAATCGTGTAGCGACACCCTCAAGATCCACGTCCTAATTTATTCCCACAGTTGCGGCGGTACCTGGTGGTAAATGTTCGGCATCGATAAGCGGTCCCGTTCGATAATCGTTCAGCTAGCGGGCACTGTCAGGTAGCGTCGGTTGCTGACCAGCGGGTGCGACTCCGAATCGGAAGATCGACAGTTTAGCCGCGAGTAGGTGACCATCTCGCATCGGCAGTCTATTAGCGTGACTTAGCGCGGATGCCGACAGAGTGTCTGACGCACCAATCTGACCTGCCGGAGTACCAACTCCCCGCTTCGTCGATGAAGACGCGTTCGGGGACTCCGTCTCTGTGCGCGAGCCAGCCCGCCGGGCAATTCCCGTCGATGCTGGCGCGGTCCCACGGGCTTTGACGTATTGAATACGATCCTGGCGGAGGCGATCGCGTGCCGTTCCATGGTGGTCGGGTGGTAGCCAAGCGCCTTGGCGATGATCGCCAGTGGGTGTCAGCTTGGTGAGTTCGTGCAGATGCCCAGCCGTGTTGCCCGGGTGCCGACTAGGTTGCGCAGGCGGTCTCGGAGGCTTCCGGTGCCGACAATTGGCTGGCCGGTGGACGAGTCGCGGAACACCCCGTTGCTGTGGGGATGTGCTGCGGTCAGGTCATAGCCGGCAGGCGGGGGGGCACGAACCCCGGCCACAGCGTCCATCCAGCCACCTCGTCGGCGGGGAATCCTGCATCTCGTGCAGGAACCTAGGGAAACCGGGGTCGCCGACCGCAAGCATCGCGATCGCGTCGGGAGCCGGTCGCTGAGACCTCTCGTTCGGACGCCTGACCAGCGGAGTCGCTCAGATCGGCCGGCGTCGGGAGTTTTTGTATCTGCTGCAACTCCCGTGCGTTCTCATCCGATAAGCCCCGTTCGGACATTTATGTCTATGACCTCGTGCCTTAGCATGTCCACCAAACTCCGCGCCAGCAAGCGGCGACACTAAACGCTGTTGATCTGCCGCCGCGGTCCCTGCCGCCAGATGGAACCGCTAATCCCGCTCGTCACCAGCTTCGGTGAGCTTCGCCATCAGGTGTGACCCCGTCGCCACCGACCACAACCCCGAGACGTGGATCGTCGCACGTACCGATCGGGCTGGTAGGGATTAAGTCGCTTGAGGACGACGCCGGGCCGGGTCTCGGCCGGGTGGTTGGGTCGGTTCGTGACCGACAGCTGGTGGGGGTGGCAGGGGAAGTACGAGCGGTTTGGTGGGGGAGATGGTGGCTGGTTGACCGTGATGGATGATCGGCAGGGTAGTGCCGTCGGTATTGTCGGTGAGGATGTAGCCTGTCTGGGTGCCGGTGACCTCGACGCGTAACCGCTGGCCCTTGATGCAAATGGTGAAGGCGAGCCGGGTGATGCGCTCGGGTAGCCGGGGAGCGAAGCTGAGCGTGCCGTGTCGTCGGCGCATGCCCCCCAGACCGGCCACGAGCGCCAACCAGCTCCCGGCGAGTGAGGCCATGTGCAGGCCATCACGGGTGTTGTGCTCTAGGTCGTGGAGGTCCATCAACGCGGCCTCGCCGAGATAGTCATACGCAAGCTCCAAATAGCCAACTTCGGCGGCCATGATCGCCTGGGTGCAGGCTGACAGTGATGAGTCGCGCACGGTGATTTGTTCGTAGTAGGCGAAGTTGCGCGCTTTTTGCGCGTCGGTGAAGGCGTCACCACGAAGCTGCATGGCTAACACTAAATCGGCCTGCTTGACCACTTGTTTGCGATACAGCTCAAAGTACGGGAAGTGCAACAGCAGCGGGTATTGCTGGGCGGTGGTGCTGGCGAAGTCCCACATTTGGTGTTTGGTGAAGCCCTCGGCCTGGGGGTGGACGTCGAGATCGTCGTCGTACGGGACGAACATCGTGTCGGCCGCGTCGCGCCAGCTGGCCATCTCCTCGGCATCAATGCCCAGCGCACGGGCGTGCGTGGGGTGGCGTTCGGCGAGGTCTGCGGCAGCGCGAAGATTTTGCTGGGCCATCAGGTTGGTATAGACGTTGTTGTCCGCCAAAGCGCTGTACTCATCAGGGCCGGTGACGCCGTCGATGCGAAACGAGCCGTGGTCATCATGATGGCCCAGGGAACGCCACAACCGTGCGGTGGCCGCTAGCAGTTCCAGTCCGATATCGCGCTCGAAACTGTCATCACCGGTGGCATCCACATAACGCACGACCGCATCGGCGATATCGGCGTTGATGTGAAACGCCGCGGTGCCCGCGGGCCAGTAGCCGGAACACTCTTCACCGTGGATGGTGCGCCACGGAAACGTTGCGCCGCCCAGTCCGAGTTGGCGCGCCCTTTGCACCGCGAGCCGTAGCGTGGCGTGGCGCCAGCGCAGGGCGTCGGCCGCGGCGTCGGGCACCGTGTAGGTCAGCACGGGCAATACGAAGGTCTCGGTATCCCAAAAGGCGTGCCCGTCATAGCCGGGTCCGGTCAGTCCCTTGGCCGCAATCGGCTGGCGTTCGGCCCGCGCACCGGCCTGTACCAGGTGAAACAGCGCAAAGCGCACCGCTTGCTGGATTTCGGTGTCGCCGT
>JAFAWY010000134.1 GCA_019241525.1 Pseudonocardiales bacterium
GTCAGCCTCGAGGGTGTCCGGGCCGGCGCCGTTGCGGTGGCGCACCCGTATGCCCCTGACCCGGCCGGCCGCGTCGGTCTGGAGACCGAGCGCGTCGGTTTCGGGTAGCGCGTGCAGGTGCGGATAGTCCCGGTTGAGGCGTTGGCGGATCAGAAATTCCAGCAGGATGCGGCTGTACATGGTGAACTCGTCGTGCATCGGGCTGATCGGCAGTGGCCCGAACGGGCAGACCACCTGGAGCGGGACGCTGCCGCGGGCTGGGGAGGCGCCGTGGGCGCGCAGCTCGGTATCGAGGTCGGGAAACAGTTGTTCGACGATGTGGCGGCCGTGCAAGAGCAGGCCGTGCGCGTGATAGGACTGCGGTACACCCTTGCGGTGCTCGGGGGTACCGGGAAAGCGGTCGCGGTCCAGGATCGTCACCTGATCGAAATGATCGAGCAGGACTCGGGCCGCCAGCAGCCCGGCAAGACCGCTGCCGATGACCACTGCGCGGCGATCCCGCCCCAGCCGGTGATCCCGCCCCAGCCGGTGATCCCGCGTGGTCAAACGTGATCCTCTCATCGCTCCGCACCCTTCTTGAAGAACAATGTTCTCTTACTTGAGAAGCTAGTTCCACCGTGGGACGGGTGTCAAGAACTCTGCAGGCCGCTCAACGAACGCGAGCTGCATCGATCAGCGTTGCGGTCGCTTAAAGGCGCCTCGCGACAAAAGCCGTCCGCCGGACTGCGTCACCCCGTGAGATCCGACCTGCCGGCCAGAACCCTGTGCAGGAATGCCGTCACGAGCGCCTCGACGGCGACCGGATTGTCGATTATGGGCCAATGGCCGCTGTCGGACAGGACGATCACTTCAGTGTTGGCGAAGGTGTCTTGTTGGCGGTGGGCGTACCACACGGGCAGGTACGGGTGGCGGGCACCCCAGACGACCAGCGCCGGGCGCCCCGTCGTGGACAATCTCTGGTGCAGATCCTCAGAACCCGTAGCCGGCTCGGTCGTGCGGTACAGCCGCAGCACGGCGTGTCGCATGCCGGGATCTTTAAAATCGCGAAACATCCGCTGGATCACCTCGTCCGGGCAAGCCCCGAGGATTGCCGTGGCGCAACAGCAACCGAAACGCCGGCAACGTGGCCGTAGGCCAGGAACAGTTCGCCGTTGGTACTTGCGTTACGGCCTGTCTCGTATCGAGATGTCGAGGAGCGTCTACGCAATAGCGTCCTGTCGGGGATGATTGTCGGTCGTGGCGGTACGAGTGCTATATCTGACTTTCCGGCGGCTCATGGCCTGCTCGGACTGCTAGCCTCCGGTGCACATTCGAAGAATGCGGAGATTCTTGTGCCGCGCCACGAGTCAGATTACCGTGTCAGTGATAAAAGTGCTGGCCATGTTTGAAGCTGGTTGTCTTGTGGTGATCCTTTTGTCGGTCACTGAGTGTGAGATGGGCTAATGCGCCTGTCGCCGGGGCCGCATCTAACCTGGCACGCCATCGTTATCAGCTAGTCGTGTCGGTGCCCCTGCTGGTGCGGGTGCCATCATCGACAATTCCGTCAGCTGCATTCAGTGTTTCGCGTAGGCATTGTTAACAGGATGGTGCTATGAAGGAGTTCTTGATCGCGATCGGCATCATTGCGGCCGTGGTGTTGTTGGCGCCGCATTTGCTGCTTGCATCGCCACATGACGCCGGGCCTGATGGTCATGTTTCGTCGCGGAATCCTTTTCCTTGCGAGGTGGATCATTCGGCCGAGTGCACGTGGGGGCAATATCAGCAAATAGCCGAGGAGGACTGCGCCCGGGACCGCGCACAAGGTGGACGGTGCGAGATAGTGACCAATGGTCAGCGACCGCGTGCAGTTCACATTCCATCAGACAGTGAGCTTAGTGAGATGGGCCACAAATTCGACGATGCCACCCGGCGCCTTTGTGACGATCTTGCTGATGCGGGATACGGATGTCACGTTAGCCACAATTAAACATGCTCGCCTTGGCGGTGTTGCTGCGTTTCGCCAGCGGCCAGGTGCTCCCACCGCCTCGAGATTGGGCAGGTTGGCCGTCGGCGACCGCGACCGGCTTGGATCGGCGACGAGTTCGTCGGCGGCGTCTGGTGCTTGTCCCGCTCGGCCGTCGACAGTCCGCCCGTGGGTGTGCTACAGGTCTTGGGATTTCATCACAGCGTCGTGGAAGTCAAGAAACGCCCACAGCTCGGCGGGATGCCCGGTCAGTGCGTGGAAGACGTTCGGCACGAGCGCGGACCTCTCAGCGATTCTTACCGATACGTTCGCGCAGGCCAGGTGGGAAATCCTCAAGTTCCAGGATGCCAAACCGGCTCACTTCGGTCATGGCTGCAGACGCTGCTGGGATCCAGTCTTGCCGACGGCAGCCAGAGCCGGTGCGATCAACAATGATTGATTACATGGGGATGCCCGATCGGGCAGGTACCCGAATAGTGGTCAAACGCCCAATTGAACCTTGGCGTGAGCTGCCAGTGCTCAGCGCAGAACGAACGATCACAGCGCGGGCAGTAAAACGGGACCCAGCTCTGGTCAATCGCGTGTAAGGCGGCCGCATCAATGGCACTGGCCGCCTGGATCGTCGCTGTGAAATCGGTGACCTGGCTGGAAAAATTTGTGTAGGGCAGAAATCCGGTGATGCGGATAGTGCCCTGGGCGTCGGGGAAGACCCGGAAGATGATGTCCTGGTCGTCATCGACGTACAGCTGCCCACGCCGGCTCACCTCGACAATCGCCGCCGTGTGTGGGCAGCTTTCGTGCTGGCACGGGAATGCGATGCGCAGCCGTGCCGGATCGTCCACGCCAACCAGTGTCGCAAAAAGCGCGACTAGCGTTGACGGTTGAGGAATGCCGTGGTGAGCAGGTTGTACAGCTCTTGAGGCCACACTGGCGGACCGAAGTAAGCGCCTCTCGCGGCGTCCGCCCCGGCGTCGCGCCACCATTGTGCTTGTTCAGCGGTGTCCACCCCCGGGACGATCACTGTTGCGCCAGCGCTGTGCACCAGCGGAATTGCCGCGCGCAGCGCTCGGGCCACCACCGAGTCGTTTCCCGGCCGCTCGGCAATCCGGGACGCGATCCCCGCATCGATCTCCACCGCTCCCAGCGGAAGATCTTCGAGATACACCAGGTACTCCAGGCTGGCTGCGGCGCCCAGCAGCACGACCTCGGCGCCTAGCTCAGCGAGTACGCGCACGTTGTCCAGGACGTCGCCGTGACCGCGCGCCAGCGCGTCCAGCGGCACCCCGACCCGAAGCTCGCCGGCTGGCAAGGCGGTCGAGGATAAGGCGTTGTTCACCACGGCAAGCAGATCCGGGTCTTGGCTCAGCCGTGCGGTGAGGTCGACGCGCATCCGCGGCGAGCCGCTAGTCGGACAGCGTGAGACCAGCTGCTGCACGGAGCAGGACTGGTGTACCAGCCAGCGCCCGAGCTCGATCACCAGCCCGGTCTGTTGAGCGAGCGCCAGGCAGTCGTCATGGTCAGCGACTGTGCCGTCTGGCCGGTCCCAACGCACCAACGCCTGCAGGGCCACGATCCACCCATTATCCAGCGCGTAGATGGGTTGAAAGCGGGATCTCACCTCACCGCTTTCAAAGGCGCCGGGCATTGTGGCGGCCAGCTGATACCGCGCTTGCTGCCGGGCATCAGCCGGCGCGTCATACCAAGCCCATTGGCCGGCACCGCTGCGTTTGGCCTCGTGCAGGGCCGCGTCTGCGGCACGGATCAGCTCGGCGGGAGAAATCCCAGTAGCGTGCCGGTGTACCACCCCAACTCCAGCGGAGACCGCAAGCCCGCAGTCGTTGACGTAAACCGGCTCGCACAACGTGTCGTTGATGCCTGCGGCGAGCGCCCGGGCGTCGAGCCGGTCCGGGCCGTCCTCGACCAGGATTGCGAAGTCGTCGGCTCCCAACCGCGCCACCATCGCGCGCTGCCCGGCCACCAGATCGCTGAGCCGGTGGGCGACCGAGCGGAGCACCGCGTCGCCGACTGTCCGGCCGAGGCCGTCAGTGATAACTGAGAAGTTGTCCAGGTTTACCCGGCACAGCGTCACCATGGTCGACGGGACGGCTGTGCCGAGGACCTTCTCGAGATGGGACATCAAATAGTGTTCGTTGGGCAGCCCGGTGAGGACGTCATGTAAGGCCTGCGTGGACAGCTCCTGCTGCAGCAGGTGCAGCTCGGTGACGTTCTCTACGACGGTCTGGTAGTGGGTCGGCACCCGATCGGCGTCGCGCAACACCGAGATTCCGATATGGGTCCAAGCGACCTCGCCTGTCGTTGCGGTGAGCTGTCGCCGGTGCCGGAAACGGGTCAACTCCCCGCTGGCCAGCCTGCGGTGTGCCTCGGCCAGCATCTTGTCGTCTTCGGCCTGCAACAGTTCGGGCAGCGACGCGCCGATGACGTCGACCGGCGAGCGGTGGACCAGGTCCGCAAAGGCTGGGTTGGCGGTGACCACCGTGCCGTCAAAGGTGCTGATCGCGATGCCGACCGCGGAAGTGAAAAAGATCTCCCGGAATCGGGTTTCACAGATCCGCAGTTCCAGCTCGGCCTCATGCTTGGCTTGTCGCAGTGCTTGAGTAGTCGCTTCCTGCTCGTCGAGGATGTAGTGCCGGTACGCCTGGACGTAACCGCTGGCCAGCGAGGCCAGCACGGGCAGCACGGCTCTGTCGAGCTGGTCGACGTCGCGCAGTTCCGTGAGTCGCGGCAGTCCCTTCCCGAGGACTTCGATGCTGGCACCCAGGCTATGTGGCTCGATGAGGCCGTGCGCGACGAGCTCCGCGGCGACCTCGACCGAAGCCTGCTCATCGACCGGCACTGCCGCGGCCGCCGTGGCAAGCCGGGTCACCAGCCGTGAGAGGAGCTGCTTGATCTGTTGCTCAGACTTCGGCACCGTTGGGGCCGCTGCAGCCGCCCATGCGGACGCCAGCTCGGCCGGGGTCAGGCGAGGCTGTGACGGACCAGCAGCAGTCATGATGATGTCAGGGGCCGCGAGACGTCTCGTCCCCGCGGTACCCAGCTGCTCAGCTGGCGCACGTCTCGCCTTTCGGAGATCAAGTAGGCCGTGGCCTAGGGTACTCAGCACCGCATCTATGTGATTACTTCATTAGGGTGACTGAGCCGTGGGACTGGCTGATTACGTAAAGCAAACAAGCCGGAGTCGCGGATGTCTCGCGGCTCCGACACCACACTGCTCGGCACCGTGGCTTCCGGCCTGGAGCTGAATACCTTGGTGCCGCGCGACGAGGGCCGGGTGCCGCGGGGTAGATGCACATTGCTTAGCCGGCGTGGTCTGAGATGTGTCGGTCCCCTCAAAGCGACTATCGGGCCTTGGTTACTCTCCGTTGCCCTCTGTTTGGTTACGCAAAGTCAAACAAAGACGACTAATGCCCCCGCGGAGAGGGTCAAATCAGTGCGATCGGGGTAAAGAGTCTACTTTTCGTGCTGCTATGTACCCCATCTGGTCTTTCGGTCCGGAACCAGGGCAAGGACCGCCGCCGGTTGAGGCGCCTGCGGTCAGCCGGTGCGGGTATTGCTGACGCTTTGTTGCCGTACCCACGGCCAGGTGATCAGCGCCCACGCTGCAGCGCCGAGAATCAGCTCGGAGAGGAGATACCAGGGCCACGGACCCAGCATGTCCAGCAGCGACTTTGCCAGCGGCTTGGTATTAAGAAAGCCGTAGTTGGTGCCCGCCTCGCGATTGACGGCGAACATCGCCACGCCCCAGACGATGGTGACCAGCACCGCGACCTGGTAGCTGCGCCAGTTCGGCCGCAATCCCATACCCCAAGTCAGATAGATCGCTGCCCATGGTGCCAGGCTGTGGACCCCGAAAAATGAGACGAACTGCAGCGAGGGGAAATCCGGGCCGTGCAGCTCGGGGCTGATGAATGCCTGCGCGGTGAGCGTCAGACCCCAGAAGTAGGTCAACGCGAACGCGGTGGGGGAGTACGACCATAACGCCCATACCGCGGCGATCGAGGCCAGATCGCACAGTTGCAGCGGCAGCGAGTACTTGATCCCCGGCTGCCATGGCAGCACGTAGTAGACCTCTACTGGTACCAGGAACACGGTGAACGCCAGCGCTAACCCCCTGCTGAGCCGCTGACCGGCAGGAGTGCCGCGATACCGGCGGCCCGCGACGACCAGTACCACCGCGACGACGATGAGCACCACCACGGCGGCGGCATGTGACCATCCATAGGCTTCGAACTGGCGCGCCGCCTGCAGCGGTCCCACCTCAGCGAGCCTAGCGACGCTCACCCCGCCGTAGGCCTGTCCGGTGCCAGTGTGTGCTGATCTCCGGGATACTGTGCGGCATGGGTGACAGGCAGATGGAGTTGCCGGCTGCGCTGCTGCGCGGCGTGGAGAAGGCCATCAGCCTGCAGCAGGCGCCGGTTACTGGTTATGTCGCACGGTTGCGTCGATCGCAACCATTCGCGACCCCAGCGGGGATCATCGCGGTGCTGGAAAAGCAGTATCTGGCGACGGTCACCGGTGCCGGTGCCGCTGTGGGTGGTGTCGCGGCAGCACCGGCCGTCGGAACTGCCGCCGCCTTGGCGCTCAGTGGCATAGAGACGGTGTTGTTCTTCGAAGCTACCGCGTTGTTCGCGCTTGCCGTCGCCGAAGTGCACGGCATCCGCATCGCAGACGCCGAGCGGCGCCGGACCCTTTTGCTGGCCATCGTGCTGGGTGACAACGGGGCCATGCTGGTCGAGAAGCTGGCCGGCCGGACTGGCCAGCATTGGGCAGACTTGCTCCCGGACGCGATCCCGCTGTCTTCGATCACGGCAATCAATCAGACCCTCGGTCGTTGGTTTCTGCGCCGGTACGGGCGCAAGCAAGGCATGCTGGCCTTGGGCCGGCTCGCGCCTCTGGGAATCGGAGTGGCGATCGGCGCCGCCGGCAACCGTGCCTTCGGTCGTACGGTCGTCACGACTAGCCGCCGCGTCTTCGGTCCTTCCCCGGCAAGCTTTGCCGATGCATTGATCATTGACGGCGCCGTGGAGTAAAGCGCGGGCAACTCACGGGTGTCACGGTGAGTCTTGCCACAGTCCTCTTACGACCTCGATCTCGAACACACGCGCGATGAGGTGGGGAAATGATCTGCCCGACGACCTCGGTGTTCGATCCAGGCGTGTGCAGGTGATTCACATGGACCAGGCGGTTTTGAAGGCGGCGTCCTGCGTTTCGTCGGCACCTGTATCCTGGCGCCGCGTTTCGGCCTTGCCGCTGAACCGACCCGGCAATTGTTCGATTGCGGATCAAGGAATTCGGGCATCCGGGTCACTTTCGGTGTTTTTGGCGTGCGATGGAGCCGCAACGTGCAACGAGGACAGCGGTCCATGGTCGACTTCCTGCGCGGCGGCTTCGACCGAAGACAGACCAGCGGGTACGCAGCTGAGACGAGGAGCCCTATGGATGGATCTTCCACCGGCCTACTTCGGTATAAGTCGGAAGGCCATGAGGAGTTCGACCTTGAGAAATTCTTTCGGGAGGGGCTCTCGCAAGCATTGGGTGGAAAAGCCCAGCTGAATATCATGCTCGCCGGCCGGGTCGGGGTAGGAAAGAGTACGCTGGTCAATGCAATCTTCGGCGAACCAATTGCGCCGACCGGTGTTGGCCCATCTATCACCCGGAGCATTCAACGCTACGATCGGCCAAATTTGCCGATCTCGGTGTATGACACTCCGGGCATCGAGCTCGGCATAGAGACGGGTCGGATAGCCGACACCTACCTTGCTGAGATCAGGAGGCAGATGGGAGACGACGACACCCGCGTTCATTTTTGCCTGTACTGCGTACGAACCCGCGACGAGCGTTTTGAGACAGTCGAGTCTGAGATAGTCCGTGCATTGGCGAAAGAAGTCCTGGTCGCCCTGGTCCTCACGCAGTGCCCTACACCTGATGACCCCCGGGCGAACCGGTTCGCGCAATATCTGGCATCGCTCAACCTTCCTGTCCTTGACGGGCGGTGCTTCAAGACGCTGGCGGAACAAGACAATGTCGCCGGAGTTTGTCTCGCGCCGTTTGGACTGCCAGATCTCGTCAGCTCTGTTTATGATCAGCTTCCGGATGCCCAGCGGCATACGCTGGCCAGTTGCCAGCGGGTTTCGCTCGAGCTCAAGATCGCTGAAGCGCGACGGTCGGTTAATGTCAAGACGGGTACAGCTGCCTTGATTGCGGCTACTCCGATCCCGCTCGCGGACGCTATTCCGTTGAGTGCTTTGCAAATCAGCATGCTGGGCCAGATCTCTACCATCATGGGGCTGAAAGTTGATCCTAAAGCTATTGCTACTGCTTTTGCGACCGTTCTCGGCGTGGCGTCGGTAGCGCGCACGACGGCAAGCTTTTTCAAGCTTTTCCCGGGTAGTGGGACTACTATTAATGCAACCATCGCCTCAACCACGACCAAGGTGCTCGGTGAGGTGTTCATCACCGCGTGCACGAACGTGCTCACGCGTCAACTGGCCGGTGAGCGCATCCACCCGGATGACATTGTTGGCGAGCTAGTCAAGGAGCTTCCGGTGCTGCTCAATGGCGCTGCTCGCACCACCCTGGGCCGTAATGCGGCGTAAGGCACTTGGCCACCTGGCTGAAGATCAGCAAAGAGGCCGGAAAGGGCGTGGCAACCCTTCCCGGCATCAGCTGGACTTGCCGGCTTTCTAGTGGCCCGGAGAACCGCTGCGCAGGGCGGTGCAGATTCCGGTGCAAGTGGCGCAGAGCGCCCCGCAGGATCCCCTCTCGCCGCCGGGTGCTTCGGCTGACTCGGTTTGGGCTTGCTCGAAGAGCCGACGCTTTTCCTCATCGGTCATTTGCGCGTACTCGTGCGCGATGCCGGCGAAGACGATGTTGCTGAAGGCGGCCGAGCCGGACGCGTCCATGAGGCTGCAGCGCCCAGCTAGCACATCATCGATCAGCGTGCTGAACTCATCGTCGTCGCTGTGCTGGCGCAACAGCGTGAGCGCGTCCCGAAGTTCCGGGGTCAGCTCCGGCTCCGCGCATCCGCCATCCATACTTCAACTCCTCGTGTGGTGGTCACAGGTGCAGGCGCCATTGTGCCCGTGCGCGCCGCCCGAGTTGGCTAGCGCACGCCGGCGTGCCCATCTCAGCCTAGTCGCGACCGTGCCGGTGTGCGCGGTGTCCTGCAGCTGAGATAACTAACGCACTGTAACCGCTTGCTCAGGTTCTTTGACGAGCCAGCAGCAAGACGCGCGCTTGCGCCTGGGTACGTGGTCGTTGAGCATGTGCGCCGCGGGGAGGATCTGGATTCTTACGAAGCCTGGAGTGTTTCACGGTCGGCACGCCGCCAGCTGGCGCGTGCAGCACGTTTGCTCGTGTTGACCTATCCTCACCCGGTCCGCGCCTACGACTATGTGACGCCAAGGATGGGCAGCCGCCGCTGCTGATCCTGGAGAGCTCACCGGCGCAACCAGAGCTACCTGCTCCCGCATCACCGGCGGCCGGGCGCTGCAGTCGTTGTGGCCGGGTCAGCGCCGGCGTTGGTACATGCCGGTGAGTTCTGCTTGTGCGATCACTTTGCCCGCGAGGGCGTACGGTAGGTCCTTGCGGGGGCTGGCGCCTTCGGCCAGGCCGCTGGGCTCAGACAGCGCAAGCAACGTGAAGATGTAGGCATGAGCCCTGCCAAACGGCGGGCAAGGCCCGGCCCAATCCGTCCGGCCGTAGTCGTTCTTGCCCCCCACAGCACTCGTCGGCACCTTGCCTTCCTCGAGCCCACCGCTGGCCGGGTCGAGACCGAACAGCACCCAGTAGACCTGGCTACCTCCCGGGCCGCGGGGATCTTCCAGAAGCAAGACCAACTCCGCGGTGTCCTCCGGCACGTCCGACCACTCCAGGGGCGGGGAGATGTTGTCGCCGTCGCAGGTGTACTGGACGGGGATGAACTCGTTGTCGGCGAAGGCCGGGCTGGTAAGCGTGAGCGCCATAGTGGGGTTGATGGTATCGCTCAGCCGGTGCGAATGCCGTCCAGGAGCTGGTCGAGGCGCTGGGCAAGTTGAGCGGTGGTTGCCGGCGCCAGCGTGGTCCACGCCGTACCACCGGCACCGCGCAGCTGCTGGAGGGTGTACCCGCCGCGCTCGGTGGCGAAATAGACCAGCGTGAAGCCCGCGGGATGGCGGGTGCCGTTGCGGTCCCGGCGGGCGGCGCCGAATCTCCCGCCACCGGCTTTGGTGCCGCGGATCATAGTGGCGAAGGCTCGCGCGTCAGCTGGTTTGATCCCACCGCGGATCAGCCGGTTTTCTAACTGCTGCCCGGTGAGCCCCGGCTTTCCGTCGCCGGCCGGCTGCGCCAGCAGTTCCGTGGGCACCGACACGGACGAACCCGGCCCGGCATGTCGATCCGGGAATTGGCGGGCGACCGCGGTGCACAACTTGGCCGCCGGATAGGTGCGTACCAGCAGGTGATGGTCATCGAGCATTGCCAGCACAGCTCGGTCGCCCCGTGATCCAGCGAGCAACCGCACCTGATCGACGCCGGCGTGCACGGATCCGTTGATCTCGCGCAGGGGGTTGGCCAGCAGCCGCAGCGCGTCCTCTACCTCTGGTGCTGGGCCTCGGCGGTCCGCCAGGCCCCGAGCCTGCAAGCCTTCGAGCGTGCTGCTCACCCGAACTCGACGCTCGTCTTCGGTCAGCTCCGGAAGCCCTGGCAAGTCCATGTTCCAGTGCCGTGTTCCCAAGTCTAAGCAATGCCAGATGGTGCGGTACTCCTCCTGGCTCAGCACTATCGCGGTGCAGCGCACTTAGCCTCCGGCCTCAGTAGTCAGCGCCGATCACCGGTGGGGCGGTGGGCGGCAAGTCACCAACGATCGCATGGGAGTCGTCGTGCAACAGGTACTTGCTGCGGTGCTCACGATCCCGCTCGCCGCGCTTGCTGGGAGCGCCGGCCAATGGTGGACCGTAGCCGGTAGACGCTCCGCTGCCGCGTACCCCGCTCATTTCCTCTATCAGCGGTGTTTTGGTCACGGTAGGTCGCGGGCCGAATGCGGTGCTGGGCCGCGGACCGAACTCGCTCGATCTCGCTCCGTCGGCTCGCCGGGACCCCGCGAATCGTGCTTGTGCTGGTCTTGTCGTGGCGCTGCCGCCGACGCCCGCACTGGCTGCCAGCGGAGGGGAGACGACATCCTCATTGGCTGTCCCGGTGCCGGGCCACCGGCCTTGCGGCGCGGCGCTGGTTGCCTGCCCGGTCGGCGCGCCTGGGGCAAGCTGGGAGACCGTGGCTGCCGGCGGATTGGTGACCGGGGGAGGGGTTGCCGGCTGGTGAACCGCCGGACGCGGGACCGTGGGGTGGTAAGCCGCCAGCAAATGGGCCGGCGCGGCGCCACCTGCCATCGCGGGTACAGGAGCAGCAGCACCGACGCCTGCGCTGGTCAGCGAAAGTGATCCGACGCTGGAATCCAGTGTTTGCGGTGGGGTGAACGCAGGTGCGGAGTCGACATTGCCGTTGGAGCTGGTCTGGTAGACCCGCATCGCTTGGCGGGCCTGTTCGGCCGCATCTTGCAGCCGTTGCTGGGCTTTCTCCTCATCGGACGTCACGCCGGGAAACCAGTCGAATTTCTCCGCGGCCCATTCGCCAGGATCACTGAAAAATCCGACCGATTTTGGAGCTGGTGGCACCGGCGGCACACTGTTTTTCGCCGTCACCCAGTAATCAGCTTGGTCCTGCGTCCGCTGTGCCGCCGCGTGCGCGATCTGGGTGACATCGTCTATCCAGGGCAGCATTGCGCTGATCGCGGCTGTTGCCGCGTCCGCCGCAGCGCCCTGCCGGGTGGCGAGGATTGTGCTCAGGACCGCCTGGACGTAGGACTTGCCGGTCTCACCGATCTCATTGCCCAGCTTTGCCCATGCCTGGCTGCTCAACTGCAACGGTTCCGAGCCAGACCCGCCGTTGATCTGGTCGTAGATGATCTGATGACTGGTGTCGTCGTAGTTGAAGTTCGTCCCCATCGTTCGAGCCCCTCAACTCTTCAACGGCAAGTTCATCAGCACCGCCGCAGCCACCTGCTTGCCCACCTCGCACGACTGCTGCGGATTGCTCTTGAAGTCTTCCGATTCGTAAGTCAATGTGAAGCTCTGCCGCTCCGCTGGCTTGACGTCAATGTCGCAAATTGGAAGGTCGGCGTTCGTTCGAGTGGCGATGGCAGGGTAACCCCCGATATCCGTCAGTTGGAAGAACGGGAGGTTTCGATCCTTGCTGTACACAACTTCCAATGTCGGATTGTTGGTGAAGGTGGTAACATTGACCTGTCGGATCGATTTTTGGTTGCGTGAGGTAGTTTTCCATTCGCAGCCCACGGTACCCAGTATAAAATTGTACTGCCGTGGAGGGAGGTTAAGTGCGAACTCTCTCGCTTGCTGCGTCGTTAACATATCGCATGGTCGCCCAGCCAGAGCCGCGACATCCCTTGGGCTCTTGATCGCCGGTATCGGCCTGGGCGCTGACGTGGAACTCGATTGGCCGGGTGCTAGAGCAGCGTCACTTGTCCCGCACCCGGCTACGATCAATGCTGCAGCGATTGTCGCGATGAATGCGTTGGCCGTCATAGCGGCAACCCGCCCGTGGGATCCTTTGGCAGGTTCAGCTCCTCGACCTCTAAGTACGTTTTGAGATCGTTTTCTAGTTTGTCCGCTAGATCCTTAAGCTGGGATGAGCCAGCTTTGAGTGTGGTCGCCAGGTTGTTCTGGCCGCTGTCCGTTGCCCACCTACCGAGCTGTTCGACCGCGTATGTGCTCACTCCATCAATGCCGGGAGGCGGGATTTTCGCTAGGCCCTCTGCGGCTCTCGCTCGGTCTTGAAAGAATTCCGCAGCGTGTCTTAAGTCAGTGATTGCCTGCGGGACTTGCTCGAAGTCGATGGAGAAGCCGGCCGTTGCGCCGTTGCCGCTGAGCAGGTCACCCAGCGGCGTGCCGCTCAGCACGTTACCGGCATCGCTGCCGGTGCTGGGCCACTGCATCTCGTTGCTCACCGGTGGTTCCGTTCAGCTCTTCGGCGGCACGTTCGTCAACACTGCTGCGGCTATCCGCTTACCGACTTCACACGATTGTCGCGGATTCTTGTTGAGCGTTTTGTCCTCGTAATCGACAAAGATGCTCTGCTGTTCCGCCACTTTGATCCGGACTGCGCAAATTGGCAGGTGCGGGTTCGTCATCCTCACGATGGCGGGGTAGTCGGTGATGCTGGTCACCTCGAAGGCCGGAAGGCCGCGATCTCGGTCGTAAGCGGTGTCGAAGTCCGAATTGTTGACGGAGAGGGTTAGGTCGAGCATCCGAACTATTTCATGCGCGGGTGACGTGGTTGTTGTCCATTTGCAGCGCTGCGTGCCGTGCGTACCGGTCAGTTGGTCCGCGGGCAGATCGAGCTGGAACCCGGTGGCCTGCTGAAGGGTCAGCAGCTCACAAGGTCGCTGGGTCAGGGACGTGATATCACGCGGATTGCTCACCGGTGGGATCGGGCCCACCGTCTGTATGGGACTTGGTTGCGGGGTCGTGGGGGCGGGGGCAGGCGCAGACGCGGGTGCGTTCGAAGCGCCCGCGCACCCCGCCAGCATGATGACGGAACTAGCCGTGATCAGGGCCACCGCCCCGGGCCACTGGTTACTGTTACTCACCGTGTTCCCTTGTACGCATTGAGTGCACGTCAACCGAGCAGTCTGCCACATGCCTGACTGGTTACGGTGACCAAGTGGCCATGCATATCACCCTGCTCCGCGGCGATATCACCGAACAGCACGTTGATGCGGTAGTGAACGCTGCCAACAGCTCACTCCTGGGCGGAGGGGGAGTAGATGGCGCGATTCACCGCCGCGGCGGACCAGCGATCCTGGCGCAATGCCGGGTGTTGCGCGCCGGCCGGTACCGGGCCGGTCTACCCGCGGGCCAGGCGGTCGCCACCACCGCCGGTGACCTGCCGGCCCGCTGGGTGATCCATACGGTCGGTCCGGTCTACACCGAGCTGGAGGACCGCTCAGAGCTCCTGGCGTCCTGCTACCGGCAGTCCTTGCGGGTAGCCGATGAACTGGGTGCACAGACCGTCGCATTCCCCGCGGTGTCCGCCGGCGCATACGGCTGGCCATTGCACGACGCCGCCCGCATCGCGCTGACCACCATCGCGCGAACACCGAGCGGGGTACGCGAAGCGCGTTTCGTGCTGTTCAACCAGAACACCTTGGACGCTTTCCGCGCCGCCTACCCGACACCCGATGTGGAGCCATAACAGGCTCGCTACCGGGCGAATCACCCCGTTATGGCGCCATGTCGGGGGTCGGATCTCCGGGAGATGGGGGTTGAGCGGGTTCCATGCGGACGCAGCAGAACGGTGGTGCGGGATCCAGCCGAGCGGTCAGTCCTGTGGTGCCCAGGCCATCAAGCAGACCGCCGAGCAGCGCCAGGTTCATGCCGCAAACGATTTCGGTGTAATCCTGTGCTAGCGCGTGGAACGGGCAGTTAGCCAGCACGATCCGACCGTCATCTGAGCGCGGCTCGAAACCATGTCTTTCGAGTTCCCGCAGCGCGATGTCCCGAGCATTACCGTCGCCGTCAGCGGCATGTGCCGCTTCGCCCAGTTGCCTGCCTAGCTGGTAAGCGCGTTGATCGAGAATTGCCCGCGGCGATTCGCCCGATCGCTCGGCTTCCTCGACCGCTCCGGAGAGCAGCCGCCCGGCGAGATCGTAATGGCGCTGGGGCAGCGACACGGCGACATGCTGATCAGATCTGCGGTACAGCTTGGCCGGTCGCCCCGCGCCGGGGCCAGTCCGGCCGGTGCGTCGCTCGTAGATCACGTCGAGCAGCTTCTCGTCGACCAACCGATCAAGATGGAATGCCGCGGTCGTACGCGGTAGGTCAAGAGCCGCCGCAGCATCGTCGCGGCTGACCGGGCCAGGCTGGTTCACCACGTAGTCGTACAGCTGCCGGCGGGTCGGCTCGTCGAGGGCGGCAACCGCCGAGATCTGAGCCTCCCGGGACATCATTCTATTTCCAACCTTTATTGACTAAACAGAGAGAGAGCCTCTAATGTTAACACGTTATGTCGTTAGAGTGCGGGAGGTGAAGGTGACCACGCGGCCGGAGAGGCGCATCACGGACCGCTACTGCGTGCGGACCGTCCGGTGCTGGTCTGTGGACCTGCGATGGCTAACCTCCGCTCACTGACTTCGGTTTGTGCAGGAGCGCCACTATGACCGGCGCCCTGCGCTCCGCGCCCGATGACTTGGAGCAGAATCATCGCCGCCCCGATACTAGCTCCTTGTGGGGGTTCCCCGTGGCATTGAGCTACCGGATTGCTGCTGCGGTCGACACCAGTGCCGCCCTGGTGTCGCTGCCCAGCCGAGCCGTCGATCTGGTCACCGTGGCCGAGCAGGCGCTCGACCAACGGGCGTCGATGGCAGCGCGCGTGGCCGACATCACGCAAGCAAGCGACACTGATGCCTGGGTGAACCTTGTCGGACGGCTGCCCCGACTCGCTGATGCGATGAACGACGAGCAGGGGCGCCAGGCGTGAAGCGTGACACGGCCACCCGGCTCCCCGAGGTTGCCCGCCACCCCACCACCAACCGTCTTGATCCTGTGTCTCGAGGGCTGGGGGCCGCGTCGCCGCCTCGTGCCTTCCGTCCCCACACCCCGATAGAGGAAAGAAGCCGGATGACCACGTTTGAGCCCACCGCCCCGTTGCCCGAGCAGCCGGCCGCTGTACGCCACCCAAGCCTCCGGGTGGTCGCGCCCCGGCAAGGCGTGGACTTGGCTGCAGCGGAGCAGGCGGTGGCTGATCTGCTGGTCGCGTTGGGTAAGGACCCGGCATCGGAGCATCTTTCGGATACACCCCGGCGAGTGGCGCAGTCCTTTGCTGAGCTGCTCACTCCCCGCGAGTTCGACCTGACGACGTTCCCTAACGACGAGGGTTACGACGAACTGGTACTCGCCAGAGGCATTCCCGTCCAATCCCTATGCGAACATCACCTGTTGCCCTTCCACGGCGTCGCCCACGTTGGTTACCTGCCCGGCAAGCGGATCCTCGGATTGTCGAAGTTGGCGCGGGTCGTTGAGCTGTTTGCACGGGACTTGCAGGTTCAGGAGCGCCTGACCCAGCAAGTCGCCGACGCATTACAGGAGCACCTGGCCCCCAAGGGGGTCGGCGTGGTGATCGAAGCTGAGCACCTGTGCATGTCACTACGGGGCGTGCGGGCCACGGGCTCGTGGACGGTGACGTCGGCGCTGCATGGGGCGTTGCGCGAGGACGCCCGCTCCCGTCAGGAATTTTTCGCGCTAGCCGGGGTGGCACGTTGAGCAGTGATTTGACTATCACCTGCAATGATTCGGCCAGGGCGAGATGAAATCTCAACAGCATGGAGAGTCCGCCTCGCGCTCAACGAACTCATCCCGGCTCTGGTGACCTTCTTTACCGCCGAACTTATACGGCGGTCAAAACCCGCACATGGCATTATCCGTCTATCACGTTCGGCGATATTTTGGCTCGGGTGTCCATGACTGGGACAACAGGCCATGGCTTAGCCCTTGAGTGGCCGACGAGACGGGCCCGCGCTCGCCCGGCCACGACCACAGCGCGAAGCAACGGGTATGCCTTCGTGAACTCGACGCCAACGACATCCCCGGTCAGCACTGGTGTCGGTGGCGCCGAGTTCACGAGGTTTGACCTAGCCCAGTGCCCGGACCTCGATCTTGCCGCTGCGGACGCGGGTCTCGTAGGCGGGTTGTGGTGCCGACGCTGGGCCGCGCACAATCTCGCCGTCGGACAGCCGGAAGGCGCTGCCATGCCACGGGCAGATGACGCAGCCGTCGGCAAGCTCACCTTCGTCGAGGGGACCGCCGGCATGGCTGCAGGTGTTCGCGAGTGCGTGGATCTCCCCGTCCTCGCGGACCAGCAGCACTGAAGCCTCACCGGCGGAGACCCGGCGCAGCTCGCCCTCAGACAGCTCCGCCTCGGCAAGCACCGTCGTCCACTCCTGCGGTCGGTACTCGAGGAAAGTGTGGTTGACGTTGACCCCTTTGGCGAACGACAGATGACCACCGAGGTATGCGCCGGCAACGAGGACGCCAAAGCCGGCCAGCCCGAGAAGCTTGCCGGTGCCGCGTCCCCCGCTGCGCCGGGCAAGCAGCGACGCTACGTACAGGCTCAGGGCGGCGACGTTCGCGGTGGCGTGTACCGCCCCGATCCGCCGGTCTCCGCCGATGGTGTCCGACCAGTCGTTGAGGCCCGTTGCCGCTGTCGGGATCGCGCTGAGGATCCCTGCACCGACGAGCAGGTCGGCGGCCGGTTCAGATTTGGCGCCGCCGACGATGTCCAACAGCGCAGACATCGTCCAGGCGCCGATTGGCACATCGGTGAGCATGGGATGGGCAGGATGGCCTAAATACGTACCACTGAGCAGGTTGCGGACGGTGCGAGGCTGCACCGCCTTGCCGACCAACCCGGCCAGCGGTTTGGCCACTTTGTCGAGGGCGGTGAACCCTTCAATCCGGCGCACCAGCGCGTCTCCAAACGCCATGACTAGGAATCCTTCCTACTCAAAGTCCCCCACCCGGCCGCTGCCCGACGCTACCGCAGGACAGTTCAGTACGCGCGGCGTCACTTCACGATCAGTGTGCCTGTCATAGAAGGATGCATGGCGCAGATATAGGGATATGTACCCGGCGTCGTGGGCGCGGTCATTTCTCCGCGCTGGCCGCCGGCGATTGTGCCGGTATCGAATGATTTGTTGACCGCAGTCATCGTATGCGGAGCCCGATCCTGGTTCACCACCGTGATCTTCGTTCCGGGAGCGACCGTCATGGTAGCCGGTCCGTACGCGAAGTTCTTGATCACAACAGTGTTTTGCAGGTTTGTGGAGATCGCCGAGGTGCCGCCGCCTGCGCCGCCCGTGCTTGCTGCTGCGCTGGCATAGCCCAGTGCGACCCCCACCGTGGCGATCAGGGCTGCCAGCAGAATCGCCATCAGGCGCCACCGACCCGCAGCCGCTCTCGCCGGATTCTCGGCAAAGGCGGTTTCTAAGCCGCCTTCCTGATCGGGATGACCCGTACTGCGCACACGCTCATTACTCATCTATGCCACCCCCCGCGGGCCCTGAGACCCTTCTAGAAGCATGATTCGCTAACGTTAGACCTGCCGGAATCCTTTCGTCAACAGATCTTCGTTCTAGAAGAGACTGGGGCTCAACTCGCAGGTTGGCCGCAGGTGTGGCGCGTCTTCTGCCATGCTCCATAAGGCAGGTGACGGATTGCAGTTGTGGGACAGGAGACGTGATGACCCAGCCAGACCTCAAGCCGCGCAGCCGGGACGTCACGGATGGGCTTGAGCGCGCTGCAGCACGTGGCATGTTGCGCGCCGTGGGCATGCGCGATGACGACTTCGCCAAGCCGCAAATTGGTGTTGCCTCCTCGTGGAACGAGATCACTCCCTGCAACCTGTCGCTGGACCGGCTTGCCAAAGCAAGCAAAGAGGGCGTGCATGCGGCGGGTGGATTTCCGATGGAGTTCGGCACCATCTCGGTTTCTGACGGGATCTCCATGGGGCATGTGGGGATGCACTACTCGCTGGTCTCCCGGGAAATCATCGCCGACTCGGTGGAGACTGTCATGGAGGCAGAGCGACTCGATGGCGCGGTGCTGCTGGCCGGTTGCGACAAGAGCCTGCCCGGAATGCTGATGGCCGCTGCGCGGCTGGACCTGGCGGCGGTGTTTCTCTACGGCGGCACCATCCTGCCCGGCCGCGTAGGTGATCGCGAAGTCAACATCGTCGATGCCTTCGAGGCGGTGGGGGCATGTTTACGTGGCCGGATCAGCCGTGCCGAGGTCGATGCGGTGGAACGTGCCATCTGCCCCGGCGAGGGCGCCTGCGCCGGCATGTTCACCGCCAACACCATGGCTTGCGCGGCTGAGGCGCTGGGTATGTCCCTTCCCGGATCGGCCAGCCCGCCCGCGGTGGACCGGCGCCGCGACGGGTTCGCCCGGGCCAGCGGCAGCGCCGTGGTGGAACTCATCAGGCGTGGCATCACTGCCCGGCAGATCCTTACCCGACCGGCATTCGAGAACGCGATCGCGGTGGTGATGGCCTTTGGTGGCTCCACCAATGCGGTGCTGCACCTGCTGGCGATCGCGCACGAGGCCGGGGTACCGCTAGATCTGGACGACTTCAACCGCATCGGCGACAACGTGCCGCACCTGGCTGATGTCAAGCCTTTCGGCGCCCACGTGATGGCCTCCGTCGACCAGGTTGGCGGCGTGCCAGTGGTGATGAAGGCACTGCTCGGCGCCGGGCTGCTGGACGGGGACTGCCTCACCGTCACCGGACGCACCGTCGCGGAGAACCTCGCCGAACTGGACCCGCCGGACCTGGACGGCAAGATTCTGCGCAGCCTCGACGATCCCATTCACCCCATCGGCGGGATCACCATCCTGCGTGGCTCGCTGGCCCCGGACGGGGCGGTGGTCAAGACCGCCGGCATCGACTCGACGAGATTCGACGGGCGGGCTCGGGTCTTTGATGGTGAGCAGACCGCGATGGCTGCCATCCCCGATTTGCAGCCCGGCGATGTGGTGGTGATCCGGTATGAAGGTCCGCGCGGCGGGCCGGGGATGCGCGAGATGCTCGCGGTCACCGCAGCGATCAAGGGCGCCGGTTTGAGCAAGGATGTCCTGCTGGTTACCGACGGGCGCTTCTCCGGCGGCACTACCGGCATGAGCATCGCGCACGTCGCCCCCGAGGCAGCCCACGGCGGCCCCATCGCGCTGGTCCGCGACGGCGACCGGGTCACGCTTGATGTCGCCCGCCGCGAGCTGAACCTGCAGGTCGATGCCGAGGAGCTGGAGCGGCGCCGTCAGGAGTGGAAGGTGCTGGAGCGCCCGCTACGCGGCGTGCTGGCCAAGTACGCCCGCCTTGTCGGCAGTGCTGCAGAGGGCGCAGTGTGTGGGTAACGACCTCCCGGCCAGGGTGGGCACGTCAGGATGGACGTACCCACCCTGGCGCGGCGTTTTCTACCCGCCAGGGTTACCGCACCGGCGTGAATTGGAATACCTGTCCCGGCAGCTGAACACTGTCGAGATCAACTGCTCGTTCTATTCATTGCAGCAGCCGGCCAGCTACCGATGCTGGGCAGCAGTCACTCCCGATGATTTTGTCTTCGCCGTCAAGGGCAGCCGGTTTATTACCCATATGAAAAAGCTGCGGGATGTGGCAACGCCCCTGGCGAATTTTTTCGCGTCCGGGGTGCTCGCGTTGGGTGCCAAGCTCGGACCTCTGCTGTGGCAGTTACCGCCCAACCTGCCATTCGATAGGGGTCGCTTGGAAGCGTTTTTCCACCTGCTTCCCCGCAGCACCGCCGAGGCCAGCAAGCTTGCGCAGCAGCACGACGAGCGACTTGCAGGTTGGGCGTGGGCCAGCACCGATACCGATCGCCTGCTGCGCCACGCGCTGGAGGTCCGCCATCCCAGCTACCGTGATCCAGCGCTGATCGAATTGCTCCGAGCTCACGGCATTGCCCTCGTGGTCGCCGATACCGCGGGACGCTGGCCGTACCTGGATGACCTCACCGCCGACTTTGTCTATGTCCGCTTGCATGGCGACGTGGAACTGTATGTCAGCGGTTACTCCGAAGAGGCCCTGGACACCTGGGCGCAGCGCATCCGTGATTGGCGCACCGGTGCCAGCATCCGTTCGGAATACACCATCGCCGAGCCCGCGCCGGCCAAGCCGCGGGATGTATTCGTCTACTTCGACAACGACGTCAAGGTGCGCGCGCCGGTGGATGCGATCTCGCTAGCACACCGGCTTGCCGCGCCAGATTGAGGCGCCTGCCGGCCTCATCCGCTAGCGGCGTACTAAATCTCCGCAGGCCGTTGCTCTCCGGCGATCAGCAGGGAACGGGAATGCACGTACTACCCGTGCCGGTGATCAGTTTTGCGGCCGGACAGACTGAGACAGCGCGTGCCACTATGCACGAAGTTCGGGATGATCCACTGCCTCCGTGCCAGCATCGTGCCGTTGCCCGGCGGGACGATCTGGCTACTGACAATCGCAGTCTGGATGCAGAACGCGGTTTCAGGACGCCCGAAACCCGCAGTCTGCATCCAGACTGCGGGTTTGGAGTGGCCGCTAGAGGTGGGGAAGGTTGGCGAGGACCTGGTTGCAGAGTGCCGGCCAGGCGGTGCGCGCCCATGGGCCGAAGTCACGGTTGGTGAGTGCGATGCAGGCCGCGCGGGCCACCGGGTCCACCCACAGGAAGGTGCCGGACTGCCCAAAGTGCCCGAAGGTTTCCGGCGAATTGTGGCTGCCCGTCCAGTGCGGATTCTTGTGATCACGCACCTCGAAGCCCAGTCCCCAGTCGTTGGGGCGCTGCATGCCGTAACCGGGCACCACACCGTCGAGGCCCGGGAAGGCCACCCGGGTGGCTTCGGCGAGGATCTGCGGCGCCAACAGTTTCGGCGCCTGCAGTTCGGCCGCGAATCGCGCTAGATCGGCGCAGGTGGATATCCCGCCGGCGGCCGCGCTGCCGGCGGAGCCGGTCAACCGGGTCTCGGACATACCCAACGGGCGTAGCAGGCCATCAGCCAGGTAATCCGGAAAGGCGATGCCGGACGAGGACGCCACCGCATCCGCCAGTGTCTCGAATCCGGTGTTGGAGTAGATCCGCTTGGTACCGGGCGCCGCCGAGACCTGCGGCGTGTCATAGGCCAGCCCGGAGGCGTGCGCCAGCAGGTGGCGCACCGTAGCGCCCGGTGGACCGGCCGGTTCGTCCAGCTCAAGCGCGCCTTCTTGCACCGCAAGCAGTACCGCATAGGCCGACAGCAGCTTGGTCACCGAGGCGAGCCGGAACGGTCGGTCCTGTGGGCCATGGCTGCCTACCACCGCACCGGAGGTGTCGATCACCGCGACGGCGACCGCGTCGACCGGCCACTGCTGCACGCCACGCAGACTGTCCATGGCGCCGACGGTACGCAGGCCGTGGCAAGATCGGCTTGTGCACTCCGATCGGTTACTTCTCGGTCCCGGACCGTCCAATCCGTACCCGGAAGCGGTCGAGGCGTTGAGCCGCCCCGTGCTCGGGCACCTCGATCCAGAGTTTCTCGCCCTGGTTGCCGAGACCGCGCAACGGCTGCGGACGGTCTTCGGGACCCGCAACCGCCTCACCCTCCCGGTTAGCGGCACCGGTTCGGCGGGCATGGAAGCGTGCCTGGCCAGCCTGCTCGAACCCGGTGAACTGGCCATCATCGGGGTCAATGGTTACTTCGGCGAGCGGCTGTGCGAGGTGGCGCGCCGGGTCGGCGCGGAAGTACAGGCCGTACACGCCCCGTGGGGACGCACCCTGGACCCCGGCATGCTTCTTGACGCCCAGCGCGCCGCGCCGCAGGCTCGGCTGGTGGCAGTGGTGCACGCCGAAACCTCGACCGGGGTGCGTAATGAGATCGACCCACTCAAGGCGTTGCAGGACACCGATACGCTGCTAGTGCTGGATACCGTCACTTCACTGGGTGGAATTCCGGTCGAGGTGGATGCCTGGGGCGTCGATGCCTGTTATTCGGCGACCCAGAAGTGCCTGGGCGCTCCTTCGGGCATCGCGCCGGTGACCCTGTCGGAGCGGGCGGTGCAGCACATCCAGCAGCGGCAGGTGCCGGTGTGCTCGTTCTACCAGGACTTGAGCCTGCTAGACGCCTATTACCAGGGGGATCCGCCGCGTTACCACCACACCGCCAGCTCGACGTTGATCTCGTCGGTGCACGCCGGGTTGGGGCGGCTACTGGAAGAGGGTTTGCCTGCGGTGTGGGAGCGCCACGCGCGAGCCGGTAAGCGGCTGCACGAGGCGCTGCCCGAGTACGGTTTCGAGCTGTTCGCCGAGCCGGGTCACCGCCTCCCGCAGTTGACCACCGCCCGGCTACCCGATGGCGTGGTGGATGCCGCTGCTCGCAAGCGCCTCCGCGAAGACTTCGGCATCGAGGTCGGCGCAGGACTGGGCCCGCTAGCCGGCGCCGGCTGGCGCATCGGCCTGATGGGACACAACGCCCACAACCGTCCGGTGACCACCCTCCTGGCCGCCATGAACTGCCTGTGCTGACATGACGTGACTCTGAGATTAGATCTTGATGGCCCTTGGCGGGCCGCTGGCGGGGGATGAGACTGGGCGTGCGTGTCGCCTGTCGACGTCGACGCTCCATGGTTCGGTTGAGACCGTTGATTAGATTGACGCTGGAGTCTTTGTATTCCGGGTGTTCCCGGG
>JAFAWY010000076.1 GCA_019241525.1 Pseudonocardiales bacterium
GGTCCCCGCGGCGGCCGGATCACCACCGCGGTGCTGCGCGATGCGACCCACTGGGACGAGGTAGTAACCACGCTGGGCTACGAGCACCTACGCCGCCACGACCTACGCCACACCGGTCTCACCTGGATGGCCGATGCTGGAGTACCCGTGCACGTCCTGCGAAAGATCGCTGGCCACGGATCGCTCATCACGACCCAGCGCTACCTACACCCCGACGCCACCTCAATCGCCGCTGCAGGCGAATCACTGACCACCTTCCTGAACACCCGCCGGTCCCCAAATGGTCCCCAAATCCGCGCTGTCCCCAACTGAAAAAATCAACTCATCACAAGAAATAAGCTCGCTGACCTGGCGTTTCAACCAGCATCAGCGGGCCTGGTGTTGGTCGGGACGACAGGATTTGAACCTGCGACCCCTTGACCCCCAGTCAAGTGCGCTACCAAGCTGCGCCACGTCCCGGCCGCACCCTTGCGGGTGTGCAGCTAGCGTAGCGCAGCCGCCCCGATTGCCGGTGCTCGCCTTCAGGGCCGCCAGTCGTCCCGCCAATCGGGATGGGCGTCATACACCGATGCAACCAAGCCAAGCATCGCCTTGTCATGCTGGCGGCGAGCCTCTGCACGCAGGAATGAGGCCTTCTCGGCAAACGGGACCGGAACTCGCTCTTCTTGCGTCTGAACCGGACCGGCGACCAGCAGCAGGCCCTGATGGTCGTCGGTCCGCATGATGCGCAGCCGGCCACGACGCTCGGCTTCATCCAGGTGCGGTAGCTCGCCCGCCTCTAGCCGGCGCTCGTCGTCAGCGAGCCGGGCGAGCACGAAATTACTGAGGTCGTCCATAGCCAGCCTTTCCGCCACGCCCAAAGCTATACCGGCGCCTCAGCGTGGCGTCTGCCCGGGTCACCGGGTCAGATTGGCCGAGAGCGTCACCGCCTCATTGAGCAGCTGGTGCAGCGCCTGCGCCGAAGGCATACCCTCCAGCCGGCGCCCATTGAGCAAGATCGTGGGCACGACGGTGATATCAAGCTCCTGGGCCCGGCGCAGTGCGCGTTGGTGCGCCGCAGCGTAACGACCGCTATCCAGTGCCGCGCGGAAGTCCTCGGGGTCCAAACCGAGCTGTGTCGCGACGTCAGTCAGGACATCTGGTCGCCCAATGTCACGTTGCCGAACGAAAAACGCGCGGAATACCTGCTCGGTGTAGCGCTGCCCAAGGCCCCGCTCGGCGGCAAACGCGAAGCCTTCGAAGGCCAACCGGCTGTAGGGCTGCGGCGAAATCCGGGGAAGCACGATGGGGACGCCCATGCGCTCGGCCATCGGGTAGACCACTTGCTGCCACGTCGACTGTAGGTAATTTCCCTCAGGCCGCAGCGTTGGCGTCGGTTCCGGTCGCAGCTCGAACGGTTGCCAAGAGATGTGCACGTCGGTGCCCTCAACGGCGTCCGCAAGCGGCTGCTCAGCGAGGTAGCAGAAGGGGCAGACGAAGTCGGAGAACACTTCGATCGTGGAGGGCACGCCTCACCTTTCAGTTGCACGTGGTTTATGCCTCTACCTTGCTCCTGGATCCACGCACCGGTCCAAGAGTCGTGACCGATATCTCCGCGCGTATCTTCGCAAGTCACAGACGCGCTAACGACTTTGGCGTTGCCGCACTCGGACAGAGATGCGCACCGGGCTGCCGGTGAAACCGAAGGTCTCCCGCAACCGCCTTTCCAGGAACCGCCGGTAGCCGGCTTCGAGAAATCCGGTAGTGAACAGCACGAAGGTAGGCGGCCTGATGCCGGCTTGGGTGGCGAAAAGCACCTTGGCTGCGCGACCTCCACGCGCCGGTGGTGGTGTCGCTGCAACGACCTCGGACAACCACGCGTTAAGCTGGCCCGTAGGTACCCGCCGGTCCCAGGAATCCAAGGCGGTACGGAGCAACGGCGCGAGCTTGTCAACGGATCGGCCGGTACGCGCCGAGACGTTCACTCGCTGGGCCCAGCCGACTCGAGCGAGATCTCGGTCTAGTTCCCGGGCCAGCTCGCGGCGCCGGTCATCGTCCACGAGGTCCCACTTATTGAAAGCCAACACCAGCGCGCGGCCGGATTCGACGACCGAAGTGATCACTCGCTGGTCCTGCTCCGTGATCGGCTCACTGGCGTCGATGAGTACCACCGCCACCTCAGCAGCCTCGATCGCCGACCGCGTGCGCAACGAGGCGAAGTACTCCGTGCCGCTTGCGGTCCGCACGCGCTTGCGTAAGCCAGCCGTGTCCACGAACCGCCACACCTCGCCGTCGAGTTCCAGCAGTGTGTCCACTGGATCCACGGTGGTTCCAGCGACCTCATGCACCACCGAGCGCTGCTCCCCTGCCAACCTGTTGAGCAGGCTGGATTTGCCCACATTGGGCTTGCCGACCAGCGCGACACGGCGCGGTCCGGCGGCCCGGATCATGCTGTCCCGGGGCGCCGACGGCAACACCTCGAGCACGGCGTCGAGGAGATCACCGGTGCCTCGACCGTGCAATCCGCTCACGGGGTGCGGCTCCCCCAATCCCAGCGTCCACAGTGCCGTGGTGTCGGCAACCGCCGTTTCGTCGTCGACCTTGGTGGCGGCCAGCACCACCGGTGTCGATGAGCGGCGCAGCACCCGAGCCACCGCTTCCTCCGCCTCGGTTGCTCCAACCGTGGCATCGACCACGAGCAAAACCGCGTCTGCGGTGCGCATGGCAAGCTCGGCTTGCGCCGTGACCGCGGCTTGTAAGCCACGCGCATCGGGCTGCCAACCGCCGGTATCCACCACCGTGAACCGGCGGCCGTTCCACAATGCGTCGTAGGCCACCCGATCGCGGGTGACCCCGGGTACATCTTGAACTACCGCCTCACGGCGCCCCAAAATCCGGTTCACCAGCGTCGACTTGCCTACGTTAGGTCGGCCAACAACAGCGAGGACGGGTTGTTCCAGCACTGTGTCTGGCTCGGCTTGGAGGGTATCCACCGCGGTCCACTCGGCCTCGTCTGACCAAGTCCCATCGCCAGGCGCCAGGCCGTTCATCGCGCTCCTCCTTGCGCCACATCCAGGCCGCTTCGGCCGCGGATCGCGTCGAGTTCGCTGACCAGCGCTGCCAGCCGGTGACGCATTTCGTTGGTGGCTGTGATCAGTGCCGCCCTGCCCTTGCCTGGCGGTAGTGCGAATGGCTCCCCGACCAGGACGTCAACGCGCGGCCGGAATCGTCGAGAGCTTCCCGTAGGCCGGCGCGTTCCACGGATGGCCACCGGCAACATTGTCGCGCCTCCGGTCCGGGCCAGCCACGCAGCACCCTGGTGGGCGTCTCTGACCCCCCCATCACCGCGCGTCCCCTCCGGAAACACCACCACCACACCCCCATGGCGCAGTAGCTGCACGGCGGTGAGCAGCGGCGCACGATCAGCCTCACCGCGACGTATCGGCAGCTGGCCGATGCGCGGCAAGATCCAACCCAAAGGTCCCTGGAACATCTCTTCTTTGATCAGAAAAGTGGTGCGCCGGCCCAATAACCCGTACAACAGGGGGCCATCGGCCACCGCGCTGTGGTTGGCCACCACCACCACTGAGCCAGTCGCTGGGATCCGTTCCGCATGCCACATCCGCAGCCGGTAGCCCACATAGAAGCACCAGGTTCCGATCCAGCGCGTGAAACCCTGCAACCACAGCCACGTACTTTCGGGCGCTTCCAGCGTCACAATGGGTCCTGAACTGCAGGTACGACCAGGCCACGGGCAACAGCAAGATCATGCAACCGGCCTAGTACAGCCTCGACGTCCAGCGCAGTGGTATCTAACTGGACAGCATCATCGGCGGCACACATCGGCGAGGCGGTTCGACTCGCATCGAACTGGTCGCGGCGCTCCACCGCCGCCTGGACCGCCGCCACGTCGGCGATGCCATCCTGCGCTGCTCGGCGCGCCGCCCGCTGCGCCGCAGTTGCCGTAAGAAAGATCTTTAGCGGCGCGTCGGGCGCCACTACGGTTCCGATATCTCGCCCTTCTACCACGATCCCACCAGCGGCAGCGGTGGCCTCGGAGATGATCCGGCGCTGCTGGGCCACCAACAGCGCCCGCACCTGACTCACGGCGGATACCGGACTCACTGCGGTTGTCACCGCCGCGGTGCGGATTTCGCCGGAGACGTCCTCACCATCGAGCAACACGAAGGAAGAATCCGGCTCGGTACCCATCTCGATATTTCGCCGAGCAACGTCCTCACTCACCGCAACGGACTCGGCCGGGTCGATGCCAGCTCTGAGCACGCCGAGCGCGGCAGCGCGGTACATAGCGCCGGTATCCAGATACCGCGCGCCTAACGAGACAGCCAACCGGCGGGCCACGGTGGACTTCCCGGTACCGGCGGGTCCATCCACCGCCACAACCCCCTGTAACCTGCCGCCTGTCCGCACCATTCACATTCTGCCCGACCCATTTAGCCGGCTGAGCCAGGTAACCAGCGGCAATACGGACTAAGCTCTGCTTGGCGCAGTTCAACCGCCCTATCGACCGACGGCACGGTTGAGAGTCGCTATCTCTGGGTGGGACAGGGCGCGGACGGTCCCCGGGCGTTGCTCGCCGAGACGAACATCGGCGATCGCCGTCCGCACCAACCGCTGTACCGGGTGCCCGACCTCGGCGAGCAACCGGCGCACAATGTGTTTGCGGCCCTCATGGAGCACCACTTCAACCAGCGCCCTGCCCGGCAGGGCCTGCACCACCCGGAATCCGTCGACGGCCACCGGGCCATCATCGAACTCGACTCCGGCGCGCAACGTCCGGCCCAGCGACCGAGGCACCGGACCTGGTACCTCCGCCAGGTAGGTTTTGAGCACCCGGTACGACGGATGCATCAACCGGTGCGCAAGCTCCCCATCGTTGGTGAGCAGCAGCAGGCCCTCGGTGTCCGCGTCGAGACGCCCGACGTGGAACAAGCGTTGTGCCCGGTCGGCCACGTAATCGCCGACACACGGCCTTCCGCGGTCATCAGACATCGTGGAATGCACGCCTCGGGGCTTGTTCAACGCCAGGTACTCCATGTCGGAACGAAGCTCTAGCCGCATACCGTCGACATGGATGACGGCGTGGTCCGGGTCGACTCGCACGCCCATCTCGCGCACCACAGCCCCGTTCACCTGGACCCGGCCCCGCGCGATCATCTCCTCGGCGGCACGCCGAGAGGCCACCCCGGCCTGGGCAAGCACCTTGTGCAGCCGGGGAAGCGACGCGGAGTCGGCCATCGATCTAGGTGGGGACGTCATCGATAGAATCGATGTCGGGCAGCAGCGGTGCGATGGGCGGCAGTTCCTCCAAGGAGGCCAACCCAAGCCGCTCCAAGAACAGCTCGGTCGTGCCATAGAGCACGCCGTGGGTCTCCGGATCGGTTCCCAACTCCTCAATCAGGCCGCGGGCCAACAAGGTGCGCATCACCCCGTCGACGTTGACCCCGCGCACCGCAGCAACTCTCGAACGGGTGACCGGCTGCCGGTAAGCCACCACGGCCAGGGTCTCCAGGGCTGCTCTCGTCAATTTGGCTCGCTGCCCATCGAGCAGTAACCGCTCCACGAATGGCGCGTACACGTCTCGGGTGTGCAGCCGCCATCCCTGGGCCACCTGACGTAGGTCGATTCCGCGGCAATGGTGGCGATAGCCGTCGCGCAGCCGGTGCAGTGCCTCAACAACTCGCGTCACTGGTTGATCCAGCGCGCTGGCCAGCACGTCTTCGCCGACCGGCGAATCAACGACCAGCAGTAGCGCTTCCAATGCGGCGTCGAGTTCATCATCGCCGTGCAACGACGGCAGGGTCTCACTTGCGACGGGCGGTTCCATGAGCGCGGTTTCATTCACCGGTAATCCTCGTTTTCTTCCCCGTCCGTCGGCAACGCAGTCGTGGTGTCCTCGGGCCCCCCGGTCCACCGCACGTGCAGATCGCCCAGCGGATCGATCTGATCGAAGACCACCACGGCGGCACGGTACAGTTCCAGCAACGCAAGGAATCGCGCGACCACCTCTCTGGTGTGTGCACAGTCGGCCACCAGACTGTGGAAACTGGCCTCGCCATCGCGAGCGAGCCGGCTACGGAGCACCGCGGCTTGCTCGCGCACCGACACCTGCGGCGCGTGCAGATGCTCCAATGACACCGTAGGCGGCGGTGGTTTAGGGCGAAAGACTGCGGCGGCGGTTTCCGCGAAACGAACAGCGTCGACTCCAAGCAACACCTCGGGCAGCAGTCCGGCAAATTTCTCCTCGATCCCTACCGATCGGGGATACCGACGTAGCGCTGCGGATTCCAGTTCAGCGAATAAGGCAGCAACCTGCTTGTAAGCCCGGTATTGCAGCAACCGGGCAAACAGCAGATCTCGGGCCTCCAGTAGTGCGAGGTCTGTTTCGTCCTCGACCTCCGCGCTAGGCAGCAGCCGAGCTGCTTTAAGATCCAGTAGAGTCGCTGCAACCACGAGGAACTCGGTGGTCTCATCGAGGTCGAAAGACTCGCCCAGCACCCGCAAGTGCGCGATGAAGTCGTCGGTTACCTGATGGAGGGCCACCTCGGTGACGTCCATTTGCTGTTGCGAGATGAGCTGCAACAACAAATCGAACGGACCCTCGAAGTTCTCCAGCCGCACGGTGAACCGAGGTGCCGAGTCCGGTGCCACCAGATCATCGTGCAACACCGCGAGTTCTGATGATTCGACCCTGCAAGCAGGTCTGGAGTCTGATGATTCGACCCTGCAAGCAGGTCTCATCGTGCTATCACCTCGCGGGCCAGGGCGCGGTATGCGTTAGCCCCGGCGGATTTCGGTGCCCATTGGGTGATCGGCTCACCGGCGACGGTGGTTTCCGGAAAACGGACTGTTCGACCAATCACGGTGTCGAAAACGGTATCACCGAAAGCCTGCACCACCCGCGCCATCACCTCGCGGGCATGCAACGTGCGCGGGTCGTACATAGTGGCGAGGATGCCGGTAATCGTAAGCCTCGGATTGAGCCGGTCACGCACCTTGTCAATAGTATCCATGAGCAGCGCGACTCCACGGAGACTGAAATACTCGCACTCCAGCGGAATGAGCACACCGTCGGCGCACGCCAACGCGTTGATGGTGAGCAAGCCCAGCGAAGGCTGGCAATCCACCAGGATGAAGTCGTAGCGGGGCACCAGCGGCCGCAACGCCCGACCCAGCGCCTGTTCTCGCCCCACTTCGGTGACAAGCTGCACTTCCGCTGCGGATAGGTCGATGTTGCTGGGCAGCAGGTCCATACCGGGCACCGACGTTGATTGGATCACCTCGTCGACTCCGACGCGCTGCTCCATGATCAAGTTGTAGACAGTGTGGTCGAGGTGCTGCGCGGCCAACCCCAATCCGACCGATAGCGCCCCTTGGGGATCGAAGTCGACCAGAAGCACTCTCCGACCGTACTCAGCCAGCGCAGCCCCAAGGTTGATCGTCGACGTGGTCTTGCCGACGCCTCCCTTTTGGTTGCAGATTGCCACCACCCGACCTGGGCCGTGCCGGTCCAGCGGCGGTGGTTGCGGCACCGCTCGGCGTGCGCGTCCGTCAATCGCGAACGCATCACTTCCAATCTCGTCAGCGGTCACTGGATCGCTGCAGATCGGTGGGCTCGACGCAGCTAACGGCCGCTGCGCAGACGCCCAGGACGACATGAACCCGATCCCTTCAGCCCACAGCCGGGTCAGTTCACAGCTGAGCCAGCACCGTGCGATTGCGGCGGAGCCTATTCCGCAGCCACAAACGCCCTCAACGTGGCCCGGGGCCTGTCATGAGCCTCCTAACCTTGTGCGCGCGGATGAGCGGTCACGTAAACCTCACGCAAGTTGTCCACGGTCACCAGGGTGTAGACCTGCGTTGTGGTCACCGAGGCATGCCCGAGCAGCTCCTGGACCACCCGTACGTCGGCACCGCCTTCCAGCAGGTGGGTGGCGAATGAGTGCCGCAGGGTATGCGGCGACACCGCGGCAGCGATCTCCGACCTCGCCGCGGCCTCTCGCAAGACTGCCCAAGCACTCTGCCGGGACAACCGGGCGCCACGAGCGTTGAGAAATACCGCCGGTGTGCCTCGCCCGCGCGCCGCAAACGTGGAGCGACCACGTACCAGGTAGGCGTCCAGCGCGGCCAGTGCTGGGCGACCTACCGGCACCAGCCGCTGCTTGCCTCCCTTGCCCCGCAGCAGCACGGTGCGCGCGGGGGCGTCGATGTCATCCCGGTCGAGCCCCACCGCCTCGGAGATCCGCGCACCGGTGGAGTACAGCATTTCCAGCAGCGCTCGATCACGCAGGCAGCGAGGTCCCCCGGCGGCGGGGAACACGTCGAGCAACCGCAGCACCTCCTCGACGTCGAGAGCCTTGGGGAGCCGTTTAGGCGGTCTCGGGGGATGCACATCGACCGTGACGTCAGTCGACACCAACCCTTCCCGAAAAGCGAAGCGATGCAAGCCACGAGCGACCACCAGCGCCCGGGCTGCCGAGGATGCAGCCAGCGGGCGATGCTCAGCGTCGCCGTCCCGCAACGCGGCCAGGAAGCCAGTCACCTGTTCCTCACGCACCATGGCGAGTTCGCCGATTCCCGTCGACGCCAGGTAAGCGGCGTAGCGGCGCAGGTCACGAGCGTAGGAGTCCAGCGTGTTGGCCGACGTGCCGCGTTCCACCGCCAGGTGATCGAGGTACTGAGAGATCACTGCGGCAAGCGCCGGGGAAAGAGTTTCGGCGTCGGTTGACATCTCCGCCGCGCTTACTCGAGTGCCTCGGCCAAGGGGACGTAGTCGCGGCCGTGCGCTTGAGCAACCTCGGCCAGCACCACTGAGCCGGTCACCATATTGACCCCGCGGGCCAGGGAGGGGTCATCCTCCACTGCCTGCCGCAGTCCCTTGTCGGCCAGAGCGCACACGTAGGGCAGCGTGACATTGGTCAACGCGTACGTGGAGGTGTGCGGCACCGCGCCGGGCATGTTGGTCACGCAGTAGAACACCGAATTGTGCACGGTGAAGGTGGGGTCGGCGTGGGTGGTGGGTCGCGAGTCGGCGAAACAGCCGCCCTGGTCGATGGCGATGTCGACGAGGACCGAGCCAGGACGCATCTCCTTGACGACATCGTGACTGACCAACGTGGGTGCCTTCGCGCCCCGTACCAGCACCGCTCCGATCACCAGGTCTGCCCACACGCAGGCCTTCTCCACCTCGTAAGCGTTCGACGCGATGGTCTGCAAGTGTCCCCGGTAACTGAAATCGATCTCCCGCAGCCGGTTGATGTTGGTGTCCAACACCACTACCTCGGCTTGCATGCCCAGCGCGATGCTGGCCGCGTTCATCCCCACCACGCCGGCGCCGAGCACCGCAACCTTGCCTGCCGGCACTCCCGAAACTCCGCCCAGCAGCACTCCGCGGCCGCCCTGCATGCGTTCCAAGCAGTGCGCACCCACCTGGGGAGCCATCCGGCCGGCGACCTCGCTCATCGGCGCGAGCAGGGGCAGTGAACCGTCGGGTAGTTGCACGGTTTCGTAACCGATCGCGTCGATCCCGGCGTCGATGAGCGCGTTGGTGCACTCCGCCGAGGCAGCCAGATGCAGGTAGGCAAACAAGATCTGACCCTTGCGCATCCGGTGGTACTCCTGCGGTACCGGCTCCTTGACCTTGAGCATCAACTCGGCTTGGGCCCAGATATCGTCGGCTCGCGGCACGATACGGGCGCCTGCGGCTACATACGCGTCGTCGGGGAATGCGCAGCCGACTCCGGCACCGCGCTCCACGAGCACTTCATGCCCGCGACGGGTCAGCTCCAGCACCCCAGCAGGGGTGAGCGCAACCCGGTACTCATGGACTTTGAGCTCGCGCGGGACACCGATCTTCACCTGGCGTGCCTCCCTGCTTGATGACGACTACCGAACGCTACGCCTGCTCCAGGCCTATGGCGCCGGTGGGCGAAGCACGAATCGCTATGCGACGGATACATACCGTGCGAACGTACTTCTCGGCTCTCTCGAATCTTTCTCAACCTGCGTTCTGGAGAGACGCAGTGGCATAGACGAGCGGAGAAGCTGCTCCCGTATGCGCACAAGTCAGCCGGCTACGTCAACTTCATGTCCGAATATCAGGAGGGTCGATTCCGCGAAACCTACGGCCAGGCGAGTACGCGCGGCTAGCTTGGATCACAGTTCAAAAAGTTCAATACGACCCAGACAAGGGATTCCATCTCAACGCGAACATCAAACCCGTGCCAGCTGGGGATGGTGTCAGCCGTGGCGAGCGGCGAAGTGGGTCGGGCGGTTGGGCCAGGGGCTATCCGCTGGCCGTGGTTGAGAAATCCCGGCCAGTACAGCGGATGCGGCGAGCAACCCGGCGACAGCCGGGCCGTTGACGATCTCGCCACTCAAGACCTGCCGCACCGCATCACCGAGCAGCAACCTGACTGCCTTGAGGTCGGCTTCCTCGTCGATACCAGGCGGCCGGTCGACTTCGGACAATCCGCGGGCCAAAAACACCCGTTGCGATTCGTCGCTGAAACCAGGTGATGGCACCAGGTCGACAAGTACCGACCAGTCCCGAGCCGTGTAGCCCACTTCCTCCAGCAACTCACGCTGGGCGGTTGCCAACGGATCTTCCCCGGGCGCGTCCAACAGGCCAGCCGGCAGCTCGCGAAGCCGCCGGCCCAGCGGGTGCCGGTATTGGTCGATCATCGTCACGGACCCGTCATCGTGTAGCGGGAGGATCACCACCGACCCGGGGTGCTCGACGACCTCCCGCTTGGCTTCCCGCTCCCCCGGCATGACTACCTGATCCATCCGCAAAGCGAGGATCTTGCCGACGTACAGAGTGTCACTGCCACACACCACGAACTCGTGCGGCTGGCTCACCGCAATCCCGCCGGCATCTCAACAGGCAACCAGTCCGCGGCACGGTATTTCAACGCCGCCGCGACGAAAGCAGCGAACAGCGGGTGCGGGCGGGTCGGCCGGCTGGCGAGTTCAGGATGGGCCTGGGTGCCGACGAAAAATGGATGCGTGCGCTCGGATAGCTCGATGAACTCTACAAGATTGCCGTCCGGTGACAGACCGCTGATCATCAAGCCCGCGGCACTGAGCTTGTCCCGGTAGGCGTTGTTCACCTCGTAACGGTGCCGGTGCCGCTCGCAGACCTCGGTGGTGCGGTAAGCCCGGGCGGCCACCGAGCCGGTCTGGAGAACCGCAGGATAACTGCCCAGCCGCATCGTCCCACCCATATCTCGATGACCAGCCACGACGTCGGCCTGATCAGCCATAGTAGAGATCACCGCGTGCGGTGTTGCAGGATCGAACTCGGTCGAACCAGCGCCGTCGAGACCGGCCAGATTCCGGGCGGTCTCGATCACCATGCACTGTAGGCCCAGGCAAAGGCCCAGCACGGGTATCCCGCGCGTCCGGGCATGGTGAATGGCACCGATCTTGCCTTCGATGCCGCGGACCCCGAAGCCCCCGGGCACCAGCACCCCGTCCACGCCGGCCAGCGCCGCCGCTGCACCCGCAGGAGTCTCGCAGGTGTCCGAGGCAACCCAGCGGATCTCCACCCTGGCCCGGTGCGCAAAGCCTCCGGCGCGCAGCGCCTCAGTGACCGACAGGTAGGCGTCCGGTAAGTCGACATACTTTCCCACCAGGGCGACCTGCACCAGCTCAGTGGAGTTGTGCACCCGATCGAGCAGATTTCCCCACTCCGTCCAGTCCACGTCCCGGAAGGGCAACCCGAGCCGGCGTACCACGTAGGCATCAAGACCTTCGGAATGCAGGACCTTGGGGATGTCGTAGATGGAACGCGCGTCCGGTGCGGCGACTACACCGTCGACGTCCACATCCGACATCAAAGCGATCTTGCGTTTGAGCGCGTCAGGGATCTCCCGGTCAGCACGGCAGACCAAGGCGTCCGGCTGGATACCGATACTGCGCAACGTGGCTACCGAGTGCTGAGTCGGCTTAGTTTTCAACTCACCAGACGGCGCCAGATAAGGCACCAGCGAGACGTGCAGGAAAAAGCAGTTGTCCCGGCCGACGTCGTGGCGCACCTGGCGAGCCGCTTCCAGGAACGGCAGCGACTCGATGTCCCCGACGGTGCCCCCAATCTCGGTGATCACCACATCGGGCGAGCGCCCGTCGTCCCCCGGCTCGGACATGGCCAGGATCCGAGACTTGATCTCGTCGGTGATGTGGGGGATCACCTGCACGGTGTCGCCAAGGTACTCCCCCCGCCGCTCTTTGGCGATCACGGCCGAGTAGACCTGGCCCGTGGTGACGTTGGCGTTGCGACCCAGGTTGCGGTCCAGAAAGCGCTCATAGTGACCAATGTCCAGATCGGTTTCGGCGCCGTCCTCGGTGACGAACACCTCACCGTGCTGGAAGGGATTCATCGTGCCGGGGTCGACATTGAGATAGGGGTCGAGCTTCTGCATGGTCACCCGCAGCCGGCGGGAGGTCAGCAGCTGTCCCAGGCTGGAGGCGGTGAGTCCCTTGCCCAGCGACGAGGCGACGCCTCCGGTGACGAACAGGTACCTGGTTGGGCGGGCGAGCTTGACCAAGACCTTCTCCCGTGGTCCGGACCGGCCCTTCGATTGGTGACCGGTTGCGATGCAGCTGGCGGCGCGCCGCCGACCACGGAAGCTCACGGTAACACTGCTGGCAGCGATCCCAGGGCACCGCCTCGCCGGTCAGCCTTGAACGGCAGGAACCACGGCTTGCGCATTGCTGCCGGTGCCATAGCGACCGGCGTGGCCTTGGGCCTGTTCCGCAAGCGCCAGCACCGTCACCACCCGGCCCGATGCGGTGCTGACGTCGTCGACCGTGGACAGCACGGAAGCCGCCGCGGTATCCGCACGTACCACGCCGATGGGCCCATTTCCATCAGCGGATCCTGGCCTGCCGGCGAGCACGGCGCCACCACCGGAGCGGTCCAGCTGGGTGGCGAACCGGGCCAGGATTCCTGCGCGGTCGCCGCTGCCGTTGCCGTGCGGTGCTCCACCGGTGAGCACGACGACGAGCTGCGCCGGTTGCACCTGAGTGCCGAGCCGGACAAAGCCTCCGTCACCCAGCCCAGCGAGCACCGCCGTGGTCTCCGTGGGGGTGGCCTGTGCTTTGCCGTTATGCGGGTTGACCAGTAGCAGGGAGCCGAGCAGCCCACCAGCGAGGGTGCCCGCATCTGCCGCGGTGGGCAGCCGCAGCCCAGCCGGTAACAGTCGCGTGGACAGTTCACTGAGCTGGTCGGAACGGGTCGGGTCGGTGAACGCGTCGGTGAGCTGTAACTCACCGGTGACGGTGCCGCCAGCGCTGGTGATCAACCCGCTCAAAGCATCCCGGTCCGCCGGATTGGCGTCTGCTGTGGTGACCAGCACGACGGTGCGGCCACGCAGTGCACCGCTGACCACACGAGGACCGACTGCCGTACCGAATGCATCCGCATCGGTCAACTGGGCACGCAATGCATTGCGCTCGGCCTGGAGATTACTCACCTGGCGGCTCAGCTCTGCGCGGTTGGAACTGAGCCCGGACAGCAGCCGATCGCTGATCGCCGTGGACCCGAGTACCACCCCGAGAGCGAGCGCCAGGAAGACAGCGGCAATGGAGATGATGTGGTACCGCAGCGAGATCACCGGCTATGTCAACCCCTTGATCCAGGTCACTACGTCGTTCCCGGCATCACCGGTCAGGACGCCGAAGGCGCCGCCGACGTTGGATACCAGCAGCGCTGCGATGACCGCCACCAGCGCCGCAAGCACCATGAGCACCACAGCACTCACCGACACCCGGCTGCGATACATCACGGCGGCGGCATGGCCGTCGATGAGCTTGCTGCCCAATCGCAACCGGGTGAGAAAAGTTGACGGGTTGGAGCTCGACCTACCCCGGTCCAGAAATTCCTGCAGGGTGGCTTGAAAGCCAACGGCAATGACGAGTTCGGCGCCGTGCGCCTCGGCCAGCAGCAAGGCAAGGTCCTCAGGGTTACTCACCGCAGGAAAGGTCACCGCACCGATCCCAAGATCTTGAATCCGCTCCAGCCCAGGAGCGAAACCGTCGGGCTGAGCGGGCACCACTACCTCGTCGGTTGATTTCAACGTCTCGGTCTCGACTTGGTAAGGATCCCCGACAATGAGATGCGGCCGATGTCCCGCAGCTCGCAAGGCGTCCGCACCCGTCTCGACCCCGATCAGAACCGGTTGATACTCCTTGATGAAGTGCTTGAGCGCGGCTAGCTCGTCCAGGTAGTTGTAGCCGGCGGCCACCACCAGGACCTGGCGGCCACGCAGTGCCACGTTGACGTCGGGCACGCCCACCCGATCAATGATCAGCGCTCGTTCGTGCCGGAGAAACTCGATGGTGTTCGCAGAGAACGCTTCGAGCTGGGCTGACAGGCCCGACTTGGCCTCAATCATCAGGTCGGCGATCGAGTTGGCGTCCTGGCGGACGCCATGGGCGACCTCGGTATCTCCGATGTATATGCCGCCCTCGTGAAGCCGCAGCCGGCTGCCCTCTTTGATCCGCAACGCATCCGGCCCCACCCCGTCGATCAGCACGATGCCCGCAGCGATCAAGATTTCAGGACCTAGATTCGGGAACCGGCCGGAAATCGACGGTGCTGCATTGATGACTGCAGTGACTCCGGCAGCTACCAGTGCGTCGGCGGTCCGGCGGTCCAGGTCGACCTGGTCGAACACTGCGATGTCACCGCATCCGACGCGCCGCGCCAGCGCGTCGGCGCGGCGATCCACCCTGGCCAACCCTGTCACTCCGGGCAACTCATGGCCGGACCGGCTCAGCAGGCCGGAGATATTCATGCTGGCGATGGTGACAAAAAGGAGATTGTTCGTCGCGGAGGCGCGCCGGGCAATCGCACTCCAGTGGTGTTCACTTCGATAACCCTGTTACGCGCTTACAAGCCTGTTTTTGTCCGTCTCAGCCGACAAAAGCAGCTCCTCGGCATGCGCGCGGCCGGTGTCGGTGTCGTCCAGTCCGGCCAACATCCTGGCAAGTTCGCTCACCCGAGCCACTTCATCGAGCTCACGGACACCGCTGCGTGTCAATCCGGTGGCGTTGGTTGCTTTGTCCACCACGAGATGGCGGTCGGCATAGGCGGCGACCTGAGGTAAATGCGTGACGACCACAACCTGGTGGGTGCGGGCCAGTCTGGCCAGCCGACGACCGATCTCGACGGCAGCCCGACCACCGACCCCAGCGTCGACCTCGTCGAAGACCATCGTGGGCACCGGGTCGGTCTCGGCCAGCACCACTTCGAGCGCGAGCATCACGCGGGATAGCTCCCCCCCGGAAGCGCCCTTGTGCACGGGCACGGATGCGGCGTTGGGGTGGGGTGCTAGACGAAGTTCCACCTCGTCGACCCCGTCCGGACCGGCACGCAGCTTCGAGCCGGCGACCGTCAGTGCCGTCTCCTCAATGTCGGAGGCCACTACCGGTCGAACCAACACGGACAGCTGCGCCTGGCCCATCGCCAACCCCTCCAGCTCTGCGGTGACTGCACATTCGAGCTTTTGAGCAGCAGCAGTCCTGGCCTTGGTGAGGGCGGTGGCATACCGGGCCAGCTCGGTGGCCAGTTCGTCACGCTGCGTCGTCAATGCTGCGATGGCCTCTTCGGAGGTGTCCAGGACACCAAGGCGCTGGCGCGCCTGGTCCGCCCACGCCAGGACACCGTCGATGTCCGCGGCGTACTTGCGGGTGAGCCGCTTGAGATCGGCCTGACGGCTCAGCACCTGCTCCAAGCGAGCCGGATCGGCGTTGAGCGCATCGAGATAGCCGGTGAGGTCGGCGCCCACATCGCCGAGCACCGCCGCGGCTTCTGCCAGGCGTTCGCCCAGCACTTGCAGGTCAGGATCGTTCACCGCCTGCAACCGCCGACGGGCCTGCCCGACCAGGCTCATCGCGCTCGGCTGGTCAGGGTCGCTGTCCAGCGCACCGGATATTGCGGCCTGCGCGATGGCGGCGGTCTCCCGGAGAGCCTCGGCGTCGGCCAGGCGGCGCGCCTCAGCCAGCAATGCGGCATCCTCTCCCGGTTGCGGGTTCACCGCGGTGATCTCGGCGAGGCCGTGACCGAGCAGGTCGGCTTCTGCGGCCAGCTCGCGGGACCGATCCCGGCGGGTGGCCAGCTCAGCGCAGCAGCGCAACCACCCTTCCCGAACCCGGCGGTAGGCGGCCAGGCACCCGGCTACCAGGTCGCCAGCAAAGCGGTCCAGCAAGGCTCGCTGCTCACCGGGTCGCAGCAGCCGTAGCTGGTCGTTCTGGCCATGCACGGCCAGCATGCTCTCGGCCAGATCAGCCAGCGCCCCGGCGGGTACGGAGCGGCCACCCAAATGGGCCCGGGAACGCCCATCCACGGTGAGGGTGCGGCTGGCAATCAGGCTGCCGTCCTCGTCGGTGCGTCCTCCCACCTCATCGACCAGCTCGATGGGACGGCCACCGCCGGGCAGCCGGAAGCGACCCTCGACGATGGCTCGATCGGCCCCCCGCCGGATCCTGGACGTGTCGGCTCGCCCGCCGGCGAGCAACTGGAGACCGGTGACCACCATCGTCTTGCCCGCGCCGGTTTCCCCGGTGATCACGGTCAGGCCGGGGTGCAGATCCAGGGTGGCCTCGTCAATCACACCGAGGCCTTCGATGCGCATCTCGGTGAGCACGGGCCGCACCCTAGCGCGCCACCCGGACTGTGCCGGGTAGCCGGCTGGCTGGCCGTCGCATCAGCCGGATCGGGGGCCTCGCCAGCCTTGCACCGGCAACTCGAATTTGCGCACCAGACGATCGGTGAATGGGCGGTCGTGCAAACGCACCAGCCGGATGGGGGTGGCGCCGCGTACCACCTCGATCCGGGCGCCGGCTGGCATGGCGAAGGTGCGCCGCCCGTCGCAGCACAGCACCGCGGGGTGCCCGTGCGGGTCGACCTCCACCGCAACCACCGAGTCGGGCGACACCACCAGCGGCCGGGCGAACAGGGCATGTGCGTTGCTGGGGACTACCACCAGCGCATCGACATCCGGCCACACCACCGGTCCTCCCGCGGAGAAGGCATAAGCGGTGGAGCCGGTGGGCGTCGCGCACAGCACGCCATCACAGCCGAAACCGGAGACGGGTCGTCGGTCGACTTCGAGAACCACGTCTAGCAGGCGTTCCCGCCTGCTCTTCTCGACGCTGGCCTCGTTGAGCGCCCAGGTGTGCGCCAGCGTGGCACCGTTGAGGCGGGCGGTGACGTCGACGGTCATCCGCTCGTCGACGAGGTAGTCGCCGTCGACGATCGCGTGCATGACCGCATCGAGGGAGCCGCGATCGGCCTCGGCAAGGAAACCAACCCGTCCGAAATTCACGCCGAGCAGCGGAACTCCGCACGGTCGGGCCAGTTCAGCGGCCCGCAGCAGGGTCCCGTCACCTCCGAGCACCACGATGAGCTCGGCACCGGCAGCGGCTTGTGGTCCGACCGGCATTTGGTGGTCGCACAAGGTGGCGTCGATATGAGTGGCCTCGTCGGACAGCACCCGCACGCCAATCCCTGCCTTGGCCAGCTGATGCCCGACCTGCTCAGCGGTGCGCAGGTTCTCCGGATGCCCGGTGTGCAACACCAGCAGGACCTCACGGTCGAAGCTCATTGCGGACCCCTTCGCACCGCGGCGTCCACCAGCTCATCGGCAGGCCGCGGCGGATCCACCGGACCGCGGCGCAACCAGAGGAAGTACTCGACGTTGCCCGAAGGTCCAGGTAGAGGACTGGCGATTGCATCGGCCAGACCCAGCCCGAGGTCGGAGGCGACCGCAAGCACGTCGAGGATCGCCTGAGTGCGCAGCAGTGGATCACGGACCACGCCGCCGGCGCCCACGCGTTCGCGGCCCACCTCGAACTGGGGTTTGACCATAGGGAGCAGATCGCCATCCGGCGCGGTGCATTTGACTAGTGCGGGCAATGCTAAGCGCAACGAAATGAACGACAAATCGGCGACAGTCAGGTCGACGACTCCACCGATGTCTTCGGGTTGTAGCGCACGCACGTTGGTCCGGTCGAGCACATGGACGCGCTGATCAGTGCGCAACGACCAGGCGAGCTGGCCGTAACCGACATCGACCGCAATCACTTCCCGGGCGCCGCGGTGCAACAGCACGTCGGTGAAACCGCCGGTGGACGCACCAGCATCGAGGCAGCGGCGGGCCTCGATGGCAGGTCCCCCCGCGGTGAGGCCGTCCAGTGCGCCGACAAGCTTCCGGGCACCGCGAGAAACCCAGTTCGGCTCTGTGTCACTGCCCTGCACCAGCAGCGGGGTGTTCGCGTCGATGCCGGTGGCCGGCTTGGTAGCCGTCACCTGCCCAATGCGGACCCGGCGCTGCGCCACCAGCTCAGCTGCGTGATCGCGCGATCGGGCGAGGCCGCGCCGCACTAGCTCCGCGTCCAGTCGTGCCCTGCGCCGCATCTAAATCTCGTCGATACTAGACAAGGCCTCAGTCAGGGCGTCATGTACGGCCCGCAGGCGTGCCACGTGCGCCGCGGTCGGCAGCTCATCAAGATTTTCCAGGGCAGCGAGCGCGTCGGTGACGCCGGCTACCGAAGGAACTCCGGGTGAGGGCTGGGACGTCATCGAGCTGTCTCCTGGGCCGCTGGGGTTGTTGTCCACGCTACCGAGCGACGACCGGCCTGACGAACGACCGTCACCGAACTCACGCCAGACCCACCGCCTCCAACGCCTTGGCAGCGGCGTCGTCGCAAGGGCGCACCTGGACCGGCCCGGAGTGTTCACCCCACCACACTGCGCACAATGTCCGCACTGCGTCGAGTGGATCACTACTGGACCCGTCGCTGCTGAGCAACAGGTCACCGGTGGCCTGGTCGAACTCAACCCGCCAACCAGGTCGCGGCTGGATCCGAGTTTCGTCCAAGGACCCGCGTAACACCCGCAAGTCGGCGCCGAGATAGGTGGGCCGTTGCTCGGGAGGTGCCGCGAGCGTATCGACCGGGTCGCTCACCCCGGACAGCACGAGCAGTGCGTCCAACCCAGCGGCCCGCGCTCCGGCGATGTCGGTGTCCACGCGGTCACCGACCACCAACGGATGCTGCAAACCGATGCGCTCTACGGCCGTATCGAGCATCGAGCGTGCCGGCTTGCCGGCCACCGCGGGCTCGCGGTCGGTGGCGGCCCGCAATGCGGCCACCATCGCACCATTGCCGGGCAGCAGACCCCGCTCGGTAGGCAGGGTGCGGTCGACGTTGCACGCAACCCATTTCGCTCCACCGCGGATCGCCAGGCACGCTTCGGAAAGCTGCGCCCAACCAGTCTCGGGAGAGTGCCCCTGCACGACCGCGGCCGGTTGGTCAGATGCCAGATGCACCGGTTGCAGCCCCACCGATTCCACCGCCGTCACCAGGGCGGCAGTACCGACGACCAAAACCGCCGAGCCTGCTGGAAGCAGCGATGCCAGCAACGACGCCGCAACCTGACCGCTGGTCAGGATGTCTTCTGGATCGGCCGGGAGACCGAGCGTGGCGAGTTGCCGAGCGACTTCTTCCGGCGCACGGGAAGCGTTGTTGGTCATGAACTGCACTACCCGCCCAGCCTGGCGCAATTCGTTTACTACGTCCGGCGCCTCAGCTACGGGCTGCGCCCCACGCATAACGGTACCGTCAAGGTCGAGCAGTACCGCGTCGTAGCCGTCCAGCGGCCTAGTCACTCGACGTCCGGTTGCTCGCTGAGCTCGACGGCTCGTTCCGCTGCGTCTGTAACACCCTCGACGTCGGATTCCGCAGCAGCAAGGAACCAGCGGAACGCGTCCTGCTGCCGACCAGCGGCAAGCAGATTGTCCGCATACGCGTAGCGCAATCTAGCCCGCCAAGGCTCCTCTCCCGGCGTATCCAGGTCCGGACCTTGCAAGGCGACCACCGCAGCATCGAACTGACCAAGGTCACGCCGCGCCCCAGCGGCGACGATCCGCAATTCGACCGCCTCGTCAACGTCTAGCTGATCTGCCTCCGGGCTCCGGGCGATCTCCAAGGCACGCTCCGGGCGGCCCAGCGCTCGCTCGCAGTCAGCGAGCACCGCGAGCCGTCCGGGGTCACCGCCCAGACGGCGGGCAGTACGCAACTCGGCGAGCGCCTCAGACCATTCCCCGGCGAAATAAGCCGCAAGCCCGGCAGCTTCTCGGACAGCAGCAACCCTGCTCGCCTTGCTACGCGCAAATCGGGTATGCGCAAGAGCCAGCTGGGGATCTTCTTCCAGGACATGCGCTGCCATCACGAGATGGCTTCCTACGAGATCGGCCAAACGCTTGGGAAGTGTCGATAATTCTTTACGGACTTCTGGGTCCAAATCGCCGGAATCCACATCAGGCGCAAGTTCCGGACGGGACGGATCGCCGTCTTTCGGGGCCGGGCTTCGCCGCTGCGACGGACCTCGATTCACCGTCCGATCACCGTCAGCATGACGCTGCGAACTGGCCTGCTTCGATCGGGACGGACTGCTGATATCGCCACGCATTGCGACCGTCCGGGCCGCACCACCATTCCGGGCCGCGTCGGGAGTCGGATTCTGTCCGGCTGACACGGTCACAGATCCTCTCATCTATAGCAACACTTAGGGGCCCCCGGGTGTGGTGGGGGCCCCTGTTGTGGTGGTTGTGTTCGGCGGTGTCCTACTCTCCCACACCCTGGCGGGTGCAGTACCATCGGCGCTGGAGGGCTTAGCTTCCGGGTTCGGTATGGGTCCGGGCGTTTCC
>JAFAWY010000012.1 GCA_019241525.1 Pseudonocardiales bacterium
ACGGCACGACGCGCTTTCACTCCGACGGCACCCCGCGCAATGCGCAGCAGGCGGCGCTGGCCTCCGACACCCTCGCGCTCATGGACGCCCTCGCGATCGACCGGGCGATCCTCGGCGGGTTCGATTGGGGCGCGCGGACGGCCAACGTCATGGCCGCGCTGTGGCCGGAGCGCTGCCGGGCCATGGTGTCGGTGAGCGGCTACCTGATCGGCAGCCAGCAAGCCGGCCAGGCACCGCTGCCGCCGGACGCCGAACGGGACTGGTGGTACCAGTACTACTTCGCCACCGAGCGCGGGCGAGCCGGCTACGCGGCCTACCGGCGCGACTTCGCCCGGCTCATCTGGCGGTCCGCGTCGCCGGCGTGGCGCTTCGACGACGCGACCTTCGACCGCACCGCGGCCGCGTTCGACAACCCCGACCACGTCGCCGTGGTCATCCACAACTACCGGTGGCGGATCGGGCTCGCGGCCGGCGAACCAGCGTTCGACGCGCTCGAGCAGCGGCTCGCGGCCTTCCCGGCTATCTGTGTGCCGACGATCACGCTCGAGGGCGACGCGAACGGCGCGCCGCACCCCGAGCCCGCGGCCTACGCCGCCCGGTTCACCGGCAAGTACGCGCACCGGACACTGACCGGCGGCATCGGCCACAACCTGCCGCAAGAGGCGCCGCTGGACTTCGTCCGCGCCATCCAAGAAGCCGACAGCCTCACCTGAACCGTGAGGACAACCGAAAGGAAATGACAGACATGACGACCGACACAACGACCACGGCCGGATCCGCCGAGGAGAAGATTAAGGAGCTGCGGGAGCTATTCGCGGACGCGCCGGAGGTGGGCAGGAAGGCGCTGGAGAACGTGCTCGGCCAGCTGACGTCGCAAGCGTCCCAGAAGCCGCCGCCGCCGGTGCAAAGCGCAGGCCGGGTCGGGAGCCGGCTGGGCAAGGTCTCGGAGCTGACCATCATCGTCCCCTTCGCGCCCGGCGGCGCCCAGCGCCTGCGCGCGTTCCTGCAGCTGTTCGGCGGCAACCTGGCCGGCGCGGACGACGTCGGCACCGTCCACGACATGCGCTTCGTGTTCCTGGACAACGACACCAGGATGCTCTTCGCCACCGCCTACGACGGCGACTGGGACGCCTACATCGACGACTTCGCCACCAAGATCCCCGACTTCCTCGACATCATCGACTCGGCCTGGGCGGACTGGCCCGGGATCCGCAGCCCGCAGGCCAAGGACTACCTCGCGAAGTACCAGGTCACAGCGGAAGGCTGGTACGTCGCCAACGACCTGACGGTGGCCGAGACGCGGCGGCTGCGGCGCATCGGCGAGGCGGCGGACCAGTTCCTGGACGCGGTCGGCGACTAGCGCGACCACCGGGACGGCCTGCGGGCACCAGCCTCCAGGCCGTGCCGGCCAGCCGGCGCATCCCCTAGTTCCGGGAGGAGAATGCCATGACTCTCATCGATCGCCTGGGTGGCACCGTCCCGCGTGCCCCGGTCACGGTCGAGCTGGACGATATCCAGGCGACGGTGCTGCGGTACCGGCCCGAGCCGTACTACGGCACTCACGTCATGCTCCACGTGGCCGACGCGGGGGCCGGCCGCGAGCTGCTACGGAGACTGGCTCCTCATGTCGACTCGGCCGCCGACTGGTGGCGGGCCGGCCAGACCTGGATCTCGGTCGCCCTGACCTACGCCGGGCTGGCCGCGCTCGGCGTCCCGCAGGATTCCCTGGACAGCTTCCCCGAGGCATTCCGCACCGGGATGGCCGCCCGCGCCGCCCAGCTCCTCGACACCGGCGACAACGCCCCGGCGCACTGGGACGCCCCGTTCGGTACCGGGCGCATCCATCTCGGCATCAGCGTCTTCAGCGACTCCGAGCAGGCCTGGCGCCGCACCATGGACATGGCCCGGCGGCAGTACCAGGGATTCCAGGGCCTGACGGTGCTGACCGAGCAGGACTTCGGTGCCCAGCCCGGGGACCTGAACCCGCTGGGCTATAAGGACTCGATCGGCCAGCCCGCCATCGAAGGCAGCGGCGTCGATTCCCTGCCCGGCCAGGGACCGGCCATCAAGGCCGGCGAATTCATCCTCGGCTACCCCGGCGAGGCCGGCGAGCCGCTGCCCATGCCCCGGCCGGACGTGCTGGGACGCAACGGCACCTTCGCCGGGCTGCGCAAGTACCAGTCCCGCGTCGCGACCTTCAACCGCTTCCTGCGCGAGCATGCGCAGACCGGTCAGGAGCGGGAGTTGCTGGCCGCGAAGCTGGTGGGCCGCTGGCGCAGCGGCGCCCCGCTGACGCTCGCGCCGGCCAAGGACGACCCGGAGCTCGGCGCCGACCCGCGGCGGAACAACTACTTCACCTACGCCGGCGACCCGGACGGGCGGGACGTGCCGCTCGGCTCGCACATGCGGCGCATGAACCCGCGCGACACCAACCTGGCGCAACTCACGGACGTGAACGTCCACCGCATCATCCGGCGCAGCACGACCTACGGACCGCCCTACGACCCGAACGCGACCTCGCTCCAAGACGATGAAGCCGCCCGCGGAATCTACTTCCTCTTCATCAGTGCCAAGGCAATGGCCACGATGGAGTTCCTGTAGCAAGAGTGGATCAACAATGGCAACTTCATGTATCTGGGCAGCGAACGCGATCCCAATGTCGGCCTGCAGGAGGACGGGGCGACATTCACGATCCCGCAACAACCGGTCAGGCGCCGCATCCACGACATCCCGACGTTCAACGTGCTACGCGGCGGCGAGTACCTCTTCATGCCCTCCCTATCGGCCTTGAGATGGATCTCGGACCCCCGCCACTCCAGCGGGCGGTGAGGAACTGCGTGACTATCCGCGGCCTCCTCGGCGCCCAGCACCCTGACGCGGCGGCGCCGGAAGCACCTCAGAACAGCGCAGATGTTTCGGCAGCGGTGGTCATCCCGCAGCTCCCACGCCAGCGAACAAATCGTGCTCCCAGTTGTGCGGTCCTGTGCCCGGCCCCCGTATGCCGCGGGCCAGGACGTAATGCTCCACCGCGAACTCGGGCATGATGGCGGCCGCAGCAAAAAACCCGTCTTGCAAATCCACCTGGCTACGGTAGGCGCCCAGTGCGGCCACCTTGGTGCTCAAGTACTGCCGCCCGTCTATCACGGCGGTGATCTCCTCGTCGGTCGACGAGTGCGGAACAGCGTCCAGCGAGGACAGCAACCCCGCGTCCGCCGCGGCTTGCAACGTGGTGCGGGACAACGTCATCCAGTAGACCTTGGCCACCTGCCACGGTGGACCAAGCTCTGGGGCGAAATCCGGGTCGGCGGCCGGATCCAGCGCGGCCATCGTTACCCGGTTGGCCTGGATGTGATCGGGATGCCCGTAACCGCCGCTAGGATCGTAGGTGATCACCACCTGGGGGCGCTCCGCGCGCAGGATCTCCACCAGCGCCTGGACTGCCTGTTCATGGTCGGCGGCAGCAAAGGAATCAGGGTGATCGCCGGCCGGAATGCCGCTGTCCCGCCAGCGGCCGCGGCCGCCCAGCCAATAATGCCGCGCGGTGCCCAGCACGTTCAATGCCTCGGCCAGCTCGGCCTCCCGGTGCAGGCCCAGCCCGTCGGGGCCGGCCTCGCGCAGTCCAGCCAGCTCAGGTGCGACGATCTCGCCGAACTCGCCGCGGGTGCACGTCACCAGCACAACCGTCGCGTCCTGCCGGGCGTAAGCGATCATGGTCGCGCCCGTCATGACCGACTCATCATCGGGATGAGCATGCACCAACAACAATCGACGATCGTCCATCCGATCACTCACCTTCAGCACACCCACTGGGGCACGATTGTGCACCTAGTGTCTCCGTCGGACACAGTTGCATTGAGCGATCGGCCCACTCGAGCGGGTCTCATCTGCCCGCCCTGAGGCCCTGCGGCGTGGCTCGGATGCCTGGTTTGTCATGATTCTCCACGGGGATTGTGGTGCTTCGAGTCGTGGCGACGACGCCCCTTTGGCACGATGCAACTGACGGACAAGATGGGTTAGCCCGTTGTGCTTCCCAGAACTGGGTAGTGGGTACTTCTGTAATCGAAAGCTGATGCTTGGCGGTGCGCCAGCCAAGGCATTGGTGGGCTGGTGCCGCAGGTTGCCCTGGTAGAACCTCGCGGTCTTTATCGCCTTAGATCAGATGCCCTAGGCCAGCGCAGTGTCTGGTGCGCCCGCGTCCACCGGGAACGCGCCCAGGCCCTCGGGCCCACCATCGGTGCCCTGCGACGGCCGCGGCGCTCAGCAGCACCAGTGCCCACAGCACATAACCAGCGCCGACTACTTGTTGCCACAACGCCCAATGTTCGCCGGCCGCGCCCTGATGAGGAAGCAGGGCGTGCGGCGAGATAAGAAACAGCACCAATCCAGTGATGGCCAGCCACCGGGGTATCCGGTGGACGCGTCCGAGGTCGGCAAGCACTAACAAGGCCGGCACACACCACACCCAGTGGTGCGACCACGACATTGGTGACACCAGCAACCCGGCGATGGCCACCAGCACTAGAGCGAGTCCCGGCTGGCTGGCGCGCAGCACCCGCCGAGCCGCCACGATCACAAGGCTGACGACCACCATCGCTGCCATCACCCACACCGCCACGCCGACCGGTCCGGTCAGCCCCAGCCGGGCCACGACGGCGCGCAAATTCTGGTTGGGCGCGCTGATCGGCTTACCGATGCGGTCGGCCGTGAACACCGCCCAAGTCCAATACCGCAGGGAATCCCGTGGAGCCAGCACGGCACCCAGTGCCGTAGCAGCGGCGAAGCTGAGCAACGCGCCCAAAACAGCCCGCCGATCGCCACGCAGCACAAAAAACGGCACAGCCACCAGGGGAGTGAGTTTCACCGCTGCGGCCAGGCCAACCAGCAATCCCCGTGGCCACGGGATAGCCACCAGCAGGACATCGGCGACGACCGCAGCAAGAAGTATCACGTTGATCTGCCCCATGCCCAGCGTTGCGCGCACCGGTTGCAGTAACAGTGCCACCGACGCGATGGCCACCAACCCCCACACGGCGGGGCGATGTCCCTGAGCTCGCAAGGTGATGACGATCACGACACCGGTAAGCGCGATCGAGATCAGTGTGAGCAGCGCGCCCTCTGTCTCCAGCGACGCCAGCGCCAAGGGACTAAACAGCACTGCCGCAAAGGGTGGATAGGTAAACATCGCCCCGCCGGTCCACGCTGCGGTATCATAAAGAGGCCGGCCGTGCAGCCACGCCTGTCCACCTTGCCGGTACACGTCGAGATCGGGTCGATAGCTACCCGCATGCCAGCTCAGATCCCAGGACTCGCCGAACAAGTGGAGACCCACCACCAGACCAGCGAGGACGGCAATCGCGCAGCGGACCGCTAACAACGGCACAGAAGTGTCCCGCGGCAGGTGACGGCACGACACAGCGATCCCCCTTCTGAGCCACCAAGTACACCACCGACACAGTTCGTCGTCCGAATGGCTATGTCATCACCTATTTCGGCCGTGGCAGCCGAGTCTGTGGCACACCGTCTCGGCTTTCAGGTGATGGGTGATCTCCGAAGCGCGTGCACGCGCCAAGCGGCGGCCCGAGTCGGTTTAAGTGGACGTCGAAGCTTCGCTTTGCTTGAGAAACGTCAACTCGACTCCGCCGACTCCTCTGACGCTGGACCTAGCACGATCTACGGCCTCAGACGACGATGGTGACAGCGCTGCGCTTTGCGGCTGATCTCGAAAGCACCACATCGCCTGACAGGTTTAGGCCGGCCAAGTACGGTGTGCAGTCGGTTGGCCGTGTCCGACTCGGTATTACCATGATCATTTCCATGAGGTGGCGGACGCACCTGCTCATGGGGGCGAGGACGCGTGGTGCACTCCATCAGACCGGGTATCTTCAGCCGATCGATCCTCGCAGCGGTGGCTGATAACGCATGGTGCCCCACCTGAACAGCGCGACAACCGGCCCGTGCATATCGGCGGCCCCGCTGCCTTAACAGAGCGCCTGTGAACTGGGTCAGCGGGTGAGGCGGTTGCTGAGCTGCCAGGTGGCGGCCCAGATCATGGCTTCGTGGGTGGCTGGGATGGTCTCGTAGTCGCGTACGAGACGACGGCCGCGGTCGGCACCGGGCCACGCCCGTCGGCCAGACGCGCACGTTCACGCAGCGCTGCGTAGATCCGGGCGAACCGCCCACCGACCGAGCGTGCGGGCCGAGCGTGCGGGCGGACCCTCGCATCGTCCGGAGGTTCCGCCCGGCACCTAACACCTTGCCGACGCCGTCGACGAAGGCGCGTCAGTGGTGGTGGCCGTGCCGGCCGAGGGTCTCCACGGGGGTCGCGCCGGGGCGGGTCCATTGCGGCACGGGGCGGCTGGTCGGGCCCCAGGTGGCGTTCCCGTCGGCGTCCGAGCGCCAGTACCAGCAGATCGGCGAGCCATGCCCACCGACCGGCGAGTCGGCCTGAGGGGCCTCGGGCCAGCCTTCGGGGTTGTCCTCCCACGCCTCGCGGCGGCCGTAGGGCGTCATGTCGAGCAGGCCGAGGGACCCGTTGATCGGCTCGTTGCCACGGCCCGTCGTGGAGTAGGTGAGGAACACACGGTCGCCGTCGCGCAGGAAGCAGGTGAGGGAACCCATGCTGCCGCCGATCGGCGCGTCCACGTCGCGCACCGAGTACCAGGGCTGGGTGTAGCCCATGAACTCGACGTAGGGGGCCACCTCGTCCCACCGGCCCGTGGTCAAGATGGCGAACGAGACGCCGCGGGCGTTGAGGTAGACGGCGTCTTTCAGGTGCCAGGCCGTGGTGGTGCAGCCCTCGCACTGCCCCTGGTGCGGCGCGCCGTCGTACCACATGTGCTTGTAGACCACGAGCTCGTCGCGGCCCTGGAACAGGTCCAGGAATGGGACCGGGCCGTCGGGTCCGACGACCTCGACCGTCCCGTCGAGCTCCACCATCGGCAGCCGGCGGCGAGCCGCGGCGAGGGCGTCGCCCTCGCGGGTGTGGGCTTTCTCGCGGACCAGAAGCTCGTCACGGGCGGTCTGCCAGGTGGCTAGGTCAACGACGGGCGGGCGGCCGGGCAGCGCGGTGGTCGGGTCGTCCGGCGTGGTCGTCATGGCGTCCTCCGTGGTGTCTCATGCCGGCGTCGTACGACGTTCTACGACGGTCACGAGAACAGACTCGCGACCCGGCCGGAACTCATCGCAGCAGGGGGCGCCCGCGGCCGAGCCTGCACGGACCACGTCGGGCTGACAAGTTCACAGACGCGCTCTTACTGGCGAGATCGAGCGCTACCCGCGCGACGACCTGACCGACTTGCGCGCACAGGTCAACGACGGCTTTGACCACGTTGATCGGGGATTTGCAGAAATGCGCGGACCCCTAGATGCTACGCCGCCGGCCTCGATCAGATCACCGGCCTACTGAACACTCTTGTCGGCCAGCAAGACGACCAGTGAAGCGGTGTGACAGCGCGTAGCAGAACACAAAGTGGTCTAGGCCCCGATTGTTCGGCTCCCAGATGCGTCCAGTGCAACGTCGTGGGTCTGGTTCTCGGCGAGCAGCCGACTCCGCCTCCGTATCAGCGTCGCGACCCTTCGGTGTCCGTATCGACGCGGTGCTCGATCTTCCCCAGCCCCGCAGACTCCCTCCCCTGAGCGACTGAGGCCGGCAGTAGTTACCGCTGGGCGTGTCGAGGTTTGTTGAAAGCTGGACGGTCACGGGTGGGATGCCGCTGGAAGTGTGAAACCACCACCTTCCTCGATCCAGACCCTGGAGAGATATGCCCCTTTGACACTTTGATTACCACTACCGCGAACCAGCTTATTTGCACCGAATTGCCAAATGGCGTTCCAGTCATCACTGGACCTGCAATCGCCACGGTCACCAATCAAGAGACAAATAAGTCATTGATCTACAACATCTCAGGTCCCGGAAAATGCGACCCCTGAAACAGGACGGTCAACCCTTTTCGGGCAATCCGTTATCGCCCAGCTAAGGAATGCCGGTGACCCATTCCTGATCACGACCAGTGGCAAAGTAAGCTTCATCATCAATCAGCAGATCGATGAGCCGCTCCGTGGACATATCAGCCATGACATCTGTGCAGAGCTTGCGTGAGTGGCCCACGATATCGGCGCCCCTGCTCGAGTAGAGCGCCCTGCCCTCTGAGCAGCGGGTGCTGCCTCGTGGCGAAAAGTTGAGCGGGGCATCGCCAAGCGTGCCATGGCACCTCCGATGACGAGGCCGCGGGTCTGGCTACGCGCCGAATACTACCTGGGCTAGCCCAATAGGTGTGATCGCGGGCAGGTTCTCTATTATTTTATGGTGGATGTAGTTTTCCAACTGATCAACCTCGGTGGAATCGATTGAGCTGACGTCGCGAGTCGCGAGGAGCGAATTGAGGTCGGTGTAATATGTTAACGCGCGCGTCTTGTACACCTGAACCCCATGCTCGTCGGGTATGTATTCATCAAAGCCGGGTATGCTCCATCTGGCGGTCAGCCCGTTTGTTGTGTCATCGCGGAGTTCATTCAGATAGCATTCATTGGTGTCATTAGGTAGAGGTCTTGTTGAGTCATTGAGGGTCGGGCGATCCAGCACTCTCATCAGGAAGAAATTACAACGATGGATGTCTGTTCGCGTGGGAATGATGTCGAGTGTTGCGGTAGTAACACTTGCGGCTACCTGGCGTGACGCCTTGACCAGGCTGTTGCCAGGGCCAGCGTTGATGTTGCTGATCACGGGGAGCGCGCCGCGTTGGGACACCAACGTGCACAGCGAGTCGGGGCGTTTCGGTGCCACGATAAAACGTAAGGCAAGTACACCGTAATGTAGCGTTACGCGAAGTTGTCTTGGTTTCGGCACGGGCGAGTTGGGGTAGACAGGGCGCAGCACCACCAGAGTATTCTCGACGCACGTAGCGCGCCGAGAACCGGCGCGCCTGTTACCGGGCAGGTCGCACTGCCGGTCCATCCCAAAACGCTGCGGAGGGCCCGCGCAAACCACCACGGATTTAGCAGCTCTCTGTGTATCCGGCGGTAAAAGACCATGCTCGTCAAACCGTTGACTCATGGCATCTGCAGCAAAAGAACTTGGCGGGGTGGCGAGGGTCCAGCTCATGAACACGGCAGTTACTACCGCCAGATGCCGCATTGCTTGTTTCATCACTTATCCCCCTGGTCATGGACCCGCCTTAAGCGGTCCTTTCTTGGCGAGCTGACCACGGTGTGTCCGCAAGATTGGCCACACCCTCGAACAGGTCCCCCATCGATCGCCCCGCAGCCCCGCAGACCACCCGCACCGCCCTGAATAGTAGGGGGGACACCGATCTGATCATGCGATCACCCGATACCGCAGAGCGGTCTGCCTGATAAACCAACCATGCCGCCGTATCGAGCAGAGGGACTGTTGCACAGCGGGAAGACGTCGTTCGGCTTGCTCAAGGACACGCGCTGATCCGCCGTGCCCTGTTCTTCATCGGGCTCGGCTCCCGCGGGGTGCATCTCGCGGGCGTGACGGCCCACTCGACCGGCTCGTGGGTGACCCAGCAAGCCCACAATCTGCTCATGGACCTTGGCGATCGTGTCGATCGACTGTGTTTGTTGATCCGGGATCGCGACGCCAAGTTCGTCGCTGGTTTCGATACCGTGTTCACCCCGGAACAGATCACGACCATCCGCACACCGATACCCGCGCCGCGCGAACGCCGTCGCCGAACGCTGGATCGGCACAGTCAGCCGCGAATGCACCGACCGGATCCTCATCCTCGGCCGCCGACACCTGACCGCAGTCCTGATGACCTACCTCAGCACTACAACACCCATCGACCACATCGCACACTCGGCTAACGACCACCCCAACGGACCGAATACGTCCCCGACCGCCTAAGCAGGTGCCACGTACCCACTCGCTCGGAGGCTTGATCAACGAATATCAACAGGTCGCATGACAGAACCAAGGTTTTCGGCACCCACAGGCTAAGCGTGGCATAAGGAGCAGCACCGTGAGCAGTCGCGTTGACGGGATACGGATCGCGCGGTTGCTCGGGCTGGAACGGTTGCCGGGCGAAGGTGGCCTATTTCGCCGTACCTATATCGATGCGCACTGTTCGGTAATTTATTTCATGTTAATTGCCCCCGATTTTTCGGCATTGCACACCCTTGATGGTGTGGAGACCTACCACTGGTACGCCGGATCGCCGCTGCGACTGCTGCTGCTGCACCCCGGCGGGCGAGTTGAGCAGCCGATCCTGGGGCCAGACCTCGCGGCGGGAGCACGGCCGCAGCTAATCGTCCCGGCTGGGGTATGGCAAGGCTCCAGTCCCCTCGGTGCGTGGACACTGGTGGGTACCACCATGGCGCCGCCGTTTGCCTGGTCGGGTCTCCGCCTCGGCCGGCGCGCGGAACTAATCGCCAACTGGCCGCAGGCGACACCGCAAATCTCTGCCCTCATCCGGGGCTGACCTGGTACGTCGCGTCGACTCGCGCTGGGATTTACCAGGTTGGGTGCGCCGATACTCCGCCATCAACCACCAGATTCACTCCGCTGATCCATTCGGCCATCCACGAGGCCAAAAACACGCAGGCATTGCCCAAGCCTCGACAGCTGTCAGGCTCGGTGAGGTCACATTGAGCCGACAGCGCCCGTCCACCGGTGGCGGTGATGTCGGTGACCACCTTGGCCGCCGATTCGACACTGGTGCGGTCGTGCACGACGACCGCTGCGCCACACGCCCCGAAAGCCCGGGCAATACCCCCGCCGAGACCACCACCTGCACCGGTAACCACAGCCACGGTTCCCGTCCGATCCACACCATCAATCGTCTCAGCCATGCCAACCAACGCAGATGGAGCTGTTGCGTTGCGCGCAGTTGGAACAGCCGAGATCATCAATCGAGGTTGGTCAGACCGCATAACCAACTTGTCGAAGGCAGCCCGGACTCGTAGGTTTACTGTTTCATCGGCTCCAACTTCGTAATGGCCGCGACGTATGTTCTGGATGAAGGCGCGCCCGGCAATGATTACTCGTGCGCAGGCGGAGTTTGTTTGGGCCCGCGCATGGCTCTCAGTCGTGATTCAGCCGTCCGTGATCGGCTTCGATCAGGTTGTTTCCGTATCGCTCGGTAACGGGGCAGGCGGCAGGGCACAGTTGCAGTGAGCGATCGGCCCATGCGATCTGCTCCACCCGTTCATCCAAAGGCCATGCGATAGGCCTTCGATGTCCGCGACCGGGTGCGGATAGCGCCGGCAGTGAGCGACGCAGAAGAACGGGTCACGATGGTCTGCGCCGCGCTGTCCGTTGGCCGCGCAACCCTTCGCGGCGGCTGCCAACTCTTCGCGGCGACCGAAACGCCAGATTGCAACTACCAACAGCGCACCCCCGTCACCGGCGAACCGGCCCCAAAAAAGGACGAGCGTCGCATACCTCTCCGGCGCGGCACCCCCCATGCCATGCCCCGACCGTGTTACAAGCGACACGTGATTAGGCGAGACACATCATGAGGGCCACACTGCCTCGCGGGCTCCGCATGACCCTGCTCACCGCGCATATCACCGCTGCGGCCCTGTGGCTGGGCATCAACACCGCCTCGATCGCCCTCACCGCAGCACACACAGCCATCCCCGCGCCGCTCGGCGCAGCGATGCTCACCTCATCGGCAGCAACCACCCTAGGCACCGGATTCGTGCTTGCAGCCCACCGACCCTGGGGACTACGCCGCCACCACTGGATCATCACCAAGCTACGCATCAGCACAGTACTAGCCGCCGCCGGGCTGACCAGCCTCAGCGGAATCCTTGACCCCCTATCGACACTGGCCGCCCGGATCTGCGCGCTGATCGCCCTGATCACCACCATCGCCGTGTCGGTAACCAAGCCATGGGGGCTTACCCAACATGGTCACACCACGCCCACCAAACGATCAGCACACAACACCGGCACACGCAAAGACCCACCCCCCACCAACACAAACACCCCCAACGGAAACCCGAACCCAGCAAACACCAAGCCCACCACCGAAAGAAAGACACAGCGAACAGCACTCATCAACCAAGCATGA
>JAFAWY010000107.1 GCA_019241525.1 Pseudonocardiales bacterium
TCGCCCCGACCAGACTGTGGCGGACTCGTGTCGCACGTGAAGAATTTCCTTACTCGGGTCAAGCGCGGCCTTCGGCCGCTGCCGCGGGTCGCCGGGCCGGTCCGGTCCTCGCTCCGCTGCGGGCGGCCGGCCCGGCGGCGGCACACAACAAAGGCCCGATGACCGAAGACGAAACTCCTCAGACCAGCGGGCCTTGTTCAATCTGATCACTATTGTCGTGCGTCCGGGCCTGCCTTCTCCGCGGCCGATCCTCTTCACGGTCGCCCGCCACCGGTAAAGGCCGCTCACGCGTCCCTAACGGGATCACGCTGCGCGTGAGCCTTGACCGGTGGCCCTCGCCCGTAAGGATTGGCCACTACGAAAGCAGACCCTCGGAATGATCCTTCGGGTTCTCGGATGGGGTGATCAGCGCCAGATACGCATGCTCGGCGGTCACCTCAGTCATACATGCCGCTGCCAGGAGTGCATGAGCCAGCTGGTCTCCGCCATTGGGCTCGGACAGCCATGACGCCGCTGCGTCCACTAGTGCGAGTCGTTGCAGAGCTGACAACCGGGTTTCGCGTTCGGCTAGTACCGCTACCGCATCTAGCCGTTGGCGACTCGGCACGGTCTGACCGCCCCGTTGCATCGGCATGGTCGGTTCAGGCTCACCGAGTACAGATGCGGCCAGATCCAGCGTGCGGGATAGCTCCAACTCGGTGAGGACCGGTCGCGGTGCCCGGTGGAAGACGCGGGAGACCGCTGACCATTCCTCTAGCACCCGCGCCACCGACCGCGCCCGCCACGGTGTCAAGCGCAGCACCACTGACGGCGACTCCTCATCTCCCAGCAGGAGCGTGCCGCCGTCCAGCTCCACCTCCTCACCGTTATCTAGGGCCAGCCGAAGTCGGTCAGGATTGAACTGCGTAGCCTCCGCCATCAGGTCTCCGCCCTCCAGTGCAGGGTTGGGGATCAAGGTCGAGGGCAGGTGGGCCAACACCCGCTCTCGACCGACCAAACTCAGTGCGAGTCGAGGACAATCACACCGACTCAGCGAGCACCAGAACAGGTCCCGCCGCTAGTCCACCGCCACTTTCCTGGACCGGTCCAGAACCGTGGCGAGACTGGCTGCCGTGCAGCTGCGGCGCTGTAGCAGCTGTGTAGCAACCGACTGCCACACGCTCCACACTTCGGCACACGCCTTAAAAGCAAACTCGCAGGTAGACAGCTTGACCCACACTCCAACACACGGTTCCCCTGGGTCTTGAAAGCGAGCGGTGGGCAACCACCCGGGGGTTCGAATCCCTCCGCTTCCGCCGTTCTGACCAGCAGAAATGCTGAGCGACATGATCGTGTCCGGGTCAGCGTTTGTGGCCGTGGTTGCATTTCCGGTGGCATTTGAGACGGAGCTCGGCTCAAATGGGGTTCCTGCGGTCGTATCACCGCAGCCTCACCTGCACTACCATGATCGTTCTGCGGCGGGCCACCCGCCATACCCTTATTCCCTTCGGCCCAGCCTTGATCGCGGGAGCCTTCACCGCCTTACTGGTCGCGATCAAGTGATCCACAACATTGGCGGTGCGTTCGTGGCCTTGGTGCTCAGTTCAACCAGCCAGCAGGTGTTGACCCGCGCCGGCTTTGGCCGGCCATAAGCAGACAACTTAGACGCGAAGGGGAACAGGCCAACCAACCCTCGTATGATTAGCAACAACAATCCACTCACCGCGTAGTGCATCGCCACCGAGGCGAAACTGGCCGTGCTCCGCCCCGACCTGGCATGGCACACGGTGACCGTCTGATTAAACCGATGCCGGCGGATCAGCGGTTTCCGCGGTGATGGGCAGTTCGACGCAGTCCGACTGGCAGCCCTCGCCGGAGGCGGTGGTCTGGGATGGCGCCGGCCGGTGCAGCACCGCCCGAGTGGGGGCCACGGCGAGCTCCTCGTCCCGGATAGAGCCGACGCCGTCGACAATCACTGAGTAGTCGCTGGGATCCATGGGTGGCCACACCAGCGTGACGGCCGGGTGTGTGGCGATGTTGGCCTGGGTCTTTCGACCCAAACCCCTCACCAGGAGTCTGTTGTTCGCCAGCGTGGCATGCACGGGCACCACGTGTGTCCGCGCGCCATCGCGCATGGTCACCAGGTACGCGAAGCGGTAGCGCCTGAGGGTTTCCGCCAGCTGCGGCAGCCTCGTGTTGATGCCCATCATCGCACGGTACCGAGCCAGTCAGGCCCGCGTCGGGAACCTGTGCCCTCGTAGATCTGGATGATTTCTCACAGAGTCCACATCGACCATGCGATTGGCCGTGAAAACTGAGGTTCCCCCCGTAGCGCGGACACCTCTGGTGTGGGGTCAGTGATCTTGGTCTGACCTGGTATCCAGGGTCTCGAAAGCGACGGGGCTGTGCATTCCTATGCTGGAATGGCGTCGTTTTGGGTTGTACCAGCATTCTATCCATTCGAAGATCGCGGTGGCAAGCTCCTCGCGCGTTTGCCATTCTTTCGTGTCCAGCAGCTCCAGTTGCATCGTGCCCCAGAAAGATTCCATCATGGCATTGTCGTAGCAATCGCCAACACTGCCCATGGAGGAGAGAAGGCCGGAGGCACGCAGGCGTTGACCAAAGACCCATGAAGTATATTGCGAACCATGGTCGGAGTGCAGTATCGTTTTCTTGTCGCTGGGTTGCTTATCGGGTTGACGGCGGAGGATGGCCATACCGAGCGCGTCAGTGACGAGCTCGGTGCGCATGTGCTCGGCAATCGACCAGCCCACAATGAGCCGGGAATAGGCGTCCATCACCGCCGCGCAATACACGGTGCCCTCGGTGGTGGGGTGTTCGGTGATATCGGTAACCCATAACCGGTTCGGCTCGGTGACCCTGAAGTCGCGGTTCACCAGGTCCGAGCTGGGCTGAGCGTCCGGGTCGCGGATCGTGCAGCCCCGGCGTCGGCGCCGGTAGAGGCCCTGGATGCCAGCCTGGCGCATCAACCGGGCGACCCGCTTGAGGTTCACCACCAGCCCGAGCCCCATCGTCAACTCGGCGTGGACCCGCGGGGAACCATACGTTTCCCGCGACTCGACGTGAATCCGCTCAATGTGCTTCAACAATAACTCGTTTTCCTGGTCACGCGCCGACGCGGGCCGAGAGCACCAGTCGTAATAGCCTGATCGTGAAACCTCCAACACCCGGCAAGCCTCCGCGACATCGATATCGTCATCGGCGAGTTCACGGACCAGCGGGTAGATCAGTTTGGGAGAATATTCTCACGAGCGAAATACGCCGCCGCCCGCTTGAGAATCTCCACCTCAAGCTCAAGCCTGCGCTTATCCCGGCGAAGCTCGACTAACTCCTTTTTCTCGGTGCTGGTCAGACGCGTCTGACTACCATTGTCGTCCACCTCGGCCTGCGCCAGCCAATTCCGCAGACACGACTCACTGATACCAAGCTCCTTCGCCAACTCAGCGATCGGTTTGGACCGCTGACGGGCCAGCTCAACAGCACGGCGACGGAACTCAGCAGGGTGAGGTGGAGGCACGGCGGCATCCTTCCTGATGGCCGAGGCCATCTCAGGTCGGGTGTCCGTGTCATTGGGGGAAGCTCAAACCACGCTTGAGGAGCGGAGACACCTCTCAGTAGTTCTCGTGGGTTCTCACTTCTGCCCGACGTGGGAGGGCACACGAGGGCCCCAGAGTTGATGCAAATTCCACCGATGGCTTGGTGACGACGCTTGTGCTAAACGTCGCGCAGCGGTGCGCCGCCACTGACCAGTCGTGGCGCGCTAGCCTGCGATCGTGGCCAGGCCGACGATGCCGACCAGGTAAATGATAAGTACGGCGATGCTATCGGGGCCCATTCGCGCGTATTGGCGGGCTGGACGGAAGATCAACCCGGTCATGAACACGATGGTGAGGACGATACCCAAGGCGGTGAGGTAGATGTCGGTGTTGTGTGCGGTGGGCAGCACCGGCTTGCCGGAAAGCAGGGTAGCGAGCAGGAACAGCACTGGGAGGAATGCGTTGCCACCGAAGATGTCGCTGATGGCCAGCTTGTAGTCGCCTAGCCGGGTGGAGGTCAGCCCGGTGCTGAGCTCGGGTAGCGACGTGGCTGCAGCGAGCACGGTGGCGCCAAAGATGATCCCGCTCAATCCGAGGCGTCGGAAGAATTCCTCGCCGCTGCGCTCGATGGCCACGCCGGCGACCAGCGTTGCGATCGCTGCGACGCCGAACACCAGGGCAGCGCGGGATGTGCTTACGCCTTTGTCGCTGGCGATCTTTTCCTTCTTGGCGCGGGAGTGCCCGCGGGGCTCAGGTTGGCTATCGGGTGCATCGCCGCCTTCCCGCCAGGGCAGGCCGTTGCCGGCGCGGTTGAGCAAGACCAGCCCGACGACCCACAGCGCGGCAATAACCACCGATGCTGGGGCGAGCCGGGCAAAGACCAGGTTGGGTAACAGCTGGGTGCCCATGACGACCACCGCAAGCACGATGACCACCAGGGCGCCTTCCAACACCAGGACGAGGCTGGCCGCCAGCCGGGTCAGCGGTGACCTGGGCCGTACCCCGGCGGCGTCCAACACGACCAGCACCACTGTCTGGATCGCGATCCCGCCGAGGATATTGCCGACCGCGACGTCAAGCTGGCCAGCCAGCGCGGCGCTCCCGGTGATCGCGATTTCCGGCAGATTGGTGGCGATCGCCAAAAGGATCAACCCACCGAGTGCACTGCCGAGGTGCAGCCGCTCGGCCAGCACGTCGGTGGTGTCCGACAGCTTGATCCCGGCGATCCAGATAACACCAGCGCTCGCGACGAACAATGCCAGCAGCACCGGCGAGCTCAATGATCCCACGGTCCCTGACTACCCAGCGATCACGCGCGCCACGCGGATCGACCACCGCTGGAAATTTGACCAGCTGACGCGCTGGCATCGGTGATCTCGCTGACCCACCGAATTATATTAGCCCTGGTGAGACGCTACGAAAGCGGATCGGGCGTGCCGACTGCATCGGATCGTCACGCCGGCCACGATCTTGCGGTGGCACCGGGATCTGGTGAAGCAACGCTGGACTCACTCCCGGCGTCATCGAAGCGGTGGTCGGCGCACGGCACCGGAGCTGCGCCGGTTGGTGCTGCGGCTGGCCGCCGAGAACCCCTCCCGGGGGTATCGACGCATCCACGGTGAACTCGCCGGAATCGGCTACCAGATCGCCGACTTCTTCTGCATCGACACCGTGCTACTCCACCGGCTGTGCGTGCTATTCCTGATCGAACACGCGACCCGTCGCGTCCACCTCCTGGGAGTCACCGCCCACCCCAGCGGCGCCTGGGTGGCCCAGCAGGCACGCAGCTTCCTGACGGACCTCGGCGACCGCGCAGCCGAGTTCAGGTTTTTGGTTCGGGACCGTGACAGTAAGTTCACCGGCGTTTTTGATGCCGTGTTCGCCAGCGAGGGCATGCGCATCCTGCGCACACCAGTGCAGGCACCCCGGGCAAACGCGATTGCCGAACGATGGGTCGGAACTGCCCGCCGAGAATTGCTGGACCGGATGCTGATCACCAACCGCCGCCATCTTACGGCAGTGCTGACCCAATACGTAGCGCACTTCAACCACCACCGCCCACGCCGTGCGCTTCACCAAGCAGCACCACTGAGGTCACTACCACCGGCGACGCCATCCCAGCCTCACGTCCGACGTCGCGACCTGCTCGACGGGTTGATACACGAATACGCCCAGGTCGCCTGACGTGGATGACCACTTCGGCACCCACAGTTGTCGCGTGGCCGAAAACGATCGAAGACATCTTCGGTATGCAACCCGGCACGGTACAGAAAAATCTGGACGAGTCTCTGCCAGGCGCAACATCATGCTCCCTGCCAGCGGCGTAGCACTAAGACAGCCGTCCACAACGGAAGGTTCTGGATGACCGCGCACATCGATCTGGTTCAGTTCGATGTCCTTATGGCGCGGTCTTCGAGTCTTGCCATGGGTTAAGTCTCGATCCGGTTTGCCGGTAGGGCCGATGGGGTAAGCGGGCGATCGAGGAGCTGTATTGCGTCGGGAACCGATGGTCCGGCTGGGTCAGGAGATTGATATGGCAGAGGCCCCGGGACGTGAGGTGGCCGTAGCGACCGACGGCAGGGCCGGCGCCGGGCTGGCCGCCATTGCTCAGACAGCGCGGTGGGCAGGGATTGCCCAGCTGATTTCTTTTTACCGGTATATCGCCTTCAATGTCCCGCGGGTGACCACAACGGTGGGCATCGTGGTGTTGCTGGGCATCGCAGCGATCCGGTTGTACTGGTTGGTTGGCGGATTCCCGCTGCCGGTTTACCCGGCGTATTTGGGCGGGTATTTCGGGCTGCTGGTCGCGGTGGCGGTGCTGGCCGCGGGCAGCATGGTGATCGGTCTTAAACCGAGGCTGGTGCGGCTGGGGTGGGTGCTGGGCAGTGTGGTCTCGGTGGCGTCCATCGCCATGTACGTCGCCAGCCGCACCGTGGGTCTTCCGGGCTTGCCGCGATTGCTGCGCTGGTGGGACTACCCGCTGGGCACTTTCGCGATGGCCCTGGCTGCGCTATTCGTTGCGCTGCACCTGTCGGTGGTGACCGGGATGAACGTTGCCTACCCGCAACGGCGGGACTGGCATGACTGATTGGTGGCAAGGAGACGTCTGTGGTCGTGCTTGATTATCCCGCCTGGCTGCGGATTGAGCACTGGGTCAATGTGCTGTTTTTGACGCTGCTCATCCGCAGTGGGATTGAGATTGTGGCCACCCACCCCAAGCTGTATCGGGGAAACGACAGCAGGCCCGGCACCGAGTGGGCCAGGTTCACTCGCAAGACCATGCCGACCGACAAGCTTTATGACACGCTAGACGAGGAGGAGTCTTACTCTTCACTTGTTTCGCTTCCCGGTCACAAGAACCTCGGAATGGGGCGGCACTGGCACTTTGTCACCGTCATCGGTTGGATCCTCACCGGGATCGCTTACTACATTCTGCTGTTCGCCACGGGCCAGTGGCACCGTTACCTCCCGTACTCGTGGTCAATCTTTCCCGAGACATGGAATGACATCCTCACCTACCTGAGCTTCAAACTGCCGCCGCTGCTGCCGGGCGAGCCGCTCGACGCCATCCAGAAGCTGACCTACGCAGGCGTGATCTTCCTGCTGGCTCCGTTCCAGATTCTCACCGGAGCCGCGCAGTCACCGGCGGTTGAGGCGCGCTTCCCCTGGTATGTCCGGTTATGGGGTGGCCGGCAAAGCGCCCGCAGCCTGCACTTCTTGGGCCTGCTGGCCTTTCTCGGGTTCATCGCCGTACACCTGACCATGGTCGGTTTGTGGGGTTGGCCGCAGCTCAACGCTCTGATGATTTTTGGTCAGGCCCGTCACCTGGGATGGGCGCTGGCGGCCTCGCTGGCCATCGTTGCCGCGATCGTGGTGGTGCACATCGCGGCCACGGTGTGGAGCCTGAAAAGCCCGCGCTCGGTGCAGCGGGCGCTAGGCTTTGTCATCAACCACGGGCGTTTGGTGGCCCTGCGCCCCATGGTGTCTCGACAGCGCTACCCGCAGTCAGCGCTGTCGCCCGAACATCGGGTCAACGGCAAGCCGCCCGACAGTGACGACTACAAGGTCATGGCCGTGCACCACTTCGTCGACTGGACACTGCACGTCGGCGGCCTGGTGGAATATCCGATGACGTTGACCCTGGCCGACCTGCGGGCGCTGGGTGACAAGCAAACTCAGCGCGTGCTGCACAACTGCGTCCAGGGTTGGTCCAGCGTCGGCGAGTGGGGCGGTGTGCCGTTCCGGAACCTGGTGGAGCTGGTCAAGCCGCTTCCCCAGGCCCGCCATATCTGCTTTTTGACCATGCAAGACACCGGCCGCGACGAACCTAGCGCCGAAGGCGCCGGGCAGTTCTACGAGGTCCTCGATATGAGCCTGGCTCGCCACCCGCAGTGCCTGCTGGCTTACGAGATGAACGGCGCACCGCTGCCGATCGAACATGGTGCCCCGCTGCGCCTGCGCATCGAAAACCAGGTCGGTTTCAAAATGGCCAAATGGATCAGCCAGATCGAGTTCATCTCCGACTACCACGCCATCGGGCAGGGCATGGGTGGCTGGCGCGAAGACAACGTCTATTACGACAAGGACGTTGAAGTATGATCGCCACCAACACCCGCCGGCCGGAAATCACCATGCTGACCGAAGGACAGAAAAGCCGGATCCTCAACGAGGTGCGCCGCAAGGCGGGGACCTGCCCGGCCTGCGGCGGTAGAGAGTTCATCGTCGGAGACGCCCTATACCTCGGATTCCTGTATGTCAGCGAGAATCTCGATGCCTACATGATCGCGCTGACCTGCACCAACCCGGGATGCCCCGCTCCACGCACTGGAACCAGGCTCCCCGGCTCCCAGTTCCTCTAATTACCGGCGGCTGCCGTTGTCGAGCGCCACATTCGGGCAGCCCAGACCCAATTGCTGCACCAGCGGTAGCGCCCGCCGCAGCTCAGTGCGAAGGTCTTGGTAGCGCGCCTGCTCCCCGGTGGTGAGTGTGCCGCGGCTGTAGTAATAGTCCAGTCGCTCCAGCCGCCCGCGTAAAAAAGTGCCCCACCGGATGCTGAAGTCATAGACCCGCGCGCTGTCGCGCGCCCGGTCTGGATCGCCCGCAAGTTCCCGCAACTGCTTGATCTGGTCAAAAAGCACATCGAGGTCGGCATCCACGCCCACCACGCGACCGCTCGTTAGTTCTTGGCTCATCTCACATATCCGGTTTGGCGATGCTGACGATGTAATCCTCGTCTTTCAAGGTCAGATAGATCCGATCAGGACTTACCGCCAGGCCGGACAGCTCCGCATTGCGCACCCGCGGTGGTAGCGCACTTCGGAAATTGATTCTGGACAGAAGCGGGAATGTGTGATCAGGGTAGCCTTCGAAACTGTTGGTTGAGAATACCGCGAGCGCATGTTCGGTCGCCGCATACAGCCGGGTGTCGTCCACGCCGAGGTAGCGCACGGGCTCACCCAGATCGGTCTGTGCGATGATGTGCAGACCGTGCAACGAACGGTTGGTCTCGATGGCGAGCAGCCGGTCGGTGCCCTTTTCTGCGACATACAGCCGTGAGGGCTTGGTCAGGTCACCGGTGGTCTTTTCGGCAGGGATCCCGATTACGCCGTCGATGTCCACTGCAGCGGGGTCGCCTTGATGGTGCGTGATGCCCTCTGGGCCGGCTACGTGGTAATCGATGCGCCGGCCCCGTTTGGCACCGCCGATTTCCGCTGGTGCGCGCGCCTGGACGTGCTCGGCCGGTACGGCGGTGTTGGTGTGCAGGTCTACCGGGGTCACGGTGGTGCGGTCTTCGGACAGCGCCAGCAGGTGATCGGAGCCAGAGTCCAGCGAGAGGTACGACGGCGATGGGCCGGCCTGTAAGGTCCCCACCTGGCGTAGGTCGGTGTCGCTGATGAGGGCCACCCGCCCCAGATGGGGTTGGGGCACGTACACCACCCCCGCAGTGATCCTGGTGACCAGGTCCTCCCCTACGTCGGGTAACGACGCCGAGAGCATGGTTAACTGCGCCGCGGGCATGACCTTCGCGATCCGCCGATCGCCGGTCAGCGCGAACAGCGCCTGCCCGTGCTGTGACCATTGCGGTTCGTGCACCGGCATGGTGATCCGCAAGGCGGTGATTGAGGCTCCGGCATCGGAGGCGCCACTGCCTGCTGAACATCCCACCAGGAGCGACATCGCCCCGATGGCGAGCACGATCACGCGCTGCGCCCCTCTGGGTAACCGTGCTGTGGGCATTGTTGCGTCCTCAACCTCAACGGCGGGCGAGCCAGGCAGTGGCCAGGGCGGCGGTGCCGGCAGCAGCAGCCACCGGCATCTCTAGCCGGGCGGTGCGGCAGGCTGCACTGGCCGGCAACGAATTCCGGCGCGCCCGGTGCACAGCTTGGATCTGACTGATGGCAGCTCAGCCCGCGCCGAAACGTGGGCGCCGTGCGGGGCCCTGCGGTGCGCTACCCATTCGCCAGATTTTGACTTCACGGACTAATGCGGGGAATTCCTTTACTGAGAGCGCGAGCACGCCAAGGGCGCCCAGCGTCATCAGCACTTTCTTGCCCATGTTCAGACTCCTTGTGATCGATGTCGCGGCTGCTCGCGGGCATTAGCCGGGCGGAAGGTTCGGCATGATTTTCAGGATTGGGTTGTGCCGCTTCGGGTAGATTCCGGTTGACCGTCGGGCGTCGGCGGTGCCATCTTGGTGATGGCCCGGCTGCTTGTCGTATGGGCCGGTATTACCCTGGTGGATTCCTTTGACGTGCGTTGGCGCGTCGATCTTCACGTCGGGCTTCCCCACTCGGATCTTGCCCATCGCTCCTCCTTACCGTTGTGGCACCAGCTCGGCGAAGAATCGCTCGACCGCTGGCCATACCTGGTTGCCGCCGGACAGGCCCTTCCACGTCTGGCGTACTACGGCGACTAGCCGCAAGCAGTCGTCGATGGGGACGAGCCAGTGATGCTGTGCGCCACGCGCGGTGTTGACCAGCAGCGCTTCGACATCGGGCGCCAGTGTCCCCAGAGCGGGGCAGTGATTGACCACTTGCGCCCACGCCTGCGGGTCGGCCTCCCACTGGGTGGCTCCCGCCGGGCTCGGGTAGTGGGCGATCACCGTGCCGTCCCCGCGCATCACAAAGAACGCCAGTCCGACCGGCACTCCGAGGTCTTTGGTCGGCACGGCGGCCAGCCGGGTGCGCCGCTGCGGCACCAACCGGTAGTGCCCCTCGCTTGCCGCATCGCGGGAAAACAGCAGCGAGCACGCCTGGCAAGCGCACAGCACCACGGCAGCCTCGGTGTCGAGCAGGTGCCGATGCTCGGCAGCCACCGGGACGCTGCACAACTCGCAACGCGGCCCGGACTCCTGGCTGCGACCGCTCCCCCGCCGGATGATCCGCTCCAACGCGCTGGTTGGCGCCGTCATGGCCCAGCTCCGCACGACCGTGACAGCAGGGCATCCACTGGAATGAAGGCCGCGTCGCGCTTGGCAGCTGCGGGTGCCCGCTGGACATCTGACAGCTCCGGCGCGGCGGTGAGCACCGCCTCACGCACCGCGTCTTCCACACCAGCCGACGAGCAACCTTTGATCGACAGCTGCACCATCGCGACGCCCCGGTCGATCCCGGACAGCTCGACATCCCCACCACGTTCCTGCAACGCCGGGCGTAGGTCGTCCAGCGCGCGGGTGACCCGGCGCTGGACCGGGTCAGGGTGGATGTCGTGCAGCACCAGCAGGTGACCGAGCAGCTCGTCCTCGACGATCGACTGGGTCAGCCCCGGGGTGTAGGACGTGTACGCGATGGCGCGAGCCAGCGCCTCGCCGTAGACCTCGGCCAGCGCCGACACCGCCGCCAGCGCGATCTCACCCGACGGCCCGGGGATGGCCTCCACTTGCTCCAGCAGCCCGTCGAGCCGGGTGAGCCGGTCGCGCACCGCGGCGTTGTCCAGCCGCGGTGCACCTTCCCTGACTGGTTCAGCCATGGCTGGCCCCCAGCATCGGTGAGTGCAGTTTCTTGAGCACGCGACCCTGGCCGAGATGCATGTGCACACCGCACGGCAGGCACGGGTCGAAGCTGCGCACGGCACGCATGATGTCCACGCCCTTGAAGTTGTCCGGGCCGTTTTCTTCGAAGATCGGCATGTCCTGGACGGCGTCTTCGTAGGGTCCGGGTGTGCCGTAGGAATCCCGCGGGCTGCCGTTCCACGGCGTCGGCGGGTACGGGTGGTAGTTCGCAATCTTCCCGTCCCTGATGACCAGGTGATGCGACAGGACCCCGCGCACCGCCTCGTGGAAGCCACAGCCGACCGCCTCGTCGGGGACGGAGAAGTTGTTGAACACCTTGATGTCGCCGCCGCGGATGAGATCCAGCGCCACATCGAGGAAATGCACGGCTAATGCGGCGGAGTAAGCCACGAAGTAGGTCCGAGCTCGGTTGCGCTCCAGCGCGTTGGACCACTTCGGGATCTTCCACTCCAGCGTCATCTCGGGCAGCTTCTCGCTGCGGGGTAACGAGATCAGCACGCTGGAGCCGGTCGACTTGACGTATTCGGTATCGACCAGCCCAGCCAGCGCGGTGGACCACAGCCGGGCCAGCGGGCCACCACCGGTGTCCAGCGCGAGGTGGTCACCGGTGCGCTTGTCGAACCACCGCGGGCTCATCACCCAGCTGTAATTGCCGTCGAAGTTGCGCTTCTGCGGCACCGGAAAGGTTGTCTGGTTCCACGGGTGTCGGATATCGACAGGGTTGCCCAGCGGATCGTGGGTGACGAAGGGATCCTCGTTGACCCAGTCGTCGTAGTAGGAGCTGCCCAGCAGGATCCGGATGCCCAGGTTGATGTCCACCAGGTCGGTGGTGATCTGCTGGCCATCGACAATGATCCCCGGGGTGACCTTCATGGCCCGGCCCCAGTCCGTCATGTGCTCGTAGCGGTAGTCACAGGCGGTGGGGTCCTGGTAGGCGCCCCAGCAGCCGAGCAGGATCCGGCGGCGCCCCACTTCCTCGTAGCCCGGCAACGCCTCGTAGAAGAAGTCGAACACGTCGTCGTTCATCGCCACGGACTGCTTGACAAAGTCGAGGATCGACAGCAGCCGGGTGAGGTAATCAGTGAATGTGGTGGGCTCGGGCATGGTGCCGACCCCGCCGGGATAGACCGTCGACGGGTGGACGTGGCGGCCTTCCATCGTGCAGAACATTTCCCGGGTGGTGCGGCTGACCTTCAACGCCTGCTTGTAGACCTCGCCCTCGAATGGGTTGTATGCGCGCATGATGTCGGCGATGGTGCGGTAGCCGTGGATCTCGGCGCTGGGCGCTTGGGTCTTTTCCGCCCGGGCCAGCACGCTGGGGTTGGTCTGTTTGACCATCGCCTCGCAGAAGTCCACGAAGACCAGGTTGTCCTGGAAGATCGTGTGATCAAACATGTACTCGGCGGCCTCGCCGAGGTTGATGATGTGCTCGGCTAAGGGTGGGTTGTCGATGCCGTAGGCCATGTTCTGGGCATAGACCGAACACGTGGTGTGATTGTCCCCGCAAATGCCGCAGATCCGGCTGGTGATGAAACCCGCATCCCGCGGATCCTTGCCCCGCATGAACACCGAGTAGCCGCGGAACAGTGACGATGTGCTGTGGCACTCGGTCACCTGCTGGTTGGCGAAATCAATTTTGGTGTAAATGCCGAGGTTGCCGATAATGCGGGTGATCGGATCCCACGACATCTCCACTATTTGCGGGGGCTTGGTCCCGGCCGAGGCCCGCTCGGTTACCGTCATGGCTGTATCCCTTCCAGATTCCCGCTCAACTACGCGCTTTAGTTTTTGCCGGCCGCGACCCATTAGGACGCCAGTGCGGGTCATAACCGCTGGTCAATGCCGGCCCGTTGTGGCGCCACTTGGGTTCGGTGTTGAGCATGATGTTGGAGATGCTGCGCATCCGGCGGATGAAGGCGCCGTAGGGCTTATTCAGCATTGAGGACAGGCTGCCGCCGGGCGGCGCGTCCATGAACGGCATGAACTTGTCCGGGAATCCCGGCATCGTGCAGCCGATGCAGATGCCACCGACGTTGGGGCAGCCGCCCACACCGCCCATCCAGCCGCGCTTGGGCACGTTGCAGTTCACCACCGGGCCCCAGCAGCCGATCTTCACCTGGCACTTCGGGGAGTTGTAATCTTTGGCGAAGTCCGCTTGCTCGTAGTAGGCCGCCCGGTCGCAGCCTTCGTGCACAGTTTTGCCAAACAGCCACTGCGGGCGCAGCAAGTGGTCCAGTGGCGGCGGTGGTGCGGCACCGGCTGCGTGGTAGAGCACCCAGGTCAGCGTCTCCATGAAGTTGTCTGGCTGGACCGGGCAGCCGGGGATGTTCACAATCGGCAGCGCGCCGGCGGATTTGAAGTCCCAACCCAGGTAGTCGGCCAGGCCCATGCAGCCGGTGGGGTTGCCGGCCATCGCGTGGATGCCGCCGTAAGTTGCGCAAGTGCCCACCGCGACAACGGCCCACGCCTTCGGGGCCAGCTGGTCGATCCACCAGTTCAGGGTCAGCGGCTCCCCGGTTTCCAGGTCGTTGCCGAACGACGTCCAGTAGCCGTCGCCCTCGATGATGTTCTGGTTCGGGATCGACCCCTCGATCACCAGGATGAACGGCTCCAGCTCGCCACGGGCTGCGGCACGAAACGGCGCCAGGAACTGCTCCCCGCCCAACGTGGGCGACAGCACCTTGTTATGCAAGTTCACCGTCGGCAGCCCGGGGACAAGACCAAGAACCACGTCCTCAATCGGAGGCTGCGACGCCGCGGTCACCGACACCGTGTCGCCATCACAACTCATCCCCTCCGAAATCCAGAGAATGTCGATGTGCTCAAAACCCTTCCTGGCCTGCTGGCTCGTCGGCCTGCTCGCCACATGCTGCGTTCCGGGATCAATGCTCATGTCAGGGGCCTTTCTTGCAACCGGTCACGGAGCCGGTCATAGATCGCGGCAACCGGCCCCGCGAGAGCCAGCGCAGGTAGTTGATCGGGTGCCTGCGGATGCGGGCGGGTCGGCGCAGCCTGCTTGGCCGTATCGAGTGCCTCGCCCAGCTCGGTGAGAGCTTGCTCGTCAACCGCGGCGCGCAGCTTGGGCATGAAGACGCCCTCTTCCTCTTGCACGTGGTGCTCGACTTCTCGCTGCAAGTCGGCCATCAGCTCGCTGGTCTGATCGTCGCCCGCGGACAGCTTGTCAAGATCGAGTAGCAGATTTTTGACCTGCATGTGCTCGGCGAGGTGTTCGTCGGTCTCCTGCTCGCCGTCGGGTAGGACCTTCTTGCCTAATGGGTAGACCATCAGCTCTTCTAGCGCCGCATGCTTGGACAGCTCGCGAATGATGATCTCCACCACGCCACGTCGTTGGGTGTCGTTACCCGCCGCCTGGTAGTCGCGAAATAGCTGCTCGACCATGCGGTGGTCGTGGCACAACAGCTCAAGGGCATCCATCCGGTGCCTCCCATCTCCCATTGGGTTGACATGTCACTGTGGGTTGACTCATGACCGGGCGCAGCGAACGGACGGCTCCGTGCAGGCGCTCGAGCACTTCATGCGGGAAGTCCTCGACGCGATCGATGATCGCCGCCGCCCGTGGGTCGGTAGCCCGGGCTTCGCGCTTCTCCTCATCAGTTAGCGTCAGCGTGCGCAACGACAAGATCTCGTCGATTTCCGTCGCGTCGAACAGGTCACCCGGACTCTCTGGGCTGACTTGCGGATAGTCGGAATCCATCAGGATCGGCGAAGACAGCATTACGACCTGGCTTTCAGGGGCACCAGCCAGTACCGGGAATGTGTGGACGTTGCGGCACCCCTTTGCCGCGGCCGCGGCCCACTCCGGTGGATCCAGCAAGGACACAAACGATCCACCGCGTACCCCGAGCAAGCAATGGGTTGCGACCAGCGACCGTTTCAGCGCGTCGGCGCGCGGTGCATCGGTGGTGATCGAGTCGTCAGTGTTCTCGGTAACCAGCCGAAGCCTGTTCAGCGGGCTCCAGGCGTCGATGGCAATGATCGAAATATGCACGGTCGCGGACAACGGCCAGCGGCGGCGGACCAGTCGGCCCTGCTCCCCGAGCGGTTCGACGTCCTCGCCGCCGGGCACCTCAATACTGGTGGTGTGTCCCTCGTCGCGCAGTTCACCGACCTGCGCAACGATGTCGAACTCTCGCGGTACGGCCTCGTCAAAGGTCAAGTACCGTCGGTCGTCGACGTCGAGCACATCACAGTCCAGAAAAGTGCCGTCACTGCCCCGGGCCTGCACCGACCGGTGCTGGAGCTGCAAAAACCGCAGCCGTACCTGGATGGTCGCCAAATCCGGTGCCTGTAGCAGGCACTCGGTCTGCTGGTGCCAGGCGTCTGCCGAACCCGCCACGCTGGTACCAATAACTCCGGTCTGCGCCAGCCACCGGCGCGGCGCGAGCACACCGAACTGCCAGCGCACCCGATTCTTGCCCGACGACCGGCGGTACGGATAAAGCAGGTAACCCTCATACAGCACCGCATCAGCCACCGCACGCGCTGACTCGAAACCAACCACAGCTACGGCACCCCCGCTCAGGACGGACGCTGGCTGCGGCGCGCATGCCCGCGAGCAAAGGGCCTTAAACGTTGCAGTTGTCGTCGGAGGGAAAAAACCGCACCTGCAGGGTTCCAAAAGTCGGCCTACACCACTTGACCTGGCGATCTGCGTGTTCAGCTCTCGGGGGATGATCGTGCGCTGTGGCGTTGCGTCTGCTGCACCTGATCTTCCTGCACCTGCTGAATCTGTTGATGATGCTGGGCCGCTCGTCGGCATCTAAAGACATCGAACTTTTCGTGCTGCGCCACGAAGTGGCCGTGCTGCGCAGGACCAACCCCAGGCCCCCCTGGATTGGGCCGATCGCGCGCTATTCGCCGCGCTAGTCCGAAGATTGCCGGTCATACTCCGGGTGCCTCGACTGGTCACCCCGGACACGATCGTGCGCTGGCATCGTCGCCTGGTCATCAACAAGTGGCACCTATCCCCACCGTATCGGGCGTCCACCCGGTCGAGGAGGCGATGGCCGTGCTGATCGCGCATGGCTCGGGAGAATCCAAGCTGGGGATACCGAAGAATTCAGGGGGAGCTGCTCAAACTCGGTCACCAGGTGGGAGCGTCCACGATCCGCCGGGTGCTGCGGCGATTGCGAATATCTCCGGCACCGGTGCGCGACACCGGCGTGCGCTCAGCCGGCCACGCAGACAACGGCACCGTGTTGCTGTCGACGACGACCCGAGGACATCCCTTGCGGCAGGATATCTTCGGTATTAACGATCGGTGGCATGGTGAGCCTCATTGTCACCAGCCCCCAAGCGGGCTGCAACGCGGCATTTCCCCGGCCCCTGCCCCTTGCGTAGGCAGGGGTTTTCACGAGGGGGCGTGGAGGGCGTCTTCGACGGTGTAAAGCAGCGCCAGCACCTCGTCGAGTCCAGTCATTTCAATCGGGCGGATCATCGGCCGGGTGTGATCGACCACAAGGCGCAGGGGTTCGCGCCGCTGCTGGGCGGCCTGGGTCACCTCAACGAGAACCTGTAAGCCCTGCGACGCCAAAAAGGTCACCTCAGTCAGGTCGATCACCAAGATTTCACCGTCACGCAGCTCTGCAAACCCAGCGGCGACCGCAGCGCGCAACCGATCCACAGTGACCAAATCGATCTCGCCGGCCACCGCGACCACCAGCGCCGTACCCGCAGCGCGCGTGACCCGGCAGTCTCGATCCGGACTAGCTGTTCCTCCGCTGGGCCCAGCCCACCACCGCGATCAGAGTCGGGGCCGCCACTTGCTGATGCGTGCACCCCAGCACCCTATGGCAACCACCAGCAGCGATAACACAGATCACCTCACGGGCTACCGCATTCCCGCGCATACCTCCGGTCCTGCGGAAGGGTCGCACTAACACTTCCTCAGCGCCAGCCAGAGAATGCATTAAGACCCTGGAGATTTCTTCGTCATTTCCCGCAGACACGTGCTCTGACCAAAGTCATGGCCAGCTTGCTAAGCAACCTGGCCATCTTGTCCGGCGCAGAGCCGATGGCGCAGACGGACAGTCGTTCCATAAGGGCTCGGCGTCAGATGCACCTCAGTAGCCAGCTGATGGATCAGGGCTAGTCCACGGCCACGGTAACCACCAGAATCCGTAGGGGATCGCCACCGGCCGTTATCGCTCACCGTGATAATAATCTCACCATCAGTGATATCACTGCGCAACCGGATGACGCCCGGTGCCGGCTTCCCAACGAAGGCATGATCGGCCGCGTTGGCCAAGGCTTCATAGACCGCCAGGGTGAGGTCATCGGCGGCATCCTCGTCAAGGAAACTATCGGCCCAACGCCGGAAGGCCCCGCGCAAAGCAGTGGCATTGCGCGCCGAGGCAGAAACGGTCACGTCCAACTGCCGGGCTGCCAGCCGCTGCACCGTGGCACCGTAGACGGACCCAACCACGGTAAAAACATTCCCTGCATCCCGATTGGTTAATCGACACATCCCCGTGTTGGACCAACACCGTGGCAGGCACCACGATCGAGGCACCAACGCACAGACAAGACCCGGGGAGCCGTACCGCCGGTCGATGTGGCATCCCGCCGACCGCCCGGACACGGCCAGACAACGCCGTACACGACGAAGATCAGTTCACAACTTGGCTAGTGCTGGTCGCGGGCTGTTTGTGCTGCGTGGCCGGTCAAGGATTCGAACCTTGGAAGGCATCAGCCGACGGATTGACAGCCGCTGCCGTTGGCCGGGTTGTGCTCTGGTGACTTCCTCGGAAGTCTGTATTGAGCCTGAATCAGCGTGCGATGAGGTTGAGGGCCGCTGCGTTCGGGTGTTAGTTGCAGGTCGGCCTGGGGATGTTGGGTTGGTGCATGAGATCACCGGATTGCGCGCGCCCACGGGCCTGGTCAGTGGCCGTTTCGATGACACCGACGAGCGCCGACAAGCGAATCGGGCACTCGGGGTCAGTGCGCTTGGCCTGGCCGTCACTGGCGTAGTCGAGCTGGTCATCGCGCTGATCACCGGTTCGGTGGGGCTGCTGGGCGACGCGCTGCATAACCTGTCGGATGTCTCCACCAGTCTGGTGGTCTTCCTCGGCTTTCGCGTCAGCCGCCGCGCCGCCTCCGAACGCTACCCCTACGGCCTACAGCGCGCCGAGGATCTGGCGGGACTCGGTGTTGCCGTGGTGATCTGGGCCAGCGCCGTGTTCGCCGGCATCCAAAGCATCCACAAACTATCGGCGATCGCGGGCAGCGAACCCGCAAGTCAGCGCCCTGCGGAAGACCACGCGGGCAACCGGGTGGCCTCATCTGTCGAGGTTCGGATTGCGTCGTGCTTGTTGACTGGTACGGCGTTTGCTGTCCTGCTCGGGGTTCGCGGGGATGGCCAGTCCCCGGTGACCGGTAATCCCAGCGATGGGCAACGGTGGGCATCATGGCGTCGCAGTGACACGGCCCGGTATCAGGTGCCGGTGATTGCCTGTTGCCCGCCGGCGAGCCGGAAACAGGATCGAGGATCACCAGCAGTCGCCGCGGACGGTGCTATCGCTGGTGCGGTGGTGACAGCGGCGCGTAATGCGAGACCGGCGGCGCCACAGGCGCCCTAAGTTTGGTGCGATGAGTGGGCAGCACAGGCTGGCGGTATGCCGGGTGGGCAGTCGGCTGTGGCAACGGCGCGGTGGGCGGTGTCTGCCGGGCAGACCCTGCGGATGCGTCCAGCGGTGAAACGGTGGCTGGCTCGTCATGAATCGCAGGTTGCCGGGGTCGGCAACTGGTCGGTGGCCATGCCCCTACCATGGTGCGTGGTGATTGGTCCACCAGCTCGTTTTCTTCATGACTGGACCGCATGGGGGACATGGCTGCACTAGGGTTTCTCGGCGTCCGCGGTCGTCTCGCATCGCGTGATCGACAGGCGGGTGCGTGCCGGTCCATGGGTTCCGAGGAGCGCCCCATCGCGTATCCGGGCATCCAAGCTTGGGGGTGCAGCGCTCGTGGAGTCACAGGAGCGGGCGGAGATCGCCTCGGCGCTGGCTGAACTCGCCGCCGCGTTCACCGGCCTGGTGCAGGTCCTGCTGGAGGGGAATCAGGCTCGGCTGAGTCCGCAGCGGATCGTTGACGTCGCGGCCCGGGTGGTGCCGGGATGCCGGCACGCGGCCGTGGTCGTCATCGAAGGCGACCGGCCGCGAACGCTGGCTAGCACCGATGCGATGCCCGACCACGTCGAGGCGGTGCAGTTCGACGCCGGCCAGGGCCCGTCATGGGACGTGTTGGTCACCGATGACTACGTCCGCGTCGACGATCTGGCCGACGATGCCCGCTGGCCCCAGTTCGCCAGCCGGGCCATCCAAGTCGGCAACATCCGCAGCATCATCAGCTACCGGCTGTACCTAGGACGGCAGCGCCGGGCCGCGCTGAACTTTTACTCCACCTGGCCGCACGCTTTCGACGAACTCGCCGCCGCCATCGGAGCCATCTTCGCCGCTTACTGCTCACTAGCCTTGATCACCCAGCAGCTCGACGGCGACGTCCACCCGCAACGCGCCGCCAACGTGCACCGAGAGATCGGCGTGGCCGTCGGCATCCTTATGGCGACCGAACAGCTCACCGCCGACGACGCGTTCGCCAGGTTGCACACCGCCAGCCGACAATTGCACCGTGATCTACAGGATGTAGCGCGCCACGTCACCACTGCCGGGCACCTGCCCGACGAACCGCGCAACCCAGGTCCCTAACCACCAAAACAGTAAGCAAACCTGTGACATGCTCCCCAGCCCACCGGCTTAATCCGCCACTGAGACCTTGTTAGGGAAAACGTCAGCGAGTGCCGGGGCCGCAACGTCAGCGCGATGAACAGTGGGTGGCTGCGCATTCCTCGCATCCCGGCCCGCGCTGGCCGGAGAGAGTGCGGGGGTGTGCGAGTTCGACGCGGTGCGCCGCAAGATGGGAAAACCGGCGATGATCAGTCCCGGTCCTGCACGTCGTACGAGGGAAAGATCATCCACCGGTCAGCGGAAACATCCCTGGCCCACTGTTGTGTCTGTGGTCCTGGTACGTGCTGGAAGCATTGGTTGTGGTCCAGCCCAGGGCCCATAACTGGCCTTCCGGGATTTCTCCGGCGGCCTCGGCGAAGGCGCGCAGCGGCGCGACCAGGCTGCTGCGATGTTGGACGCGCATCTTGGCGAGGATGGCGGCAATCGCAACGCGCCGGTTTTCCATCACGGTGTGGACCAATTGCCAACCAGACTCAGTCAACCGCAAGATCAGGTTGCGGCGATCGGCGGGGTCATCACTGCGATGCAGAAGATGGGCCTCAACGAGTTTGTCGCAGGCGCGAGTGGCATTGGAGGGGTGGACGCCGAGCCCCTCGGCGACGGAGTGCAGATTTTGTGGGCCCCGGCTGGCGATCATGACCAGCACCCGCAGCTGCGGCAACGCGACCCGATCTTCCACCGTGGCCACCGACCCAGCGCTCACGGCGACCAGGACCCGGGCCGCGACCAGGACCGCATCGATCTCCGCCGGGGTGGGCCCTATCTTCTCACCAGCCAGTTCTGAGGGTCGTTCCCCGCCGACGTCCTCCGTAGTCATCTGCGGTGCCCTTCCCCACCCGACTGCCATGTCCGAGTTCGAGGTCACTGCCCCAACCGGTGCATGCTCTACTGCATTATATGCGAATGCGCAAACATTGCGATATGTTCACGGTATGTTGGAAGGCTACGTCAGCGACGACACGGCGTCGACTACCAGCCGAATGACCCCGCCAGGCCGTGCCCCCTCGGTCAACGACATCCGTCAGGCACAGGCCGCCAACCAAGCAGCCAGACGCCCCCCAACCCCACCACCACCCGACCCAGCAGTCCTTGCCACCGGCGCACTACCCCCCTCGACACCGGACACGCTGGCAACCGCAACCGAAGACGACGACGAGGAGTATGCGCACCTGATTCCCCTGCAACGCCGCTACGCCCAACTAGCCACAGGCGACCCGGTGCGGCCACCGCTACGCGACCAGCTCATCCGCGGCTATCTCCCGGTGGCCGAACACCTCGCCCGCCGCTACGCCGGCCGCGGGGAACCACTCGACGATCTCCGCCAGATCGCCACCGTCGGCTTGATCAACGCCATCGACCGCTTCGAACCCGACCGGGGTTCGCATTTCCTGGCCTTTGCCGTTCCCACCATCACCGGCGAACTGCGGCGGTACTTCCGCGACCACGGCTGGTCCACCCAGGTGCCCCGCCGCCTCAAAGACCTCCACCTCGCCATCCGCAGCGCCCAGGCCGAACTGTCCCAACAACGAGACCACCCACCACGACCCAGCGACATCGCCGACCACCTCGCCGTTTCAACCACCGAGGTGATCGCCGCGCTGCACGCCGCCGAAGCCTACAAAAGCTCCTCCCTCGACGAGATGCTTCACGACGGACAGGCCACCCCAGCTGCCGAAAAGTGCCTCGGCACACCAGACATCCAGATCAATCTGGTCGACGATCGGGAAACGCTGCGCCCAACTGTGCAATTAATGGTTGCAGTTATGGGATGTTGGTCAGTGCGCGCAAGACGCTTGTGGCGAATTGTTTTGGCGCGTCCCGGTGGGCGAAGTGTCCGGCCCCAGCAATGTGGTCGCTGTGAATGTTCGGCGCTCTGCGCATCGCTCGGGCGCGCAAATTACGGAACCATGTGCTGCGGGTTTCGGTGCCCAGCAGCCAGGTTATCGGCATTTGGGCCGCCGCGAGCTTTGTGGTGGGTAGATTTTCCATCATCGGTGAAAAGAGGTGAGGGTCGGTTTCGGTCAGGACGATTTTGCCGTTGGCCAGTAGCGTCTGCTGGTCGGCTGTCGGGAGGGCGTCAAATCCGGTACGGCCATCGCGCAGGCCCGATACCCACCGGAAAAAGACCGCCGCAGCCTCTCGACGCCGCCCGCGC
>JAFAWY010000021.1 GCA_019241525.1 Pseudonocardiales bacterium
GACCAGCTCGTTGACACCGCCGACCGGACCCCTGTCTGGGACATCCGCGCCAAGGCCTTCACCGACCCGGACACCGGCACACCGCTGCCCAGCTGGGAGCAGGCCTGTGCGGACTTAACCCAGCCCGCGCATGTGGTCCGGTTCGGCCAGCAGGTGCACGTCAAGGGCATCCTGGGCGGCACCGAAGAAGCCGGACGGCACATCGGCTACCTCACCAAATACCTATCCAAAAGCATCCACCAAGCCGCCGGGCTCGATAACCACACCACCGATGCCCAGCGGGATCACGTCCACCGGCTACACGCCGAACTGCAAATCACCCCGTGCTCGCCGCGCTGTGCAGTGTGGCTTCTGTATGGGATCCAGCCCAAAGGTGCTCGACACTCCCTGACCCCAGGGCGCTGCAAAGGCAAAGCTCACCGCCTCGAACACCTGGGCATTGCCGGGCGCCGCGTGCTGGTCTCGCGCAAGTGGTCCAACAAAAGCCTGGACGACCACCGCGCCGAACGCGGCGAATTTGTTCGGCAACTGCTCCACCAGGCAGGCATCCACCCCGCCTACGGCCCCCAAGACGGGCCTTACCTGTGGGAACGACCCGCACCCAACGACCCGGACATCCCACCCCGGCCCGTGCTGCTCCTGCAAGCCGTGGCCGAACGACAGCGCTGGAAAGCCGAATACACCGCCGCCCAACTCGCCACCAGCGGCGCACCACCGGGTCATAACTGTTCGGCAACTGCGGATCAGGCCGCGTGATCGGAGGCGACATGGATTCACTGCTTTCGATCGACCGGTTGTGGACCGTCGAGGAGGTATCCGTCTACTTGGGCATCCCGGTCAAGACGCTCTATCAGTGGAAATGGCGGGGTGAAGGACCACCGGTGCGGAAAGTGGGCCGCTACCTGAGATACGACCCGGCAGCCGTCAAACGCTGGGCTACGCAAGCAGCCTGAACGTTTTGGGAATTCAACAGATAGGAAAAGACTGCTATGGGGCACGTACAAGATCGTTGGTACAAGACTGTCAACGATCCGCTACCGGTAAGACGGTTCGAGTCAAGACCGACCTGTGTGGCACTGGTTTACGATACAAGGTTCGCTATCTCGATCCGGACGGCAACGAAAAATCCAAGATGTACCCGGACAAGTGCAAGAAGCAGGCAGAAGACTTCCTGCTTGAGGTCGAGTCTAGCAAGCGGGAGGGCAAGTACGTTGATCCACGGGCAGGTCGAGTCAAATTTCGGCAACAGGCGGAAAACTGGATAAAAGGACAGTCACCAGACGGGGCCACTCGGGGCATATTGCAGAGTCGACTAGACAGTCAGATCTACCCGCACTTCGGAGATCTACCTGTCAACTCCATCAAATCGGCCACCGTACGGGATTGGCTGGGCAAGCTAGAAGAAAGCAAGCTGAGCCAGAACTACAAAACAGTCCTATTCACCGCGCTGTCATCCATCATGGACTCAGCGGTGGAGGATAGGTTGATCACGACCAATCCGTGCAAGGCCAAGAGCATCAGACGGCCCACTAGCATGGCTTCCAACATTGTGGTGTGGCCTCAGGACCGGTTGCGCGCGGTCCAAGAGGGACTATTAGACCGGTTTCGGATTGCCTGCACGGTCGGCGCGGGTTGCGGGTTGCGGCAAGGCGAGATTCTTGGCCTATCCTGTGATGATATTGCTGAAGACGGTGAGACTTTGCATGTACAGCGCCAGATCCGCGTGGTAGACCGCACATTGGTATTTGCGTTACCCAAAGGTGGGAAGAAGCGGCGCGTTCCCCTGTCGACGGGGGTGCTTGCGGCCATACGAGCGCATGAGCGGGCGTTCCCGCCGGTGGAAGTCACGTTGCCCTGGGGTGAGGCAGGCGGCAAGCCGGTTACTCTCGGGTTGTTGATAACCGGAGACGGTGGTCGGTTATACAGGGGCGACTGCTTTAACAAGGTCGTGTGGCAGGGTGCGTTTCGCGCCGCGGGCGTGGAATATCGCAGCCGGACGGACGGCGTACACGCGCTACGGCATTTCTACGCGTCGGCGCTGCTGGCGCAGGGTGTGTCCATCAAGGAGTTGGCCGAGTACCTGGGCCACTCCGATCCCGGTTTCACGCTGCGGACGTATACCCACCTCGTGCCGTCCAGCTACGAACGTGCCCGGTTGGCCATCGATGGTGTGTTCGGCCTGAAGTCGGCTGACGGCCTGGAGGCGGCCTGATCATGGAAATTGAGCACTCCCGAAGCAGCGCTAAGATTGTTGATCTAGCTGTTGAGCAGGGCGCGGGCCATGACCAGGCGTTGGATCTGGTTGGTGCCTTCATAGATCTGGGTGATCTTTGCGTCGCGCATCATCCGCTCAACGGGGAAATCCCGGGTATAGCCGTAACCGCCGAACAGCTGCACCGCGTCAGTAGTCACCTCCATCGCCACATCGGAGGCAAAACACTTTGATGCCGAGGACAGGAAGCCAACCTTGCCCTCACCACGCTCGGCCCCTGCCGCGGCGAAGTACACGAGTTGCCGGGCAGCTTCGGTCTTCATAGCCATATCAGCCAACATGAATTGCACACCCTGGAAATCAGCGATCGACTTACCGAACTGCTTGCGTTGCTTGACGTAGGCGATCGCGGCGTCCACCGCACCTTGCGCGATGCCCACCGCCTGCGCTCCGATCGTCGGGCGGGTGTGGTCCAGCGTCGCCAAGGCAGTTTTGAATCCGGTGCCGGGCTCGCCGATGATTCGGTTCTCCGGAATCGTGCAATCCTCGAAATAGATTTCTCGGGTTGGGCTGCCCCTGATCCCGAGCTTGCGTTCCTTAGGCCCGACCGAGAAACCGGGATCATCCTTGTGGACAGCAAAGGCACTGATCCCCTTGGCACCCTGGTCCGGGTCGGTGACAGCCATCACGGTGTACCAGGTGGCTTGCCCAGCATTGCTGATCCAGCACTTGGTGCCGTTGAGCACCCAGTGGTTGCCGTGAAGGCGCGCCCGGGTGCGCATTGCCGCAGCGTCGCTGCCTGCCTCCCGCTCGGACAGCGCATAGCACGCCATCGATCCGGCGGCCACCGCGGGCAGCACCTGCCGGTTCAACTGCTCCGATCCGGCAAGCAGCAGGCCCATGGTGGCCAGCTTGTTGACCGCGGGGATCAACGAGGAAGACGCGCATACCCGCGCTACCTCCTCGATCACGATGCAAGTCGCCACCGCATCCGCGCCCTGACCGCCGTAAGCCTCGGGGATGTGCACCGCGTGAAAGCCCGAGCTGGTCAGCGCTGTCTGCGCCTCATGCGGGAACCGCTCCAGCTCATCGACCTCCGCGGCATACGGGGCGATCTCCTTTTCGGTCAGCGCACGCACCGCCTCACGCACCGCCTCATACTCTTCGTTCACCACTCGCCGTCCTCCACCGCGTTCTGGATGCAGACTGCGGTAAATCGGTGTCCCATAACAGCAGTCTGCATCCAGACTGCGGAAAGCGTCAGTCCAGGGAGGCGCGCAGGGCGGCGTCTTTGGCGATGACCTGTTGGGCAAGGTCTTGCTGGAACGTCAGCATGCGCTGGGCAAGGGCCGGGTCACTGGTGGCCAGGATGCGAACGGCGAGCAGCCCTGCGTTGCGGGCCCCACCAACCGAGACGGTCGCCACCGGAATCCCCGCGGGCATCTGCACGATGGACAGCAGCGAGTCCAACCCATCGAGGTGCGCCAGCGGCACCGGCACGCCGACCACCGGCAGCACCGTCGCCGACGCGACCATCCCGGGCAGGTGCGCCGCCCCACCCGCCCCCGCGATGATGACCTTCAGGCCCCGACCCGCGGCACCGCGGGCGTAGTCGAGCATCCGATCCGGGGTGCGGTGCGCGGAGATCACCGACACCTCATAGGCGACGCCGAACTCGTCCAGGGCCTGCGCGGCGGCGCGCATCACCGGCCAGTCCGAGTCGCTGCCCATGATCACACCGACCACGCTCACGCTGTCTCCTGACCGTGCACCGAATACCCGTCCGTCCACGCCCCGGTGGTCAGGAAGGTGGCCGAGGCCACCGCGACCTCGCGCACCGGCACCGGGTGGTCGCCGTACACCGTGACGTGGCCGATCTTGCGTCCCGGACGCTCCGCCTTGGCGTACAGGTGCACCTTGGCCTGTGGGTAGCGGGCCGTCAGGTGGTGCACCCGCTCGTCCAAACGCATCGACGCCGGACTTTCGGCGCCGAGCACGTTGGCCATCACGCAGGCTGGGGCCCGCGCGGCGGTGCAGCCCAACGGATAGTCCAGCACCGCCCGCAGATGCTGCTCGAATTGCGACGTCACCGCACCGTCGATGGTCCAGTGCCCGCTGTTGTGCGGCCGCATGGCCAACTCGTTGACCAGTAACTTCCCCACGGGCATCTCGAACAGCTCAACGGCCAGCACGCCCACCACGCCCAGCTCCTCGGCCACCCGCAACGCCAGCTGTTGAGCGTCCTGCGCAGCGTCCAGATCCAATTGCGGTGCCGGAGCAAGCACCTCGACACAGATACCGTTGCGCTGCACCGTTTGGACTACTGGCCACGCGGCACCCTGGCCGAACGGTGAGCGAGCCACCAGCACGGCCAGTTCCCTGCGCATCGCCACACATTCTTCAACCAGCAAGCGCGTACCTGCGGCGAGGAGTTTCGCCACCATCTGGCGGCCGGCTTCCGGGCTGGACAGCACCCACAGACCACGGCCGTCATAGCCGCCACGAGCCGCTTTGAGCATGCAGGGCCAACCATGGTCAGTGCCGAACGACACCACGTCAGAGGGCTGTGTTACCTCGCGAAACGCCGGAACCGCCACCTCCATCGCGGCCAGCGCCCGGCGCATCACCAGCTTGTCTTGGGCGTGACGCAACGCGTCCGGGCCGGGGTACACCCGAACGCCCTCGGCGACCAGGGCCCGCAAGTGCTCAGTGGGCACGTGCTCGTGGTCGAAGGTGAGCACATCACAACCCTCGGCGAAGCGGCGAAGTGTCGCCAGATCGTCATGGCTGCCCAGGACTACATCGCGGGCCACCAGGGCCGCAGAATCCGTCGCCTCAGCCGCCAGGACCCGCAGGGATTGCCCTAGCGCTATCGCGGCCTGGTGGGTCATCCGAGCCAGCTGCCCGCCGCCCACCATGCCGACCACCGGCATTCCCGTACGGACGTCCACTAACGGATCATCCTAGCTGGGCAGTGTCCAGCACACCGGTGCGCTGCCGAGCGGTCGGTACGTACCCACCGTCCGTACACTGCGGCCGTGTCCCTGGTCGACGCGGTGCTCATCCGTATCCCGCAGCCTTACCGCGATATCGCGGTGCGGCACCGAGAACTGGTGAAGTTCGCGGTCGTCGGCGGGATCACCTACATCGTGGACATCACGCTGTTTACCCTGCTCAAGATGACCGTGTTGGAGCCAAAACCGGTCACTGCCAAGATCGTGGCCGTGCTGGTGGCGACGATGGTGTCCTACGTGCTCAACCGGGAATGGTCGTTTCGTACCCGGGGTGGTCGGGAACGCCATCACGAAGCCTCGTTGTTCTTTCTCGTCTGCGGCATCGGCCTGATCATCAACGCCACCCCGTTGTGGATCTCGCGGTATGTGTTGGATCTGCGAGTCCCAGTCGTCGGCTTGCTCGCCCAGGAGGCCGCCGACTTCGCCAGCGCCAACGTGATCGGAACGCTGCTGGCGATGGCGTTTCGTTGGTGGGCTTTCCGCAGGTACGTCTTCCCCGACGAGAACGTGCGCCGTCAAATTCCCGTATCAACCGACGCGGGTTGATCAACGGACGACACCGGTACCCGGCCGGGAATTCCCCACCACGTCCTCGCCCCGAGGTACCCGCAGGTAGACCGCGAATCTGGCGGGTCGGGCAGAGCTGAGCTCCAGGCGTCCACCGTCGGCCTCGACCAGCGCCCTGGCCAACGCAAGCCCCACACCTGTCGAAGACGCGCCGGAGATGCCCCGATCGAAGACGTGGGCAGCCAATTCCTCGGGCACCCCCTCGCCGCCATCGGTCACCTCGACAACCACCATGCGATCCGGCGCAACACCAGTCCATCGAGCAGACATCGTCACCACACCTGCACCATGCCGCAGGGCGTTGTCGATCAGCACACCGAGCGCCTCCCGCAGCCGGCCGGGGGTGACCCGGGCGACCAGCCCGTCGACCACCCGCAGTCGCAGCGGTCGCCGCTCAGCCTCGGCCTGCGGTGACCAGTCGGCGACCACCTCACGCAACAACTCCCCCAACTCCACCGGCTCGGCGGTAGCAGCCCGGGCCTCCTCGGTGGCCCGCAACAGATCGTCGAGTACCGCACCGAGGCGCTCTGCCTGCTCGAGTGCCGCTTCGGCCTCCGCGGCGGTGTCCGGGTCGGGGTGGGCGGCCAGTTCGTCGAGCCGCAGCTGGAGCGCGGTCAGCCGGCTACGCAGCTGATGGGACACGTCACCAACGAGATCTCGCTCCCGCGCAACGAGATCGGCCAGCGCAGTCGCCGAGGCATCCAGCAGGTCGGCGAGCTCATCAAGCTCAGGGATGGCGTGCCTGGCCGGAACCCGGCGGAAGTCTCCGGCACCCAACCGCGCGGCCCGGTCGGCGAGGTCGTGCAGCGGGCTGACCAGCCGCCGCGCAGTGATGTTGGCAATCATTGCGCCCATGCCCACCGACAACCCCACGAGCAGGCCGACCAGCGCAACGACTCGCAGTTGACCTTGCCGGACACCGCTTCCGGGCACCGCCAGCGCGATGGTGCCGCGGCGGCCCAACGCCAGTGTCTCCACCACGGCCCCGTCGCCCGGATCCGTACCGAACTCAAGATGCCCGGTTGCTGGCCCGTCCACTACCAATTGAGCACCGGAGGGAAGCGATCGGGTGATCGCACCAAGGTCTAGCGACGAAGCCGGTAACGCCAGACCCTTCAGCCGCGGCACCATCTGGGCCAGCCTTATTTGCACGTCAGCCCGAGTGGCGTGGTCCACCAGCCGCCAGGACGCATACGCCAGCGGGCCACCCAGCACCAAGCCGGTGATCGCTACCGCGATCAGTGTGGACCGCAGAATCCTCCACCGCACGGCCGAACGCTACGCCGAATGGCGGGCTTTGCTACAGCGCATCGAACCGGAAACCAACCCCCCGAACGGTGGCAATCCGGCTGCTCCCGATCTTGCGACGCAGCCAGGACATGTGCATGTCCAGAGTCTTGGAGTTTTTCAACTCTGGGTCCTTCCACACTTCACGCAGGATCTCCTCCCGGCTGACCACCTGCCCGGGCCGGGACAGCAGCACCCGCAGCAACTCGAATTCCTTGTTGGCCAGCGCGATCTCAGCACCCTCGATAAGCACCCGGCGTCCGGCGAGGTCCATCCGCACTTCACCCACTTCCAGCGCGTCGGGCGTCTCCGGGGCGCTGCGGCGCAGCAGGGCTCGTACCCTGGCCAGCAATTCGGCCAGCCGGAACGGTTTGGCGACATAGTCGTCCGCCCCTGCGTCGAGGCCGACGACGAAGTCCACTTCGTCGGTGCGCGCGGTCAGCATGAGCACCGGGAGATCCGGACGTGCCTTGCGCAGCCGGCGGCACACATCCAGGCCGTCCATGCCCGGCAGTCCGAGATCCAGCACCAGCAGGTCGACGCGCTGGTGGCCGGCACAGCTCAGCGCGCTGTAGCCGTCACCGACGACGAGCACCTCGTGCCCTTCGCGCTGCAGTGCGCGCGACAATGGCACGGCGATGCCGGTGTCGTCTTCGACCAACAGCACGGTGGGCACGCTACTTAGCCTAGGCCGCGTGGCAGCCTAAGCTCGTGAGCACCAACGTGTTGCCGTCCCCGGATCTCGCGCTAGCTTTAGAGCTGGCCGACATTGCCGACCAGATCACCCTGCAGCGGGCTGGTGCCGCGGACTTGTGGGTCGACCGCAAGCCCGATCGGACGCCGGTCACGGATGCCGATCTGGCGGTTGAGGACGCGGTCCGGGCAGTGCTGGGCAAGCAGCGGCCACAGGATGCGGTGCTCGGCGAGGAGCGCGGCGTAGCAGGTGCAGATACCGACCGTTGCTGGCTGCTGGACCCGATCGACGGCACCAAGAACTTTCTGCGCGGCGTGCCGGTCTGGGCCACCCTTATCGCGCTGGTGGAACGCGGCAGCCCGGCGGTCGGGGTGGTCAGCGCACCAGCGCTACGGCGGCGCTGGTGGGCAGCTACCGGGGCGGGCGCGCACACCCGGGATGCGCACGGGATCGTGCGGACCATCGCGGTGTCCGGCGTGGGGGAGCTGGCCGACGCTTACCTGTCCACCACCCACCTCGGCACCTGGACGAAGTACCGCAGCCGGGAGTCCTACCTCTCACTGGTCGATGCGACGTGGGAAAACCGGGCCTTCGGCGACTTCTGGCAGCACTGCCTGGTGGCCGAAGGTGCGATCGATGTGGCCGCTGAACCGATCGTCAGTCCCTGGGATGTCGCTGCCGTGCAGGTACTGGTCGAGCAAGCCGGCGGCCGGTTCACCGACCTCGAAGGGATGGCTCGATTCGACGGCGGCACTGCGCTGTCCTCTAACGGGCTACTGCACGACGCCGCCCTGGCCATGCTCCGGCGCTGATCAGACCAAAGCCGTCTTTCACGATCTTGATTCAGCCTGACTCACCATGCTGGCCGCGTACCCGATCCGTTGAAAGCCTTGCCTGCGCAGCGCACGACAGGTAACGATATGCGCATGCTGCGCGCTGTGCTCGAGCAATTCTGGCCGAGTCGGCGTATGGACGCGTTCGATCAATTCTGTAGCTAGGCCGCGCGTCGGCACCTGGCCCCTAGGGGCCTTTTCCGCTTGCCCGCGCGGCCGTTGTCAGCTGCTCACTCCACCCCCTATCTTGAGGAGTTTGCGTGTCCGTCACCGATGAGCTGCTCGCCAACAATGCCCGTTATGCCGAGTCCTTCTCCGGCGCCCTGCCCCTGCCGCCCGCCAAGCATGTCGCTGTTGTGGCCTGCATGGATGCTCGCCTGGATGTCTACCGCATCCTTGGCCTCAACGAAGGCGAAGCCCACGTCATCCGTAACGCCGGAGGCGTGGTCACCGACGACGAGATTCGCTCACTGGCCATCAGCCAACGACTGCTCGGCACCAATGAGATCATCCTCATTCACCACACCGACTGTGGAATGCTCACGTTTACCGACGATGAGTTCAAAAAGTCCATTCAGGACGACACCGGCATCAAACCGGCGTGGGCAGCCGAGGCATTCCCGGATCTTGACGATGACGTCCGGCAGTCGATTGCGCGAATCAAAGCCAGCCCGTTTATCCCGAACAAGGATTCCGTCCGCGGATTCGTGTTCGACGTAGCAACCGGCAAGCTCAACGAGGTCGTCTGACCGGGTAGGGAGCTCTTCAAGTACCACCGACCCAGGTCCAGAACGTCGTCAACGACGGCCAACCCCTGCTGGGATCCCAGTGGGGTTGGTCGTCGTTATCAGCACTGTCCAGGGGGATTGGTAGCTCTTGAACAGCCACCCAAGGCGGTGACCACCCGCGAGGGGGAAGGTTTGCCAAGTTGGGCGGCCATCCACGCGCTGGTGCGCACCAGAGCGTCGAGGTTGACACCGTGCTCGATACCCAACCCGTCGAGCATCCACACGAGATCCTCGGTGGCGAGGTTTCCGGTGGCCGACTGCGCATACGGGCAGCCGCCGAGACCACCGGCCGAAGAGTCCACGCAGCTCACCCCGGCATGCAGGGCGGCGAGCGTGTTGGCCAGCGCCTGGCCGTAAGTGTCGTGGAAATGCACGGCAAGCGGGTCGACCGAAACGTCAGCGCGACCAAAGGCGTCCAGCATCGCAGCGACGTGACCGGGAGTGGCCACACCAATCGTGTCACCCAAACTCAACTGATCACAGCCGAGTTCCAGCAGCCGGCGCGCGGCGCTGACCACCTGCTCGATGGCAACCGCACCCTCCCAGGGGTCACCGAAGCACATCGACAGGTAACCGCGTACGCCGAGGCCGGCCGCTTTCGCCCGGCGCAGCACCGGCGTGAACATCGCGAATTGAGCATCGAAGCCTCGATTGAGGTTGCGCTGGGCGAAACTTTCGGTGGCCGAAGCAAAAATCGCTATCTCGGTGACGCCGGCCGCCAGCGCACGATCCAGACCTCGCTCGTTGGGCACCAGCACCGGGTAGCGCACCCCGTTATGCCGCGAAAGCAAGCCGAACAGTTCATCGGCATCGGCCAGCTGCGGCACCCAACGGGGATGCACGAAGCTGGTCGCCTCCAGCACCGGCAAGCCCGCTGCGGCCAACCGGTCCAGGAACTCGACCTTCACCTGGACCGGGACGGTCACCGGCTCGTTTTGCAGCCCGTCACGGGGACCGACTTCCCAGATGGTCACCTGTGCCGGTAACCCGGATGCCGGGTACCGGTCAGGCAGGCCGACATCGCGCGCGGTCATCCAGCTACCGGCCCTGGGTTCACTTCGAAGTACAGCAGCGAATGGATCCGCTCGACCTGGGGAATGTCATCGAGCTCCAGGGGCTCCTCAGCGGCCGACTCGATGATCAACGTGCCGAAGCCCAGGATCCGACCGATAAGGGAGTGCCGGAACTGCACCGTGTTGATCCGGTTGATCGGAATATCAATGCCGCTGCGGGACAAGATGCCTTCGCGGACCAGTACCCGCCTGGTGGTGAGCACGAAATGAGTGGTGCGCCAGCGCAGCAGGGGGACCACCGTCAGCCACCACAGCCCGATGGTCCCGAGCACAGCCAGCCCGATCCAGCCGTAGGACTGCCATGACGATCCGGCCACCAGCGCGGCCAGGTAGGAACCGAGCCCGACGATGAGGAACAGCGCCAGCACCGGCAACAGCAGCGTCTTCCAATGCGGATGCTTGTGCACCACCAGCTGCTCGTCGCCGACCAGCAGACCCTCCGGATAGGGCACGGCTCCTCCTTATCGCCACTGATCACGGTACCGCTGTGGGGCCGGTAGGGCGGGCAGGTACAGTCCGCGGCGCGCGGAGGTCAAAACTGGTCGGCCCGGCCGCTGCGGGCGTGCTCACGCGCAGAGAGTCGAGGTCGATCGTGCACAATCTGGCCGCTGACTTCGCCGGGATGGACCCCGGCCAGGCCGGGCAGGCCCTCATCGGGCGGGCCGATCAGCTAGAACGTAAGGCGGAGGCCTACCGCGATCTGCATCACCAGATGTCGCAGCTGTCGGTGACCGAGGCCTCCGCCGATGGCATGGTCCGAGTCAGCGTGGACGCCCGCGGCGTGCCCACCGAGCTCACCTTGACCGATCGCGCCCGGGGTGCGGACCCGGCACGGCTGTCCGCCGAGCTGATGACCTGCCTGCGCCGCGCCCAGCACACCTTGACCGCTCAGGTACAGGACCTGGTGGCCACGTCAGAAGTGGGCAGCCAGGATGCGGCCGCCGCGCACATCGTGGCTAGCTACCGCGACCGCTTCGGCGACCCCACCGGATGCCCACCTGCTCGGCATGCGCGCCGCGCCGGGCCAGGTGGGTGGGCGGCGGGTGACGACGGTCCGGCCACCGAGGTGCGGCCGTGAGGCGCGCCGCAACAGCAGTGGCGATGGCAGGGTTGCTCACGGCCGCCTGCGCCAGCCAGGGATCACCGGCACCGGCATCGGCGCCCCCACCGGTGGCCGACGCCGGCAAAATCGACATGTGCACGATCCTGACCGATCCCGAGCTGACCAGCCTGGGGGCGCAGCCCAACACCCGCAAGAGCTTCAACAATTCAGGCGTGATTGGCTGCCGGTGGCAAGGCAAGTCGTACACGCTCAGCATGGAACGGGCTAACAGCACGCTGGCCGGATACCGGGCGCGCCGCAACGATGCCAGCTTCATCAATTTTGCGGACAATACCGTGAACGGCCGCGCCGGGTCTCATTTCGGAGTGGACAAAAGCGGTTCACAATGCGCGCAGCTCATGGATGGAGGATCGGCAGCGCTGGCGGTCAGCGTGGCGGTCCCGCGAACCGCGGCTTCCGCGGCTGTCGATCCGTGCGCTGAGGCGTTGCGCATTGCCCAGATGATCGAGCCTCGGTTGCCCAAACTGAGCTGACTTTCCCGCCCTGCTTTGCAGCACAAGCATCGCCGGCCGAGCATGCTTGGTACATGCCGCTGTTCACCTTCGGCCACGGCACCGCACAGCGCGACGAACTGCTGTGCCTGTTACACACGGCGGGGATTGAGGCGCTGGTGGATGTGCGGACCGCTCCGGGCAGCCGCCGCAATCCCGATGTGGCGCGCCGGGAAATGCAGTGCTGGTTACCCGAGCACTGCATCAGCTACCGGTGGGAACCGCGGTTAGGGGGTTGGCGAAAGGCTCCGGCCGCCACCCCTGACACCGCGCTGCGCAACTGTTCCTTCGCCGGCTATGCGGCCCACATGCGCACTCAAGAATTCCTCGACGCGATGCGTGGCCTTCTCGATGAGGCAAGTCACCGAGCCACCACCGTGCTCTGTTCGGAATCGGTGTGGTGGCGCTGCCACCGCCGGATGATCGCCGATTTCAGCATGCTGAGTGCGCAGTTTCCGGTCATGCACTTGATGCATGACGGCACGGTGGACGAACACCGCCCGACGGATGTGGCCCGCCTTCGGCCCGACGGCCTGCTCGTCTACGACGGCACGGCGGTGACAGGCCAGAAAGGGCAGGAAGGTCAACTGACGCTGCCATTTTGAGGGTCTGCGGGCCGCAGCGGCCGGATGTGCGTGACGTCACCGACCGACAGCGCACGCCGCTGACCGTTGCACCGCACTACCAGGCGGCCCTCGCTGTCGATGTCGTCGCCCACACCGGTCAGCGCGGGCTGGTCTGGCAGGTCCACCCTGATCTGCTGACCCACGGTTATGCAGCGGGTTCGGTAGGCGTCGCGGAGGCCGCAACTGACCGGGTCACCTTTGTGCTTGCACCAGCACCGCACCTCGGTGTCCAGCGCCAGTAGCAGCGCGCGCAACAGCTGATCGCGATCGGTACAGGCGCCCTTCTCGATGGCCAGCGACGTCGCAGTGGGTACCGGCAGTTCATCGTGCCGCAGTGTGACGTTCAATCCGATGCCGATCACCACCGCGGACTGTCCCGGGACCAGTTCGGCAAGGATCCCGGCCACCTTGCGCTGCTGAGCACCGAGCAGCACGTCGTTGGGCCATTTCAAGACCGCCGGCAGCTCGGCGGCGGTGCTTACCGCCTTGCACAGCACCACCCCGGCTAGCAACGGCAGCCAGCTCCACCGGGACTGTGGCACCCCGGTAGGACGTAGCAATACCGAGACGGTAAGACCCGACCGGGCCGGGGCAGTCCAGCTGCGCCCGGCCCGTCCCCGGCCGGCACTCTGCTCCTCGGTGATCAACACGGTCCGATCTGGCGCTCCCCGCTGGGCCAGGTCGACCAGTGCGGTATTCGTCGACGGTGCGGTAGCCAAGACGTCAAGTGCTGTATACGGCCCGGCCGGTGCCACCAGTGCCCGGCGCAGCGCGGCCTCGCTCAGCGGGGGTCGCTCAAGATCATCCCACATGATGACACGCTACCTTGAGGGCTACCTTTAGGGTCGAGCGGCATGGACCTGGATGTTCACACCACCGCGGGCAAGCTTGCCGATCTGTTGCGCCGCGAGGCCGAAGCGGTCGACGCTGGATCGGCCCGCGCGGCGGCGCGCCAGCACGCCAAGGGCCGCAAGACCGCCCGGGAGCGCATCGAGCTTCTGCTGGACGCCGGCTCATTCATCGAGCTCGACCAGCTGGCCCGGCACCGCTGCACCAACTTCGACCAGCAGGCCAACCGGCCCTACGGCGACGGCGTGGTCAGCGGCTACGGCACCGTCGACGGCCGGCCAGTGTGCGTGTTCAGCCAGGACGCGTCGGTCTTCGGCGGCAGCCTCGGTGAGGTGTACGGCGAGAAGATCATCAAGGTGATGGACCTGGCGATGCGGACCGGATGCCCGCTTATCGGGATCAACGAGGGCGGCGGCGCCCGGATCCAGGAAGGCGTGGTGTCCCTGGCCCTGTACGGCGAGATCTTCCGCCGCAACACGCATGCCTCGGGGGTGATCCCGCAGATTTCGCTGATCATGGGATGGTGCGCGGGTGGGCACGTCTACTCGCCCGCGCTGACCGACTTCACCGTCATGGTCGATCAGACCTCCGCCATGTTCATCACCGGCCCTGATGTGATCAAGACGGTGACCGGCGAGGAAGTGGGCTTCGAAGAACTCGGCGGTGGGCGCGCGCACAACACCAAGTCCGGCAATGCGCACTACCTGGCCATCGATGAGGAAGATGCGCTGTCCTACGTCAAGGAATTGCTGTCATTCTTGCCGTCGAACAACCTGTCCGAGCCACCGATGTTTGACGCCGCAAACGTGACCGATACCGCCACCGACGCCGATCGAGAGCTGGACACGTTGATCCCGGACTCGGCCAAGGCGCCTTACGACATGCGTGAGGTGATCACCCGGGTCATCGATGAGGGCGAATTCTTGGAGGTGCACGAGCTGTTCGCGCCCAACATCGTCGTCGGCTTCGGCCGGGTCGACGGCCGCAGCGTCGGGATCGTGGCCAATCAGCCCACCCAGCTGGCCGGCTGCCTGGACATCGACGCGAGCGAGAAAGCCGCTCGGTTCGTGCGCACCTGTGATGCATTCAACGTCCCGGTGCTCACGTTCGTCGACGTGCCGGGATTCCTACCCGGCACCGACCAGGAGTGGAACGGCATCATCCGGCGCGGCGCCAAGCTGATCTATGCCTACGCCGAGGCAACCGTGCCCAAGGTCACGGTGATCACCCGCAAGGCCTACGGCGGTGCCTATGACGTGATGGGCTCGAAGCATCTCGGCGCAGACCTCAACCTGGCCTGGCCATCGGCGCAGATAGCCGTGATGGGCGCCTCGGGCGCGGCCAACATCCTGTACCGCAGAGAACTTGCGGCGGCATCGCCTGGCGACATCGAGGCACTACGGGCCCGGCGGCAGCAGGACTACGAGGACGCTCTGCTCAACCCCTACGTCGCAGCCGACCGCGGCTACGTCGATGCCGTGATCCCACCCAGCCACACCCGCATCCATGTCGCCCGGGCATTGCGCATGCTGCACAGCAAGCGCCAAACCTTGCCTCCGAAAAAGCATGGGAACATTCCCCTGTGAGCGGGCAAGCGTGTGCTGGTGCCGATAACCGCTCACCGGTGTTGCACATTGTCCGGGGACAGCCGTCAGACGAGGAACTCGCCGCATTGACCGTGGTGCTCGTTGCCGTGGCCAGTCCCGCGCAGCCGGCAGGTCCGGCGGTGAGCAGTTCCTGGGCTGACCCGACGCATGGGATGCGCACTCCCCTGCATCCCGGTCCGGGTATCGGCGCTTGGCGCACCTCCTTGCATCCGGGCTGACTCCATGGCCGCAGCGACCGCGGTTGATGGATCGGCGGACGCGGTGGCGCGCGATGGCAGGATTGGCAATATGGCAACGATCGCGTTCGAGGACTTGAGCCCGGGCACCGTGATCGACCTTGGCGAAGCCAAGGTCGATCGGGAGGAGATGCTCGCCTTCAATCAGAGATTCGATCCACAGCCATTTCACCTGGACGAAGAGGCAGCGAAGCGGTCAGTACTCGGCGGGCTGTGCGCCTCAGGTTGGTTCACCGCATGCCTGTGGATGCGGGCGTATGTGGATGGGGTGCTGCTCGATGCCACCTCGCAAGGTTCGCCAGGCGGTCGGGAGCTGTCCTGGCTGGCGCCCGTGTTCCCTAATGACGTCCTGCGCATGCGGCTGGAGGTAATCGGCGCGCGGCTGTCTCGCAGCCGTCCCGGTCTCGGGCTGGTGGAGATAGTCGGCTCCGCGCACCGGGGCGACGAATGCGTGCTGCGAATGACGTTTACCGGCATATTCGGCACCCGCGCCTGACGCCGTGCGTCTCATCCTCGCCTCAGCATCCCAGGGACGGCTCGGCGTGCTTCGCGGTGCTGGGATAGATCCGGTGGTGCGCGTGTCGGGAGTGGACGAAGACGCACTGGCCGCCACGCTGGCCGATGCGAGCCCCGAGCAACTGGTCACCGCGCTCGCGTCGGCGAAGGCCGATGCGGTGGCGGCGCAAGTCGCCGGCGAGTACTCCGACGCGGTGATCGTCGGCTGTGACTCGATGCTGCACATCGGTGGGGAGCTAGTCGGCAAGCCTGGCTGCGCCGATGCCGCGGCGCGACGTTGGAAGGAGATGGCCGGTCGCAGCGGCGAGCTGATCACCGGGCACGCCGTGGTACGCCTCGACCGGGGCGTCCGCACTGCCAGCACCAGCGGTGCCCAGGCCACGGTCGTCCACTTCGGCGCCCCCTCGCCGGCGGAGATCCAGGCTTACATCGACAGTGCGGAACCATTGCAGGTGGCCGGCGGGTTCACTCTGGACGGCCGGGGAGGCTGGTTCGTCGACGGGATCGACGGTGATCCGTCCAGCGTGATCGGGATCAGCCTACCGCTGACCCGGCGGCTGCTCGCCGAGGTCGGGGTCTCTGTGGTGACGCTGTGGTCGTGACGTTAGGCGACCTTGTGCCCTACACCGCCGAACAGATATACCTCGGCCGGCACGCCCACGTCGATGGGGTCAGGACGCCAGAAAGAACATGACACCACTCCAGGATCGAGCAGTTCCGTCCCGTCAAAAAAGTGCACGAGTTCTTCCCGAGTGCGCGCCCTGATAGGAGTTCCACCGCGCTCGTTTACCTGCCGCATCACCTCGAGCATTCGCTCGCCGTGGACTTCGGCGGTGGAGTGAGTTAGCGCCAGATAACTGCCCGGAGACATGACTTTCAACAGCTTCTGGACGACCGAGTACGCCTCATCAGAGTCCATGATGTGATTGACCACACCCAGCAGCATCAATCCAACGGGCTGGGTGAAATCCAGGGTCCGGGCGGCTTCGGCCACAATCGTGTCAGGCTCACGAAGATCAGCATGAATGTAGTCGGTAACGCCCTCAGGAGTGCTGGTCAGTAATGCACGGGCATGCGCCATGACGAGCGGATCGTTGTCCACATAGACGATTCGGCATTCCGGTGCTGTCGCCTGGGCCACTTCGTGAGTGTTATTCAAAGTAGGCAAGCCGGTGCCGATGTCGAGGAACTGTCGGATTCCTACCTCAGCTACCAGGTACCGGACCACCCGGATCAGGAATGCGCGCTCGGCGCGGGCACCGTCGGCAATGTCCGGGATCTTGGCGAGCACCTCGTCGCCGGCCGCGCGGTCGACTGGGTAGTGGTCCTTGCCACCAAGCCAGTAATTCCAGATGCGGGCCGACTGTGGCTTGCTGGTGTCGATGTCCACGAAGTCGTGGGTCACCTGAGGTCTCCCCTGCTCAGCACAATCTCGCACATCTCTGGCATCTCGGACGGGCGAGTCCACTCATGATTGAGCACTTCATCCGGTATGTCCATGATCAAGTGCGACGGAGCCGTCCTGCATCATCAGGGGCGCAAACTCGAGGCAGCCTTAGACTTCGCCAAGTGGCCCTTTCCCACCCGTCACCCATGCGCAAGGTCCTCGTCGCCAACCGCGGAGAGATCGCTGTACGGGTGGTCCGCGCCTGCCGGGATGCCGGCTTGGTCAGCGTGGCAGTCTACGCAGACGGCGACCGCGACGCTGTGTTTGTCACGCTGGCCGACGAGGCGTTCGCGTTGGGCGGCGTAGCACCAGCGGACACCTACCTCAACGCGCCCAAGCTGCTGGACATTGCGGCTCGGTCCGGCGCGGACTCGGTACACCCGGGATACGGGTTCCTCGCAGAGAACGCCGAGTTCGCCCAGGCGGTGATCGATGCCGGGCTGGTGTGGATCGGACCATCGCCGCAGGTGATCCGAGATCTGGGGGACAAGGTCACCGCTCGCCAACTCGCCGCCAAAGCCGGGGCACCGCTGGTGCCGGGCACCCGGGATCCCGTGCCGGCGGCGGGTGATGTTCTCGCGTTCGCCGAGGAACACGGTCTGCCGGTGGCCATCAAGGCCGCCTTCGGTGGTGGCGGGCGGGGGCTGCGGGTGGCCCGCAGTATCGAGGAGATCCCCAATCTGTTCAGCTCCGCAGTGCGCGAGGCCGTTGCCGCTTTCGGGCGCGGCGAATGCTTCGTGGAGCGCTACCTGGAGCGACCGCGGCACGTGGAGGCGCAGGTATTGGCCGATCAGCACGGCAACGTAGTTGTCGTGGGCACGCGGGACTGCACGTTGCAACGCCGGTATCAGAAGCTGGTGGAGGAGGCCCCGGCCCCGTTCCTGTCTTCCTCACAACGCGAGCGCATCCACCAAGCGGCCCGGGCGATCTGCGAAGAAGCGGGCTACACCGGAGCCGGCACCGTCGAGTTCCTCGTGGCTCCTGACGATTCGATCTTCTTCTTAGAGGTGAACACCCGTCTGCAGGTAGAGCACCCGGTGTCCGAGGAGACCACCGGCCTGGACTTGGTACGCGAGCAATTTCGGATCGCGGCCGGCGAGAAGCTGGCGCTGACCGCCGACCCGGTGCCACGCGGCCATGCGATCGAGTTCCGGATCAACGCCGAAGACCCGGCACGCGGATTCCTTCCCGTGCCCGGTGTGGTGACGGTGTTCGATCCGCCATCGGGTCCGGGGGTGCGGCTCGACGCCGGGGTACGCGCCGGCAGCGTGATCAGCGGTGAGTTCGATTCGATGCTGGGCAAGCTCATCGTCGTCGGCGCGGATCGGACGCAGGCCCTGGCGCGGTCCCGGCGAGCGCTGTCCGAATTCACGGTGGAAGGCGTGCCCACCGTCATCCCCTTCCACCGGGCGATCGTGGTGGACTCGGCTTTCGCTGCTTCCACCGCCGACCACTTCACCGTGCACACCCGGTGGATCGAGACCGAGTTCGCTGCTGTGCTTGAGCCTTCCGGTGCCGTGGCGGAAGCGCCTGAGCCAGCGCCGCGCCAAACCGTTGTTGTGGAGGTCGGGGGCCGGCGCCTGGAGGTCAACCTGCCGGGTGAGCTGGTTTTGCGCGGGGGCGACGCGCCTCGCGCCAAACCTCGTAAACGCAGCGGTTCCCGGGTTGCCGCGGCGTCGGGCGATGCGGTCCTTGCGCCTATGCAAGGCACCGTGGTTCGGGTTGCGGTGTCCAACGGGGATGCGGTCAGCGCCGGTGATCTCATCGTGGTACTCGAAGCGATGAAGATGGAAAACCCGGTCATCGCGCACCAAGCCGGTACCGTCACCGCCCTCACCGTGCAACCGGGAAGCCCCGTCACCCACGGTGCCCTGCTCTGCACCATCACCCCCTAATCCCGCGCGTGTCGCGCTCTCCCCCCGGGCGCGTCGCGCTCTCGCGGCCGGTGTGTCGTGCTCCGGTACACAGTTGCTCTCGGCCCCATGCTGCGCATGAGCGCGCGACACACCATGCACGAGCGGGCGACACACCAGACGTCAGCGCGCGACACGCGCGGCAGGAAAGCACGACACGCCGAGCGCAGAAGGTCCAAACGGGAGATCAGCTGACTGCGGCGAGCAGTTGCGGGCGTGGGTCAGGCGCAGCGGCGCGGCGGGCATCAGCGGTGGAATCGTCAGGCTCCCGTTGCGACTCGCGCTCGGCGGCCACCCGAGCGAGGTAGAGCTGCACCTCCCGGTCCCGCACCGCACCGGTCCAGTTCAGCACCTCGCCCATCAGGCCGGCTGCCTCGGCAGCGCAGGCCTCACCCCGGTGCGCGTATTCGATCGAGATCCGGGTACGCCGGGTCAACACGTCTTCCAGGTGCAAGGCTCCCTCGTGGCTGGCCGCGTGCACCACCTCGACACGGAGGTAATCCGGCGCCTCCAGCAAGGGCGACAGCAGATCCGGACGGTCGGCGGCCAACGCGAGGACCTGGTGCACCGCTGAGCCGTAGCGGTCCAGCAAGTGCCGTAGCCGGTAGGGGTGCAACCCGTACCGAGCGGCTAGCGAGTCGGCCTGATTCACCAGCGCGTAATAACCGTCCGCGCCGAGAAGCGGCACCTTGTCGGTGATGGAGCGCGCGACCCGACCCGGCAGATCCGGCACAGCCGCGTCCACCGCATCGGCAGCCATTACCCGGTAAGTGGTGTACTTCCCGCCCGCGATGGCGACAAGGCCCGGGGCCACCCGCGCGACGGCGTGCTCTCGGGACAGTCGCGACGTCTCCTCACTTTCGCCGGCCAGCAGGGGCCGTAAGCCCGCGTAAACGCCCTCGATGTCGCCATCGTTGAGCGGGGTGACCAGCACCGAGTTGACGGTGTCCAGCAGGTAGTCGATGTCCGCGCGAGTGGCCGCAGGGTGCGCCAGGTCGAGGTTCCACTGAGTGTCGGTGGTGCCGATGATCCAATGGTTACGCCACGGGATGACAAACAACACCGACGTCGCCGTGCGCAGGATCAATCCGCTCTCCGACACGATGCGGTCCCGGGGGACCACGATATGCACGCCCTTGGAAGGGCGGATCCGGAACCGCCCCCGCCCACCGGACAACCGCTGGATCTCATCGGTCCACACGCCAGTGCAGTTGAGCACCACGTGCGCATCGACGTCGGTCTCCGCACCAGTCTCGCAATCCCGCACGCGGACTCCGGAGATCCGATCCGCCTCCCGTCGGAAGCCGATGACCTGGGTGGAGCTGCGTACCACCGCGCCGTAATGGGCGGCTGTCCGGGCCACCGTCATCGTGTGCCGAGCATCGTCGGTGATCGCGTCGTAGTAGTGCACCCCGCCGACGAGTTGGTGTCGGCGCAACGCCGGCGCCAAGCGCAACGCTCCCGCTCGCGTGAGATGGCGCTGACCGGGCACTGATCGTGCACCGCCCAACGTGTCGTACAGCGCCAGCCCGGCGGCTACATAGGGCCGCTCCCAGATCCGGTGCGCCAGCGGGTACAAAAAGCTCACCGGCTTGACCAGGTGCGGCGCCAGCCGGGTGAGCATCAACTCGCGTTCATGCAACGCCTCGCGAACCAGACCGAACTCCAGCTGCTCCAAATAGCGCAGGCCACCATGGAAGAGCTTGGATGACCTGCTGGACGTGCCGGAAGCGATGTCCCGCGCTTCCACCAAAGCCACCGTGAGACCGCGGGTGGCAGCGTCCAAGGCCGCACCGCAACCCACCACACCTGCACCGATGACGACAACGTCGAACTGCTCACCGGCCAACCGCTGCCAATCCGCCACTCGTTGCGCCGGACACAACTGGCCGGGGACGGACTCCAAAGGCTGCAGCTCACGCTTGGCCTGCCGCACCGGTCATACCCCCTACGTCGTAGGCGATCGCCTGCTGCACGCTACCGCGGTTGGTCCCCCCCGTGGTGGCACGAACGCCGGCCGAAGCTGGGGTGGTGGGCCCGTTTGAGGAGTAGCAGCACGGTCACGGCGAGTATCGCGATGAGTGCAGCGAAGACCATGCCGGACACGGTGAGACCGAAGGCCACAGCAGCGGCACCTTCGCCGATCACTGGAATCGCGATCCCTACGTAAAGCATCACGAAATAGGTCGACGTGATCTCGCCGCGCTTGTCCGGTGGGCTTGCGCTAGCCACCGCGCCGAGGCCGGCGCGGAAACTCATACCCTGGCCAAGTCCGGCAATGACCGCTCCGACGATAAGTACCGCCAGGGACCGGACAAGCAGGCTGGTTCCCACGAGGATCATCCCCACGATCAAACCGACACACCCGAGGGTCAAGGCGCGCCGCTCGCCGATGGCCATGGACAGCGACTGGCCGAGTGTCGAGGCAAGGAAGACCGAAAGCACCACCGCACCGGTCACCGCGTGGTTGGTGTTCTGCAGCACCGTGGTGAGAAACGCCGGCGACACCGCGGTGAACAGTCCCATGACGGCGAAACCGGCGAAGCCAGCGATCGCGGCTCTTGTGAACACGCCTCGGATCTCGGAGGGCACAGTGATCTTCTGAGGTGCTAGCCGGATGGCGGCGGTCCGCCGCACTGGTTCGGCGACGACGTAGACCCCCAGGACGGCCAGCGCAACAAGAACGAGATCAAAGAGGAAGCACAGAGCCAGCGGCAGCGGTGCGTATTGCGCCAGGACACCGGCCAGCAGCGGTCCGGCACCGAGACCGCCCATGTTGACTGCCGCCGCGATCAGGCTCGCCCGTGACTTGCCCTCGTCTGGAACCAGATCCACGATCGTGGCGGTCGCGGTCCCGGTGAATATTCCCGCCGACAAGCCCGAGAGCACCCGGCCGACGAACAGCCAACCAAGTGAATCCGCCAGCAGGAACACGACGGCAGAAAAACCGGACAACACCAGTCCTGCCAGCAGCATCGGTCGCCGACCCAACTGGTCTGACCAGTGCCCGAACAGCAACAAAGCAGCGATGACACCGACCGCGTATGCTGCGAACACCACCGTGGTGATCAGCTCGCTGAAGCCGAAAGCCTTCTCGTAGAGCGGATATAACGGCGTCGGCAACGTGGTGCCCAGCATGGTGATTGCGAATGCGGCGGCGATAAGTGTTACCGAAGCCCGGCCCCGCAATGCCCGTTCGGGCACACGCTGGAGCAGTCGGAGGTCCATGGCTTAACTACTGCCCCTTTGTCCTGATCGGCAACCCAAGTGCGGGGACGCTAGCGTCTAACCGCAATGAACCAGTACGTCGCCGCAATCGACCAGGGCACCACCTCTACCCGCTGCATGATATTCGATCATGCTGGCCAGGTGGTCAGCGCCGACCAGCGCGAGCACCAGCAGCACTTCCCCGCCGCCGGCTGGGTAGAGCACGACCCACTGGAGATTTGGGCGAATACCCAGCAGGTCACGTCCGGGGCGCTGGCCGCGGCAAACTTGACAGCGAGTGACATTGCGGCAGTCGGGATCGCCAACCAGCGGGAGACGGTTGTGGTGTGGGACCGGCACAGCGGCGAGCCGGTGTATAACGCGATCGTCTGGCAAGACACCCGCACCGACCGGTTGTGCACGGAACTGGGCGGCTCGACGGGCGCGCTGCGGTATCAGGCTCGTACCGGCTTGCCGTTGTCCACGTACTTCTCCGGCCCCAAGGTCCGGTGGATCCTCGACCACGTCGATGGTGCCCGGCAACGAGCGCGCCGTGGTGAGCTCTGCTTCGGGACCATCGATGCCTGGCTGGTGTGGAACATGACCGGTGGGTTGCATGTCACCGATGTCACCAATGCCTCGCGCACCCTCCTGATGGACCTGCATCAACTGTGTTGGGACAGCGACATTGCCGAGGAGATGGGCGTTCCGGTGTCCATGCTGGGGAGCATCTACCCGTCATCTCAGGTGTATGGCTCGGTGCATGAACCGGCAACACTGGCCGGGGTGCCGATCGGCGGCATTCTCGGTGACCAGCAAGCTGCGACGTTCGGGCAGGCGTGTCTGTCCGTCGGAGAGGCGAAGAACACTTACGGCACCGGCAACTTCATGCTGCTCAACACCGGGACCAAACCGGTGCCCAGCCGCCACGGCCTGCTGACCACGGTCTGCTACCAAGTCGGGACGCAGGATCCGGTGTACGCGCTGGAAGGCTCCATTGCCGTCACGGGAGCGCTGGTGCAGTGGTTACGCGACAACCTGGGCATGATCTCCTCATCCGATGAGATCGAGCAGCTAGCCGCTTCCGTTGAGGACAGCGGTGGCGCTTACTTCGTGCCCGCCTTCTCGGGGCTGTTCGCCCCGCATTGGCGATCTGACGCTCGGGGCGCCATCGTCGGCCTGACGCGTTACGTCAACCGTGGGCACCTGGCCCGAGCGGTGCTGGAAGCTACCGCGTTCCAAACCCGAGAGGTTCTCGACGCGATGAACGCTGACTCGGGGACCGAGTTGGCTGTTCTGAAGGTAGACGGCGGGATGGTGCGTAACGATCTGCTGATGCAGTTTCAGGCCGATATCTTGGGTGTCCCGGTGATCCGCCCCGCGGTCAGGGAGACGACCGCGCTGGGCGCTGCTTACGCTGCCGGCCTAGCCGTGGCAGCGTGGTCCGGTGAGGAGGAAATCCGACATAACTGGTCAGCCGACCGGCGGTGGGATCCTCAGATGGATCCGCCGCAGCGAGAACACCTCTACGCTCAGTGGCGCAAGGCGGTCATCCGGACACTTGACTGGGTTGACGACTGACCGCCCGGCGCCGATTGAGTACCAGCGCCACCCCTGAGCCAGCGGTGGCGATCGCGCCGCCCACGGTAAGCGACACAGCAAGCACGCTCACCTCGGTTTGCGGCGCAGCTTGGCTATCCGCGTTCGCAGTGCTGATCAGTCCATCGGCCATGGCCACGGGAACTGGGCCTAGTAGAGCCGCACCAGCGATCAGCCCGCAGGTAACGATCCACATCGCAACCTCCTCATGCCAGCCCTCTACCCACAAGGACGCGCGGGCACGCATGAGGTTGCGCGATGGCGAGCACTCTCAGTGCGCACTCTGTATTCAAGGCGTAGCCGACGGTGGTGGCGGGAACGTGGGGACATCTCATGTGGCAGCTACGCTATCGCGCGTGCCGCTCTACGCCGCCTACGGGTCGAACATGGATCCCGCCCAAATGGCGCAACGCGCGCCGCACTCGCCGATGGCGATGACCGGCTGGTTGATCGGGTGGCGGTTGACCTTCGGTGGCGAAGACCTGCTTTGGGAAGGGGCGCTGGCCACCGTTGTCGAAGACCCCGAGTCCCAGGTGTTCGTCGTGATCTATGACGTGACCCCGGAGGACGAAAAACTGCTCGATCGCTGGGAGGGTGGGGATTTCGGGCTGCACAAGAAGCTGAAGCTGCGGGTACACACCCTGGACGGCTCGGCGCTTGCCTGGCTCTACGTGCTCGACGCCTATGAGGGCGGATTGCCCTCGGCGCGCTATCTCGGCGTGATCGCTGACGCCGCCGAGGCGGCCGGTGCTCCCGAGGACTACGTCGCCGAACTGCGCGCCCGTCCCTGCTCCGGCATCGGCCCCTGACCGTTGCTCCATCGCCCCCTCTCGGCCCGGCGTGTCGTGCCCTCCTGCCCGGTGTGTCGTGCGCTGGTGCCCGGTGTGTCGTGCCCTCCTGCCCGGTGTGTCGTGCGCTGGTGCCCGGTGTATCTTGCGCTCAGGCGCGTCGTCTGCCTGGGCGTTGCTCCCCAGGTACGGCTCGGTAGTGGCCCGCTCCCCTGATCTCGAAGGCGTCCTCGAGCCTGGCCAGCAGCCCGCTGGGTTCAGCTAGGTCGGCCGCGGTGGCTCTGACTGTGATCCATCCGCGCCGTTCTAGGTCAAGATCGCGGCGACCATCGCGGTCCAGCCGGTACTCGTGCGACTCGTAACCGTCGTACTCCAGCGCTATGCGCAACTCGGGCCAGCACAGATCCAGGACATACCGAACGCAGCCCAGCGCATCGAGAACCTGGAACTGCTCCGCCGGGGTCGGAAAACCCGCGTCGACCACGAGCAGCTTCAACCAGCTCTCCGGCGGTGACTCGGGCCGCCCGGTGACTAGAGGAAGCAACGTACCCGCCCGGGCGGTACCGCGACGGTCAGCCCGGGTGGCCAGCCGATCAGCGATCCGCCGGCAAAACGCCGACCGTTCTCCCTCGCTGAGCTGTGCAGATGCTTGATCTGCAACAGCCAGCGCCCGCCGGGCCACATCCGTGCACAGTAATTCGGTAACCGCCACGGCAAGCGTGACGGTGCGCAACTTGCGCACCTCGATCACGTCATTCAGTAGCCCGCGCCCCTGGTGAACAACCAGGCCTTCCTGAGTTCGCAGAGAACTCGAATAGGGCACCGCCACATGAACGGCAGGCGTGGCCGCTGCTGGACAACCTTGCAGCCAGGCCGCGGTGAGACCAGTCAACGCTGCCTGGGATCCAGCCACAAGCAGCGCTGCAGCTGCTCGGGTGTCTGGATCCAGCAGCGAGTCCATCGGGACGAGTACTCCCCAGATTTGCCGGATCCGGCCGTCAGCCCGCAGTCGGTCCAGGCTGCGCCGACCGATGGCATCACGTAGCTGTGCGTAGGTCCATGGGCCGTGACAGTCTTCGGGGAGGCTGAGCATGGCATGAGCTTTGCTGGGTCGGTCCAATCGATGCGAGCGCCGGATCCGGCAGCTGTGGATGAGCAGGCCCGTTGTGGACAAGCCCAGCAGAGAGATCAGGACAGCGTGATCTCGCGGTGTGCCGTGGTGCGCAACACGCGGAGCGGGAAGGCGCGACACACCGTGCAGGGGAGCGCGACACGCGAGCCACGAGGGCACGACACGCGCGGGAAGGGGTCAGGTTAGGGCGGCTAGTGCGGTGTGCACCATGACGCGCACGCCAAGCGGGAGCGCGCGCTCATCGAGATCGAAGGTGGGTTGATGGATGTCGTGCTGCGGCTGGTCGCCGGACCAGACACCGAGGCGGCACATGGATCCCGGCACGTGCTCGAGGTACCAGGCGAAATCCTCCGCACCAGCGGACTGCTCAGTACTTACGACAGCGTCCTCGCCCAACGCGGCGGCGATACCGTCGCGGAGCAGCCCGGTGCTGACCGGCTCGTTGACCACCGGCGGCACGCCACGGACATGGCGCAGGTCAAAGCCCACGCCGGTGGGCGTGAGCAGGGCGGTGACCAGCTCGCGGACCAGTGGTTCCAGATCTGTCCAGATACCGCGGTCCCCAGTGCGGAGGGTGCCGCGAACCAACCCTTCTTGAGGAACGGTGTTGGCGGCCTGACCTGCCTGCACCGCCCCCCACACCAGGAGCGTGCCTGAGCGGGGATCGATCCGCCGGGACAGCAGCGAGGGCAATCCGGTGATTACGGTGCCGAGCGCGTGCACCAGATCGGCGGTGAGGTGCGGCCGCGAGGTATGCCCGCCGGGTGAGGACAGCCGCAGTTCCAGCAGGTCGGAAGCCGACGTCATCGGCCCAACCCGGGTACCGACCTGACCAACGGGTAACCGGGGGGCGCAATGCAGCGCGAAGATATGGTCCACATCGGACAAGGCACCTGCGGCGAGCACATCCAGCGCTCCGCCAGGCATCACTTCCTCAGCCGGTTGGAAGATCAGCCGGATCTGACCCGGCAACGCCGGAGCTGACGCTAACGCCAACGCAGCACCCAGCAGGATGGCGGTGTGCGCGTCATGCCCGCAGGCGTGCATGACGCCGTGCACGGTGGAAGCGAACGGCAACCCGGTGGCTTCCACCAACGGCAGTGCGTCGATGTCGGCCCGCAGCGCGACACACCGGGAACCGGTACCGATGTCGCAGATCAGCCCGGTGCCGTCGGGCAGCGGGGTGGATTGCAAGCCAGCACTGCGGAGGCACTCGGCAATCAGAGCCGTGGTGGCGTGTTCGGCGTAGGCGAGCTCTGGATGGGCATGGATGTGCCGACGCCAGGCGACCAGGTCGGTACCGTGTTTCGACAGCCACTCGTCGAGCCAGGACGGCCCCCGACCCGCCGCGATGTCCAGCGGCGCCTCAGCGGCAGGCAGTGGGCTGGGGTGTAGCAGCGTCACGCGCCACCTCCGGCGTCGCCGGTGGCCGCCGCCAGACCGGTCAGTGTCAGCGCACGGGCGCCGTTGCTGCACACGGCGGTCGCGTCAGCCCGCGGGTCATACCACGCTGACGTGTTAGCGGCGGTCATCACGTCGTCGAATACCCCTCTCTGCGCGCGCGGTATCTTGCCCGTACCGGCATCTTCGGCGGATTTTCCGATCAACTTGATCGTCACGTCCAGAGTTTCGGTGGCCGCCGCGATGACGTTGCGCCAGCACTCGTGATCCACCTTCGACAGCACCACATAGTCCAGGCGCAGGCCGGAATGCAGAGGCGACACGCCGTGCTCGACATCGAAGCGATCGGCCGCCACCAGAACGGCGCCGTTACCAGCACCGACGTGCTCCGTGTCGGCACTGCGCCGCAGTGCTCGCAGAGCGTCCCCAGGCCGCGCCATGGCGACAGCAGGACTGGCTGCCGCAGGATTCATCCCCTGATTCTGCCCGACACAGCTCACCGACGCCGCATGCCGTGCCGCAGCCAGCGCAGTCGATTGCCCTACGGCCGCCACGGCCACGACCGGTGCTGTCCAGTCAATCTCAAACGACCACGGTGTTGAACTCGGCAACAAGATGGCGCGGTTCACCGGCCAGGCAAGTAGCGTCAATCCTGTGCGCCGGATCGCGATCGCCACCGCGAAGGGCGCCGACGACGTCGACATGCCGTTGTTGATCAATGCTCTCGGCGCCTCGGATATTAGCGCGGAGGCCATCGAATGGGACGCCGACCGTAACTGGCACGCATTCGATATGGTACTGGTCCGTTCGACCTGGGACTATCCGTGGCGGGTCGAAAATTTCTCCGCTTGGATCGACCACGTATCGCATTCCACATTATTGGTGAATCCATCGGAGGTGATCCGCTGGAACCTGAACAAATGCTATCTGTGTGACCTTGACAGGGCTGGACTACCCGTCATCCCGACCAGATATGTCAAACGCGGCGAGCGGCCAGAGTTACTTGCGGGCGAGATCGTGGTCAAACCGGTTGTGTCCGCCAGTGCCTGGAACACCGCACGCTACCTTCCCGACGCGCAAGCCGAGGCCATCGAGCACATACGCATGCTGCACAGCCAGGGTGTGGACGCGATGGTTCAGCCATACCTGAAGCAGATCGAGGTGATGGGCGAACGCAGGCTGATCTTTTTCAACAATAGGTTGAGCCATGCGGTGCGCAGGGGCGCTGTCCTGCACACCAGCCAAATCCACAACGAGCAGCTGCCCCGTCCTCAGCGCACCCACTACTCGCCGAGCCGCTCGGAGCTCGCCATCGCTGCGGCAGCATTGCGCGCAGTGCCAGGAATCTGCCATCCGCTGCCTTACGCCCGGGTCGACCTGGTGCCCGGCAGCACCGGAGGGCCAATGATCATGGAGCTCGAGCTGATCGAACCGAACCTGTCCTTAATCACCGCGCCGGGCGCCGTTGATCGCTTTGCCAAGGCGCTCACCGAATTTGCCTCAGCAAGTCCTGTCAGAAGGTCCCAAACAAGTCGTCAGAAAGACTCTGACGGTACGTAGCTGCCCCACACGTCACGCAGCGCGTGACATACCTCTCCCACTGTGGCCCGCTCGGCGAGCGCCCGCTTCATCGGGTACAGCACGTTGCCTGCAGCGTCTTTGGCTGCCTGCCGCAGCTCATCCAGGGCACGCCCGACCGCCACGGACGATCGCGACGAGCGCAGCACAGCAAGCCGCTCCCGGGCCCGATCCTCGATCGCCGGGTCCACCCGCAGCGGCTGGTAAGGATCTTCGGCGTCAAGCCGATAACGGTTGACCCCCACCACCACCCGATCACCGGAATCAATCTCGACCGCGGTCTGGTACGCGGTCCGCTCGATCTCCGATTTCTGGAACCCCGCCTCAATGGCCCGCACAGCACCACCCAGCTCATCCACCTTGTCCATTAAGGCAACCGCGGCAGCTTCCACCTCATCGGTCATCGCTTCGACCGCGTAGGAACCGGCAAAAGGATCGACGGTGGCGGTCAGATCGGTCTCATGCGCCAGCACCTGTTGGGTCCGCAGAGCCAACCGGGCAGCCTTCTCCGTGGGCAACGCGATGGCCTCGTCGTAGGCATTGGTGTGCAGCGACTGAGCGCCGCCGAAGATGGCGGCGATTGCTTGCGCGGTAACCCGCACCACGTTGACCTCCGGCTGCTGTGCGGTCAGCTGCACCCCGGCGGTTTGGGCGTGAAATCGCAACGTCAACGATTTCGGATTTCGGGCGCCGAAGCGCTCGGCCATCAGGCGAGCCCAGATCCGCCGGGCGGCCCGAAATTTTGCGATTTCCTCCAGAAGTGTAGTACGCGAGACGAAAAAGAATGACAATCGTGGCGCGAACTCGTCAACAGCCATTCCGGCGTCCAGCGCGGCCTGCACGTACTGAGCTCCATTGGCCAGCGTAAAAGCGATTTCCTGCGCCGGATTGGCGCCGGCCTCGGCCATATGGTAACCCGAGATCGAAATGGTATTCCACCGCGGGATCTCCGCCTTGCAATAGGCAAAGATGTCCGACGTGAGACGCAGGGAATGCGCCGGCGGGTAAATATAGGTACCTCGCGCAATGTATTCTTTGAGAATGTCGTTTTGCACCGTTCCGGTCAGCGCCGACGCCGGCACCCCCTGTTCCTCGCCGACCAGTTGATACAGCAACAACAGCACGCTGGCCGGCGCGTTGATCGTCATGGAAGTGGACACTTCGTCCAGCGGGATCCCATCGAACAGCGTGCGCATGTCCTCGATCGAATCGATGGCCACCCCGACCTTGCCGACCTCGCCGTGCGCAATGGGCTCATCGGAGTCGTAGCCCATCTGCGTGGGTAGGTCGAACGCCACCGACAGCCCGGTCTGCCCGGCCCGGCGCAGCTGGTGGTACCGCGCATTGGACTCGGCAGCGGTGCCGTACCCGGCATACTGGCGCATGGTCCACGGGCGCTGGGTGTACATGGTCGGGTACACGCCCCGGGTGAACGGGAACTGCCCAGGCTCGCCTAGCCGCTCAGCCAGTCCCTCCGCGACGTCCTGCGCGCGGTACACCGGCTTGATCGGAAAACCCGATTCCGCTGACCTGTCCACCACCTTCATCATGCCCACTTCGCATACCCGCTGAGCGGGTGCGGGCATCATGGGGCCGTGACCAACCCCGCACCCCGCCTGGTGGCCGGCCGGTACCGGCTCGATGCGGTGCTGGGCCGAGGCACCATGGGCACGGTGTGGTCAGCACGCGACGAGGTACTCGGACGGCCGGTCGCGATCAAGGAGGTGCTGCTGCCACCAGGCGTCCCCGACGCCGAGGCGAACGCATTGCGGGAACGTGCGTTGCGCGAAGCGCGGGCCATCGCGGCCCTGTCACACCCCAATGTGGTGACGCTCTACGACGTGGCCCGGGAAGGCGCCGCGCCGTTCGTCGTGATGGAACTGGTGCCTTCGCGCAGCCTGGCCGAGCTGACCCGCGAAGGCCCGTTGCCTCCCCAGCAAGTGGCCACCATCGGTGCCGCGGTAGCGGCCGCATTGCAGGCGGCCCATACCGCGGGAATCACCCACCGCGATGTCAAGCCCGGCAACGTGCTGGTCGCCCACGACGGCCGGATCAAGCTGACTGACTTCGGGATCGCCCGCAATCCGGCCGATGAAACCTTGACCGCAACCGGCCTGATGCTCGGCTCACCGGCCTACATCGCTCCGGAGATAGCCTCCGGCAAACCGGTGAACCCTGCCTCGGACCTGTGGGGACTGGGCGCGACATTATTCGCCGCGGTCGAGGGCAGGCCCCCGTACGACGCAGGCACCGCGATGGCGACCGTGGCCGCGGTGGTGCAAGACAAGGTGCCCAGGCCGTCCTGTTCCGGGCCGCTCGCCGAGGTGATCAGCGGATTGATGGTCAAGGACCCCGCTCGCCGGCTATCGCTGTCCCAGGTACGCCAGATGCTGGGCGCGCCTCCAGAGGTTGCCTCGCCCACCGGCTCAGCAGACTCCTCGTTTGCGGCGCGCACCGCGTCAGCCACCGTCGCCGGCGCCACCGCTACAACCGCGTCAGAGATGCCGCGCCAGCGCAGCACCCGGCTTGCCTCCGACCCGGGGCCGCTGCCTTTCGCCCAGCCCGCAGAAGCACGTGCTCCTCGGCACGGGCACAGGCGGCCCGGCACCAGGCGTAGACCGGTCCTGTGGCTGCTGGCCGTGCTGTTGTTCCTCGCCAGCGCCGTGATCGGCTTCGCAGCCGCACGGATCACCGCCGGCCAGCCCGCGATGCCCTCCCTTACCACCCGGGCCGCGCCGAACCCGAGCCCCGAGGATCCGGTACTCAGTCCGCTAGTGGTCCAGGTCGATCAGCCCCCCGGTACCCGGCCGATGCAGTTCACGGTCAGCGTGCCGCAGGGCTGGCCGCAGTTTCGCGAGCAGCGGGCACTTGGTGACAACTCCGGCACGGTGACGCGTTTCGTGTCACCGGACGGTTCGGAGGTCATCGCTGTGGAACGGGTCACCGGCGCCCCCGCCGTCAATGCCGATCAGTACCTGAGCGGCTACCTGCGCAAGCTGGCTCAGGGATTGCCCCAGCTGGTGGAGACCCAGCGGCAGCGGCTATCCGGTGGCGCGTTGGAGGCCACATACCGGACTCAAGAAGGTGGTGAGCTCCGGCGCACAACGTACCTGCGGATGATGCCGGCTAACACGGAGCTGTGGGTTCTCTCGGTCACCGTGCCGACCGAGCGTGAGGCCGCGGGCCGTACCAAGTTGTTCGAACCCGTACTGGCCACCTTCACACCCGCCCTGTAGCGCTCCTTCGCCCCGATATGTCTCCAGGTCGGGATCAGCGCACATGCGCTGATCGTTAGGCTACTCAGCGTGATTGATCCGGCGCAGATAGCGCGAGAGGCCGCCGCGGTGCTCGCCGAGCGTACCGGGATCGCCACCCATGACGCCGCCGTGGTACTGGGCAGCGGCTGGCGCCCCGCGGCCGATGGTCTGGGGACACCGACCGCGGAACTGCCGTTCAGCACGTTGCCCGGTTTCGCCATGCCGCAGGTGATCGGGCATGCCGGGACGGCGCGGTCGGTGCAGCTGGGTGATCGCCGGGTCCTGGTATTGCTCGGTCGCACGCACAGCTACGAGGGCCACGGCGTGGCCCAGGTGGTGCACGGGGTGCGCGCCGCCTGCGCTGCCGGCGCACGGGTGGTGGTGCTCACCAACGCCGCCGGCGGTATCACCGATGGGCTCAAGGTGGGCCAGCCGGTGCTGATCTGCGACCACCTGAACCTCACCGCGACGTCGCCGCTGGTCGGGCCGCAGTATGTGGACCTCACAGACACCTACGCTGCCCGGTTGCGCGCGCTGGCCCGCGAGATCGATCCAACGCTGGTCGAGGGCGTTTATGCCGGAGTGCCCGGTCCGCATTTCGAGACACCGGCGGAGATTCGCATGCTGCGTATGCTGGGCGCAGATCTGGTGGGGATGTCCACCGTGCTGGAGGCCATCGCCGCCCGCGCTGAGGGCGCCGAAGTGCTGGGGATCTCGCTGGTGACCAACCTCGCCGCCGGCGTCGCGCCCGGCCCGCTGAAAATCTCCGACATGCTCGCCGCCGCGGCGAAATCTGCGACCCGGATGGCTCCCCTGCTCCGGGAGCTTGTGACCCGGATCTGATCCGGCGTATTCAACACGCTGGAGGCCCCGGCCAGGGCTCTCCGGAGGCGCCGATCATCGGCCACTAGAGGCTGTCGAGGCGGTCAGCTCGCCGATGGCCGATTTAAACGCTGTTATAGAACAGCGTTGCGATACTGTTGCCGGGTGGCCCGACCGAAACTGCATGACGAGGCGCTGCGGGTCCGCCTACTCGACACCGCTGCGGCGCTGCTCACCTCCGAGGGTCCGGATGCATTGAGCCTCCGTAGGCTGGCCGCCGCAGCGGGCACCTCGACGAGCGCGGTATACGCCCTGTTCGGTGGTAAACCAGGCATCCTTCGAGCACTGTTCATCGAGGCGTTTAGCCGGTTCAGGGCTCATCTGGACAAGGTGACGCCCTCCGGCGATCCGCTGGCCGACCTGCTCGCGCTGGGCCACGCCTACCGGGCTAGTGCACTGGCCGACCCGCACCTGTACGCGGTGATGTTCGGCTCACCGGTACCGGGCTTCGAACCCGCTCCGGCGGATTACGCGCAGGCCGAGGCCACCTTCATCCCGCTGCTGGACATGGTGCGCCGGGCACTAGCGGCGGGTCTGCTGCGTGACGGCGATCCGGGCGTCATCGCCACCGCACTGTGGGCAAACGTGCACGGCCTGGTGTCATTAGAGTTACGTGGCGCGCTGCCGGCGTGCGCAGTGCCACCGAGCGAACTGTTCGACACCGCGATGACCGCGAACCTCGCCGGGTGGCAAGTACGGTCACGAATACCCCCGTAAAGAGGGGATTCAGCCGGTAGCTCTGGCATCGCCACTTGCGGGTATTACCCTCCCGCCATGGCTGCAGACATCGTGCCCATCGAGCTATCTGTCACCGTTGGCGATCTGGTGACGCTGTGGGCTCCGCGCTGGCGTGAAGATGGCGAGGACTGGGAAGCGTTCCTCGGCGACGAGGACAAATTGTTTGCCTTTGCCGATGTCGCGGCATTGGTGGGTTTCGTGCGCACCGCCAGTCAACACGATCTGCTCGACCATCCGGCGTGGTCGCTAGTGCCGCGCTTGCCCGCAGCGGACCTGCGCCCCACCGATGCCCACCGGTATGACCTGGTCGGCGTGCCTGAACTTGTGGCACAGCCGCCGGACACCTGGGTGATTGGTGAACTTGCCGACGTGGTGTCGATGGTCCGCTCGCTCGCCGAGGTGTGCGGGCTGGAACAGGTACACAAAGTGCTCGATTCCACTCCCGGATTCGCCATGCTCGCTGGCGGCATGCTCGCCTTCGGCGGCCGGGACGGCGTACGGCAGTGGGACGCGTTGTGCGATGCGATAGCCCAACGGTGGGATGAGGTCCTCGACGCGGTCGACGGTGTGGTGTGCAGTCCTGATGTCGACCCGCAAGCCGTGCAGGCCGCGGCAACCGAACTGTCTGAATCGGAGGCTGCTTCGGCCGCCGTCGAGCAGCCGGCCAGCTCAGCAGCACGCAACGCGGACAACGCGGACGACGCCGCGCTGGCGTTCTGGTCCGGGGTCGGGATCGACCCGATCCGGATCATCAGCGATCTCGGTGATCACTACACGTTGCGCTGCTACGTCGATGACACCGCGGTGTTCCTGGGGCACAACGGACGCATCGACGCCTTCACCTCGCCGCGTGCGCTGATCCGGCACCTGATCGAACACCCGCGGGGACACGATCTCGATACGGTGTCCACCTGGCCGCAGGTCACCCAGCGCGCGGTTGACCGGGAGCTGGCAGTTGCCGTCGACGAGGGCAATACCTACCTGCTGGCCGGACTGGCCGACGACCTCGCCGGAGGTCCCGAAACGGTCGATCCCGGGCAGCTCGAACTGGCTGTCGAATTGATCACTGATGCCGAGCAATGGGCTGATTCAGATGCCGCGGAAAAGGCGCTGGCCAGTTCGGAGCCGTTGGGTTGGCTGGTTTCCTTTCTCCTGCGACCAGATCCCACCCGGCTGGCGCCCAGCCCACCTTTCGATGCCGAAGCAGCAGCATGGCGCACCCTCGTGGGCAATTTCGAGGATCGGCTGCAAGTACGCTGACCAGCGAGTTCCGGTCCTGGTCGGACCGGCTGCGCAGGGTGGTCTCCCGGTTGCAGGCAGCTGCCGCGGCATAGTTAGGATCCGCGCGTCGGTCCGCCCCCCAGCGAAGGCCCCCAAGCGAAGGTGGAGCCCGTGAACAACAATTCAGCGACGCAATCCTTCGATCGGATGCGCAGCATGCTTGTGCGCGCCGCCGAAATCCGTGACAGCGAGCAGCAGCAGATTTTTGACGCGCTCGACGAGATCCACGCCCGGCTGGCTCCCCTGGAGGCGCTAGGTTCGGTCCGCAAGAGGCTCTCGGAGATGCCGGACCGCACGGAGGTCAGCGTGCTGGCCACCCGGCTCGATCAGGCCCTGTCGAAGCTCGAAGCACAAGACGGTGCCATTGCCGCGCTGAGCCGGGCCGTCGAGTCGATCGCAGACAAGCTGGCCAAGCCATTCGCGGAACTCGGCGGGCGCCTCGACGGGGTGGCAGGGCGGTTCGAAGGCGTCGCCGGCCGGATGGACGGTCTGGAAGACCGCATCGCCGGCCTGCACAAGCGAATCGACGACATGGATCACCATCTGGATCGGCAAGACGCCAAGGTCGACGGGCTGCCCGCCGCCGTGCAGGGACCGGTGCGTGACCAGATCGGTGCCACCGAGACCGGGTTGCGCAGCCGGCTGGACGAGGTCGACAAGGAAGTGCAGGAGTCGCTGGCCGGCGCCGTCGAATCCCTCACCAGCCGGCTGGACGCGCTGGCCAAGCGGCTAGATGCCATCGAAGAGGGGGTCGCTGGCCGCATCGGCTCGATCACCGAGCGCCTGGGCGCGCTGGATGGCGCGCTGGCCCACCGACCCGACGTTGACTCGCTGGTCGGCCTGGTGCGTAAGGCCAACGAAGAATCCGAGATGCGATTCACCGCGCAGCTGGACGAGGCGATGGCCACCTTCGCTGAGATCATCATGGGGGGCACCGCGCCTGGCGCGCTCCCTGCCACGCCGCCACCCCCGCCACGACCCGCACAGCGCCGACCCCGCCGCCAGACCAAAACCGATGACAGCGGCGACGCCGCTACGGGCGTGGCGAGCTGAGTCACTCATAAGCTGAAAGCATCGGGTAGCAGCTCGCGTATCGTGCGAATACCGTGCGGGGTGTCCAGCAGGCAGCCCGACCCGCCGAGCTCGTGAAGGATCTGGCGGCACCGCCCGCACGGCATCAGCAACTCGTCGGTGCCCGAGCGGCAGGCAACGGCAATGAACTGCCCGCCGCCGGACAGCTGTAATTGACCAGCCAGCACGCACTCGGCGCACAGCGACAAGCCGTAGGAGGCGTTCTCGACGTTGCAGCCGATCACGGTACGGCCGTCGTCACACAGCGCCGCCGCGCCGACCTGTAGCCGGGAGTAAGGGCAGTAGGCCAGTGCCGCGGCCTGTGTTGCCGCAGACCGCAACGCGACCCAGTCGATAGGGGTGTTCATGTCGCGAGCATCCCCTACCTTGTCTCATCGTTCGGCCAGCTAGCCTTCGCCCGTGCGGATGGTCCATCTCCGAGTCCTGTTGCGGCTTGTCGCCCTGGCTGCCATTGCTGTGCTAGGTACGGTGATGCTGCTGGGGACGGCACCCGCGGTGGCCCAGGCTGCCTGCCCGCCGCAGCTGGCCCCGCCGCCGCCGGTAGACGCTTCCGAGGTGCCCAAGCCGGGCACGGTGGCACCTCCGCCGATGTCGATGCCCGACTCCCCGGTGGGTGGCGCTCGGATGGGCGAATGCGGGCTGGTGTTACCTCAAGGTGCACCCGATCCGCCCGCCGGCATCAATGCGATGTCCTGGGTGATCGCCGACGCCGATTCCGGTGAGGTGCTCGCTGCCAAAGACCCACACGCGCGTAACCGCCCGGCCTCAACGTTGAAACTGCTGACTGCCCTGCTGGCCGTCGATCAGCTGCCACTTGATCGGGTGGTGGTGGGCACCCAGGTCGACGCTGACCAGGACGGCAGCCGGGTCGGCATCGGCCCAGGCGGCCACTACACCGTCCGGCAGTTGCTCACCGGCCTGCTGCTGGTCTCCGGCAACGACGCCGCGCACGCGTTGGCGGAACAGCTGGGCGGGGTAGCCGCGACCGTAACCCAGATGAACACGTTGGCCGCCAAGCTGGGAGCGCTGGATACCCGTGCTGCCACGCCTTCCGGATTGGATGGTCCCGGGATGAGCGCGTCGGCCTATGATCTGGCGCTGGCCTTCCGCCAGGTGCTCAACCGGCCGCTGCTGGTCGAGCTGCTGGGCACCCGGGAGGCGAGCTTCCCCGGATACGGTAACCGGCCCGGGTTTGTGGTCAGCAACGACAACAAGCTGCTCAGGAGCTATCCCGGCGCTCTGGGTGGCAAGACCGGGTTCACTGACGATGCCCGGCACACCCAACTCGACGCCGCGCAGCGCGACGGTCGCCGTCTGATGGTGGTGCTGATGCGAGGCGAGCAGCGCCCGGTGTCGATGTCCGAGCAGGCGGCCAGGCTGCTCAACTACGGGTTCGCGTTACCCGCCGGCCATCCGGTGGGCAATTTGGTGGAAAGTCCCCCGTCACCGGCAACACCGGGGGCGGCGATTCCCGGATCCTCACCCGGTTTTTCGCCGGCAGGCGCGCACGCCGCGGCGCCGAACTGGCCTGGCGAATCTGGCGCATTACTCCCGATTGTGCTGTGGATTGGCATAGCAGTGACAGTCCTCGGTGTCCTACTCGCCCTTACCGCTCGCCAGCGCCACCGCTGATCGCCCCTCGCGGATCTACTGTTTGTGATCAACCATCGGGTCGGCACACTCAGCACGGTGAAACTGGTGACACCGCAGTGATCGTGCAGCTTGCCGGGTTGCCGGGCAGTGGTAAAAGCACACTGGCCACCGAACTCGTGTGCCGACTGGGTCAGCGTGCGCTGCTGCTGGACAAAGACCGGATCAGGAACAGCTTCTTCGGCCCGGAGCACACGGTCTACACCCGTGCGCAGGATGACTTTTGCGTGGTCATGATGCTGCGTGCCGCGGCATGGCAACTTCGCGACACACCCAGCGGTGTGGTCATCCTCGACGGTCGGACTTGTTCCCGCGCTTATCAAGTCACCCAGGTGCGCCGGTTCGCCGACCGCATCCGGCAGCCGCTACGACTGATCGAGTGTGTCTGTACGCAGGCCACCATCGAAAAAAGGCTGCAGGCAAGCAGCGCCTCCGGCACGCATCCGGCCGCCAATCGAGGTATCCGGTTGTACCGGCAACTCCTGGCCAACGCCGATCCCATACCGGAACCGAAACTGCGCCTCAATACGGACAAGTCTTTGCGCAATTGCGCTGACCAGGCGGTGCATTACATCACCCATCCCTTACCCATCGACTCCAGGCGCAGTAAGAGCATCGGAACCGACACTTGAGCAACCGCATACTCATTACCGGAGCGGCCGGCAGGATTGGCACGATGCTGCGACCGCGCATGACCCGGCCACAAGGCTCCGGTTGCTCGATATTGTCCCGGTACCGTGCGAGCAACCGGGCGAGCGAGTTGAGACCATTGCCGCCGATATCAGCGATCTCGATGCGATGCGGCAGGCCGCGCAAGGCGTCGATGCGATCGTTCATCTTGGCGGCATCCCTGAGGAGTCCGACTGGCAGCGAATCCTGCACACCAATATCCACGGCACCTACACCGTGCTCGAAGCAGCGCGCCGCGCGGGAGCGCCGAGGGCGGTCTTGGCCGCCAGTAACCACGCGGTGATTTTCCACACGTATTCCGACGGACTGGTGCCGGATTACCTTTTTCCCGGCCGGACACCTTCTACGGTATGAGCAAAGCGACGAACGAGGCACTCGGTAGCTTGTATTACGACCGGCACCACATCGACGTTCTCTGCGTGCGCATGAGCACTACGCGGATACATTACCTCCCCGGTCAGCCAGCGACGTGGACCGATACGTCGGCGGCCCATTCTGCAGATAAGTGTGCAGGCCGACGTCATCAAGGTAGGCGCGCGCTTGCAGGGTGAACAGCTCGGCGTACCCACCGCCGCGGGCCATCAGCTCCTCGTGCGTACCCTGCTCGGTGATCCGACCTTGGTGTAGCACGATGATCTGGTCGGCGTGCCGGACATTGGCCAGCCGGTGAGTGATCAGCACGGTGGTCCGGGTAGCTCCAGGACCGCTGCCGTTACCTGCGCCGGCATCCGCACGGCGCAGCGACTGCAGGGACTGGAACACCGCGTGCTCGGCACGGGCATCGAGGGCAGCGGTGGGTTCATCCGCGAGTAGCAGCGGCGCGTTGCGGTACAAACCGCGGGCAACGCTGAATCGCTGCCACTGACCGCCGGACAGGTCGCACCCGTTCTGGAATTCCCGGGACAGCACACTATCCCAGCCATCGGGCAGCTCTGCGATCACGGCATCGGCGCCGGAGCCGGCGGCGGCGGCGCGCAGCACAGATTTGTCCGGGTCGGGGCGTTCGAGACGGCCGATGCGGATGTTGTTCTCCGCGGTCATCGGCCACTCGACGGGATCTTGCAGCACGACCGCGACCTGAGAGTGCAGTTCCCGCTGGTCGACGCTGGCAATGTCGATCCCGTCCCAGGTCACCTTTCCCTCATCGGGCAGGTACAGTCCGGCGACCACTTTTGCGAGGGTCGACTTGCCGGAGCCGTTTTCCCCGACCAGCGCGATGACCTGCCCCTGGCGGATGGTGAGGCTCACCTGCCGCAAGGCGGGTTCCTTCGCTCCTGGGTAGCTGAACGACACTTCGTGTAACACGATGAGCCGCGGATCGCGCGGGAGCCGGTTGACAGCTGCAACTCGGTGGTAGCGGCGCGCCTGGGCCAAGCAGCTGCTCAGCATGTCGAGATAGAAGCTGTGCTCGAACAGGCTGTTAGCTGCAAACACCGTGGTGGACACCGCCGTGGAAGCAGTGCGCATGGCCACCGCAGCCGCCCCCGCCAGCGCCAGCGGCATGACTCCGGCGTAAAGCAACACACCGAGTACCACGTAGGCCAGCGCGGTACCGATGCCGGCCAGGGCACGCCCCACCAGCCGCACCGCAGTCTTGCGATGCTCCACCGTGACCGCCTCCGCGGTGAGCTGCGCTCCGATGCGGCGATGCTCGGCGAGCAGGACGTTTTGAGTGGTGAAGGCCCGGATTTCGGCCGCCTCACGGCGGTTGGTCATCAGATCGCCCACGATATTCATCCGGCGGGTGCGCGAGACCATGCGCACGAACGACTCGTAGGACAGCACAGCGGCCCGCATGCTGGCCCATCCGTTGGGTACCGCCGCCAGCAACACCACGGGCGCCAGCAGGGGGTTGAGCAGGCCAGCGGTGACGATCGCGGCGAATAGGGAGACCGCCGAGCTGAGCAGGTTGCCGGCATCGCCAACACCCCGGTTGACGCTGATGAATCCCCGCCCTGACGTGCGGCGGATCAGTTCGACAAAATCCGCGTCGTCAAAGGCGATCAGGTCAGCGCCGATCACCGCCCCATGCAACTCGTCCTTGGCGCGTAGCTCCACCCGGGGGGCCAGGACCGCCTGCACAGCACCGACCGCAGCATCCAGCACTCCCCGGGCCGCATAAGAGGCCATCACCACCAGCAGCGCCGGCAACGCCGAAAGTACCCGTTGGGGGGTCGGACCCTGCGCTAGCAACCGGCTGAGCACGTTGGCCGTCGCCAGCAGCCCGAATGCCGTAGTGCACCCGGAGGCCAGCTGGACTGCCGCGGCCAGCAGCGTCAATCGGGGCGACGTCTGCCAGGCAAGCCGGACAATCACTCCCAGCGCGGCCGGCGCCTTGAGCAGCATCCGGCCGGGGCTTGAGTTAGCCATCTCCTCGCCTACCTGCGCCCACCATGGGGTCTTGAGATCATCGACACCGATCAACGCCGCCGAGGTTGTGGCAGGTGAGCCCGGTGCGGCGGTGCGCCTGAGTCGCATGATGGCCTCCCACCGGCAAGCATGCCTGCCGCGCTAGCGTGGCGTCTCGTGAGTAATGACTCCGCTGGCGTCCGTGCGGGGATCGTGGTGACCGGGACCGAGCTACTCAGCGGGCTGATCACCGACCGGAACGGGCCATGGCTGGCGCAGCGATTAGGCGGGTTGGGGATAGAGGTGGCGCACCTGCTGTGCGTCGGGGACCGGCCGGCGGATCTGGCTGCGGCGCTCCGCTTCCTGGCCGATCAGGGCGTCGACCTGATCGCCACCAGTGGGGGGTTGGGCCCGACGGCAGATGATCTGACCGCCGAGGTGGTCGCTGCCTTCGCCGGGGTGCCGCTGGAACTCGACGAGAGCATGGCACAGCAGATCGCCGTCATCCTCGCCCGGTTCCGCCACCTGTCACGCTTCGACTCCGAGGGCTTGCGAGCCGCGAACCGCAAGCAGGCGATGGTGCCCCGCGGGGCCACGCCGCTGGACCCGATAGGCACCGCACCCGGGCTGGTGGTGCCGGTCAAGGATGGACCGACGGTAGTGGTGCTGCCGGGACCGCCCCGGGAACTGCAGCAGATGTGGCCCGCGGCCTTGGCCACTGAACCCGTGCGAGACGTCTTGTCGCGCACCCTGCCTTTCGAGTTCGCCCAGTTGCGGCTGTTCGGCCTGCCTGAATCGCAGATCGCGGTAACGTTGCGGGACGTGGGCCAGGCACTGGATCTGACCCCGCTGGAGATCACCACGTGCCTGCGCCGGGGTGAGTTGGTAATCGACATCAGGCACCGGCCTGGCGCCGGGGCGACCCGCGACGCACTGATCGAGGCGATCCGCGCCCGGCACGCCCAGTACCTGTTCTCCACCGACGGGACGTCGGTGGACGATCAGGTGGCGGGCCTGCTGCGGGGCCACCGGATCGGGCTGGCCGAGTCGTGCACCGGCGGACTGCTGGCCGCCCGGCTTACCGAAGTGCCGGGGTCGTCGGATTATGTCGCCGGGGGTGTGGTGGCCTACTCCAATGCCGCCAAGACGCTGCTGCTGGGAGTGCCGGCGGATCTGATCGAGCTGCGCGGAGCGGTCTCACCAGAGGTGGCGCGGGCGATGGCTGACGGGGCACGGGCGCGGTTTGCCGCCGATGTCGGGGTAGGGATCACCGGCGTGGCCGGCCCGGGTGGTGGCACGAAGGCTAAGCCCGTCGGCTACGTCTGCCTATGCGTGACCAGCAGCGACGGCTCAACGCTGGCGAGCGATCCGGTGTTGCCGGGCGACCGCGCGCAGATCCGCGATCGGGCGGTGACCACCACGATGCACTTGCTGCGCCGGCTGCTTACCTCCCCGGCTTGAGTGCTCGCCCGATCAAGTGCTAGCGCAGCGCCTTGCGATCTGGCTTGCCCTTCACCGCGCCGTAGACGGCCGTTCCCACAAGCACGACCAAACCGATCACCAACGCCCACTTAATCAGCGCGAATGCCAAACCCAGTACCCATCCCAGCACCGTGAAGCCAATCCAGATCAACGCGGCGATACCGAGCACCTTGATCACGGTCTGCATGGCGGTCTCCTAGCACTGTCGGGGGCCAGTGGACGGATCGAAGGAGGTGACCCGTTGGCCCCAGTAAACACCTGTCCGGCACCGGACATATCGGGGAAAACCCTGGCTCGGGATGCTCGGCCGACGGCGCTTAGGTGTCCATGTGGCGTTGCCGGTTCACGGGTGGATGCGTGCGCTGGCGGGTGCCTGCGACGGGCTGCGCTGCGCGGGAATGTCGGGTACCTCGCGGACCTCTGCCGCCCACGCCGTGAGGAACAGCACAAAGCGGGAGACGAAGTAGGCGAACACCATCAATCCGATGACCGGCCCGAACAACTGTCCGGTGGGGCTGGCAGTGACGCTATCCAGGTAGATGGCGAAGGCCTGCTTGAGGATCTCGAACCCGATCGCCCCCAGCCAGGCGGCGTGCATCGCTCTGCGCAACGGCACGGGCTGGCGCGGCAGCCGGGCGATGACCCAGAGGAATACCAGCCACATGCCGGTGATCGACGCCACCACCGCCAGCGCGGTGAACACCAGCCGTGCCCCAGGCACGTGCCCGAAGCCGACGGCGGTGAGCACCGCACTGGCGAATGCGGTGCCGACGCCGGTCAACGCAAACGACATCACCAGCGCCACCCCCAAACCCAGCAGCGCGAGCAGATCCACCACCTTGGTTCGCAGGAAGCTCTCTGGTTTGGCCGGCTTATCCCTGGAACTTGCGTCCCACTGCGCGGTCAGCGCCTCGCGCAGGTTGCTCATCCAACCCAGCCCGCTATACAGCGCACCGAGCAGACCGATGATCCCCACCCCCCGCCGGGAAGCGATCGCTCCGTCGATGATCTGGTTGAGCATCGGACCCAACCCGCCAGGCGCGGCAGCTTGTACCTGATCTTGCAGGTGGCGCATCAGTTCTGGGTTGCCTGCGAGCACGAAACCGGCGGCCGCGAAAGCGATCATCAGCATCGGCACCAGGGACAGCACGCTGAAGAAGGTGATCGCTGCGGCGTAGTGGTCACCGTGGTGGTTCGAGTAGGACTGGGCGGCGCGGAGCAGGTGATCCAACCACGGGTAACGTTGCCGGTAGCGCTCCAGGATCCCCCGCATGCCCTGTCAGGCTAGTCGGCGTGGGCGGATTCAGCCTGTCGGCGGCAGGAAACCCACCCGGTCGTACACCGTCCGTACCGTTTCGGCGGCGACTTCGCGGGCCCGCTCGGCGCCTCTGGCCAGTAGCTTGTCCAGTTCGGCCGGATCGTCGGTATACGCAGCAACCGCCTGGCGCAGCGGGGTGACGAATTCGGCCAGCGCCTCGGCGACGTCAACCTTCAGCGCGCCGTATCCCTTACCGGCATATGCCGCAACCAGATCGTCGATGCTGCGGCCGGATAGCGCTGCGTAGATCACCAGGAGGTTCGACACACCCGGTTTTTCGGCCGGATCGTAGTAGATCTCCCGTCCGGTGTCCGTGACCGCCGAGCGGATCTTCTTGGCCGACACCTTAGGGTCATCCAGCAAGTCGATCACCCCGGCCGGCGTCGACGCCGACTTGCTCATCTTGGCCGTCGGGTCTGCCAGGTCGTAAATCTTTTCCGCGCCCTTGACGATGTGCGGCACGGGAACAGTAAACGTCGCGCCGTAACGGGTGTTGAACCGGATGGCGAGATCCCGGGTGAGCTCGATGTGCTGGCGCTGATCCTCGCCCACCGGTACCTGATCGGCCTGGTAAAGCAGGATGTCGGCGGCCTGCAAGATCGGGTAGGTGAACAACCCCACGTTCACCCGGTCACCGCCTTGCTTGGCGGACTTGTCCTTGAACTGGGTCATGCGAGACGCCTCGCCGAAACCGGTCATGCACTCCAGGACCCACGACAGCTGGGTGTGCTCGGGCACGTGGCTTTGCACGAAGACCGTGGACCGCTCCGGGTCGACTCCCAGGGCCAGCATTTGCGCCGCCGCCATCCGGGTCCGCCGGCGCAGTTGCACCGGATCCTGCTCGATGGTGATCGCGTGAAGGTCGACTACGCAGTAGAAGGCTTCGTGATCCTCCTGCAACGCCACCCACTGCCGGATCGCACCGAGGTAGTTGCCGAGGTGGTACGAGTCAGCGGTGGGCTGGATGCCGGAAAGCACCCGGGGACGACGGTGAGTGACATCAGGCGACATAGAGCGATTGTTGCAGGTGACGTCAACCACAATCACTCCCCGGCGTGGGTTCGACAAATTCTGCCGCCACCCAGCGGCCCGGGGCGAGTTGGCGGAAACCGTTGCTGATTGTCCGGTCGGCCGAGACCACCTCTCCCCGGTGGTAGGTATCCACCACGGGAGCGTCAGCGTCGGGGCTGGACCGCGCGTTGAGGGCGTCCGCGGTGACCATCACCGTGCAGGGTCGGGGGTTGCCGGTGATGGTGCTGGCATTTTCCCTTTCGTGCTCGGAGTACAGCAAGAAGATGGCCAGTACGACGCCCACGCCGATGATCCACCGCTTTGCTTTCGACGCTTTCGATGCCACCCGATCACTTCCTGTCTAGGTTGTGATCATCTTATTGTCATCGACCGATCGCTTGCCGCAAGCCCTGATCGAGCGCGTCGAGGAACTCCTCAGTGGTCAAAAACGGGGTGTCCGGACCGATCAGCAACGCCAGGTCTTTGGTCACCCGGCCGCTTTCGACGGTGTCGATGCAGACCCGCTCCAGGGTGGTGGCGAACTCGGTCACCGCTGGCGTAGCGTCCAGCATGCCGCGGTGGCGCAGGCCCCCGGTCCACGCGAAGATCGACGCGATCGGATTGGTCGAGGTCGGCTTGCCCTGCTGGTGCTGCCGGTAGTGCCGGGTGACCGTGCCGTGCGCGGCCTCTGCCTCAATGGTCCTACCATCCGGGGTCATCAGCACGCTGGTCATCAGACCCAGCGAGCCGAATCCCTGCGCGATGGTGTCGGACTGCACATCGCCGTCGTAATTCTTGCAGGCCCACACGTAACCACCGGACCACCTCAGCGCGGACGCCACCATGTCGTCGATCAACCGGTGCTCGTAGGTCAGGCCGTTAGCCTCGAAGTCGGCTTTGAACTCCGCCTCGTAAATCTCGGCGAAAACGTCCTTGAACATGCCGTCATAGGCCTTGAGGATCGTATTCTTGGTCGACAGGTAGACCGGGTATTTACGAGACAGGCCATAGCGCAATGATGCCCGGGCAAAGTCTTCGATGGATCTGCGGTAGTTGAACATCCCCAGGGCGACGCCACCACCCTCGCTAAAGCGCGCCACCTCCATCTCCATCGGCTTGTCACCATCGTCAGGGACGTAAACGATCGTCACGGTGCCCGGACCGGGGACGGTGAAATCGGTGGCCTTGTAAATGTCGGCATAGGCGTGGCGGCCGATGATGATCGGCTCGGTCCAGTGCGGCACCAGCCGGGGAACGTTGGAACAGACAATCGGCTCGCGGAATATCACCCCACCGAGAATGTTGCGGATCGTGCCGTTGGGGGAAGGCCACATCTTCTTGAGGCCAAACTCCTTGACCCGTGCCTCGTCGGGAGTGATGGTGGCGCATTTGACGCCCACGCCGTGCCGGGCAATCGCGTGTGCGGCATCGATGGTGATCTGGTCGTCCGTGGCGTCCCGGCGCTGGATGGCAAGATCGTAATAATCCAGATTGATATCGAGATAAGGCGTGATCAACTTGTCTCGAATGAACTGCCACATGATCCGGGTCATCTCGTCGCCATCAAGCTCGACGACGGTACCCACCACCTTGATCTTGCCCACCGGCCGGGCGCTCCTTCCGACTTACGCCGTGATACTGCCAGCCTATGCTTCCCTACGCCGCCGAGTTGTTCCGGCGGCACGCGGTCACGCAGACGCAATCCCGGCGTTACCGTGCAGTACCAAACCCACTCAACGAGGCGCTGTCGCCCGGCTAACGTAGTCCGGCGTGCTCGCCTGCTACCTGCGGCTGATCTGCGCCGGCTTCCGCCGGTACGCAACCTACCGGCAGGCGGTGCTCGCCGGGACGGCGACCAATGTGGTCTTCGGCTTCATGCGATGCGCTGTGCTACTCACCGTGTTTACCGCTAGCGCGCGGGTGGCCGGCTATGACCCGTCCCGCACAGTCACCTTCGTGTGGATTGGCCAGGGGCTGCTCGCGGTGGTGTTGATCTGGGGGAACACCGACTTCGGGCAACGGGTGCGCAACGGCGACGTCGCGGTTGACTTGCTACGTCCGATCGATCTGCAAGTGGCGTTGCTGGCCGAGGATTTGGGCCGAGCGGGTTTCGCGCTGCTGACCCGGTTCACCGGGCCGCTGCTCATCGGACTGGCTTTCTTCGACCTGACGTTGCCTCGCTCGGGGCTACGCTGGGTGGCGTTCGCGGTGAGCATGCTGCTCGCCGTCCTGGTCAGCTTCGCCATCCGGTTCCTGCTGAATCTGGTGGCGTTTTGGCTGCTGGACTGGCGTGGGGTTGTCACTCTCTACGGTGCGGTCAACGGCGTGCTGGCCGGGCTGGTGATCCCTATTGCGTTCTTTCCCGGCTGGGCCAGGGCGGCGATCTGGGCGACGCCGTTCCCCGCGATCCTGCAAGCGCCGATCGACATCGCCATCGACCGGGGTTCAGTGCTGCCGCTGCTGGGTCACCAGCTGGCGTGGGCGGCGACGCTGCTGGCCGCCGGTCGCTTCGTGCTGGCCAGGGCAGTGCGAACGCTGGTGATCCAGGGTGGGTGAGCGCCTGGCTGTCTACCGCGACCTGATCAGGGCCTCGGTCCGCAGTCAGCTGGCCTACCCGACCTCGTTCGCGTTGCAGTGCGCCGGGCAGGCGGTGGTGCAGTTGGAGGACATGGTGGTCATCCTGGTGCTGTTCTCCCGGCTCGGGGACATGGGCGGGTTCACCCGGCATGAGGTATTGCTGATCTTCAGCCTCGCCGGGGTATCGTTCGGGCTGGCTGACCTGCTGGTCGGCTCGGTGGACAAGATCGGCGAACTGGTCCGCACCGGGACGCTTGATGCGCTGCTGCTGCGCCCGGTGCCTGCCATGGTGCAGATCTGTACTTCCGAGTTCGCGCTGCGCCGGCTCGGCAAGGTAGCCACTGCGCTGGCCGTACTCGGCTACGTGCTGGCCACCGCGCACATCTCGTGGACGCCGCTGCGGGTGGCGGTGCTGCTGATCACCCCGGTGACCGGGCTGGTGTTGTTTGGCGCGATCTGGGTGGCGGCCACGGCGACCATCTTCTGGTTGGTAGAAGGGCAGGAACTGCCCAATGCGGTGACTTACGGCTCCAGCCTGTTCACCTCTTACCCGGTGTCTGTGTTCTCCGGGTGGCTACTGCGGTTGATGGCCTTTGTGGTGCCGGGCGCATTCGTCGCCTACTACCCGGCGCTGGCAATCCTCGGCAAGCCGGACCCGCTCGGGCTGCCCGCGGTGTTGCCTTACAGCGCCCCGGTGGTGGCGGTAGTGGCCAGCGGTGTCGCAGCGTTGGCCTGGCGAGCGGGGCTTCGCCACTACGTTGGCACGGGGTCGTGAATGGCGCCACTGATCGAACTCGACGGGCTGCGGCGAGAATTCCGGCGCCAGCGCGGCATCCGGCTGGCCGCAGTTGACGGGCTCACGCTGACCGTGGCGGCTGGCGAGGCGGTCGGCCTGCTCGGACCTAATGGAGCGGGCAAGTCGACGACGATCAAGATGCTGACCGGGATCCTGGTGCCCACGGCGGGGCGGGTGCGGGTCTGCGGGCTAGACCCGGTGCGGCATCGCCGGGAACTGGCCCGGCGGATCGGCGTGGTGTTCGGGCAGCGCAGCCAGCTGTGGTGGGACCTGCCGTTGGCGGAAAGCTTCGCGCTGTTGCGCACGATCCACCGGGTGGCTGCCTCGGCCCATGCCCGGCGGCTTGCGGAGTGCGTCGACCTGCTGGAGCTGGCGCCGTTTCTAGCCACTCCGGTGCGGCAGCTGTCACTGGGTCAGCGGATGCGTGGTGAGGTCACCGCGGCACTGCTGCACTCGCCGCAGCTGCTGGTGCTCGACGAGCCGACGGTAGGGCTTGACCTGATCAGCAAGGAGCGGCTGCGGACGTTTTTGGCCCGAACCAATGCCGTCGACGGGGTCACCCTGCTGCTGACCACGCATGACCTGCCAGATGTCGAACGGCTGTGCCGGCGGCTGGTGGTCATCGACCATGGCCGGGTGCTGGTAGATGGTTCGCTGGCTGAGCTGCGCCGCCGCTTCGGCGGTGCGCGCCGGCTGGTGGTGGATCTCGTGCAGCCCACCGAAGCACTGGATGGGCTGCCCGGCGTCCTGCACGTCACGGTGGAGGCGGGCGGGCTGCGTCAGCGGCTGGCATTCTCTGCTGCGGACACCAGCGCCGCGGAGCTCATCTCTGCAGTCGTGGCCCGAGCCGCCGTGCGCGACCTGTTCGTCCTCGAACCCTCCATCGAAGACGTCATCCGCACCCTCTACACCACCTAATGCCCCCAAAACAGCAGTCTGGATGCAGACTGCTGTTTTGGGGGGCGTGTTAACAGCAGTCTGCATCCAGACTGCGCTTTTGAAGGGTGCGGAGCTAGAGGTGCTGGATGTCGGCTTGTTTGGCGCGGACGGCTTCAGCGGCTTTGTGCAGCTCGGCCAGCTCGGTGTCGGCGAGCGGGATCTCGATCACGCGGCGCACGCCGTCGCGGCCCAGCTCCGCGGTGACGCCAAGGTACACACCGGAAATGCCGAACTCCCCGTCCACCCACGCGCAGATCGGCTGCACCGCACCGGAATCGGTGTAGACCTCGCGCACCATGCGGGCTGCCGCAGCCGACGGGGCGTAGTACGCCGATCCGGTCTTGAGTAGCGCGACGACCTCGGCTCCACCGTTGCGGGTGCGGGTGATCAGCTCATCGATCTTTTCGGCAGGGAGCAACTCGGTCAGCGGCTTGCCGTCCACCGTGCAGGCACTGGGCACCGGGACCATGGTGTCGCCGTGCGAGCCCAGCGTCAGGGTGCGTACCGACGACACCGGGACGGCAAGTTCGTCGGCGACGAAGTTGGTGAACCGCGCGGTGTCGAGCATCCCCGCCTGACCCATCACCCGGTGCCGGGGGAAACCGGTGGCCAGCTGTGCCAGCGCGGTCATCTCGTCCAGCGGGTTAGATACGACGATCACCACGGCGTCCGGCGCGTGCCGGGCGACGTTCTCTGCGACCTGCCGGACGATGCGCGCGTTCACCTCGAGCAGATCCATGCGGCTCATGCCAGGCTTACGAGGCAGTCCCGCGGTGATCACCACGATGTCGCTACCGGCGATCGCCTCGTATCCGGAGCCGTCGCGACCGGTGGTCATCCCGACGACCTTGGTTTCGAAGCCCTCCACTGGCCGGGACTGGTTGATGTCCAGCGCCAGGCCTTCTGGCCTGCCCTCGATGATGTCGGTGAGTACGACGGCGTCGAACAGGTCGTACTCGGCCAGCCGCTGCGCGGTGGTGGAACCGTAGAACCCGGCGCCGATGACCGCGACCTTGCCCGAACGTGCCATGGGGCGAGGCTATCTCCGCTCGTTAGTTGGCAGCCAGCGGTCCCCCGGTGATGGTCAGCGCCACGGCCAGCATCAACAACCCGAACCCGGCGTAGGTGAAAACGTCGAGGGTCCGGCGGCGGACGCCGAGCAGCCCCATACGTTCGGGTGGCAGTACGGCGCGCAACCCGGCGGCCAGGAGCAACGCACCACCGATGATCACGGTGCCCTCCCGCCAGTGATACTGGGCGATACGCACCATGCCCACCGCCACCACGGCCAGGATCAGACCGAAGGTCAGCTGGGGCCGCGGGCTCGTCCGCTGGGTGGTCATGCCCGACCGGCTCGCTCGGCAGCCTCGACAACGTTGGCCAGCAACATGGCCCTGGTCATCGGCCCAACTCCACCGGGAACCGGCGCCAGGTACCCGGCGATCTTGGCCACCGCCGGGTCGACGTCCCCGGTCAGCCCGGCGTCGGTGCGGGTGATCCCCACATCGACGACGGCAGCGCCCGGTTTGACCATGTCAGCGGTGATCAATCCGGGCCGCCCGGCTGCGGCGACCACGATGTCGGCGCGGGAAACCTCAGCGGCCAGGTCGCGGGTGCCGGTGTGACACTGGGTGATTGTTGCGTTCTCACTGCGCCGGGTGAGCAGCAAAGCCAGGGTGCGTCCGACGGTGATACCGCGTCCCACGATCGTCACCTCAGCGCCGGCGATCGGCACGTCGAAGTGGCGAAGCAATTCCACGATCCCGCGCGGAGTGCAGGGCAGCGGCCCCGGCTCGCCGAGCACCAGCCGGCCCAGGTTCATCGGATGCAGGCCGTCGGCATCCTTGGCCGGGTCCATCCGTTCCAGTGTCGCGCCGGTGTCGAGGCCTGGCGGCAGCGGGAGCTGCACGATGTAGCCGGTGCAGGTGGGATCGGCGTTCAGCTCGTCGATCACCGCGAAGAGCTGGTCTTGGGTGGTCGTCGCGGGCAGCTCGCGGCGGATCGAGGCGATGCCGACTGCAGCGCAGTCGCGGTGCTTACCGCGTACGTAAGCGTGCGAGCCGGGATCGTCGCCGACGATGACGGTGCCCAGCCCGGGTGTCACTCCAGCGCTGCGGAGTGCTGCCACCCGGGTCTTGAGATCAGTGAAGATCTGTTCCCTGGTCGCTTTGCCGTCTAGCACGATCGCATTCACGACACGCATCCTTTCACTCAAGTTCGCGCTCGACGACGGGGCAGCGCGATCACCATGACCGACACGAGGGTCAGGGCGGTGCCGGTGATGGTGGTGATGGTGACCGGGCTCGGACCGGCGGGCAGGAGTAAATCGAGCAGTAACCCTCCGACGAGTTGCCCGGCCACCGCGCCGACTGCCAGCAGGAGCACACCGGTGATGCGGACGATGGCCGCCGAAATGCCGACGGCCAGCACGCCCAAGGGGCCACCGACGTACAACCATGGCGTTGCGGGTATCGGCAGTGGCCACCCTCCACGCACCTTGATCTCCACCACCGCGGCTACGGCCAGCGCGGCGGTTCCCATGCCGAAGTTGACCAGTGCGGCCGCCATTACTCCCGCGCGGGCCGGACCACCGCGCTGCGCGGTCGCCGCGACCAGCCCGTTCACCGCCTGCTGCCAGGCCGTACCGGCTCCCGCGAGCACGGGCAGCAGCGCGAACCACGCGCTGAGCGCAGCGCCGATCCGGTGTGACACAGCTAGCGCCACGGCCATCAATGCCAATCCGGCACCGGTGACCCGCCGCCCGGTGACCGGCTGGACACCGCCGGGCCCGGTGCCTGCCCTGTCCACCAGCAGTGAGCTGACCGTCTGCCCGGCCACGACCGCGACGGTGAACACCGCCACCCCGATCGTCGCCACGGTCAACGCTTGGCACACGACCAGGAAGGCGCCACACACACCTCCGAGCAGCTGGTGGCGGGGCAATGTGTGATCCAGGACGGCGGCCCGCACCCGGCCCAGCCCCTGCCGTACCCTTGGCCACACCGTAGCCAGCGCGACCAGCAACAACAGCCCGCCCAGGTTGGATAACGCGGCTGCGACCACAGCATCGTCGATGCGCTGGCCGAGCTCGCCGTTGATCCGGGCCTGAACGGCAACCGCGACCCCGATTCCGAGTGCGGCTGCGGTGGCAGCCACCCGGGCACCCTCGGTCGATGCAGGGGCGCTCGTCACCGCCCTAGGTCGACCCGCAGGCCGTGTGCTGCGGCGAAGCGGATGGCGGTGTCGACGTCGATCCGGGCACCGGACAGCTGCGCGGCCACCAGAGCGTCAGCGTCTAACCGGGCACCGCGCAGGTCAGCGTCGTCCAGGCGAGCGTGGTGCAGCCGGGCTCCGGTGAGATCGACTCCGGACAGGTCAGCGCCACGCAGATCCGCCCGCACCAGGTTCGCCTCGGCCAGCCTGAGCCCGGCGAGTTCCGTCTCCCGCAGATCAGCCTGACCCAGGGCGGTAAGCCGCAGGTCGACCTCGTGCAGGGTCCACGGCCGCAGCCGGCACTCGCTGATCGTGCTGCCCAGCAGGGAACAGTGGTGCAGCTGCGAGCCAGCCCACATAGTGCGCTGGAAGGTGCAGGTGTGAAAGGCGGTCCCCCGGTGTTGCGAGTCACCGAGATCGGAGCGGCTGAAGTCGCAATTGGTGAACCGGCAATTACGGGTGCGCAGTCCTCGTAAATCAGCGTCGGTGAACCGACAGGCGATGAAGCAGCGGCCCACCCACTCCTGATCGGCGAACACTGCATCGGTGAAGTCAGCGTCGTTGACGGTCTCGTTGTCAGTCATGGGCACGTCTTCACCTTCTCAGTACAGCCCGACAACGGGTGGGACGCCGTCCCGACGAGCGCAGGTACGCGACATATCGGGCACAGGGGCGCGACACGCGGGGCACCGGAGCACGACACGCAGGGGTTAGCGGAAGTTTCGAGATTGGGAGCGCACCTGCATGTCCAGGGCGGCGGCGTGCTCGGCGAGCACGTTGATCACTCCCTCGGCGATCTGCAACCGGCCACGCACCAGCAGTGCCGGGCAGGACCGGACGGTGGTGCGGTACCGGACCCAGAAACCCGGCGAGCAGATCACATTCACCATGCCGGTCTCATCTTCCAGATTCAGGAAGGTGACCCCGCCCGCGGTGGCTGGACGTTGCCGGTGGGTTACCGCGCCGGCGACCAGCACCCGCTGCCCGTCCCCGCGCTCGGCCAGTTCGGCGGCCGGCACCACGCCCAGCCTGGCTAAGTCGGCCCGGAGGAACTCGGTGGGAAAGCTGCCCGGTGAGACCCCGGTGGCCCACACGTCGGCGGCGGCGAGTTCCAAGGCACTCATCCCGGGCAGCGCAGGGGCGCTGTCTCCCACCGCGGTGCCGGGCAGCCGGTCTGGCCGCTGCGCGGCCACCGCTCCGGCAGACCACAGCGCTTGCCGGCGTTGCGGGGCAAGCTCGTCGAACGCCCCACCGGTGGCCAGCGCCTCGGCCTGGGCGGTAGTCAGCCCCACCCGGTGCGCGACGTCGGCGATGCTGCGGTAGTGACCGCGCGCGTCCCGCTCAGCGACCAGCCGGGTGGCCAGCGGCTGGCCCACCGTGCGCACCATGGCCAGCCCCAGGCGCACCGCCCGCTCCGGCGCGCCTTCCGCGGCGGGTTCCAGCCCGGCATGCACCCCGCTGGTGTTGATGTCCGGCCCTCGGACCGTGACGCCGTGCCGCCGCGCATCGGCGATCAACGACTGCGGGGAATAGAAACCCATCGGTTGGGCGCGCAGCAGGGCGGCGCAGAACGCCGCGGGGTAGTAATGCTTGAACCAGGCGCTGTAGTACACCAGCGAGGCGAAGCTGATCGAGTGGCTTTCCGGAAAGCCGAAGTTGGCGAAGGCCAGCAGCTTGCGATAAATCTTCTCGGCGAGTTCACCGGTGATCCCTTGGCGGGCCATCCCGTCGAACAGCCGCCCGCGCAGTCGTTCCATCCGCTCGGTGGATCGCTTGGCGCCCATCGCACGGCGCAGCTCGTCGGCCTCGGCGGCAGAGAAACCGGCGACGTCGATGGCCATCTGCATCAGCTGCTCCTGGAACAGCGGCACACCCAGCGTCTTGCGCAGCGCTTTGGCCAGCAGCGGGTGGTCATAATCCCAGGCCTCCTGGCCGTTGCGGCGCCGGATGTAGGGGTGCACCGAGTCACCCTGGATAGGGCCGGGACGGATCAGCGCGACCTCGACCACCAGGTCGTAGAAGCAGCGCGGCTTGAGCCGGGGCAAGGTGGCCATCTGCGCGCGGGATTCCACCTGGAACACCCCGACCGAATCCGCCCGAGCCAGCATCGCGTAGACAGCCGGGTCGGTGGGCTGGAGATCGGACAGCTGCACCCGGTGCCGGTAGTGCCGGGCCACCAGATCGACCGCGTAGTGCAGCGCCGAGAGCATCCCGAGCCCCAGCAGGTCGAACTTGACCAGACCGGCGGCAGCGCAGTCATCTTTGTCCCACTGCACCACCGATCGGTGCTCCATCCGCGCCCACTCCACCGGGCAGACCTCGGCCACCGGGCGGGAACAGATCACCATGCCACCGGAGTGGATGCCCAGATGCCGGGGAAATCCCTCCAGCTGGCCGGCCAGCACCAGTACCGGCTCGGGAATAGTGAGACCTGCTTGCAGGGTCGAACCATTAACAGTGAGACCTGCTTGCAGGGTCGAACCATTAACACCGGTCTCGGCCTTGGCCTGACCCAGCGGCCCCCACCGGTCGATCTGCTTGCTCCACGCATCCTGGGTGCCTGCGGAGTAGCCCAGCGCCTTGGCCACATCCCGCACCGCCGAGCGGGCCCGGTAGGTGATCACGTTGGCGACCTGGGCAGCGCGGTCCCGGCCGTACTTGCTGTAGACGTACTGGATGGCCTCCTCGCGCCGGTCGGATTCGATGTCGAGGTCGATGTCGGGATAGCCGTCCCGATCGGGGGCGAGGAACCGTTCGAAAAGCAGGTCCATCGCCACCGCGTCGACGCTGGTGATGCCAGCGCGTAGCAGACCGCGGAATTGGCCGCCGAGCCGCGACCCTGGCAGAAGATGCCGGCCCGCCGGCAGAACGCCACGATGTCGTGGACGATGAGGAAGTAGCCGGGGAAGTTCTTCTTCTCGATGACAGCCAGCTCATGCTCGATCTGGTGGTAGGCACCGGGACGCTCGTCGTAGCTGCCATAGCGGGTGGCCGCGCCGAGCCAGGTAAGTTCGCGCAGCAGGCTGGCCTCGGTGTGACCGCCGGGGACGGCGAACGGCGGCAGGTCCGGCGCCACCAGGCGCAGATCGAAGGAGCACTCCCGACCCAGCGCGGCGGCCCGCTCGACCGCTCCAGGCCAGCGGGCGAACCGGTCGGCCATCTCGGCACCAGAACGTAGGTGCGCCGTTGCCGCGGCCGGCAGCCAGCCAGCCATCTCGTCCAGACTGCGCCGGGCCCGGACCGCGGCCAGCGCGGTGGCCAGCCGGTGCCGGGACGGGGTGGCATAGTGCGCGGCGGTGGTGGCAACGATATCCAGCCCGTACGCTGCGGCCAGGGCGGCGAGCTCGTCGTTGCGCTCAGTGTCGTCCGCCAAGCCGTTGGCAGTGAGCTCGACGATGACGTGATCCACGCCGAACAACTCGGTCAGACGGCGTAGCTGCGTGGCCGCAGCGGCCGGACCTTCGCGCTCCAGCGCCCGGCGCACCGCTGCCTTGCGGCAACCGGTGAGCACCACCCAGTGCCCGCCTGCGGCGGCGGCTACCGCGTCAAGGTCGTAGACCGGTCTGCCCTTCTGTTTCCCGGCGATCTGCGCATCACTGATCACCCGGGACAACCTGCGGTAACCCTCGGGCTCGCGGGCCAGCACGAGCAGGTGCTCACCCTCTGGGTCAGGTATCCCGTTCTGTGGTGCGGTGAGGCCGAGAGTGAGCTCCGCCCCGAATACGGTCTTGACGCCCAGCTCGCGGGCCGCCTCGGCAAAGCGCACCACTCCGTACATCCCGTCGTGGTCGGTGATCGCGATCGCGTCCAACTCCAGCCGAGCCGCCTCTTCGACCAATTCCTCAGGGTGACTGGCCCCGTCCAGGAAGCTGAAGTTGGAGTGGCAGTGCAGCTCGGCGTAGGGAGTGCGCGGCTGGGTCTCCGGGAACTGGGTCTCCGGGAACTGGACCGACGTTAGCGGCGGCTCGTACCGGTGCCGGTGGCGTGTCCACGCCGGGCTGTCCCCGCCGTCCCCTGGGTGTTCCTCGTCGCGATGCCGTGTCCTGGACCCGGCGGGTCGCCCGGACAGTGCCCACTCCAGGTCCGTCCACCGCACTGGCGGGTTGTTCCAACTCATCGCTCCCCCATCAGAATGGTGGCGGATCAGGCTCGAGTGGATGTAGGTGGTGCGGCCGTGGTAATTCGAACACATGTTCGATGATAGCAGGTTGTCCCGTGCAGGGGGCAAGTCAGGGCTGGAAGCAGGCACGGCACCGACGACCAGACCATCGCAAGGAAGATCTCAACTGTGCGGTGAACGCGATCACGTTGATGGCAGTTCCTTGCAGACGGCGACCCGAGCATCGGTGCGGTCCTGCACTCGCCAGGGCTGGCGAGGGGCGCGACTTACCCGGGCCTCCTTACTGCTCTCCCTGCTCGCCGCGCAGGAAGCGCTCAAGCTCAGCGGCGAGCTCGTCGCCTGATGGAAGACCCGAGAAGTCGGGCGGTGCGGCCGCCTCACCGTCGAACGCGGCCTCGAGACCACTCACGAGATCCCGGTATTCCGCACTGTTGGCAACAATTTCGTCGATTTGGTGCAACACACTGTCAGCTGCGGCATGCAACTCCCCAGCGTCGAGCTTCAGCCCGGCGACGGCTGCCAGCGCATCGACGAGTGCGGCGGAGGCCGCCGGGTAAGGGATGGCTGCCAAGTAGTGGGGCACCCGCGCCCACACCCCGATGGCGGGGATACCCGCGGCGGCGAAACCTTCCTGCAGCGCCGTCTGGATCCCGGCTGGCATCTCGGCGGTGCCAGCGACCACGCCCACCTGCGCCGCCAGCTCAGCCGCGGTAGCGATCGCCATCAGACTGATCGGGCGGGTGTGTGGAACAGGAGCGGCGTAGGCGCCAAGACCGACCACTAGTCGCACTCCCAGTTGCGTGGCTAGGCCCACGACGGCCCGGACAAAGGCATGCCACGCCATGTTGGGTTCGGGTCCCATCAAGACCAACACACTGCTCCCTGCGGCGTCTTGACCGGCCCGCAGCTGGATCTCGGGCCAGCTCAAATGATCGACGACGCCGTCGGAGATTCGTACGATCGGACGACGAGACCGGAAATCGATGAGCTCGTCCGAACTGAATGTGGCCAGCACCTCAGTCGGGATCGTGTCGAGAATATGAGCGATGGCCGCTTGGGCTCCCAGCCCCGCGTCGACCCAGCTCTCCGTCGCGAGGAGCAGCACCGGCGACTCCAGCGAGCGGTGAGAGTGCAGCTCGTAGAGAGATGACATCATCGGAGCCTATTGCCTACACGCACGCTCCGGTGAGGCGCTTGTTCGACGAAGTCATCGCCGATGTGCCATCGCCACCGCGGCACTCGCCGACGGCGACACCCGTGGTCGCCACTGCCCGACGCCCGCAGGCCCTGAATGAGCTGATCGCCACGCACCCGGATCAGGTCGAGGCCCTGACTCGACGTGCTCATCAACAACGCCGGCCGTACCCAGGTCGGTGCCCTAGAGGAGACGGTGCCCTGGAGGAGACGACAGAACAGGCCACCGTCCACCACCGTCACTCATAGATCCCTTCAACCCACCAGCGGCCGGTCTCGCAGGCCAGCAGCACCGCGAGGGGTTCGGCGGCACGCCCGGCGGGTTCGGCGTCGAGTACCGCCTGCAGTCGCGCGCAGCGCCGCCCTCCACCGGGCTCCCACCAGCGCTCCTCGAGCGGCCAGGGCCCGGCCCAAGTCAACACCCGACGCGGCGGGTTCCCGTCCACCGCGATCCGGTACGGGACACCGGTGAGCCTTCCGCGCCCGCTTACCTTGACGGCGCGTCCGGCATCGTCAAACACCTCGGCAGGCAGCGTACGGGCGGGCACCCGGGGCGGGGAAGGGGCAGGCAGCCGGCCCGGCCAGGGAGGGTCCGCATCGTGCGCCGGAATCGGGTCGTCTCCCCAGGGCACCAGGCGCACCCGGTCGGTGGGCCCCCGGCCACCGCCGAGCACTCCGATGAGGACTGCCTCGGGCCCTAGCATCCCCTGCACCCGGACCAGGGCCCGGCCGGCCCGCTCGTCATCTTCCCCCGACTCCCCCCACAGCCCACGCTGCAGGGCCTGGCCGCCGATCACCTCCTCCGGGATCAACTGGAGCAGCGTGATGCCCGCGCTGGGGTGTGATCCACGGGAAGTGAGCCAGCCGTCCAGCTGCCAGCGCACCCGATCGGCGATGCCGGATGCGGTCAACGGCCCGGCACAGCGCCACACCCGGTGCAGCTCCTCGCCCGCCTCGGTGCAGGCGCTGATCCCGAGCCGGACACAGGCCAGACCGCGGGAGGCCAGTGCGGTGTGCAGTTGCCCCGCAGGTTCCCGGGAGGCGAATGCCGCCGCATCAACCCGTTCCAGCGACGGGTCGAACCGGCGGGTGACGGTGAGATCGACCGGCGGGTCGCGGCGAGCCAGCGGGCGCTCGTCGAGCCCCCGGGCAAGCCGGTGCGCCCGCACCCCGTCGAGGCCGAACCGGGAGGCGACGTCGTCGACAGGCAGGGCGGCGAACGCGCCGAGGGTGCGCAGCCCTAGCCGGTGCAGCAGATTCACCAGTGCGGCCCGATCAGCTGCAGTCCGGCCAACCCCGGTGACGGCGGGCTGGTGCAGCTCGGCGATGCTCAGCATGGCGAGAAAGCCGGCCGAACTATCCGGTGGCACCAGAAGGCCACGATGCGCGGCCAGGGTCGCGGCGAACAGACCGTCGGCGATGCCGACCTGGCATTCCACCCCGGCCTGCGCAGCGACCACATCGACGATCCGCTCGGCCACCGTGGGTTCGCTACCGAAGTACTGGGTTGGGCCCCGGGCCGGCACCGCGACCAGTCCGGGATGCACCACCTCCACGCCGGGCGCCAGAGTCTCAACCGCGGCAACCACCGGCTCGAATACCCGGGCGTCCCGTTCCGGATCGTCGGCGAGCACGACCAGCTCCGGGCAGCGGCCCTGCGCCTCACGGCGGCGTTGCCCACGGCGCACCCCCTGTGCCCGAGCAGCCGCCGAGCAGGCTACCACCCGGTTAGCGGCCACCACCGCTACCAGTGTCTGCGCAACCAAGCCCTCAGCGGCCGCACCAGCCACCGCAGGCCAGTCCGGGCACCAGACCACCACCACCCGGACCGGCGCCATCAACTCACCGCTCTACTCGACGGGGCCAGGTCCGCGAGCACCTCCGCCACCGGGCCGCCGGGACCGGGCAGCAGCAAGCGAGCGGTGCGAAGCCGGGCCGCCGCACCGCGGCCCATTGCGTGCACCACAACCTCGCGGCTGCGCAGCCGCCCATATCCGGCCTCGGCGCCATACCAGGTCTCGGCACGGCAGTCCAGCGCGACTTCCGCGCCCGGCCATCGACCGAGCGGGAGCAGTACCGACCCACGCTGCCAGGCCCTAGCAGCCAGGGATCGCCGAGCGCCGGGGGACATCCGGTCCGCGCCGGCCAGCGCCACCAGACCCACCCCGTCAAGCAAGGCCGCGGCCACCGGTGCCGGATCCGACCCAGGTCGAGGGACCAGAGCCAGCCGCTGCACCACCACCCCCGCTTCGGCTGCGGCCACTATCCCGAGGTCGCCGACACCGATCACCGCGGCCCAGGCCCCCTGCGCCGTGGCCGCGGACAGCAGCGCCAGCAGTAACGCCATCGAGCCGTGCACCGCGATGACCGACCCTCGGCGCAGTCCACCGCCAGGCAGCAGCGGCGCGAGCGGTTCAACCACCGGAAACGGCGGCCGACCACCGGGGGCGTCGAGCCGCTTCCCCAGCGTCGAGGCGGGTACCACCGGTACCCGTTGCAGCACCGACGCGACGCCCGCACTCACCATTCCGCGGCCTCCCAACGAGTGGATGCGGCGTCAAGCCGCCGCATCCAGATCCGCCGCGGGGAAGGCAGCGCATGTATCGAACATGTGTTCGATTACTAGTTAACCCGAGTAGTCGGGCACCGTCAACCGCCGTCTCACTTCATGTCCGCGCAGGTGAAGCGAAGCGCCGCTTCCCAATCTAGAAAGCCGCCACCGATGAGGTCTGCGACATCCTCGCCGAGCTGTTCTCGCAGCGACATGGCGTAACGGTCGACCTGCCGGCGCTCACTGTCCTGCCGAGTCCCCGTGAAGTAAACGTGCCGCTTCCCGGCGGCGAAGTGGGTCAGCAAGGAGGCCTTCACGAATCTGTCAATGTAACACACTTAATCTATGAGCCATCTTCGACTGCCAGCCCTGGACCTTCCCGCCGGGTTGCTGACGCGCCTGCGCCGGTTAACGGAAGCGAGCGGGTCGCCGGGGGTGATATACGCGCGGATCTCCGAGGACCGGGAGGGCGCCGGGCTGGGCGTGGAACGCCAGCTAGAAGATCAATGCGTGCTGTTCGACCAGCTCGGCCTACGCCTGGCGGGCGTGTACGCCGATAACGACCTCTCTGCCTTCACCGGTAAGCCCCGGCCGGACTACCTGGCGATGCTCGCCGATTTGGACGCGGGCCGGGCCCGGGTGATCACCGCGTGGCATACCGACCGGCTGCATCACAGCCCCAAAGAGCTGGAGACCTATATTGACCTTGCTGAGCGGCGGGGGGTGGTGACGCACTCGGTGAAGGCCGGTCCGCTGGATCTGGCGACGCCCTCCGGCCGGGCGGTGGTCCGCACGCTGTGCGCATGGGCGCGGTTTGAGAGCGAGCACAAGGGCGAACGGGTCCGCGCCGCCCGGCGCCAAGCCGCCGAGCAGGGCCGCTGGCAAGGGGGGTGCCGACCCTTCGGGTTCGAGCCGGATGGCACCACCATCCGCCCCGCCGAAGCCACCGCTATCGCCCAGGCCAGCGAGGCCATTGTGGCCGGGACCAGCCTGCGCAGCGTCGTACGCGACCTCAACAACACGGGACATCGCACCGCCTGGGACAAGGAATGGACCACTCAGGCGGCCCGGGACATGCTGCGCCGGCCCCGCAACGCCGGTCTCACCACCTACGGCGCTGAGACCTTCCCCGCCACCTGGCCCGCCATCGTGCCCGAAGCCACCTGGCGCGCGGTGGTGTCCATCCTCAGCAACCCCCAGCGACGCACCACCCTCGGCAACCGGATCAAATGGCTAGGCAGCGGACTGTACGTGTGCGGCGCCTGCGGCCAGCCCGCGCTGCGAGTCTCCCGAACGGGGAACCACCAGCACCCCACCTACCGGTGCAAGGCCCAGGAGAACACCGGCCACAGCGGCGGGCACGTCACCCGCGCCGCGCCACCGCTCGACGACTACGTCGAGCGGATCATCGTGGCCCGCCTGCAACAACCCGACGCCACCACCCTGCTCACCACCCCGACCGATTCCAAGCTGGACACCACCGCGCTGCACACCGAAGCCGCCGCCATCGGCCAACGCCTCACCGACTTCTCCGCCGCCTTCGCCGAAGGCGTGATCACCCTGGCCCAACTCCGCACCGGCACCGGCAAACTCCGCGCCCGGCTCACCGAGATCGAAGACACATTGACCGCCGCCGCAGCAGTCAACCCGCTCGCCGGACTCGCCGGGCAACCCAACATCGCAGAAATCTGGTACGGAACCACCCCGGACCGCTCCGGCGGGCTCGACGTGGGCCGGCGCCGTGCCGTGCTCGCCACCCTGCTCACTGTCACCGTGCTGCCTACCGGCAAGGGCAGACGCCCCAACGGCTCCTATTTCGACCCCACCGGAATCCACCTCGAATGGAAAACACACCGATCACACCCCGCTCCCTGCGCGGAGAGGTTCTCCCCACGATCGCAGCGCGATGAGTAGTGAAAACAGCGCTGTAGAGGGTTGTTTCCCCCTCACTTCATCACCTCACCTCGCCGGAGGTGATGACAGGCGGGGGAACCGAAGGGGGAAGTCACCGGGGAG